>CAZCXK010000001.1:0-8596 GCA_964502605.1 uncultured bacterium
CTCATGAAACCCTTTTCTACTCTCCTTTTGCAAGTTTTTGTCCTGTACTTAGGGCTGCTTCTCACAACTCATTTAGGATCGCTATATGTACCCATGACGCACAGACAAACATAAAAAAGGCTCAGACATTTCTATCTGAACCCTCTTAATTTAAATCTAGCTATTGGAACTAAATCTCAAACTGAGCGATTAGTAGCTGCGCGAAGAACGGTCATTTCTGCGTCCACCACCAAAAGATCCGCCGCGATCTTCACGAGGCTTTGCCTTATTAACTTTCAAGTCACGCCCCATCCATTCTGCACTGTCAAGTGCTTCGATGGCTGCTGCCTCTTCAGATTCGGCACCCATTTCCACAAAGCCAAAACCCCGCATGCGACCTGTCTCGCGATCAGTAGGAAGCTGAACCCGCTTTACCGACCCATACTCTGCAAAAATGGACGTTAGATCGGCCTCTGTAACCTCATAGGATAGGTTACCTACATAAATTGACATAGATTGTCTCCAAAATTAAAGGAAGGTGTAGAGTCAAATTTCGGAGAGAAGTCTGTCAATGGAACAACGCGAAGACTCGTTAATACTAGAAACAAATGCTGCAACCGATATTTATTCTCTGCTGTAACCTTAGCACTTTAGAACGGCTTTGAGCGAACTAAAGCTGTAATTAGCGCAGAACTCCTAGCCGTAACCTGCTCATGGAGACTACCTGCGTCTGCCTGCACCTGAGAAACGACTCGCATTTCTGGCTCACATCGAGCAATCATTGCAAAACATAAAAAATTTCCCTCGGTTAAACCCTAGATTTGTGCATATGCCCTATACTCCTAGCGGCAACGGAGACTGAGAAACCCTTAATCGATTCCCATGGCTACAACACAGACATGCCTGACCCGGTTGCTTGCTGATGTATGAATTAGGTAAATGTAGTAGACAGCTGTAATAGAAAACTGTTGCGATGACCAGACCATCGATTCGGATTGATAATGAGGACTAGATATGAACACGACGCGCGATTTTGGTCTGCCCAGATTAAAAGTGCATCAACACGCAGTCAGCTCATCTGAACTCAAGCACCTGGCAAAGCAGACCGAGGAAGGCGAACAAATTAACTGGGCTGGGTCAATCTTAGGTATTCCTGGTGTTTGGGCTCAAACCATGGGAGATGGAGTCAAAATCGCAGTTCTAGATACGGGGGTTGATCTCGATCACCCCGACTTGGCGGATGGCATTGTTGATGCTAAAGACTTTACCGGCGAAGGTGTTGAAGATGGCAACGGTCACGGCACCCACTGTGCTGGGATCATTGGTGCTCGCTTAAATGATACAGGCTTTGTTGGCGTGGCTCCTCGTTCTCAACTGTTGATTGGCAAAGTGTTGACCAATGAAGGTGGTGGAGCCTTCCACTGGATTGCCAACGGCGTCTTATGGGCCGTTGAACAAGGTGCAGATATTATTTCAATGTCGTTGGGGGGGGCATATTCGTCGAATCGGCTCTATCAGGCGATTCATATTGCTTTGGCTAAGGGCGTCAAAGTGCTTTGCGCGGCTGGCAATGAAGGATCACTCTTTCAAAACAGCATCGGCTATCCTGGGCGGTATGGCGGAGTCATTACGGTTGCTTCTCATGATGAAAACGGCAACCGATCTGGATTTTCATCGCGGGGGGGGGAAATTGATGTGATGGCACCGGGGTCTCACATTTGGTCAACCTATCGAGATGGCGGCTATGCCGAACTCAGCGGCACCTCAATGGCAACCCCATTTGTGGCTGGGTTGGCGGCTCTGATTGTGTCACACCATAGCGATGGCCGCCATCACGATACCCCATTAGAAAACAACGAAGACCTCAAAAATCATCTGCTTTGGATGGCTGCTCATCCGGGCTATCACGATAATGAAGCAGGCTATGGTGCCTTGCAGCCATTCCAATATTTTGGGGCGCGTCAGGTGACGCTCTAGAGGCTTTAGAGGCTTTGGAAGCTCTAGTTGATATGTTAGCGAGAGAACGGCAAGTCTACCATATCGCGCACGTTGCCTCGCACATCGCCCACCCCCTGATGAAAATCTCGATCTTGAGGATGGGCGACCACAGGCAACCCACCTTGAGGCGTAATCACGATAAATCCGCTGCGGTTAATGGGGCGGTGGGGCACCATCTGGATACGAAATTGCTGCACCAGCATCGCTAGAATCAGCTTAATCTCCATCATGGCAAAGGCTGCGCCAATGCAGGTACGGGGGCCAGCGCTAAACGGGTTGTATGCATACGGGCTGGGGTCAATGGTGTCCCACCGATATGGGTCAAAGGTTTCTGGATGAGGAAACACGTCTGCCTGATGGTGCGTATGGTAGATGCTCACGAGCACTTCCGTGCCTGTGGGGAGAGAATGGCCAACCAAGTCTAGGGGTTGTGACATAACTCGTCCATTCCAGGGGGCAGGCGGAATGATCCGCAAGGATTCTTTAACGACGTGATCGAGCAGCGGCAACTGCTGCAGTTGATCGATGGTAGGGGCATCTCCGTGTAGATGGTGGTGTAGTTCATGGTGCAAATCAGCCGCCACATCTGGATGCTGAGACAGCAGCAGCAACGTCCAGGTGAGGGCATTGGCGCTGGTTTCATGACCTGCCGCAAAGATAACACCTGCATGACCCAATAGCTCATCTTCGGTAAGCGACAGCCCTGTTTCGGCATCTTGAGCCGCCATCAGCATCGACAGCATATCATTAGTTGCAACTCCTGCTTGCCGTTTGCAACTAATGATAGCTCTCATTTCGTCATCGAGCTGCTGCATTAGCGTCAGCAGTCGATGGTAAGGCAATCCTGGCCAGTCAACGGGTAGCAAGACGGCTGAACCAAGACCGCCCAAGATCTCTTGAATCAGCTGGCCAATAGCACCTCCTGCGTCATTGATGTCGGTGCCAAAGAGAGTTTTAGTGGCAATTCGCATCGTTAGTAAGCGGAGGGTGGCGGCTATATCAAACGGATGCTTCAGGGGAATGCCGTCTAGTATAGATTGGGCGATCGCCACCATATCATCGCGATAGGTTGCAATTCGTTTTTGGTGAAAGGCGGGCATCATCAGCTTGCGAGTTTGTAAATGCTGCTGGCTATTGACGCCAAATAGCCCGACGCCAAAGTGTTTGAGCGGAGCCGTGCGGGGTGATTGGTCGTGGTAGCGATAGAGGGTTCCTGAAATCGGATATTTGTAGTAGACCTCATGGTAGCTCGTCACCTGGTGCACCACCTCTGACCCATAGGCTAAGACAGTGCCAGGGCAGTTGGGCAACGGCGAATAAAAATTAGTGCCACCACCTGCGGCCAGCGACACAACAGAGCCATAATGCTCAAATAAGCGACTGGCATAGGAAATGGAGTCGCGCCCATAGCGCCAAGCATGGATAAGGCGACCTATGATCGGTAAGGGCACAGGGCCAGGGATATGACCTAGGGACGAGGGGGCGATCGCCATGGTGTTCCGATCCATTACTCCGATCCATTACTTAAGATTCATGCCTATATCACTCAACTATTATGAAGTAAGTCTGACGTAAATCGCATCACAATATCAATCCGATGGCAATCCGAGTATATGTCTGTCCTCACAACCCTGAATGGCTCATCGGTTTTGAACATGAATCAGCCTCTATCATCCAGACTCTAGACCCGCTCGTAGTTGCCATCCACCACATTGGCAGCACAGCTATCCCTCATATTTATGCCAAGCCTATCATTGATATTCTGGTAGAAGTTGAAGAGATTGCCCAACTTGATCAGCAGCGTGCAGCAATGGAAGCATTGGGCTATGAGGCATTGGGCGAGTTTGGCATCCCTGGTCGTCGCTATTTCCGCAAAGATACCAAATTGGGGCTCCGTACCCATCATGTGCATGGGTTTGGTGTCGGTTCGCCAGAGGTTGAGCGCCATCTGGCCTTTCGCGATTATATGATGGCTCATCCTGATGAGGCTCAGCGCTATAGTGATCTCAAGCGTCAACTCGTGAAAACGCTGCAGCCCGATGACATTGACGGCTATATGGACGGGAAAGATAGCTTCATCAAAGAGATGGAAAGACGAGCATTGGAGTGGCGATCGCGATAGCACTACAGCGGGGGGCAGGTGGGCTCAGCATAATCTCTTTCTATTCTTACGTGCGATCGCCCTCAAAACGTGGTATTCCTAACGGATGTATCTATTCTCAGCATTTGATAGCTATGCTAGCACTGGCATTAGTTGATCCCAGTTTCCCTGTCCCAGATCGGATTGCAAGCGATGCCTTTCGCTTGAGAATGCTAACCATCCATGACCTGATCAAAGACTATGATGCTGTCATGTCGAGTATCGAGCGATTGACGACCGTGTTTGGTGACGAGTCAGGGTGGCCTCGTAACTTGACCCTCGAACAAGATCTAATTGATTTAGCGTGGCATCACAAAGAATTCCAGCGGCGCACATCCTTTGCCTATACCGTCATGAGCTTAGACGAGCAAGTCTGTCTAGGCTGCGTTTACATCATGCCGCCCGAACGAGGCCACCGCGATGCCAGCGCCTCAGAGGCAACAGGGTATGATGCAGCAGTTTATCTGTGGGTGCGTGATTCGGCTTATGAAACAGGTATGGATAGCCTCCTATTTGAATTTACGAAACAGTGGATTGCCACTGCCTGGCCGTTTCAATGCGTGGCCTATCCGGGGCGCGACATCCCATGGGACGAGTGGAAAACTCTGCCATAGGGCAGCTATCTATTGGGAACTACTGTGCTGGAATCCGACAAATAGATTGGTTGGGTTGATCGTTTAGATCAATCGCTGTTGACGGACAAAAATTCTGTATTGGATGCGGAAACCATATCCTTACAGTGGGGGGCAGGTCTCCTGACCCGATGCAGGATATGGGTTATCAATAGTTTTGTCCGTCAATCAGGAGCAATTGCTTATTACCCTTACAGTATTTCATCTGATGTAGGGGGCAGGTCTTCTGACCCAACGCAGGCTAACGTGTACATACAAGTCGAGCTGATTCTCCCTAACCCTCCTTAAACAGGCTACTATGCATACCCATTGCTTGCTATGACCGCAGCTTCTATCGGGGGAGCTAGGCTCGCGCGCCCGGAAAGACGTTGGGGTGAGGCGTTTAAAATGTAGGCGACGAAACATTTGGAGACAACAGCGACACATAATGCGTCCAGGATTTAGATCAAGATGACTCCAATTCACGGCGATCGCCCTTGATCATTCTCATGGTGGAATGCCAACCCATTCAATGATCGATAGAGTGGTATTGATTAACAGAGGATGCTGAATATGGAAACACGAGTGCTAGGGCAATCAACCGTTGAGATTACACCCATCATTGTCGGCACCTGGCAAGCCGGAAAATCGGGCTGGGTCGGCATTGAGGATCAAGAAATCATCACGGCACTCCAGGCTGCATTTGATGCCGGGGTGACGACGTTTGATACGGCTGAAGTCTATGGCAACGGCTATTCTGAAGACTTAGTCGGACAGGCGCTATCCCATATTCGAGCACAGGTAATTCTAGCAACTAAAGTATTTGCGAATCATCTTAAATACGCCCAAATTATTGAGGCATGTGAGACATCGCTGACGCGATTAAAAACCGACTACATCGATCTCTATCAAATTCACTGGCCATCAGGAGCGTTCAAAAGCGACATCGTGCCGATTGAGGAGTCGATGCGGGCGCTCAATGATTTGAAACAGCAGGGCAAAATTCGGGCGATTGGGGTATCTAACTTCTCACGAGACCAGATTGCTGAAGCCGCTCAATATGGGCGCATTGATAGCCTCCAGCCCCCCTATTCCCTCTTCTGGCGGCAGGTCGAGCTCGATATCATGCCCTATTGCATCGAGAATCAGATTTCGATCATTGCCTATTCGTCGTTGGCGCAGGGGCTATTGACCGGAAAATTTGGGGCTGACCATCAGTTTGAAGCGAGAGATATTCGGGCGAAGAATAAACTATTTCAAGGCGACCACTATCAACGAGCACAAGCTGCCCTCGATCAGTTGCGCCCCATTGCAGAGCGCTATGATTGCACATTGGCGCAGTTGGCGCTGGCCTGGTTAATTCAGCAGCCCATGACCAGTGCGATCGCCGGAGCCCGCAATGCCGATCAGGCGATTCAAAATGCCCAAGCTGCCAAGGTTTTGCTCTCAGAAGCAGACCTTGCCGCGATCGCCACAATTGGCAGTCACGTCACAGATCACCTGGATGACGACCCACTCATGTGGGACTTTGCTGCATAGTAGACAACCAGTGGATTGGGTGCAGAACAGTTAGCGTTAGTTCATCAAAGGATAGTGCTCAGGAGATAAAGCCGACCACTCCCACATCGACCCAGCATAGTTTTTAGCATCAAACCCGAGCGTCGTGAGCACTGAGGTCATCCAACCCGAGCGAATCCCCCCGGTGCAATATGAAATGATGGTGTGGTCGCGGGTAATGCCCCGATCGCGCAACAATGTCAGCAGTTGATCGGGAGGTAACATCGCGCCTGTTTCGTCTAGCAGATCTTTGAAATAGAGATGGATGGCTCCTGGTATATGCCCCCCTCGACTTTCTCCATAGGGAGTGTTGCCGTCAAATTCGCGTAGCTCTCGCACGTCGAGAATAACCACATCAGGCTGATCAATAGCCGCTTGGACGGCCTCTCGATCAGCGTCCCAATCAGGGGTGTGCTGCACCACAAAGTCGCCCTTTGGGGCTGTCGCCGAGCGGGTCATCAGGCGGTGTGAGATTCCTGCTGCCGCCACTGCAGGATACCCGCCATCCACCAGCACAGCTTGGTCATGCCCCAGCGTCCGCAGCATCCAAACAATGCGCCCATCTTCGCCCCAGCCCTGGCGGGGATCACCCAAAACCACAACCGCTCGATGATGAAACACTCCCACATCTTGCAACCGTTGAGATAGCTGAACCGGATTGGTCAGGAGCTTGCCTCGGTTTGGTGCTTGATCCTGAGCAAACTGTTGCCAGCTCACAGCGATCGCCCCGTCTAGTGCTCCCGACAATGTTCCTACTAATTGGGATGATTTGCCCCGCGCATCTAGCACCGTAGCTCCATCCTCAATCAAGGCGATCGCCTCAGATGGGGTAACAATCCAAGCTATTTTAAGGTGCTCAACGGTGGGGCGTTGTATCGATGAAACCTCCGGCGCAAGCGTCTCCTGGGCGGATGGTTGTTGCAGATGGAGATCCCGATGATTGAGCACTGACACACTCGCAATGATGCCAATTGCAAGACTGCATCCCCCAATCACAAACACCGACGTTGATAGATTCATTAGCAAAAACCCGATGCAGACTACAAATTCCAGAGTAACCAATGGGGCGATCGCCTGCACCATCTTTAGCTAAAATACAAACACCCAATCCACATATTGAACAATAGGTGATTGCTAAACAATGGTTGTTCGACAGTCTCAGTACGAAGAACTCCTGGCAAGCTACAGCAATCAAGCAGGGATAATCGGCCTGCTGAAGCAGTTCCGCCCCTATCTAGAAATGATCCCCAGTATGCGTCGCCCTGATGAGAGCGTCATTACCATTCCGCTGCCCCTCGTGCGGCTCCGGAGTGCAGCTCCCTCATTGGGGCCAGGTAGTCCGAGCATCGGCACCGGAGATGTGGTGCGACTGCCGAGTGATGTTGCAGTCTTGATGTGTGATCCAGAATGGAAAATCAAAGCTGGGGGCGAGATTTTTATCTTTATCCATCGGCCTCAGGAAGACTTTTCGACATTGCTGGGGCGCTGGCGGCAAACACAGATTTGGTTAGACAAAGGCTACGAATGGCTAATGCCCCCCAAATATCAACACATTTTTAGCGAAGGCACAGACAAAGTTTTTGCCCTGTTTGTGATCTTTCCGGAGACACCGGATCGCATCCGTCGGGGGCTGGCAGGCGCATCACTACCATTTGTGGTGCAGACGGTTCTGGTCGAAGAGGATGAATCTTCCTCACCCTCCGACTTGACTCGGCTCAACAAGCTAGATAGTCTCAACGCTGATTGACCGATACAACCGTTAATAGCTGATGTCCTGTATGGGTTCAAGAAATATGCTCTCTAAAGGATGCAAAGCCATAATGCAAATCTTTGGAAAGGCTCTGTTTTTGCGGCCAGTTCAGAATTGTTCGCAACTGCTATTAAACCTCAAAAGTATTCACAGACAACGGATTCGCTGCTCATTATTCGCTACAGTTTCGCTTCAGCATTGACAGAACTTCGGAGCAAGGCCAGCAAAATTCGGAGAACTGCCAAGAAATTTTGGGGACAGGCCAGGAGATTTTGGAGAAACACCGAAGAATTCTAGAGAAACACCGAAGAATTCTAGAGAAACGCCAGGGAATTTCGGAGACATATCAGGGAAATTCGAAGAACTGCCAAGAAATTTTGGGGACAGGCCAGGAGATTTTGGAGAAACACCGAAGAATTCTAGAGAAACACCGAAGAATTCTAGAGAAACGCCAGGGAATTTCGGAGACATATCAGGGAAATTCGGAGAACTGCCAAGGAATTTTGGGGACAGGCCAGGAGATTTTGGAGAAACGCCAAGGAATTTTAGAGAACTGCCAAG
>CAZCXK010000001.1:8696-72216 GCA_964502605.1 uncultured bacterium
GGGACAGGCCAGGAGATTTTGGAGAAACGCCAAGGAATTTTAGAGAACTGCCAAGAAATTTTAGAGAACTGCCAAGAAATTTTGGGGACAGGCCAGGAGATTTTAGAGAACTGCCAAGGAATTTTAGAGAACTGCCAGGGAATTTTAGAGAACTGCCAAGGAATTTTAGAGAACTGCCAGGAAAATTTGGAGAACTGCCAAGGAATTTTAGAGAACTGCCAGGAAAATTCGGAGAACTGCCAGGGAATTTTTAGAGACATGTTAGAAAAATTCGGAGAACTGCCGAGAAAATTCAGAAAACCGCCAGGGAATTTTAGAGACACATCAGGAAAATTTGGAGAAACGCCGAGGAATTTGGGGGACAGGCTAGGAAAACTTGGCGGATTCTTTGAACTCGGAATAAATCAATGTGAATAATTAAGCGATCGCCCTTAAAATAAGCACCGCATTCTCAGCGGCATATCACAAAATTGCGACTTTGGGAAGATGTGTAGGATCACACAACACAATATGTTCATACTGTGGTAAATCTAATCAGAACCTAATACTCTGAAGCACAAACGCATTGTTTTCCCCGCTGGGGCTCTGCTAACAGAGATAGTCTTTGATTTTGATTGCGATATAAGACTTGGCTCTCTACGTCGAATTTTGGGAGGGAGACATGGGACGCAGTAACGGGTTATATATTATTCTGATTAGCATTCATGGGTTGATTCGAAGCGAAAACCTTGAACTAGGGCGAGATGCAGACACTGGAGGTCAAACAAAGTATGTAGTTGAACTTGCCAGAGCCTTAGCTAAACACCCCGATGTTGATCGAGTTGATTTGGTGACTCGCATGGTCATTGACCCCAAGGTGAGTTCTGACTACGCCCAGCCTGTCGAATCGCTCGGCAACAACGCTCAAATCATCCGCCTGCCCTGTGGGCCGCGTCGCTATCTCCGCAAAGAAGTACTTTGGGCCTATCTAGATAGTTTTGCCGATGAGCTACTGCGCCATATTCGGCAGGTGGGTCGTCTTCCGGATACTATTCATAGCCACTATGCCGATGCTGGGTATGTCGGATGTCGCATTGCAGGCTGGTTAGGTGTGCCGCTGATTCATACGGGGCATTCTCTGGGACGGGTCAAACTGCAGCGCTTGCTTGAGCATGGCACCAAGCCTGATGTGATTGAAGAGCATTTCCGCATCAGCACTCGCATTGAAGCCGAAGAAACAACCTTGGGCAGTGCAGCATTAGTCGTGGCAAGCACTCGCCAAGAAGTAAAAGAGCAATATGGCATCTATGACCAATATCAGCCGCAGCGCATGGTTGTGATTCCGCCTGGAGTGATGCTAGAGCGGTTTTATCCACCGTCTCCCAATTGGCAAAATGATGACCTGCGCACGTCGCTCAGCCGCTTTCTCAAAGACCCTGATAAGCCGTTGATTATGGCGCTCTCTCGCCCTGCCATGCGCAAGAATGTTGGCAGCTTAGTCAAAGCCTATGGCGAAGATCCAGAGTTGCAAAAGCTGGCAAACCTGCTGTTGGTGTTGGGTAATCGAGACGATATTGGCAGCATGGAAAGTGGTCCGCGTCAGGTGATGACTGATCTGTTGCTGGCTATCGATCGCTACGACTTATATGGCAAGGTTGCCTATCCCAAGCAGCACAAGTCTGAAGATGTCGCCAACTTTTATCGCTATGTTGCCAAGACCCGTGGGGTGTTTATCAACCCGGCGCTAACGGAGCCCTTTGGCCTGACGCTGCTTGAGGCTAGCGCATGTGGTGTGCCGATTGTAGCCACGGCTGATGGTGGCCCCCAAGATATTGTGGCGGCCTGTCAAAATGGGCTGCTGATTGATCCGCTCGATATTCACGATATTCAAGCGGCGCTGCTAACGGCTCTAACCAATGCTGACCAGTGGCAGCAGTGGTCTGAGAGCGGGCTGACTCAGGTAAAGGTGCATTTCTCATGGAGCAGTCACGCAGATCGCTATCTGGAAAACGTTCGTAAGCTACTGCAGCAGGCCGTACAATCGACGCTGAGCCCTTTGCCCAAAGCGCCTGCGATTGAGCCATTGCCGGAGCCCTTTGCCATTAGCATTCGCAGTGGATCTAGCGATTTGACCAAGAATCGATTGCCGATTGCCGATCGCATTTTGGTATGCGAAATCGACAATACGCTGGTTGGCGATCAAGAGGCGCTCCATACGCTGATGGCACGGTTGCGGCAGTGTGATGAGGCCATTTGCTTTGGCATTGCTACAGGGCGCTGTTTAGAAAGTGCGATCGCCGTTTTAGAAGAATGGCAGATTCCGATGCCTGATTTGTTAGTTACATCTGTGGGCAGCGAAATCTATCATGGCCCGCAGGTGGTCACAGACACCAACTGGCAGCGTCATATCAGCTATCGCTGGCGACCGGCAGGCGTTCAAGACGCCTTAAAAGAAATTCCGGGGCTATCGATCCAGCCGCCAGAGGTGCAGGGATACTACAAAATTAGCTATTTTGTCGATGAAAGCAAAACGCCCAGCATTCGAGAAATTGTGCGGTTTTTGCGGCAGCGCAACCTGCCTGTGAAAGCCATCTATTCGCACAGCATGTATCTTGACTTGGTGCCACTACGAGCCTCAAAAGGCGATGCGCTCCGCTATTGCGCCCTCAAGTGGGGTCTGCCGATTAGTCAGTTTTATGTGGCCGGTTCTTGTGGCAATGATGAATCGATGCTAGCTGGCAACACTCAGGCCATTGTCGTCGGCAACTATAGTGAAGAGCTAGAGAAACTGCGCGATCGCCCTCAGATTTATTTTGCCGCAGGGTCTAGTGCTTGGGGCATTCTGGAAGGTCTAGAACATTATGGATTCTTTGGACAACCCTTGTTTAAGCCCCATGGCATGACGATTCAGCGCGATCGCCAGGTGGTTAGTGAATATTCCATCGGCGTCGCCAACTAGACGTTGATTCGGCCTTAGAGCAACTCTGCGCGGCGGCGTGGTGCTGCAAAATCTCTGCCGCCGTGTCACACAACGTTGGATCACGATAAGGAATAGCAGCGCGGGTTTGCAGATGTTCTTGTTCTAGTTGAGAGAGCGGCAGCATCAGGTCAGGATTGAGACTACCCACCGTTCCCTGAGACCACTCATGGGGCACTCCTGGCTGGGCTGGCGGAATATTGCTAATGTGCAATCCGGCCAGTTGCATGGCTGAGCGCACGGAGGCTGAGCGCGAATAGGTCGCCAGCAAACCATTGGGAGCAAGACACCGAACCACACGCGCAAAAAATTCAACTGTCCAAAGCTGAGGACAACGGCGCGGCGAAAACGGATCAAAGAAAATGGCATCAGCCTGAAAGCCCTTCTGAATCAGAGTTTGAATCGTCTGTCGGGCATCTCCAATCAATAGTGTCGCAGTCAGTTGTTCGGTGGTATAGCGCTGCTGGTACGCCAACCCCGATAACATTGCCTGTGTGGGAGATGACCAGATCTCAATCATCGGCGGGGCGATCGCAGCCTGGGGCACTGATTGATCTAGCTCTAGGCCATAGAGATCAACCCGACAAGCCGGATTCGTCAACCCAATGGTTTCTAACGCTCCGGCAGTGTTATATCCCAACCCATAACAAATATCCAACAGCCGCAGATGCCCTGTTTGAGCCTGTTCAGCAAGGTTAGTGGCGATCGCAAACTTCTGTAGCGCTTCCTCTTTAGCTCCCTGTTTGCTGTGAAAGGTTTCACCAAATTCATCGGAGAAGAAGGTAAATGAACCATCTTCGGTGAGTTGGGGTGTCCAGGGTACAGGGTGCAGCATCAGATATACGATGAGGAATTCAATCTATCTTAAACTTGATGGTGATCGTGATAGGTCAAATCCTTTATGGGTGGCGTAATTCCTAGGGTACTCAGCCGCCGATCTAGCGCATCTAGCAGTTCAAGGTCTGCGGCGGGGAGGGCGTGATACTGGCTATCTAATGATGGCTGATCTAAAAAATCAAACGCCTGCCGAAACTCATCTGGCGTTGTTGCGATCGGGGCATCAAAATGACAGGGAATGATGCGCTCAAACTCCCATTGAGCAACTCGATCAACCCATTTCAGCACGTCTTGAGGGGCTCGATTGAGGATCAGTCGCTGTAAGATTGGAGCCACGAGCAACCGCCCCTCAGCATGGAGAGCCTCAAACGATTGCTGCCAATGGGTCGCCCACTGAAATGGAAATAGGCCAAAGTAAGCCTTCCTGGTGCGATCAGAGGCAGCCAGCGCATTGCGAATTGTAGCTCCCACTCGCATCGTCTTCAAAACACTCGGTCGAAAATAGAATGCAAACAAGGCGATGCGTTGCCATCCTTTGCGTCGAGTCTCTTGACAATCAATCACCTGATCAAGAGCATCATCTTTGGCATGAAAGAGCAGCGGATAGGGATCAAGCTGCACAATATCGGGTGGGTCTTGAGGCACTCGCACAATCGTATCGGTCACTAACAACGTGCGCGATCGCACATGATAAAACACCGTTTCTGAAAACGGGCCAATCCCCAAATCAATCGGGCCTAAACTCTCATAGGCAAACTCTTGACCAAATGGAGTGGTGGCGCTATCCAATGGCAGCATCTGAGTCCGACAGCGAGGAAAGCCCAACCAACTCAACGGCAACCGCACTGGGTAGCTCCACTGATGGGGCGTTACAAACACCTGAGCCTGAGGAAATCGACGCGCAAAGGGGCTAACAAACACTTTGTGCTCTAAACCTGACACCGTAGGCAGAATGATGTATTTGACCTCGCCATACATTGCTTCTAACGCATTCATATGGCGAATGCACTCAGGCGTGGGCGCAACTGGCGAATAGACCAACAACCCCCCCGCCTCAAGGCGCACCACTGTCATCCGAATGGGCACCGTCACATAAAAAATGCCCTGGATTTGATCAAACGTCCAAATTGTGTCTTTGACAACTTCACGACACAGCGTCCGTCGTTTGCCATAGGGATAAAGCGGCACCAAAAACCAATATGACCATGACCAATCTTGAGGACGATGTTGCTGCTCCTCTGCCTTCATTGCGATCGCACTACTCCCACTGATTCACTGTTGCATCTAGCTTTATCTAATCGCTAAATTGATACCTTTAGCAAACAAATCGTTGAGCTCTCTATGCTAGTTGACTAAAAAACTTAGGCAGGTTCATATTGAACTGATGCACGTTATGTCAATTGGATGCGCCGCTACAGTTTATTCCACCGCAAACGAAATCCTGGAAACGACTAGCTTGAGTCCCCATGATGGGAGATGTTTCCGACCCTTGCGTCGGTGTGTGTCTAGCGATGATGGGGATTTTTAGATCGAGACAACCAGATCAAGTCAACTAGATCAAGGCAACAGACTGAATGGGCTGTCGATAAATTAGGGATCTGCAAACAAATAAAGTCTTGACGTCATTCCCGCGCAGGCCGGAATCCATGATGGATTGGCTCGTGTGGCCGGTATCTTATTTCAGCGCGACTCCCTGCCTACGCTACGCGATCGCCATCTTTTCCATAAACGCGATCGCCCCATCATAACGACCTGATTGACAGACAAAATTCTTTACAACCTATATCCTGAATTGGGTCAGGAGATCTGCCTCCTACACCTGCCCCTACATCAAATGAAACACTGTCAGATGAAATACCGTAAGGGTACGGTTTCCGCATCCCACGCAGAATTTTTTGTCAGCCAACCAGGGCTATGTCATTACCCACATTCTATCTACCCGCTTATAAAATTTCCATACTCATTTCTTGAGTGGTCAAACCTACTTTCCCGCATCAAAAACATGATCCGTTAATAGATTGAGATCTGGAAATAGAGGAGACTTCAGGCGATCGCCCGCACGAAACATCTCTCCGATATATTCTCCATTAATCAGCGAATATATCGTAATCGTTGGCTGTTTCGGTGAACCAATGTATCGAACACCACCTAAGCCCAAATAATCCACAATCCAATATTCAGGCATCCCCAATTGCTCATAATCTGCCAACTTATGAGCATAATCATCCTGCCAGTTGGTGCTGACGACTTCAACAACTAATTTGGCTGAACTTCCCATTGAAATACTGGATTGCCGATGCCAGTAGGGGTCAGATTCTACTACTACTTCATCCAGCACAATAATATCGGGCAAATAACCATTAATGTCAGAACTCGCAACCTTGACCAAACATGTCCGAGGAATAAACAACGGCAACCCTAGCCGCTCAATTTCAACATCGATTTTTCGCGCAATCAGGGCTGAAACTTTCTCATGAGGGCCAATCGGACGCATCTCAACCACTTCTCCCCAGCGCAGCTCATAGTGTCCACCATCCTCCGGGTACTGGTTCACAAACTCATCGAATGTCAGGGGCGATCGCGCCGTTTGTCCAGCCATAGTCTGTGCTCTCTGGGTTTCTCCCTTTGATCATAGAGCGATCGCATCAAATGTATAGCGATGGAGAGGGGCGTCACATGTGCGATCTGGAGGCGTTAAACAGGCAACAGGCACCTGCGTGCACCCCATTCATCTAGCGTTTAGATACGGCTGGGCAGTCTTTGAGATACCAGCGCCACGGCAAATCAGTGCCCTGAGAAATGCCGATGCGCGTCGTTTGCACTAGTTGGGCCTGATGATTATCCACGGCCTGTTGAAATGAGTCGCTCCGGTGTTCTAACCAGAGCGCAGTGCCAGGGTGAAATGGCTGAGCAGTAAAGCTCCTATCGATTTTTAAGGCTTGGCAGAGCTTTCCTGGCCCGGCAGCAACCCGTTCAGGTTGCACCGACTTTCCTACCATGGCCCAGTCGGGCACCGTCTGCAAATGCAATGCTCGCAGTAAGACGGCACTGCCAACCCCTGCTGCATCGGTCACGACGTTGAGGCAGTGATACATGCCATAGATTAAGTAGACATAGCTATGTCCAGCAGGGCCAAACATCGCTGCATTGCGGGGCGTTTGCCGCCGATAGGCGTGGCAAGCCGGGTCATCAGGAGTGTAGGCTTCAGTTTCGACAATCAGGCCGCGAATGATTTGACCGTGATCAAACTGTCGAATCAGAGTGCAGCCAATCAGGTCGGGAGCCACCTCTAAAGAGGAACGAGACAGCCAAGTAACATCGATCGGAGTGGTGCTGGTGTTCATGGGGTGTGCGTATCGTGTTGGCGGCTGGGCTCATATTGATAAGACATTGATGAGCTCCATTGGCGATCGCTTCTATCATTCATTTGGGGACTGTCGTAGGGATCTGATAGGATCAGGTGCGATAACATTGTGTCTAAATTATTTTGCATTAAGGCTCTTGGCTAATCCATAGACTGGATTAATTCATAGACTGGACTGAACCGAGTTCCTCAATCGAACGAGCCATTTGATTCATCTGCCGACCTGACCTCACGCCTAACTGAGAGGAAAACCATGGATATTAAGCTCATTTTGCTAGCGCTCACCCCAGTTTTTATTGTGGCCTGCCTCTTTTTTGGCACCCGCAATGGGTTTTACGATTCGGATAATTACCACGGTAATGGCTCTGCCCATTAGAGCACCCTTCAGCGAGCTTGAGTTGGCTGCATCATCATCTGCTCCAACCCTTGACGTGATGTTGGCGTCTGCAAGGAATCTAAACCGTGACTGAGCTAGAATGCTTGCCCTATGGCGTCGGCCATGCCGATGAAGGGGTTTGTCTGCTAATGCAACTGGGGCCCCATCGTGTCTTGTTAGACTGCGGGCTGACAACGATTGCCCCACTTACCGACCCATCACAGAAGGCACTGCTAGCTGACGCAGTGCTTTGTACTCATGCCCATGCTGATCATGCTAGGGGGCTGCTAGATCTCCACACGCTGTTTCCCTCGTTACCCATCTATGCCAGTGATGTAACGGCTCGCCTGCTGCCGCTCAATTGGATAGATCGGCAAAATGTACCTGATTTTTGTCAAGCCTTGCCATGGCGATCGCCCGTCGAACTAGCCAATGGACTGACAGCTCAGATTTACCCAGCCGGGCATTTGCCGGGTGCGGCTGCTATCTTGCTGACTTATACAGGAAAACAACGCCCCTACACGGTGTTTTATACGGGAGATTTTTTGCTGTCAAACTCTCGGCTAGTGGAAGGTCTACCCCTCGAAGAACTGCGGGGATTAAAGCCAGATGTATTGATTGTTGAAGGCAGCTATGGCACGTCGCGCCATTCTCGACGGCGGCAGCAAGAGAACCAGTTTGCTGAAAAAATTCATCAGGCGATTTCTCGGGGGCAGTCGGTGCTGTTGCCAACGCCAACTCTAGGGCTCGGTCAAGAGCTGCTGATGCTGTTGCGGAGCCATCACCACTTTACAGGACGCGATCTGGATATCTGGGTCGATGGCTCAGTCGCTGATGGGTGTGAAGCCTATCTTGAGCTATTGCCCTATTTCCCCAGTGCAGTGCAAAACTTCGCCCGCCACCAACCCCTATTCTGGGATGAACGGATTCGCCCTCGTGTGCGTCGATTAAATTTCTTAAATTCTGATTTGCTTAGCGAGTCTGCGATCGCCCCTCCCTGTGTGATCATTACCGATCGCGCTGCTGACTTAGAGTCCTATTGCTCAATGGAGCGAGGTCCGTGGCTGCTGTTATTGCCTCAGAAGCCTGGTCAAATCGGCAGCACCGAATCTGCTGTCAGCCGTTCAATTGAGCGATCGCCCTTGCTGCAAGAGCATATTCAGTCTGGCGATCTGATCATCGACTCCTATTTTTTGGGCGACCATTGCGATGGGCCCAGCACAACCCAACTAATTCATAATATTCGTCCGCAGCATGTCATTTTTATTCATGGGTCGCCAACCTATTTGGCAGACCTGACCAGTCTCGAAGAGCTTCAGAGCCGATATCAAATTCACTTACCCTCTGCGGGTACGGTGGTCGAGCTGCCCGTCGGCGAAATGTTTTTGCAACCGGCTCCCCCTGATGCCAAATTTGAGGGCGAACTTACTGAGCTAGAGACGTTAGCCATGATTACCTTGCCCGATCCAATTATGGTTGACCCGCGCTGGCAAAGTTTTGCCGATACCGGACTCATCGAAGCCCGTTGGCAAGGCGAGGAGCTTGTGTTGCGTGGCCTATCCCAGCAGGAGTTACTCAATCAAAACACCTCGTTGCCTCTTCCTGCTAGCGCAGAATGCTGCAAAAATTGCCTTCACTATCGAGGGCAGCGCTGCTGGAATCAATCGTCTCCTCTCAATGGCTTTAAGGTAACGCCAGACGGCTATTGCCCCGAATTTGAAATCCTGGATGCCGCTCTAGAACGACCACGAATTGAAGCTGATGACTAGTGGACACGAAGGTGCAACAGCTGGATCTGTCCAGCACTATGATCAGG
The DNA here is from genome assembly GCA_964502605.1 of uncultured bacterium. GTDB lineage: Bacteria > Cyanobacteriota > Cyanobacteriia > CAZCXK01 > CAZCXK01 > CAZCXK01. The sequence continues at coordinate 18,046 of CAZCXK010000001.1, forward strand.
CCGTGGTGTAGGTCTGGCCGTCAAAGTTCTGCACGATTTTGTCCCAGGCTAGTTCCAAGGTGCCTGGCAGATAGTGGCCGTTGGAGTAGCCGCCATTCGTGCCCCAGGGGTTAAAGAGCTTAAAAAGCTGCGTAGCCGGGTTGTAATCCAGCAGCACATAGGCATGATCGGCAACAATCGTCGAGGCAATGTCTCCAGCCCCTTTGCTGCTGAGTGTAATCAATTCCCCAGCTTGGAAAGCGTTGATCAGAGCATCTGGTCGCGACGAACTGCCGATGGACTGAAACCCGGTTGACTTTCGCGTGACATGGTTAAGAGCAATGGAGGTGCGTCCGATTTCAATACCAGCATATGAGTTGGTGCCGTCTTGTCCTGTCCATCCTGACTCGTTGATTTGAGCATAGGCTTTTTCGGCCAGGGCCACCCATAGCTCATTGGCGGAGTTTGCAGCGGACTGGGCTTTGCCGCTGGCGTATACCCACCGTCCTAGTGCATCAGTCGGCAGGTAGCGATCGACGGTGACATAGTCAGCAACTCCTTGGTTGTAGTAGCGCACGGTAAAGGTGTTATCACCGTTATCGATAAACATGCTTTCGATTGTGCCTGGTGTGCGGTGTGCGGTCGCAGCTAAACTGGCCAAAATATAGCAGTCGTTGAGTTTTCCTTGCTGCACATCGTCATAACTCACACCGTTTTGAAAGAGCTGCCCACTTGCGGCTCGATAGGCATACTGCGTGGCTGGGCGATCGCCCCCGAAAAACCATTTATCTACTAGATTAGCGAGGTGGCGATCGCTACTATTGGCTTGGAGATTGCCGAGATTCGCACCCTTGTAAACCTGATTGGCGCGATCGCCATTGACTACCTTATTGGCTAGCACTCGAATGTGATCTGGAATATCTAAATAATTTGCATTCTGAACAATAGTTTTTAGATCTTGAAACTCAGTGCTGTCAACGATTTTGCCATCTTTACTGTTGTTAAAAATATCGATGATGTCTCGGCGATCTAGTACATGGTCTGAGAATTTAGAGCGGGCGATCGCCCGGATTTCTACGTCATGAATATGCTGATCAAACCAGTCTTGCTGTTGATTTTGAGAGAGATTCGTCAGTGGGTTGTTAACTACATGGGTCAGAAAATTGCTAATCGAACTGGTGCTAGATGAATCTAAATCTGTAGAACCCTCAGAGATGAGTGCCTCAGAACCTGTATTGGGTGTCGTCGATGGGTGCTGAAATGATGACGAAGACGTTGACGATGGGGATGTCTGAACGGGTGACGCTAGCGAGATCGTATTGGACGATAAAGATGTTATCCGATCTGAGTTTGGAGAATCCAATCGAATCGTCGATGTTCTATCTAGAGATTCAGCTGGTTCAAAGCCCTTGCTTAGACTACTAAAAGTACTTTTTAAGCGATAGCGAGTCTGGCGATCGCTTTTAGATTGCACCTGGATAAAATAAGTGCCTGCATCAAGTGTCGCGTTAATTAATTCTGCTCGATTGCCTCGACGAGTCGATGATTGAATGACATCTTTCTGGCGCGTCTGCACGTATAAATCTGCATTCCCTCCCCGGTTTTTCAACGAGATTGACAGGTGACTACGTGAGTTCAATCGAATTCGATAAGAGTCCTCAACGTTAGTGTCACCAAGCCCTCCATTTTTGCGGACAGAAGACCCGAATCTAACATGAATGGATTCAGATTGATTGCGTTTTTGAGGGGTAGAATGAGTTGCCATAAACTATAATCTTCTCTCGTCGGTTAATCTCAATTTCACATGTTTTAGAGGAGATTGTTAGCTTGAAATGACGTAGTTTTAGTGTCGATTTGGCTTAATATATTTGGCTGAATAAGTAGGATGTTTGACTGAAAAAATAATTGCGTTTTGAGCAAAATGGCGTATAGATTGAATCGAAAATAGCGGCTTTTTAATTCACCTAATATTTTTTAAGTCGATTGTCTGAGCCCAATGCGCTTCATGGCTGAGTACAATCAGTGTGTTACTCGCTAGCGAACTGCACTATGACGCTGCAAATTTATGGCATTCCCAATTGCGGGACATGCAAAAAAGCCCTTGCTTGGTTAGAAACGCAAGGTGTGGACTATGAGTTTGTGAATACGAAAGAGCAGCCACCCACGCTGAGCATGATTCAATCGTGGGTCAGCACATTGGGGTCTAAGCCGATGCGAAATACCTCTGGGCAGTCGTATCGAGCGCTAGGCGATCAGAAGCAAACCTGGACAGATGAGCAATGGGCAGATGCATTTGCGGCAAATGCGATGCTGCTGAAGCGTCCGCTCTTTGTAAGGGATGGTGTGGCTGTTTTGGTAGGGTTTAGGGCAAAAGAAGCGGAGATTTACCAAAAACTAGGAATGTAGAACTATTGGGTTAATAGAACCGTAATACTGTTTGATTAGCGTGCTATCGCGGTTCAATTTAGCGTCATCTCGATAGTGACACCTCGAAGCATATCGTTGGGGTAAGCTTTAACATACTCGTTTAGAACCGATCTCAGAGCCTCTGCATAGGCAAATGCTGCGCCCAGTGCTTCCCAGCTAGGCGTTTTGCTAAATTTGATACCGTACTCTTTGGCAGCTTTTCGGCAACCATTGAATGATCCATGCCGCTGGAGCAACTCTTCTTTGCTGAGCATGACGGGTGCTGATGGTTGCAAAGCTGGAGCCTCAGACTCAATGTTGAGGTTGCGCTGAAGATTATTGACGGCAACTTGGGCAACTGTAAATATCCCAGCTGCATTTTCAAGTTCCTGCTGCTGATTTTCTTTGAGCTGATCGAGCAATTGCGCCAGTCGCTTTTTACCCATGTGATTATCTATCAAGCAAGGATCGATTTTGTGAGGCTTGGTCAGTATACATCTGGGGTCTTTCTCTGCGATCTGTATCGATGTCAGTTGTGAGGTCAGATGGTTCAGAGGGTAATAAAGAATTGCGCCTCTCAGATGTATCACCCGCAGGCAAACTCTGGTGAGTTTCACTTCGCCACCATAGCACTACTGCTTTGACAGCCTGCAGAAACTGATAAAAGCGACCCGGAACTGACATGAAGCTCCATTGAGTCTGAGAGCCAGTTTCAAGCTCCGCAAAGGGCTCAAATGCCTCAGATAACTGATCAAGATGGTGAGCCATTGACTGCATCTCCAGCTCCAACTCTGATACGATCTGCTGGTTGCGCTGGGTCAGTGTTTCTTTATCTAACGTGAGTTGATTGAGAATGCCCTGCAATCTTTGCACGTCTGTTTGAAGGGCGATCGCTTTTTGCTTATGTTCTTCGTTGCGTCTGACGAGTTGAGCTCGACTGCGATTGGTAAAGATCAAGCAGTCTCGCATTTCTTGGTAGAGCTGATTCGCTTCATCAGCGTCTTTTCCGCTAACCGCTTTGGGAAAATCAGTTGCAGATCTAAAACGATGAGAAGCATGCTCGGCACCAGACATCAGACGATTCCTTTATTTCCTTAACTAGTCCTCCCCATCTTGCCATAGCAAATCTTGGATGCCATGAGTATTTAAACCTGGATAATATCGTTGTAAGTAGACAGTAAACACTTTTATGCCGTCTCTGGGGGGTTAACTGCTTTGGGGAAGAAATATCCTTTGCCGCGATCGGTGTGGATAAATTCTGGATTGGCCGGATCTTCTTCGAGCTTGGCGCGTAAGCGAGAAATATGCACATCTACTACTCGCAAGTCGGCATGACGACTTGGGCTGTAGCCCCAAATTTGCTGCAAAATGTCTGCACGCGATACGGATTCGCCTGCATGTTGAATCAGAAGCTGAAGCAGGTCAAATTCCATTCCGGTGAGGCGGATGCGGCGATTGTTGGCATAGACCTGTCGTTTGTGCATTTCAATCCGCAAACGCCCCATCTGGACGACATCAGAGCCTTCTTTGGTAACGGCTTGTGTGCTATCCCACCCTTCCATGCGCCGTAAAATGACTCGAATGCGCGCCTCGAGTTCTTTAGGAGAAAACGGTTTTGTGACGTAATCATCGGCTCCAAATTCTAGTCCACGAATGCGATCGGTGATTTGGCCTAATGCCGTCAGCATGATGATGGGGACATCGCTAATCTGCCGTAGTTCTCGACAAACGCTGAGACCGTCAAGTTTTGGCATCATTAAATCAAGCACGATCAGATCAGGAGCTTCTTTCGGAAAGATTTGCAGCGCTTCTTCTCCATCAGCGGCAGTTGCGACGTCATATCCGCTCATGGTCAGTCGAGTCGCAAGGATTTGACGAATTGCATCTTCATCATCGACTACCAGAATTTTCTTCTTATCCCTCGACAATTTTCCCTGAACTCCTTATGAACAGCATTTGGCAACCGTGATTTCAATCTCGCTTTGTGCCCCAACAGGTTTAGTCTGCGCGCACCCCGCCACCGTGATGACTGAGCAGGCAGGCCATACATCACTACCAAATAACATTGGTATGATAACAGACGATTGCGTGGGCATTCAGCAGGGATCGGTAGGCTGCTGTTAAACGATAATGAACAGGGATGAAATGGTCTAATATCGGTCAATGCTGTAGGTGCTGCCTGAGAATAATCGTTGTTTCAGCAGTGAACTCTGACAAATATGTGCAGATAGAGCCGCTTTAGAGTACTTCGGCTCGGAGTCGGGCGATCGCCACGATTAAGAACTTACTGAAACCAGGGACGTAAGCTCGTTTGGTAAAAACATCATAGTTGTTGCGCTCAATCACATCTAAGATCTGTTGATACAGCATCAAGGCGGCCCACACAGGCCAGCGGGCATCTGGGCTGAGATTCCGAATTCCTCGCTCTGCACTGGCATAAAACTTACGAGCCCGCTGAATCTGAAAGCTCATCAGCTCACACCAGCGCTCGTCGATCACGCCATTCATCAAATCGTGCTCAGTGTAGTTAAAGAGAGCCAGGTCTTCTAGCGGGATGTAGATGCGACCTCTACGGGCATCTTCTCCGACATCTCGCAAAATGTTGGTTAACTGATTGGCAATGCCAAGGGCGATCGCTTCATCTGCTGGGCTGTGCAGCTCTGAGAGTGTCACCCATGGCGCACTGAGTTGAGACATGTCAGTGCCCATGACCGCTGTTGACATCAGCCCCACAGTGCCTGCGACCCGATAGCAATAAAGGCTCAGCTGCTCAAATGTTTCATAGCGGCTGCGGTGCAAGTCCATCCGCTGTCCGGCAATCATATCCCGAAACGGTTGGATATCCATTGGGAAGCGCTCTAGGGTATCTACTAGGGCTACATCTGCATCCTCGACAGGGTGCCCTGCAAAGATAGATTCCAAATTGTCTTCCCACTGATCGAGCGTGGCGGGTGTTGTCAGCTCGGCATCTGGGCCATCAACCAATTCATCAGTCCGACGACACCAAACATAAATCGCCCAGATCGCGCGGCGCTTTTCTTCTGGCATCAGCAGAGTGCCTAAATAGAAGGTTTTAGAATACTCAGCTGTGATTTGGCGACAGAGTTCGTAGGCGTCCTCAAGGGGGGCCAGTTTCATTTTCGGGGGAGATTCGGGCAATTGCAGCATTACATCGCAGTCTTTGGATAAAACATCGGAGCAATCAGCTATTAGCCGTTGGCTCTCAGCGATCAGCAACGTGAACAGGATTCACGCATTGGCTATGCACCTCAATATGCTGACATCTACAGCTGATATCTATAACCGAGCGGGTTCAGGAGCAGACTGATTGCCGACTGCTGAATGCTGTCTGCTAATGGCCTGCGCTGTAAGCTTACCAGAAAGCACGGCCCCCTCCATGCTCGCCAAGTAACGTTGCATCGTGTAATCTCCCGTTAAAAAGAAATTAGATATGGGAGTCACCTGGTCGGGGCGATGCTGTTGACGCCCTGGAGTTGCCTTATAGACTGAGCGCGGAGTCTTCACCACCTTAAACTTCAACAGCTTAGCAGGGGAATCGGTCGCAAAATGATCTGGGAAGAGGGTTTTAAGTTCTTCTAGAGTTGCTGACACAATTTCGTCATCAGACTTAGCAATCCAGTCGTGAGCTGGAGCCAAAACCAGCTCAAGCATCGACCGATCTGGGTTGGCATATTCGCGGCAGGTGTTGCTCATATCGGCATAGACGCTCAAGAGGGGCGATCGCGAGAACAGGAGATGATCAATGTCAGTAAGCTTGCGATCAAACCAGAGATGGATGTTAATCACAGGCACGCCTTCAAGACCGTCTAGCTTTTGGAAATATGTCATGTCTCGCCATGGGGCAGGCAGCATCACCTTAAAGGGATCAACAGGCATGGCAGAAACATAAGCATCGGCCAGCAATAGTTCATCATTCGCGCCCTCTGCCCCTCGAATCCGGAAGCCTTGAACAGTCTTATCCGAATTCAACACAATTTCTTTAAGCGGAGCCTGCAACCGAATTTCACCTCCGCGTCGGGTGATGTAGTCTGCCAGAGGATCGCAGAGTCGCTCGGTTGGTGATCCGTCTAAGAAGGCCATTTTAGAACCGTTCTTCTCCTGAAGAAACCGATTCATGGCGGTCAAAATCACAGTGGATGAGATGTCATCTGGGCCAATGAAATTGAGCGACTTGGTCATGGCTAAGAACACTTCTTCATTGACGCGCTCTGGAATGTTATGCTTGCGCAGCCAATCTGTCCATGAATATTGATCCATTTCTTCGACGTAGGTTTGGCCTCGCAGCATGACTGGAATGAGCCCGATCCCAAAGCGAATTTTCTCGTTCCAGGTCAGCATGTTGGTGTTGCGAAGAATGGCCAGAACCCCGTTAAGTGGTGCAGGAACGTCTGGAAAATCAAAGCGAGAATAGGTGCCAGGCTTATCTGGCTGATTAAAAATCATGCTGTGCTCTTTCCACTGCAATCGATCTTCAATGCCTAACTCGTTGAACAACTGCAACATGTTGGGATATGCCCCAAAAAAGATATGCAGCCCGGTCTCATACCAGTCGCCGTCTTCATCTTTCCAGGCAGCGACTTTTCCGCCTAGTACATCTTGACGCTCTAAAACCACGGGGGTGTGCCCAGCATCGACTAAATACTTGGCACAGGAAAGACCCGCTAGCCCTCCTCCGGCGATCGCAACTCGCATGTAACGCTACTACCCTCTAGAACTAGGTACATTTGCTGTCTCTTATTATAGAAGCCTATGTTGCAAAATGTTACGCTCTGCGTTGGGTCATAGATGTCTGAACTTGATTTGAACTTAGATTTTCAGTTTGATCTGACTAAACAAACTATCCCACGGTTGTGCCCAGGGATGGGCGATCGGCCCAATGAGTCAAGTCATCGATTTACTTTGCCATTCCTTTATGAAGACGGCCCTATGCAAAATCTTTCAGAGGCTTCTATAGCAAGGCCAAGCCGGGTCTACTCGTAAATATACTGAAACTTTAGATTTTATTGTTTGCTTGAAGTTGCGTGAAAACTCTAGCCAGCCCGCAATGTCAGGCATTACAAAACTATTAGTGAAGCGTCTGCTACATAGCCATTTCGCTCTAACAAGGCTACGTCTTAACGCTATGGCATCACTCTGCAGCGCTAAGACGGGGCAGCATGTCGCCTGACTTGGGCTGCTGCCAAAGCCCTTGGAGTGCATGTCGTCTAATGCCGCCGCCTGAGCAACAGACAATGTATCACCGGGTCAATAGTCTCGACAAACATTAAGGTTTGTAAAGCCAAGAGAGCCCCGTCTCAGGTATGTCCTGCTTATTAGCCAAATAGTGTCGATTGCGAGGATTAACCGATGGCTAGCGTCTCGTCTCAGCCCCCAGCGGTAGCGTTTTTAGATAGCAATCTCAACGGGTCTGCTTCTGCAAATCAGTCGGGGGCTGACACCCTCTGGTTTAATCTGACAGGGCAATTTACCGACTCGGTTGGAGAGCCCCAGCTTTCGAACGGACGGTTCTCAGGAACTTTCTCCTATCGCCCCGAGGTTCTTGACCCGGTCTCTTTTTTGCCTGATTTTGGGCGCTATGAGTTGAGCAGCTGGTCGTTTCGGTTCTTTAACTCGCATGATCATCTCATTGGGGCAATGGCATCTGGTGATGCGAATCAGATCACCTCGACATTCTTGAATCGTCAGGTGATTGTGGTCGTGCGTTCGTCTTGTATCTTCTTGCGAGTCGATGCCAGTTTAGAGTCGCGCTGGGAGCAGCCTGATTGGACGCTGAGGCTACTTTTTGCGTTGCCCAATGATGAGATGGTATTGCCGACAGATTTAACCGATGCCCGATTTGTCTCTGGAGAAACGCGCCCCATTCGAGTTGATGCCAACATGCCCGTCCCTACGAATGAGCGAGTTGCGATCGCCAATGCAACTATTCGGCGGCAAGTCTGGTCAGAGCATCTTATCAATCCTCCGGAGGCTCTAACGATCGGATCTCGAACAGATCTTGAACAGACATCGGTCTCAAAAATCAGGAAGGAATTAAGCAAGCAGGCCGAGAAAACTTGCAAACGCATCCCATAGTAACCAGTAGTAACCAGACTGTAACGAGATCAGACGTCGATAAAAGTGTGAGCAGCCGCTTGACCACAACACTTGATAACAGCAGATGTGGAATCGGGCGGCCTAGCTGCCAACCTCACAGTGATTAATGAATTGGGCTAGGTTGACCATGATGAGTAAATCCGAATATCAAGGCTGTCAAGTTGCAGTTCTCGACAAGGTTGGGTTGATTAAGCTGCCGTCTGCTCTGACGGTGCTAGAAGCTGTTGCATTTAAGCAAACATTTCAACAGATTTGTAAGAACAATCCGAATTTAGTCCGGGCTGAGCTTGATTTTAGTCAGACTAGTTTTATTGATAGCAGCGGTATTGGAGCCCTAGTCAACAGCTGGAAAACAGCTCAGCAGCAGGGGCTAGAGCTAATTTTGCTGAATGTATCGTCACAAGTCATGATGGCGCTATCTCTGACTGGGCTCGACAAAATGTTTACGATTCAGCATTCTGTGCATCAGCCGCTAACAGGGCAGTCAGCCGATGCGCTTTCGCAGACGGGGCGCAGAAAACCCCAGCCGTTGGCAACCCATGCCTCAATTAAATCGAAGGCGAAGCGTGTTGTCGATATTTGCGGTGCCTTAGTCGGTTTGGGGATTACGACTGTCCTGTTTGTGCCCATTGCAATCGCCATTCAAATCGATGACCCTGGCCCCATCTTTTTTAGTCAGGTGCGCTGTTCGTGGATGGGGCGTCAGTTTAAGATGTGGAAGTTTCGATCAATGGTCGCAGATGCAGAAACGCTGAAGCATTTGGTGAAAAATGAAGTGGAAGGCCCTCTGTTTAAAAGTTCTAGCGACCCTCGGATTACTCACGTCGGTCGTTTTCTGCGTAAAACCAGCCTGGATGAGTTGCCGCAGTTTTGGAATGTGCTGAAAGGCGAGATGAGTTTAGTGGGCACGCGTCCGCCAACTCCTGACGAAATTGAAAAATACGAGATTCCTCAATGGCAACGACTGGATGTCAAGCCTGGGATGACTGGAGAATGGCAGGTGAATGGACGATCTCAAGTGACAAGTTTTGAAGATGTTATTCGCCTGGATTTAAACTATCAAAAGAATTGGAGCTTGATGTATGATTTCCAGTTAATTTTGAAGACTGTTATTATTCTATTTAATAAAAAATCTGGTGCAATGTAATCTGAATTTTGAATTTAGATATTAATAATAAAATACTTGATTTCTTAAAGATGCGATCGCATCCCTGATTGACTAACGAAAAATTCTGCTTTGGGTGTGGGAACCTCACTTCTGCAGTAGTTCACCTGATGCAGGAGTCAGGAGACCTGATCCAATGCAGGATATGGGTTATAAATAGTTTTGTCCGTCAATCAGGACACATCCTTATTTATTGCCTTATCTTACTAGAGGATGACTTGATGAGCTGATTGGAAGGCTCTTCTGCAATACCAGTGTATTACATTATTGCATTTCTATTGGCCTTCTCGAGAGTTCGCTAGTGCGGATCTGAACATAGTTTCAAACAAAATTATGTTTGAATTGCTGTTCTTCATACTAAAATCTAGCGATCATCTTTCGAAAACCTGATTAAATTTAATGTGCATAGATTTGATATATACACTGTCTAAATATCCTAAGAATCTGGACTCAATATTTTTTATTGACTTCGTTATTTCTTCATCATGGCTTTGCCTAAATGAGATTTCCAGACGTTAAATTTGATGGGTGAGCCAAGCATTGCCTGGCTCATCAAAATAGCAAGACGGACAGTTCGGGGGCTCTAACTGTCCGTCTTGTTTTTGGGTCAATTGGGAGCTACTTCGGAGGCATACCCCTAAAACTAAGGCGGCAGTCTGCTCGTACACTGGTGATGATGTCACTGATCGCACCCGCACAAGAATGACGTTAAGCGCTTGCATGATTGTTAAAGACGAAGCCGCGAATCTGCCGCGCTGTTTGGAGAGCTGCCGCGCGATCGCCGATGAGCTGATCGTAGTTGATACTGGATCAACGGATGACACGATGGCGATCGCCCAACAGTATGGGGCTCAGGTTCACCAAATTGAATGGGCTCACGATTTTGCCGCAGCCCGCAATCAATCGCTGACCCATGCCACGCAAGACTGGGTTTTGGTGCTGGATGCCGATGAGCAGTTGGCAAGTGGTATTGAAGTCCGGCTGGCAGAGGCGATGCAGTCGGCTCAGGTGCTGGTGATTAACCTGGTGCGCCAGGAAATTGGTGCGGCTCAATCCCCGTATTCGCTGGTGTCGCGACTGTTTCGCAACCATCCAGAGATCCGGTTTTCACGCCCTTATCACGCCATGATTGACGACAGCGTGGCCGACATTCTGCAGCGTGAGCCGACATGGCAGGTGACGCAGTTGCCAGAGGTGGCCATTTTGCACGAGGGCTATCAGGCTGACGCGATCGCCAGCCGCAATAAGCTCGATCGCGCCCGTCTAGCGATGGAACGGTTTTTAGCTGAGCATCCGGGTGACCCGTATGTGTGCAGCAAACTGGGGGCGCTCTATGTGCAACTAGGGCGATCGCATCAAGGGATTGACTTACTAGAACGAGGCTTAAAACACAACGATCTGACCTCGCCTGTGCGCTATGAGCTGCACTATCACTTGGGTATCGCCTACCGCCAAATGAAACACCTGGAGCAGGCGGCTCAGCACTATCAATTGGCGATTCAGCAGCCCATTCTGCCGGTTTTGAAGCTGGGTGCCTACAACAACCTGGGAAGCTTGCGGCAGGGGGCAGGCGATTATGAAGGGGCAAAAGCGGCCTATGAGAAAACGCTGGCCATCGATCCCCAGTTTGCAGTCGGCCACTATAACCTGGGGATGGTGCTCAAAGCTCAGAGCAGGTTTGTAGAGGCGATCGCCTCTTATCAGCGAGCCTTGCAGTTGGCTCCGTTCCATGCTGAGGTCTATCAAAACTTGGGCGTGGTTTACCTCAAATTAGGGCGAGTCGAAGAAGGATTGGCGGCATTTAAGCGGGCGATCGCCCTCCATTATGAGCAGCTCAACCCCCAAGAAGCCGTGCGGCTGCAGCGGGGGCTACAGGCAATAGGGTTTCAGGTTTGAGAGCTACCCAATGCCAGCGCCCACACCTAACCCACGCGGCGATCGCCCGAAACCCCAAGCATATTCAGTTGTATATAGAGACGTGCGTCGAGCGCTAGTGCGTCGATTTCCTTACAGTATGATGAACTGAAAAATTCTTCGATATTATCTGGATACTGTGATAACTTAATCTTGCCAAAACTCAAAAATTTACCGACATCCCTCCCATTAGAGGGTGCTGTCCTGATTGACGGACAAAACTATTTATAACCCGTATCCTGCATTGGGTCAGGAGAGTTGACCCCTACATCAGATGAAATACTGTAGGGTGGGGTTTCCGCATCTAACGAATCTTTTTGGGCTAGCGGTTTTAGACGCGAAGCGGCTTCTTGAGAAATAGCCGCTGCTATCTGAACAATGTCGGCCTGTGCTGATTAGGTCATCAAATCAGGACTCGCGCAGGCGAGTTTTATTTGCATAGGAGCGGTTTCCAGTCGCTACCCGCTACGGTTACATCCCACAGTCTCAACATACAAGTCAACTAAGCCTTAAACCTTGAACGTTTTATCGTTAGACAGCGGGTGGTGAGTTTGCTCAGGCTATTTTCACTACTAGAAGGAGTATTAGAGAGAGCTGGTTTGTGGGCACCACTAGTGTCTGACAATCAAGTCTATCTCCTGTTCTAGAGGTGCAAAAACGGCGATCAGCTAGCGGCACCTGAAACGATGGAAACAATAGGCGTAGAGCCAGTAGAATGAGAGTCAGAACCAATAGAACGTATAGCGGGGCTGTGCGATCGCCAGTGCAGCGATCGGCCTAACCGTAGGAATAGGGCAAGAAAATGTCTGACAGCTCAAACAGCAGAAAAAAGAAGACAGGCAATAATAGCTGGCTACCCTCTGTGGGGCGTCAGTATGGAGTGGCGATCGCTCTTGTACTCGGCACTGCTGCCCTCAGTCGCCTCAGCCTCAATCTTGCCATGATGACCGGAACCGCATTCTTTCTAGCATTTGTGTCAAAGGGAATGCGGCGCTACCGCATCCCAAAGCCTGCTGCCTCACCCCCGCCCCAAGTCGGTGATTCGCAACTCGATATCGAATAACCGATCAAACCGCCCAGGGGTGGCTCCAATGAAAACCAAACCTAGAGGCGACAGGTCAGCAAGCGGCCTAGAAAGAAGTTAGTCATCTTAGAGCCAAAGGGCGAATTCCACCAGCGCGACGGGTGACAGCCCAACGGTGCTGAGAGCGTATAGTCTAGTTCCTCGCATTTGAGCCAGCGGCTGCCATTCCACCAGCCAAGGCGATCGCCCAATTTGACAATCACCTCACTATCTTGAGCAATGGTTGATTCGAGGTTGCCTCCCACCTCTTGATAGATGCCAAGCTGGACGCTAAACCCAAAGCGATCGCCACTATATTTGCGCCATAGCCGATCAACCACCTGTAAACCATGGCAGGGCATATGTTTAACCTGTTCGGGGGTCAGTTCTTCTAAATCTGACTCGCCCGCCAAATCGAGAATCACTGCAATAGTTTCCTCGTCAGCTGCGCGCCAGTCATGGGCTGCGAGTAGATCTCGCAGGGTTTCGTAGCGATAGACTTCAGACACCAACGTAAAGTTGTCTTCTAGTCGTGCAAGGCGATCGGTGACGGTCAGCATCTGAGTTAGCTGCTGCAATTGCTGTTCGATTGCGGCCAAACGCTGATCAAGATCAGGGGTTAGCCCCGGGTTCTCATTAGACATAGGAGAGCAGGTAGGAGAGACGGTTAGCGGCAAAAAACTATCTAAGAGCATACCGTAACTCGTTTAGAGAGCGATTGCTGCAACCGGGTGATATTAAAAGACGAATTGATATAAGCTGGAAACATCTTGCCCCCTCTCCCTTGAAGCCTTAAACCCAGTCGTAGGGTGGGCAAAGAGCTTTAGATCGGGCGCACTGTAGTCAATTAATGTGACGGGCGCTGCCCTCTCCTTGAAGGATTAAGCAATTCGTTACTATGAATCTATACCAGCAAACATTGACAATTCAGACGACGGGCAAATCTCTTTGCAAGATTACGTCTCAAGTTGAATCTGTCGTCCGAGAATCAGGAATTGAAATCGGCATCTGTTATTTGTTTCTGCGTCACACATCCGCCAGTTTAGTGATTCAGGAAAATGCTGACCCTGATGTGCTAGTTGATTTAGAAAACTTTTTTGCTCAGTTGGTGCCTGAACATGTCAACTACGTTCATAGCACCGAAGGCCCAGACGACATGCCTGCCCACATCCGCACAGCGCTGACCCATACTTCAGAAAATATCCCCATCAAGCATGGGCGATTGATGCTGGGCACTTGGCAAGGTATTTATGTGTGGGAGCATCGTCAGCGGCGGCATCAAAGAGAGATCGTCGTTCATATTATGGGCAAGTAACGCTCTCTACCTATGCAGCCAACGATTCAATCGATTCCTCTCTTTCAACTAGCATCGGGCGATCGCCTGATGCTGCAGATGTATACGTTTACGGGAGCCAACCCGGTTAAGAAAGTCTATATTCAATCTAACCTGCATGGTGCTGAAATCGCAGGTAATGCGGTGATTTATGAGCTAATTGAGTTCTTCAGTGCCTTAGATGAAACTCAACTCCATGCCGAAATTCGATTGGTGCCAATTTGCAACCCTTTAGGCACCAACCAACGGACTCATGAGTTTGCGACTGGCCGATACAACCCCTATGATGGCCGTGATTGGAATCGCATCTTCTGGGATTATGAGCACGATGCTGATGATCTCTCTGAGTTTGCTCTGGCTCATAGAGATGATGATCTCTCCACCATTCAACGGGCTTATCGAGATGCAATTCAACACCGATTTGGCCGATTGGCTGCGGCCAAACCCTCTGCTCGAGGTGTTCCAGTTCATGAACGGTATCGCTATCAGTTGCAGGCGCTCTGCCTTGATGTAGACTATGTGATTGATTTACATACGTCTTCCAATCAAGGGTTAGATTATCTTTACTACTTTCACAATCGCGACGATAGCGCCAAGTTTTTTCTGTTGCAGGCAGGCATTTTACTAGACAAATATGATGGCGATGCCTTTGATGAAGCATTTATCAAGCCCTGGCTCGCCTTAGAACAGTGTTTTGCTGTGCTCAATCGTTCGATTCGATTTGATATTGAAGCTTGGACGCTCGAGCTGGGAACTGGGATGCAAATCAACCCATCATCGGTCGCTAAAGGACTACGGGGCATCAAGAACTATCTATCTGCAAAGGGCATTTTATCGGTTTCGGGCTATCCTACACCGCAAATGTCTTATCATGACATGCGGTTTACGATGCGTACCAAGGTCAAAAAATACTACGCAGCAGTGGGAGGCATGATTCAATCGCGAGTGCAGGTAGGCAGCATGGTCAGCGCTGGACAGCGCCTCTATCAAATTCTGTCATTTACCAAAGATGGTCGTTTGCCGACCGTAGTTGAGGTGATGGCCGAACAGGACGGACTGGTGTTTGATGTTTCGACAAATCATGCTGTGAATGAGGGAGAGTATGTGCTCGGGATTTTATGACTCATGATGATGTACAACCAAAATTTGATATGACAATGAACGACGCGGTGATCGAAGATGACGTGATCGAAGACGAGGGCGATCGCCCTAATACTCCTGATAATACTGCCTTTGAGCTGATGATTCCGTTGGCTCCAGAGGGGTTTCGTTCGGGGTTTGTTGGCATTATTGGGCGGCCCAATGTGGGCAAATCGACCCTGATGAACCAGCTGATTGGTCAAAAAATCGCCATCACCTCTCCAGTGGCTCAGACCACGCGCAATCGCCTACGGGGTATTCTGACAACACCAGCCGCTCAGGTGATCTTTGTTGACACCCCCGGCATTCATAAGCCCCATCATCAACTTGGCGAAGTCTTGGTAAAAAATGCCCAAATCGCCATCCAGTCAGTAGATGTGGTGCTGTTGGTTGTCGATTGTTCTTCTGAACTGGGAGGGGGCGATCGCTTCATTGTCAATCTGTTAACCCAATCGACAACGCCAGTTGTCTTAGGGCTCAACAAATCTGACCAACAGACCGAACATGCTTCAGAGTATGCCGACAGCCTGGATCAGAGCTATCGCACCGTAGCAACGACTCACGGCTGGCAGATCGCCAAGTTTTCGGCACTCACAGAAGATGGATTAGAGTCGTTACAGCAACTTCTGGTTGAGCAACTAGACCCTGGCCCTTACTACTATCCGCCTGATTTGGTTACTGACCAGCCAGAGCGGTTTATTATGGGTGAGCTGATTCGAGAACAGATTTTGCTGCACACCCGTGAAGAAGTGCCCCATTCGGTCGCCATCGTGATTGAACGAGTCGATGAAGACCCTAAAATTACGCGCATCCTGGCAACTATTCATGTCGAGCGGTCATCCCAAAAAGGGATTTTGATTGGCAAGGGGGGGCAAATGCTTAAGACAATCGGCACGTCAGCCCGAGAACAGATTCAAAAGCTGGTGATGGGCAAGGTCTATCTCGAATTGTTTGTCAAGGTGCAGCCCAATTGGCGACAGTCACGCACGCGCCTTTCTGAGCTGGGCTACCGAATAGAAGATTGAAGTCGGGTGAAGGTCGGGTCTCACTAGAGCGTAGGGTCGTGCTGCAGTCCGCCACGCTTCATTTGTTCTCGTTCGATTGCTTCAAAGAGGGCGCGAAAGTTTCCTTCACCAAACCCTTGTGCCTGACAGTATGTGTCATTCACCCGATAAACTTGCCGCTGGATAAATTCAAAGAAGAAAGTG
This sequence comes from uncultured bacterium, assembly GCA_964502605.1. Classification (GTDB taxonomy): domain Bacteria; phylum Cyanobacteriota; class Cyanobacteriia; order CAZCXK01; family CAZCXK01; genus CAZCXK01. The sequence continues at coordinate 34,368 of CAZCXK010000001.1, forward strand.
GGCTGCTCAAAAATAGGCTGTGTGAAAATTTGCAGCAGCAGCGCGCTAGGGGTGTCATCGGCCCAATCAACTAAGATACCCTGACGGGCGATCGCCTCCCAATCAGCTTGATGAGCCCGAAAGCCCAGGCGATTTTGCAGTTGCTCATAGTAGGTCGGCGGCACGTCTAAAAAGCAAATCTGAGCCTGCTGCCGCATTTGGGCAATCGTTTTGACAATGTCGGTAGTGGCTAAGGCCACATGCTGAATGCCAGCCCCTCGATTGAGGTCTAAAAACTCTTGAATTTGAGAACTGGGCGATGCGGGTTCATTGACCGGAAACTGAATGCCCCCATCGGGATGGGTCAAAACCTGACTATATAGCGCTGAGCGATCGGTTTGAATGGTAAACGCTTGCTGCCGTTTGAAGCCAAATGCTTGCTCATACCACCCAATTGCAGCCTCTAAATCGCCCGTTGCCACATTTAGTACCGCATGGTCAACCTGCTGAATGCCTTGTTTAGAGAGCATCTGTGCCATTGGCCCATCATCTGGTGTTGTAAGACGAATTTCAGATAGATGGGGTAGCGAACTCGCCAGGGGTTGAGAAGGGGGATCGAGCGTCATCAGCGTATGGGTTAGATCTCCCCAGCCACTGACCTGTGCCCATTGCATATGCCCTGATGGACGAGATGTGCTGTCTATTGGCGTTATACAGACGGCTCCGTGGGCGATCGCCCGATTGAAGGTAGAGCGCACATCCACCACTTGAAATGCCACATCGGCTACGCCAGGTGGGTGATCGCGTAAGTAGCGAGCTACAGGGCTGTCTGCCTGTGTAGGAGACGACAGCAAGAAACAGACTCGGTTGAGGCAAACGATCTCAGTATGGGTTTGGTCAGATTGAGCTGAGCCCATGGCCTCAAAGCTTAGGTTATGAACAAACCAATCTTTGAGTGTCTCGGCATCATCAACGTAGAAGTGAATGTGATGAATATCCATATCCGCTTCAACGATTTCTTGAATAAGTCAGTGACTATGTTGGTGGCACACGTCAACCAACGAGACTTATCCTATCAAGCTTCCTGGAGAGGCCCACAAATGCTATTAGGTAGATTTCACTCTAGCCAGAGATAGAATATGGCACATCATGCCGAACGATATGGACAGAGAAGGTGCTCCAGCTGATCGATCGGGCGATGCTAAGGCCAAGGTTATTCCTGATCCCCACTGCCAAATTCCTGAAACTCTCGATACAACGGTGATGTAATCAGAAACAAGTTCAGAGCGCGATCGCCCTTACTTGCATCCATTCCATGAGGTGCTCCCCTCTCAAACATCAGAGAAGGATGGCGATCGCACTAAACTAAATAAATCCAGCTCAGCTGTGTCAGGGTTTCTAACCTCTGCGACCCTCAAAGCCTGCTGAATAACTAACCCTTTAAACCTAACCCGTTAAACCTTCTCAAGCTGAAACGTATAAATTGAAATTACCCAGAGCACACTACGGTGCAAAAGAGCTGCCCCGATCGTCATCAATATCTCTCCAGACAATTCGACGCTGCCCCGCATCAACGCGACTGCTCTCCTCCCGCATCACGCTTCGAGCCTGCTGAGGGTCAAAGTAACGGACAAAGTCGCCCTGTAACGTCTCAACCTGGCGCTCTAGCCCCTGAACCTCGGCGTTTAGGCTTTGAAGTTTGCTTTGCTGGGCAATGTTATAAGGCACTAAGCGAACCAAGGAGGCGATCGCGGCACAGGCAATCACAACATTGACAGACAAACGAGTCGCAGTTTCGGCTATCGTCGTTCGATGAGGATGCCGAGCCCGTTGACGATGTGGCCTCAACGACTGGCGACGAACAGATCTGCGAGGATTCAGGGGTGGCAGAGATGCAAGTGCATGTCTCATTTCAATATCATGCTCCGAATCATGCTCCGATAGAGACACAGCATACAACTAGAGAAATCGCTAAACTTAGGCTGCGATACCTCAAATTCAACTAAGAGGACGTTTGAAAAGTAATTTGCTGTAGCTCTAGTCACTGCCGATCCTCCCTTGCCCCCCTTTTAAGGCTACTCTGTACACAAATCTTTGGATGAGTTGCAAATCGTGGTTTAATCCCCATTAATCCCCATTAAAAAGAGGGGCTTTGAGCCCTATTAGCTCGGTTCCCTCCTTTTTAGGAGGGTTAGGGAGGCTCGGCTCTACTTGTATATACACAGTAGCCTTTAAGGAGGATTTAGGGGGAGCCCCACTTTTGCTACAAGAAATGGAACTTTTCAAACATCCTCTAAAATATCTTCGACAACTAGAGGTCTTGGAGAAATGCCAACCCGACAATAAAGCCTGCCTCACAAAAATATCGTTGCCGAAACGTAAAAAATACAGCTTTACCAAAACGCCTTCAATCTAAAACGCTCTAGCTTAACATTTTAGCTGGATGCCCCAATTCTATGACGACGACGAATAATCGGCAAATGCGAAATTGCACTCAATGCAAAATTGCACTCATAGACTACCCGTCGCCATACATTGCTCACTCAACCCCTTAGAACCCAAGACTCAAACAGTTCAACAATGCTGCTCTTTGTCCCCAGGACTCTAATCACTGAACCGAGATCGCTTAATCTAAAACTGGTGAATGTAGATCTAAACCACCTTAACTTGAGCAGCAATTGACAGCAGAGTGTCTAAGCTGCCTGATCGATTAGCTGCTTGCTAATTATTGCTTACTTATGCAACTCGGTTGCCAGGCGAAATGCCAAAATGCCCGGAAAGAGAGCAACCACGAGAGCAACAAAAACTTGAGTATCTGATAAAGCCATTAGTGAAAACTCCTATCGATTGAGAATCAATTGAGCAAGAATCAGGCGAATGTCGCCCTATGACGGCTAAACATAAAGCCAATTTGTGCCATTGTCACTAATTTCGGCCAAATCACTGCATTCGGGAATAACTTGTTATATTCTGTAACACCAGTCTCTGGCGGATTCAGTTTCATCTGTACCTATCAGCGCCTATCGGCTCAGGCTTGTCCCCAGGTAGAGGGCCACTATAGCAAGAGATAGTTGCATCAGAGTCGTGTAAACAGAGTCGTGTCAACCCGCAATTGACAGAGCCCGGTTGGCAGGACACTTAGGTCGTAAGCTGCATCCAGCATGAAAAGTGTTAAAGCAGACTTAACCCTGAGATGCTTTAGTTAGCAACATCTTTTGTGAAGGAGATCAGCTAACGAGATGGCTAGAAACAGGGTGACTAAAACCGCAATTCACTGAATTCAATCGCTATACTAGTTGTTCAAGATCTCAAGATCTAATGGTGAGTCAGCCCCGAATGTGTTTGAGACCTAGCGTCAAATGAATGCGGTCAATCTCTAGGTGCCGCTAAATTTGTTTCTTCCGATCGCTGGGTTTAGTTCTCAAAATTTTGCGAATGTTGGAGTTGCTTGTGAATCTCTCGTCAGGTCGTCCGAGCTTAACTCGTATCCAGTTTGATCGCCAGCTGAGGCGAATCCAGCGTGATGTTTTGCGAATGGGGGCTCTTGTTGAGAGTTCATGTTTATTGGCTGGCAAGTCGTTGTTTGAACGGGATTTAGCTGCGGCTCACCAAATTTCGATTCAGGATAAGCAAATTGACGAGTTTTATCGTCAAGTAGAACTAGACTGCATTAATTTAATGGCGTTGCAGGCTCCGGTAAGTCGCGATTTGCGTTTATTGAGTGCGCTCATGCAACTTGTCAGAGACTTAGAACGTATCGGAGACTACGCCGAGGATTTGGGCGAAATCGCAGTTAAACTATTTCCCTATCCCGCTCATCCCTGTATGGGACGAATCGAAATTATGGCCGATCGGTGTCGTGCAATGCTGGCAATGAGCTTAGCTGCACTATCAAATTTAGACGCTGAATCAGGCCTTGAAATGAAACTCAAAGATGATGCCGTTGATGAAGACTATGAAGAACTCTATAAAGTTCTTGCATATCAAACGAATGTTCAGGGTGTCATTGAGCCAATTGTTTTGTTGGTATTGGTGATTCGCCACCTCGAACGGATGGCCGATCATGCCACCAATATTGGGCGACGCGTGGCTTATATTGTGACAGGGAAGCGTTAAGCAAGAGTCTGATTGGACGATGAACTCCTCTTAAAGGGAATAAAAATGTAATCAAACCTTTGAGGAATCGTCAGGCTTTGCTCGATCAAGATGCCTAAATAATGTTTAGATATATAGAATATGAGGTGAGTGGATAGATTGACTTGAGTGTAGGTTCTGCCTGCTCAGACGAAGTGAGTCAATGTTTTCGAGTATCTCTCAGTTTAGCTAGGTCACGTCTTCAGCCGATTTGTTGACCTGCGTTCAGAGCAAAGGCAACTTCTGAGCTTAATTCTGAGTCGTTACGATTCCGATCGTGAATCGCAGATCAAGCTTTCGTGAGCGACATTTGGGTAAGTCGCTACGATTCAAAGCCTATGTGCTGCTTCGCATGTTGTTCAGACGGTAGTGAGCGTGCCGAGTCACACCAATGTGACTGTGCCCCAGATGATTGCAGGTCTCACGGAGTGGGAAACGCAGAGACAGGTAAAATCATCCAGATGCGATCGCAACGTGGATGTGTGCGCCATGGATGAGCATTTCGACCGGCCTCTGCCGCAGTGATTGTGGGTCAGGCTATCTGAGAATGAGAACTATGACAATCTTCTGTTATGTGAGGGAGCCTAGATATTAACGTTCATGTTTCAACCGATACGTGCAATATTGACAGATGGATAAGGACTAGTCGCTACATGGAATTTTCAATTGCAACCCTGCTCGCGAACTTCACCGATGATAAGTTAGTGGCTCCAAAAGTTCTTGAAAAGAGGCTGAACTGTGATGATGATGAGAATGTTCGGACATTGCAGATTACCCTTGACGCATTAGAAAAGGTTGGAATTCTAATCAAGGAGCGCGGCAAATATCGCCGTCTGCCAGAAGATGGTTTGGTAGAAGGTAAGTTGCGCTGCTCTAGCAAGGGATTTTGCTTTGCAATTCAAGATAGTGAAGGCTCTGAAGACATTTATATTCGAGAGAGCCATCTGAGTACGGCATGGAATGGCGATCGCGTTTTGGTGAAGGTTACCAAAGAAGGGAGTCGGCGACGCAGCCCTGAGGGTGAAGTTCGACTGATCCTAGAGCGGGCTAATCAGTCTGTGCTGGGGCGCGTTAAGCAAGTCAACAGTGATTTCCGTGCTGTGCCGTTAGACGATCGCCTTCTGTTTGAGTTGAATCTCAAAGCCAACGGGGTGGATCTCCAGGAAGCCGTTGATAAGCTCGTTCATGTTGAGATTTTACGGTATCCCCTCGGGTCAGTTTCCCCGGTCGGTCGCATTGCTCAAATTTTAGGAAGTGACGCCGAAGCAGCTTCTGACATTGATATTGTTTGTTGCAAGCATGATTTACCCCGCGAATTTTCAGAAGAGGCGCTCCAGGAGGTGAAAGCGTTACCGGCGAAGGTACGCAAGACAGACCTTAAAGATCGTCTCGATTTGCGATCGCTGCCAACTGTGCGCATCAGCGGGCCGACTGACCAGGAAAACCCCGCCCTTGACGATGCCATCACGCTCGAAAATATCAACAATCAAAATCTGTGGCGTTTAGGCATTCACATTGCAGATGTATCGTACTACGTGCAGCCCAATTCTGCCTTGGATCTAGATGCCCGCAAGCGAGGAACTTCAATTTATCTGAGTGAAACGATGCTATCGATGTTACCTGATCAGGTGCATCGCCGCTGTTCGCTGTTGCCCGGTCAGGATCGTCTCACCATTTCAGTGCTGATTACCCTCGATGAGTCTGGTCTGGTGCAGGAGTTTGAAATCCAGCCTAGTGTGGTTCAAGTAGATTACGAGCTCAACTATCAACAGGCTCAGGCAATCTTGCAGCGCAATACCTCTGAGAGTGATCTTCACCATGAAGTGGGTGAATATCCCTTGCCTGCGCTTGCTGAACTGGCTAAGTTTGAGCCGATTTATGCCATTCTTGATCAACTTCTTGCCCTAAGCCGAGGTGTGCGAGAGCAGCGTCGGCAGCGCGGCGCGTTTGAGCTCAACTTGCCAGAAAAAATCTTTCCCAGTGAAAATGGCACCGGGTTAGACAAGTATTTTTCTACCAAGTTTCAGTATGACGATGAGGGAGCCCTCGGCGCGATGGTCGTGTCTGCGCTGTTGCCCGCCCGATCAATCGTGATTGAGCTGATGCTGCTGGCCAATCAGCTTGTTGCCTCTCACCTCAAGGCACTTCAAGTCCCTGCTATTTATCGCGTTCATCGGATGCCCGATCCTGCGGATGTGCAAGAGTTGCTGAAATTGGTCAGCAATATGGATATTAATCCGCAAATTGAAGATGAAGATGTGCATCCCCGTGACTACCAGCAGCTGGTTCAGCAATTTGCTGAGTCAAAGGCTGAAAAAGTGTTGACCTATTTGCTGCTGGATACGCTGAAGCCGGCAATGTATAGCACCCAACCAGGGCCACACTTTGGGCTAGCTCTTGAGGAGGGCTACACGCATTTCACGTCTCCAATGCGACGTTATCCTGACTTGCTGGTGCATCGAGTACTCCATGCGATGTTTGAAGAGGGGCGCGATCGCCGCTCAAGTCGCTCCAAAGAGCGGGTCAATTTGCGGCACAGCTCGTGTCATGGTCAAATCACTTGGAATGTGTTGCCAACTGAGGTGCAAAGCGGCTTTGCTGAGCAGTTTTCAGCATTGGTCGGGTATCTTACCGATCGAGAAAAGCTGGCACAAGACGCTGAAGCTGATTTAGAAGGGCTTAAGAAAGCTGAGTTCATGCAGCAGCATACTGGTGAGGTCTTCCATGGGCTAATTACGGGAGTGCAATCCTATGGCTTTTTCGTCGAAATTGAAGAACTCTTAGTGGAAGGGCTGGTTCATGTTAGCTCTCTGAAAGACGATTGGTATGAGTATCGCTCGCGTCAGCAAAAGTTAGTAGGGCGCAAAAATCGCAAACAATATCGATTGGGCGATCGCGTCGAAGTCCAAGTTAAAAGCGTCGATTATTATCGCCAACAAATTGACCTGGTTGCAGTAGGCGGAGGCAGTGAGGCTGGCCTGGATGATGATATCGATGACGATACGCCGGACGACGACATTGATCCCCGCAACGGCCATAACGAAGATTATGATTAAAACAATGGGGCTCGTTTGGAGTTGACCCAGAGTCGAATTGATTTAAATTGTGTCTCTAAATTCTCCTCCCCCCTTGTCTCGTCCATTAATTCTGGCTGTGACAGGTTCATCTGGCCTGATTTATGCCGTGCGTGCCCTCAAGCATCTTCTGGCGGCTGATTATGCTGTCGAGTTGGTGGCCTCCAAAGCGACCTATATGGTTTGGCAGGCAGAGCAGCAGCTACGGATGCCGATTGATCCCGTGCAACAAGAGCAGTTCTGGCGACAGCAAGCTGATGGTGTTACGAGTGGCAAGCTCAATTGCCATCCCTGGAGCGATATTGGGGCCACTATTGCCAGTGGATCGTATCGCACGGCTGGCATGTTAATTATGCCCTGTAGCATGAGCACGGTCGCGAAGCTGGCTGCAGGGCTCAGCTCGGATTTATTAGAACGCGCGGCTGACGTGCAGCTCAAAGAAGGCCGTAAGCTAGTCGTGGTGCCGAGAGAAACGCCCTTTAGCCTCATCCATTTGCGAAATCTCACCCAACTCGCAGAAGCGGGTGCAAAAATTGTACCTGCTATTCCGGCGTGGTATCACAACCCCCAGACAATTGAAGACCTGGTTGATTTTGTAGTTGCTCGGGCATTAGACTCCTTTGAGATTGATTGTGTGCCGCTCAATCGCTGGAAAGGGCATCGGGCAGAGGGCGAGTAAACGTCCAGCCCTAGCCAGCCCTCCAAATATGCCTGCAGAGTCAATTTATAGGACGATCAGGCGATCAGGTTGAATGATGGGAGAAGCAATATGACTGTTCAAAGACTGGTGTTTCTACTCATTCTTGGGAGCGGGTTAACGGCGATCGCTCTTGCCAATTGGGCCCCTGTGGTGGCATTGGTCATTCTGGGTGGCCAAACTCAAGCATTGCCTTTGGGCCTATGGTTGGTGGGGGCGATCGCCATCGGGGCCTTCACAACCCTGATTCTGACAGGGTTGGCTCAACTATTGTCAGGAGGGGGCACCGATCGCCCTCGACGAAGCTCGCCTCGACAACCATCATCAGCATATCAATCGGCCTATTCACCACCACCGCCACCTCGCGATCGCACCCCTGCCTCAGATTGGCGGCGAGATCAGCCTCAAGGGGGCGATTCCAGTCCGCCGTCTTCGGCTAGCACAAGTTCAAAGTGGCGGTCTGAGTCAGATGACTGGAGCACTAGGGGGCGATCGCCACAAGATTGGAGCGATTGGAGTAATGGCGCAGCCCGCCCAGATGTCGATACCCGCTCAAATTATCAACCCTCAGATCGCCAGACAGTGATTCAAGATGCAGAGGATTTACCTTGGGCCAATTGGCAGAGCTATGAAGCTGCTGAACCAGAAATTGTAGAACCAGACGTTATTGATGTCGATGTGACTGACTCAGCTCCCCGCGATCGTCAATCTTCATTTGGATCAAACTGGCATGGTTACGATGATTCTGATGATCTTGATGTCGATGATTCCAATGGTAGTGCAGATCCAAACGACGATTTTTATTACGAACGGATCAACACTACAGACCTAGACGACGAGGAGTATGACGACGACGATGATTTAGAGGCGATCGTTAGCGACTGGGATAACTGGGACGACGATTCTGGCCATGATGATGATGCATCGGATGATCAAGAGGTTGAGGATGAAGAATTTGGGTACAAGGAATTTGACGAAACGAATGATGCAACGCAGGAGAGTGCAGGCGCAAGAGAAATTACTGAAATTAATCGTCGTCCAACGTCAACTACCCAAGCCGGATCAATTTACTCATACAGCTACCGAGCCCCTGATGCTGTCAAGGATAGCGACACAGAAGATGGCGATGACGATGACGTTCGCGTGATTATTCCGCCTTATCGCACAGAGTCTACTGCTGATATCTCAGCCTGCAACCATGATGACCGCGCAAATGAGAACCCTGGGTATCATGCAGACTCTGATCAACCGTAGAAAATCGCCTACAGATATGGATTTTTCGGATATATTGAATCGACTTTCCATCACCCCCCACCGAAACATATCAATTCTTTTCAGATCACGCATCCTTATACTACTAAAGCTTGATACCAAGCCCAGGTTGAAATCTGGAGCTTGGCATAGCTGTTTTGATAGATGAATTCGACAGGGACGGTTTCAATCAGAAAGTTGCACAAGCAAATTTGTCTGATCGACAGGCTGCACCTTTTATGCCGTTTGCGAAACGCAAAACGTCTCGGTTGGGAGAATCCTCCCCTATGGTGGGGATACTTGGTAACGTATCATGCCCGTATTCAACAACATCCAAGGCTTCTCGGTGTTGCATCAGCTTACCCTACAATCGTCGAGCGAGTCTACACTATGCTGCTACGAGTTGGCGTAAAACATAATGTAGAATTCCACCATTGCGGTAATATTCGACTTCGTCTTCAGTATCAATCCGGCACAATAGCGGCACTTCGTTAGATATTCCATTCATTATTCGATGAATCACCAAGGTCATGGTCATATTAGGTTTGATGCCACGACTTAATCCAATGATGTCAAAGGTCTCCGTTCCTTCTAACTGCAAAGATTGGCGATCGCTCCCGGCTGTAAATTGCAATGGTAAGACCCCCATACCTACGAGATTAGAACGATGGATGCGTTCAAAACTCTCAGCAACAACTGCTTTCACTCCCAAAAGCCGAGTTCCCTTTGCGGCCCAATCCCGAGATGAGCCCGTGCCGTATTCTTTCCCAGCAATTACAATAAGCGGCGTTTGGCTAGCCATATAGTTCATCGCCGCATCATAAATTGACATCTTTTCACCAGATGGCATCAACCGAGTCACACTCCCTGATGAACCCGGAACCATTTCATTTTTGAGTCGAATATTGGCAAATGTGCCCCGCATCATCACTTCATGATTACCTCTGCGAGATCCATATGAATTAAAGTCTGGCGGTGCAACCTGATGGTCTATCAAATATTGACCTGCAGGACTTTCATTCTTAATTGACCCAGCAGGAGAAATATGATCGGTTGTGATGCTATCGCCCAGGATGGCAAGTGGGCGCGCCCCCATCACGTCTTGACTGCCATTACCATTGGCAGTTGCAGTCATGCCATCAAAGAAAGGTGGATTTTGAACATAGGTGCTAGTTGCCTGCCAGTCATAGGTTTGGCTATCAACTATATCAATCTGCTTCCAAGCCTCTGTCCCTGCAAATACATTGCTATAGCGGCTCTGAAACATCTCAGGTGTCAGAGCCGATTGCACAGTATCCTTAATTTCTTGGGTCGTCGGCCAAATATCAGCCAAATATACCGGGTTGCCCGCCGGATCATAGCCAATGGGGTCTTGCTTAAGATCAATGCTCATATTGCCGGCGATCGCATAGGCCACGACCAATGGGGGCGACATCAAATAGTTGGCTTTCGTGTGTGGATTGATGCGACCTTCAAAGTTGCGATTGCCTGACAACACAGAGCAGACTACCAGATCCTCTGCTTCAATGGCATGAATGATTTCGTCCGCCAAGGGGCCAGAATTGCCGATACAGGTCGTGCAACCGTAGCCTACCAGATTAAAGCCCAAGGCATCTAAATCAGCTTGCAAGCCAGCTTTTTCTAGATAATCTGAAACAACCTGGCTACCCGGTGCGAGCGATGTTTTCACCCACGGCTTGACGGTCAGACCTTTCTGCCTCGCCTTTCGGGCAACCAAACCAGCACCTAGCATCACCGACGGATTAGATGTATTGGTACAGCTGGTGATGGCAGCAATGACAACAGATCCATCTGATAAAGTATCCGATTGCCCCAGAATAGTCGCTGAGCGCTGCTGCTCAAATAAAATACCGCTAAATCCAGGAAAATCAGTTTCTTTGAATTGAGTGGCCGCATCGGACAACAGTACCCGATCTTGGGGGCGCTTGGGGCCTGCTAGCGATGGCTCGACCGTAGACAGATTGAGTTCGAGCATATCTGTGAAGGATGGTTCAGGACTATCAAGAGCATGCCATAGACCTTGTGCCTTAGCATAGGCTTCAACCAGAGCAACTCGCTCAGGGTCTCGTCCCGTAAAGCGCAGATAGGTCAGAGTTTCGTCGTCAATTGGGAAAAATCCGCAGGTCGCACCATACTCAGGAGCCATATTACTGATCGTGGCTCGATCAGCCAATCCCAAGTGCAAGAGACCCGCTCCACAAAACTCAACAAATTTGCCGACAACACCCTTTTGCCGCAGCATTTGAGTCACCGTTAAGACGAGATCGGTTGCAGTTGCCCCCTCTGGAAGCTTCCCAGTCAGTTTGAACCCAACCACTTCTGGGATTACCATCGAAATCGGCTGTCCTAACATGGCGGCTTCTGCCTCGATACCGCCAACGCCCCAACCCAACACAGAAAGCCCGTTAATCATAGTTGTGTGGCTGTCGGTGCCCACCAGGGTGTCAGGGTATGCAATCGTCTCACCGTCTACATCTTTGGCCCATACAACTTGTGCCAGATATTCTAAATTGACCTGGTGACAAATCCCTGTTCCAGGCGGCACAACGCGGAAGTTATCAAACGCATTTTGGCCCCAGCGCAGAAATTCATAACGTTCATGGTTGCGCTGAAATTCATGCTCAACGTTTTCAGTAAATGCATTGACCGAGCCAAACGCGTCAACCATTACTGAGTGATCAATTACCAAGTCCACAGGGGAAAGCGGATTAATCTTATCAGGATTGCCCCCCAATGCAACCATCGCATCTCTCATGGCCGCTAGATCAACCACTGCCGGGACGCCAGTAAAATCTTGCATCAGCACGCGTGCAGGACGATAGGCAATCTCACGCGTTGATGACCTGCTCTGCAACCATTCGGCTACAGCCTTAATGTCATCTGCTAAAACCGTTCGACCATCTTCATGACGGAGCAGATTTTCGAGCAGCACTTTCAGACAATATGGCAATCGACTGATATCACCTAAGGTTTTGGCCGCTTCTGGCAGGCTAAAGATCTGATATTGGGTATCAGCAACAGTGAGGGTTGTTTTAGCGTTAAAACTGTTCACGATGGTAGTTTCTTAATCCTTAAAGCAATGTCGGTTGAGACAAGTCGCCATAGATCTTATCTGAATTTCTGCAGCTCCGCCTGATGCAGAATTAACAGTTGCCTCATACATGCAATATTGTTGACGATTGCCAGCTTCTGTTCGGTTCTGTGGGAACGCTTTGATGCGATCGCACGTCAGGACTTGTCACTGATGCACGTATTGCTCACTCTATTTGTGGGCACCCTGAGTCTGAAGACAGGTAATTTGGAAATCATTATCAAAAATTCATGTGACCTAAGAATTTGATTAACTTGATGGATATCAACAGCCGTTATCCCTAACGCTAGAGATAGACTTTATAGCTTACACAGAATAATTCTGACAAAAGTTGACAGCTTATTCCATTTGTTCAGTCGATACGCCTAGTTTATAAGAGGATTTTTGAGCATGACTCAAGCCAAGCGCGCACTCATTACTGGAATTACGGGTCAAGATGGGTCATACCTCAGTGAACTCCTGCTCGAAAAGGGGTATGAGGTTCACGGTATTATTCGCCGCACTTCAACGTTTAATACCGATCGAATCGACCATGTCTACCAAGACCCTCATGATGAGCGGGCTCGGCTCTTTCTTCACTACGGTGATTTGACAGACGGAACCACACTGCGGCGAATTTTAGAAGAAGTGCAACCCACTGAAATCTATAACTTGGGTGCACAATCTCATGTTCGAGTCAGTTTTGACTCACCCGAATATACGGTTGACACAGTGGGCATGGGCACGCTGCGTCTGTTGGAAGCAATTCGTGACTATCGTCGCCGCACTGGCATCGATGTCCGGTTTTATCAGGCGGGATCATCCGAAATGTATGGCAAGGTGCAAGAGGTGCCCCAAGCCGAAACGACGCCCTTTTATCCTCGTAGCCCCTATGCCTGCGCGAAGGTTTATGCCCATTGGCAAACCATTAATTATCGGGAATCCTATGGCATTTTTGCTTGTAACGGCATCCTGTTTAATCACGAATCGCCGCGTCGGGGTGAAACGTTCGTAACTCGCAAAATCACTCGAGCTATAGCGCGAATCGTAGCTGGCAAGCAAAAGAAACTATACCTTGGCAACCTTGATGCCAAGCGCGATTGGGGCTATGCCAAAGATTATGTCAAAGCAATGTGGCTGATGTTGCAACAAGATCAGCCTGATGATTACGTGGTTGCGACGGGTGAGACGCATTCCGTTCGAGAATTTCTTGATCTCGCGTTTCAGTGTGTCAATTTGAATTGGGACGACTATGTTGAGTTTGATGAGCGATATCTCCGACCGACTGAAGTTGATTTACTGATCGGTGATTCGACTAAGGCTCAGCAACAGTTAGGCTGGCATCCTTCTGTTACGTTTGAAGAGCTGGTTGCCCTGATGGTCGAAGCAGACTTGAAGTGTTTAGGGCTAATTTCTGGCAACGGCAAGGTTGCAGCGGCTAATCTGGAAAATGCTACGATTCGGCTGGGGTTGGAGAGTGTTTCTGGCTGAACTAGCTGACGCTCCGATGCCTAGCCCCACTATCAGAGAGCTATAACTGTTATGACTAAGCTCTCTGCATTTACGGCAGAGACGACTCATGCATATTGTCGGTTCGCTCATATTATCGGCTTACTCACACGATTTGACTTATGAAAGCAGTTGATTTGACGCAACAGCGCATTCTCGTAACGGGTGGAGCTGGCTTTTTAGGGCGACAGGTTTTGCAGCAGCTTGTTACGGCAGGGGCTAATGCTGAAAAGATTACGGTGCCGCGATCGCACGACTGTGACTTGCGCCAATTGCATCACTGCCAACAGGCTGTCGAGCAGCAAGATATCATTATTCATTTAGCCGCTCACGTCGGTGGCATTGGGCTCAATCGGGAAAAGCCCGCTGAATTGTTTTATGACAATCTCATGATGGGGACTCAGCTGATCCACGCGGCATATGAGGCTGGAGTGAAGAAATTTGTCTGTGTCGGCACCATTTGTGCCTACCCTAAATTCACGCCGGTTCCGTTTCAAGAGGATGATCTTTGGAACGGGTACCCAGAAGAGACCAATGCTCCATATGGCATTGCCAAGAAGGCTCTATTGGTTCAGCTGCAAGCCTATCGGCAGCAATATGGCTTCGATGGCATTTATTTACTGCCTGTCAATTTATATGGCCCCGAAGATAATTTCAATCCTCAGAGTTCTCATGTGATTCCTGCCTTGATTCGTAAGGTGCATGACGCTCAGAAGCAGGGCTCACGGACGATTCCTGTTTGGGGTGATGGCAGCCCAACACGCGAGTTTTTATATTCTGAAGATGCCGCCCGTGGCATTGTCATGGGGACGCAGTTGTACAGTGCTCCTGAACCTGTGAACCTGGGGACAGGTAACGAAATCTCTATCAAAGCTCTGATCGAGATGATTTGTGACGTGATGGGCTTTGATGGCGAGCTTGTTTGGGAAACGGATAAGCCGAATGGTCAGCCCCGCCGCTGTCTCGATACCCAACGCGCTAAAGAGCAATTTGGGTTTGCGGCTCGTGTAGATTTTCGACAGGGTCTTCAAAATACGGTTGATTGGTATCGCCAACACAGTAGCTAAGATTTGACCACAACGAAACTGATGAATTTTTATCTGTCAGACCGGCATGGGTGCTGAGGCTGCATAGACTAAACGTAGTCGCTGATCGGCTTTTGGGGCGTATATGACAGTAGATTTTCAGTCGAGTAAGGCTCAACTCAGGCGATCGCTCCTGAGCTTCCGACAGTCGATGTCAACAGATCTCTGGCGGGCAAAAAGCGATCGCCTCTGTGTGCATCTGCAGGCATCGCTGCCATTTGCTCAGGCTCGAACGGTGTTGGCCTATTTTAGCTTTCGCAAAGAACCCGATCTCAGCTCGCTATTTTGGCATGGCTATCGTTGGGGGTTTCCTCGCTGTGTCGAGCGATCGCTCCATTGGCACATGTGGTCGCCTCGCAGCGCACAACAGCTCCAGAAAAATGCTTACGGCATTGATGAACCTCTGGCTGACGCGCCTGTGCTCTCACCCCAAGACGTAGATTTAATTCTAGTGCCGACTGTTGCATGCGATCGGCAAGGCTATCGCTTGGGCTATGGCGGCGGGTTTTATGATCGGATGTTGAGTCAGCCCCTCTGGGCTCAGATTCCAACCATTGGCATTGTCTTTAACGAGGCTTGGTTGCCTCACGTCCCAGTTGATCCGTGGGATCGGCCTCTGCAGAGCGTTTGTACAGATGCAGGATATTTTCGTGTGGGCGATCGCTAGTGCACATCCAAAATCGCAAAATCGTTGGGTTGATTGAACAGATCAGCTCCGTAACCGGGCACTCTAAACCTGACGATCACAGGGTTCAAGAATGCAGTGCACCTATCAGCCAGCCTGGAATCATGTTCGTGATTGCTTTCAGCAAATCTGGGGATATGACGACTTTCGCCCTCCCCAAGGTGAAATTATTCACTGTCTTTTAGCCCAGCAAGATGCCTTGATCGTCATGCCAACAGGGGGAGGAAAGTCAGTTTGCTTTCAGTTACCTGCACTGATGAGAACAGGACTAACGTTGGTGGTGTCACCTTTGGTCGCCTTAATGGAAAATCAGGTGCAAGACTTAGTTCAACGCCAACTCCCGGTGGCCTCCTTACATAGTGAACTGCCCACACATCGGCGGTATCATGCATTGCGAGATTTAGAGCGGCAGCGATTGCGGCTGCTGTATCTCTCTCCAGAAACCCTGTTCAGCCCAGCAGTTTGGGAGCGGTTATGTCATCCAAATCTCAAACTAAATGGGTTAATTCTCGACGAGGCGCATTGTTTGGTGCAGTGGGGAGATACGTTTCGTCCGGCATACCGACGGCTCGGAACCGTTCGTTCGGCATTGCTTCAATCCAAGCCATCCGGAAGTCGAATGGCGATCGCCGCGTTTACGGCCACTGCCGACCCAGATACTCAAACCACCATCAAAACGGTGCTTCAGCTTGAAAACCCACAGATGTTTTTGCTAAATCCCTATCGTGCCAATCTTCGGCTCTCCGTTCAAATAGCCTGGACACCTAGAGGTCGGCGGCAACGATTATTGCAGCTTATCAAGACCCACAATCAACAATCGGGATTAGTTTACGTTCGCACCCGTCAAGATAGTGACGATTTGGCTCTATGGCTAGGCGAGCAGGGATACCATACGGCGGCCTATCACGCGGGCTTAAGCCCCAATGAACGCCGACGCATTGAAGCAGAATGGCTATCTGGACAGCTGATTTTTGTGGTCTGCACATCTGCGTTTGGGATGGGAATCAATAAGTCAGACGTTCGGTGGGTGGCTCATTTTCATGCGCCCTGTGTGCTCTCAGAATATATTCAAGAAATTGGCCGCGCTGGTCGAGATGGCAAGCCAGCAGACGCACTCACGCTAGTCAGTGAACCGACAGGATGGATTGATCCAGGGGATCAACAGAGATATCGATTTTTTGCTCAGCGGCTCGCGGCTCAATACCGGACGGCCCAGCACTTAATCCATAAGATCCCACGTCAAGGCACCGTAGATGCAGTGCGCCGCCAGTTTCAAGATGGGGCGATCGCCCTCTCGATTTTGCATAGTATGGGGCAGCTAGAATGGCATGACCCATTTACTTACACGATTCACACATCTACAAAGAACCCTCATACCCAAGTCTCCAGGGGAGACAAAACCATGCAACGATACCTCTACACTCAGGGGTGCCGATGGCAATTTTTGCTCAACGCATTCGGGTTTCAGCAAGACGCAGAAGAATTAGCATGTGGCCACTGCGATCGGTGCCAAGCTAAATCAATGCATCGCGCATCCCAATGAGCAAAAGTCGAGTCTGACAACTCCTATTGGCGGCTCATGCAGCGCACTAGCCACAGCGAAGCCACGATTCCTACAAAATGCGCTAGGGATGTGTTGGTATTAGCCTGCACAATCCAGATGTCGAGCGGTTGAATTGCCTGCGTAATCCGTTCTAAAAACGCACCCCCCTGAGGCTGAGAGAGTGCTTTGGCCACGAGAGCCCCAATCAATGCCTCTCCGCCAAGCAGAGTCAGCAGCATCCCTACTAAATTAATTGTTAAACCGATCCGCAAGGCCTGAATCACATCACTCGGCTTAGGACGGAGCTTCGCATCCGTAGCACGGAGCTTGCGCGAAAGCTGTGTATAGCGAAAGGCCCAATAGGCTCCTGCAAGCAGAGCCAACAGCCCCGCAATCGCAAACAGTAGGCCAACACCAGTTCCAGGATTACCTTGATCTAGCTGATCAGCTCGCGTTTGGAAGCTCAGCACCAGTGAAGAAAAAATCAGAACCAAACTAGACACTGCAGCGAGGACAACTTGTACCCAAAAACTGATCCATCCGTAGATACGAAACGCACCAACAATGCGTCGAACAGCTGGAGGAAGTGATGGAGAATCTTTACTCAGCATATGATGACCGTTAGGTTAGGTTGCTCATGAGCTAGACAGCGACCTAACTTTAGAGCGACTATGGGGTACAACAGGCTTGAGCGTACCATACCAACGATGAAAATAAGAACCGCTAAAGAAGGATTGGAACCGCACCGGCGCAATAGAAGAGGCAATCACGATTACTAGAAATTTAAATGACCCCGGAAGCAGCAAAATCTGACTTTCATAATACCAATTTCATTCAAACGCTGTGGTTTGTAATCGGTCGATTCTTGACCCAGAGCGCTAATCCTGAGAGAAAAACTAAACCTGTCACTCCTGACAGAGGATTTTGATCGATACCCGATACCCAGTCGGGCACAACGTGCATGCACTGGACTAACTGTCCCACGTTGACAATGTAATATCCCACGACGAGCCCTGAGTGCAAACCAATTGGAAATCCCAGGCGACCTCGGTGCGATCGCTTAGCCCAAACTAAAATCAACCCTAACAATACTAATCCTGGAAACTGCGGCAGGGTTTTTAGCAGCATGTCAACAGGGCGAATAAAGTGTAGCACCGCGAAGATCACACTATCGCCCCAAAGAGCGATTCTGGGCGAGTAGCTGCGCTCGAGTTCATTAAGCAGATACCCCCGAAACAGAAGTTCCTCAGCTAGGCCCACCCCAATGCCAATCAAGAGTCCCTCCAGCACAACGCGCACCAGAGATAAATTAGGGAGCACCCACACCACCCAGCCAGCTAATCCTTGAAACCCAAAGAGCATCCCTAAACTGATAGCTCCAATTCCTATACCTTGAACCAATTCCAAAAAGTTTTGGGAAGAATAGCTGAGGCCATAATGTCGCAGCAAAAATTTTTGATCTACTAGCCATCCCCACAGCACAACCAAGCCCAAAAATTGCCCGAACAAAAGCGCCATACTCACGATATTGGCCGTATTTGAGTCAGGTATTGCCCTCATCAGAATTGCAACAACCGGCAACCACGCCATCAGGAGCATGCTGAAGAAAACAGCAATTCTTAGAGGTGCAGAGGCACGAGCCAGATATCTCAGGGCAATAGACACAGTCTAGAAAATATCTCTAACATGCTTACAGAGAATTAGTCATCCGGTTCGATCGTACTGGTCAATCCGTTTGACTTGAGGCTTTCACAATAAAACTCTGCATGCTCTTGAGCACAAACAATGACAAGAGCAACCCCTGCAGTATGAGCCTGCATCATGATGTCTACGGCTTGAGGCGTTGTCAAACTAGCAACCGTCTTGAGTAATACTTCAACCACATACTCCATCGAGTTGGAATCATCATTATGCAATAACACTCGATATTGAGGGGCATGTTTGCGGGCTGTTGAACGCTTCTCGATCGTCTGCACAGACACAGCTTTAACCTCCTTATTGAAAATCGTTTGACTGGAGTTCGATTTTAGCGAGTAGATGTCATACCTACTCTACAAATGGGTAAGACTCATTTTCATTAATCACATCAACCTACACTTGAGAGCTGACGAGGCGGTTGTAGATGGGATAGACGATCTGGCAAAGAGACGTAAAATCCCGAAGTGGTCATCTAGACCTGACTTCTCGGCAGTCTGAATATCTTGCGACCCTGTCATTATGTAATTGGGTATTCAAATGCACAGGTTGGAAATCAGTGTTTAAACAATGAGCTTGACAAAATCCCGACATAGCGCATTGAATAATAACTATATTCTTAACATTCCGTATGGTAGCACTCTTGTTAAACATCAGTGCTAGATCAGTCCAATCGCCAGCAATTCTCAGTATGGAAATTCAACGGGTATTGTGTGGGATCTCCAACTCTAGCCCCTCGCGCATAAAGGTGAGCAGGTGCTCTCAACTGTTGAAACAGAGATAACGGGTTAACGCCCGCAAGTCATCGAAAAAAGTTTTTCGAGTAGGCAAGTGGGAACGCAGGAGTTTGTACTTCTCATCGAGCCGTTCCAGTAACGTGTGGAACAGCAGGGACAAAATGTTATTGACCAACAGGGCCTCATCCCGATCTTTGAGCAGCACTCCGTTGAGAGCGACGATAGCACTTGGCGAAACGAACGCACTAGGGTGTCAAACAAGCCCCACATTCTTAACGTTTCTGGCTCTCTTGGGTCATTCAGATGGTCTTACAATACCCACGTTTTCGGAGCTTAAACAGCTATTTCCTTAAATCAGAATTGCTGAGGAGAACCGACTTTTGAGTTCTGGACTGTCTTGATGTTTTGTCATAAGATGTCGCGTCCCAGGATAAGACGTTTGCTAAGCCAAGCCGCTTGCTTCGTAGAGACGTTTGAGCATAGCCATAATTTTTGTACCATAGTCTAGATCGGCAGCCCATCGTCCGGATAGCTGGCCAATCAGAGGAGCAACTCCCCTCGTGACAAAACGGAATCGAGGATCGACGAGCTCTTGCACAAGCGGTTCAGAGCTAGCATAAGCCTTGAGATGTTGAATTTGGGCTCTGATGCCGACTCGAGCACTCGGAAATGACGCTCCGGCGGCACCTCCACCAATCGCGCCTAGGCCAGCAAAATTGTTTTGTTCTGGCTTCACATCTCCTCTGAACTGTAGGAATCCCGTTTCGACACACATTTGACAGAAGGCAATGTCGTAGTTGACCCCTTCAATGATGGCTTCTTCTCGGAATAGCTTGGGCAACTCTGGAAATTTGTTAAAGCCTGACTCGTTGTTTGATTTGAGAAACATCATCAGCTGCATTTCAGATGTTTTTCCACGTCCCATGATGCGATCGATATCTCCAGGGCAGGTTACTGTGAGCGATCGCAAAAATACGGTTCGATTGGCAGATTCCCACACAACGGAGATATTGGATTCACGTAGCTCAATGGCTTTAATATAAACCACGTTTTGATAGCGGATGCGGTTGACAGTAGGAACTTGAGCCAAGTCAATGCCCAACTGATCAACGAGGTCAATGGGAATGTATGCATTGCCGTTCACGATGATGCCTTGCTCACCGTAAAATCCGCCATTAATGCTGATATTGATCGGTGGATACGAGGCTGTCGGTGGGGGGACAGGAGCAGGTGCAGGCGTGGGCACAGGAGCAGGTGCAGGAGGCGGTTGTGGGGTGGGGGCAGGAGCAGGGGTGGGCACAGGAGGGCCAGAAACAGCCCGACTCCAGGCAGCCAATCCATCAGCAATGCCGATAGCAAAGTCTCTCCGACGCGATTGTAATAAGGCTCGATCTTGAGGACTGGAGAGGAAGCCAACTTCCATGAGTAAAGATGGCATAATTGTCCAGCGACAGAAGGCTAAGCGCCCCACTGCTGTAACGGTGTCGGGTCTAGCACCTCGGCTGGGCAACTCAGGAACTCGTCGCAGCAGAGCTAGCAGCATGAGCTCGGCGTGGCCTTTGCGCTCATCATTATTAGCAATATGGTAGACAGTAGCACCTCGTGCTTGAGGATTGCTAAACGCATCTGCATGAATTTCTACAGCAATGTCTCCTCGTTGACTGCGAGCATTAATCCAGTCTATAGATTGCACTAAACCCAAGCCATCAGGGACGGAAAACACCTCAAATCTGCGCGATCGCAGCTCCGGCACAATTAAGTCGCGTAGTGCAATCATCTCAGCAGCTTCGGTCGTTCCGCCTGCGATCGCCCCTGGATCAAACACGCCATTCTCTTGCCCGCCATGACCTGCTGAAATAAAGATTCGTCCCATGATTGATCTATCCTTACTATGACCAGAATCCTGCCATACCTGCCCATTGCTACCCAGTCAGGATACGGCATAACGACGATTCTATTCAGAATTTGAGTGATAAAACTTAAAAGTTGAGGTTAAGCGCTCTACCTGAAATGATGTGCGATTGCAGCAGGTGAAAGGCAGAGAGTCACGCAGTATAGTCGCCGTTCACTCTGGCCTCACCTTGGTGACGAGGACTATGCTGCTCTGAAATCGAATCTCTGGAAACTCCACATCAGGCGTATACTACACAGAATATCCGCTAATATAACTCTAGGGCTTGTGTAGTACGAATCAACTATGAACATTCCTCGCCTGCATCCAGACACCATCGAGCATGTCAAAGAACGAGCCGATATTGTTGATGTGGTGTCTGAGCATGTCGTTTTGCGGAAGCAGGGAAAAGATTTCGTCGGGCTTTGCCCGTTCCATGATGATAAGTCGCCCAGCTTTAGTGTCAGTCCAGGTAAGCAGTTCTACTACTGCTTTAGCTGCGGCGCAGGGGGCAATGCGATCAAGTTTCTGATGGAACTGGGGAAGCGCCCGTTTGGGGATGTTGTGCTTGACTTAGCCCGGCGCTATCAGGTGTCTGTGCAGACATTAGAACCTGACCAGCGGCAAGAGTTTCAGCGGCAACTCTCTCTGCGAGAGCAGCTCTATGAGATTTTGGCGTTGACCAGTCGATTTTATGAGCATGCTTTACAACAGCCGCAGGGTGCTGCGGCACTCGAATACCTGATTTTATCTCGACGGTTGAAGAGTGAAACGATTCAGCAGTTTCAGATGGGATATGCACCGGCAGGGTGGCAAACTCTCTATGGCTATTTAGTGGAACAAAAGCGATATCCAGCTGAGTTGGTTGAGCAAGCAGGGCTGATTGTTTCACGGTCAGAAAGTCGAGGATACTATGACCGATTTCGCGATCGCCTGATGATTCCAATTCGAGACGTGCAAGGTCGCGTCATCGGCTTTGGAGGCCGTGCGTTGGGAGATGCGCAGCCCAAATACCTCAATTCTCCTGAGACCGATCTGTTTGATAAGGGCAAAACGCTGTTTGCTCTCGATCAGGCAAAGGGGGCGATCGCCAAATACGATTGTGCGGTGGTTGTCGAAGGCTATTTTGACGCGATCGCCCTCCATGCTGCCAATATCAGCAATGTGGTCGCATCCCTCGGCACGGCGCTCAGTCTTGGCCAGATTAAGCAGCTTTTACGCTACACCGAATCAAAACACATCGTTCTCAATTTTGATGCTGATGTCGCAGGGTCTAAAGCTGCAGAACGGGCAATTGGAGAAGCATCTCACCTAGCCTATCGGGGCGACATTCAGTTGCGGGTGCTCAATATCCCAGATGGCAAAGACCCCGATGATTATCTACAGCAACACTCTGCCGACGACTATCATGTCTTACTCGCCCAAGCGCCCCTTTGGCTTGATTGGCAAATTAGTCAAGCCATGGCCGATCAAGATCTCAGTCAGGCCGAACAGTTTCAAGCAGTGACCCAGCGGCTCGTAGAGCTGTTGGGAGATATTGCCAATGCCAACACTCGAACGCATTATATTCGCCAGTGTGCGGAGTTACTCAGCCGAGGAGATGCTCGCTTAGTGCCGCTGCTGGCTGATAATCTGCTGGCTCAGGTGCGACGCAAACGGCGGCGATCGCCCGATGGGTCAGAAGTGTCGCGATCGCTTTCCATGGCGACCGACTTCCTAGAGCAGGCCGAAGCGACCCTCCTGCGGATCTATCTGCATGTTCCTCAGCATCGGCAGTTAGTGATGCAAGCACTGAATGAACGTGATTTACAGTTTGGCCTGTCCCATCATCGGCTGTTGTGGCGACAGATCTTAGACCTAGAAACGGCGATCGCCCCTCTATCACTAGCTGATGAACCGACTTCATCCAATGCTCTAGCTCAGTCTAAGCCTGATGCGTCACATCCACCCATCAATCTCATTGCAGCCCTGCGCGATCGCCATGCCGAAGCCATCATTTCGCTAAACTCAGTCTCTCATCTATTTTATCTTGATGAAAAAGCCCAGCTTGACATTGTGCGCGTGCCGCTTGTAATTCAGGCCGCAGTTGATTGCCTAGAGCGAGTCATGTGTGAAAAGCGCTATCGCCACTTCCTAGAGTTATGGCAACAAACCGAATTCAGTAGCAACACCGAACTCTGCCACTATTATCAACAGCAAATTTACATCGAGAAACAGCGCATTGCTAAACTCGATCAGCAGCGTTCGATTCGCTTTGAAGACTTATTACGTATCGCTGAACCAGCTCCTTGGTCAAGCTCCGCTGAGCCAGTCTTAAGCTGACAAAGCCAAACTATAATTTAATCACACCGCAGGCTCGCTCGAGTCGATCGCCCCGTTGTTGGGTTTGTGCCCTCGGCAACCTGGCACAGTTTTTCTTGCATATCGCCTCTTAGCAGCACATCTGTAAAATCAGCCCCATGAATCATCGCCCCGTCAAACTTGGTATTAAAGGCAAAGGCTCCTTCTAAAACGGCATTTGTCAGATTTGAGCCCACAAACCGTGCGGTATCGAGTGTGGCATAGCTCAGATCTGCCCCAGTCAGATTGGCTCCTTCTAAATTCGCTCCAAACAAGCTGACCCCGACCAAACGACTTTGCCTGAGAGTGCTACTGCGTAAATTGGCTTTTGTAAAGCTAGAATCGGTCAGGTCTTGATGCGAAAAATCAACGTCAACCAATAATTCTTTATCATAGTTATCAGCGCTGGCCGTCGGCATCGGGCGCACCATCACAAAGGCGATCGCCACCACAGTGATGAAGCCCATCAGCCTTAATGCTGGCAGCATTCGAATGCTCTGCCAAACGCAATCCATCAGAAAGTTGATGAGCGTTATTAATCTAGACATCTCGCCCAGGCATTTCCTAGTAGACAATAAATCCCTATACTCCCTGATCCTACCCCGAATAGGGCACCTGCCCTAGAGTAATGCAACTGAATCATCGCCCTGTAGTATGGCTTCATAGTCAGTATGTCCCCTCCACTCAAGCCCTCTACCGATCTAGGTATCCTTGGCGAAGCCTTCATCGCCGATTGGCTCCTTTCCCATCAATGGGTAATTTTGCATCGGCGGTGGCACTGTCGCTGGGGAGAACTCGACTTAATTGCTCAACTCCCAGATCCAGTATCATTGGTGTCATTTGTTGAGGTAAAAGTTAGAAGCCGAGGCAACTGGGATGCCAATGGCTTGCTCGCCATTTCCCCCAGCAAACAGGCAAAACTATGGAAGGCGGCTCAACTCTTTTTATCGTCAAATCCCAACCTGGCAGACCTACCCTGCCGATTTGACGTTGCATTAGTCATCTGTCGCCCCTCATCCAATCAGCAGTCAGGTTCTAGTTGCTCAGTTGAGCCAAGGTCACACTCTAACGACTGTTACCAACTGCTACCCTCTATCATCAGATCAGGTTACGAATTCCGCTTGCAGCATTACATTGTCAATGCATTTACAATTGATAGCGACTAAGTATGCCAAAAAGGTGGACTCTTGCCCACCTTGACAACCACATATCTTGGTCTGCTGTGCATACCTGGCAGTCGTTTCAGCCAATATTCTTAAGCTAGTGTCTCCGGACAGTAGCCTAGCCCTTGGACAAATTGCTTCCGAAATGCCTCGATTTCTGATCGATCGGGGGCACCATGCGAAACAACTGCCACCTGATAACGACGCATCACCTCAACAGGAGACTGACCGGTTTCTAATCCCCAACAGGCCATCCGCACCCGAATCTCTGGTTCATACGGGATTCCCAGTTCATTGAGAAACGCTTGAAGATCCCCATCTTGTTGAGGTGCAATCCGCTGTTCCAATTTAATTTTGATGACCCAACCATCAATTTGGTGAATGACAGTCATGAAGCGAACTGGAAGCCAATGAGTCTTATGAAGATACTCGACAACCCGGAGCGTCAGGCTGGCATTCGCAAGGTAGTAGATATAGTCCATAAATTTGGATACCCAAGCAAATGCTACACTTCTATCTTTGCGAGAAATGATTGAAATCAATAGGGGAAGACCCCCCGATCTCGCTGGGAGAACTATAGGGAAGATCCCCCAATTCAGTGTTATTTTGTCTGAGCCTGAGCTAGCGTCACTATGAATGCTGCACAAAATCCGCTTGATTCGCCTGCTATGTTATCTCCAGACCCCTGCAGTATGTCTGCCTCAGTTGATCCTGATCGGTCGTTGAGTGCCTACGATTATCAGTTGCCATCTTGCTATATTGCTCAATCCCCAGCCGAGCCCCGCGATAGTGCTCGTTTGCTCGTGGTGCAGTCGCACACTGATCATGGCCACCACATCTTTCATGAACTGCCCCAACTTTTGCGGGCAGGCGATCTATTGATCCTGAATAATACGCAGGTGATTTCGGCACGACTCTATGGCCGCAAAATCGGGGGTGCAGCGGTTGAACTCTTATTGCTAGAAGAGCGATCGCCTCGACAATGGCTGGCGCTGGTTAAGCCGGGTCGCCGACTCAAGCCAGGGGCTCGAATTCAGTTTGCTCGACAGCAACAGAATCAAAGGCTACCCGCTGATACGGCTATTGGGCTTGAGTTAAAGGTCGTTACCGCAACTGTGATGGCGTCTGACCCTGAAACCAAGGGTCGGCTGATTGAATTTGACCTTCCTGCTGGCCAGCGATTGCCATCCATCCTGGCTGAGTTGGGAGATCTGCCGCTGCCGCCCTACATTACCAATCTTGAGATTGATCCGGCTCGCTATCAAACAGTTTATGGCGATCGCCCCGGTGCTGTTGCGGCTCCAACAGCCGGGTTACACTTCACCTCAGATCTCTTGAATCAGCTGCAACAGCACGATATTCGACATGCATTTGTCACCCTTCATGTAGGTGTCGGCACCTTTCGCCCAGTCGAGGTTGAAGATATCACCACTCACACCTTGCATGGGGAATGGGTTGAGGTTCCCGCTGCAACCGTAGCTGCTATTCGCCATACGCAAGCTCAGGGAGGGCGTGTCATCGCCGTGGGCACAACTGCTGTGCGAGCATTAGAAGCTGCCGCACAAGATGAAGAAATTCAACCCTATTGCGGCAAAACCAACTTATTTATCTACCCTGGCTATCGCTGGCGAGTTATCGATGGCCTAATTACCAACTTTCACTTGCCCAAATCAAGTTTGTTGATGTTGGTCAGTGCTTTGATCGGGCGAGACCGACTATTGACTCTCTACCAAGAGGCGATTGCTCAGCAGTATCGTTTTTATTCGTTTGGAGATGCCATGTTGATTTTGCCAGCGGCATGTTTAGACTCCAGAGAGCTGTCGAGCTAGCTGCTTCACGATAGTTTTATCCTAGGCTGGGCATTCTAGGAGCGTAAATCCTCTGATAGGCTCGGCATTCTGGCTGAGGCTGCTATGAAACTTATTCAGCACACTGACCAAGCCTTGACTATGCAGATGAAACCGTGGCTTTTATGGCTATTGAGCGGGATGTCTGTCTTGATCGGGCTAGCAGTGTTGATGCTGTTTTCATCGATCACGACCCTGCGGTGCCAAAAGATTCTAGCAGCAGCAACCTGCATAATCCAAACAACGAGGTGGCTCTCTCAGCCCGAAGCAGTGAAGTTGGCAGTGATCCAAGGAGCCTATGTAGAAACGAGCCATTACGGTAATGGATATACCTATCGAGTCCAGATCCGAACCGGTGACGGCACTATTCCGTTTACGTTAGCTTATAGCTCCGGATACGACGCCAAGCATGCCATTGTCGCTCAGCTGGAATCATTTCTGCACAGGCCTCAGCAGACCTCAATTAGTCTGGTAGACGATCATCGCTGGCTCGGGTATTCACTGAGCAGTGTTTTCATCCTGTCTGCCACTCTGATTACAGCACTGCTTGGCAACGTTGTGACCTGCACCTTTGATCGATCGTGTGATCGCGTCACGCTGTATCAGCAAGGCTTATTGGGAAAAACCATTAACTACTATTCTTTAGGGCAAGTTGTTGAGATTCACATTGAAGTGTCGCAGGGAAGTATCAGCGACTCTTATTGCCTCTGTTTACGGGTCGCTAGCGATCGCACATCCACTCAATCTGAGGTGCAATCTGAGGCACACATCACGACTCAGCTCGTTCCACTGGCGTCCTACTTTAGCGCAGGGCAATCCGAAATCGATGAGGCAGGTGAACGCATCTGTCAATTTCTGCACCTGGAGAAGCCCAAGGCCACCCACCCATCTGAAACACGATGGGCGATCGCCCACTTGATCCATCTCTGGGAATCCCTGCACACCGAGAGCCGATAAGTCAACTCTGGCGCATCGGAATTAGGTAAACAGCGAAACTGCTCCGAGCGTAATGTCTGCCCGTCCCTGATCGGTGTTGTCGCCCAAAAACAAGAAATTGGGGAGCGCATAGGGGTTTAATGGCAGAGGTGGGTCGCTAGTCGCTGGGTCAAAAGCATAGGTGCGGAGTAATCCTGAAAATAGCGAAATGCCATCTGCCAGAAGCTCATAGCGGTTATCGATCACATCTAATGTGTAGGCAGTGCGATCGCCAGTATCCCACAAAGCCTGTTCCGTGATTGATTCTTGAAACGTTGCTGACTGGGCAAAAACCCGATCTGACTTAAACCCCAGCTCAATTCCTTGCCCGGTGTTGTTGAGCAGCAATAGATTGAACCCAGCCCGGTTGGGGTTGCTACTTTGAGAATTCACGGCCAAGGTGAAAGTTAGGGTGTACCCCACCGAGTCATCGAGCCTCGGGAAGGCTGAATTGACCAAATCAACATCGACATCCAGGTCATCCAGGCTGTCAACGCCAGCCAGAGATGCTAAATTGACAGAACTCAAATCAGGTGAGTAATTGCTATAGCCCACATAGCCCTGATTAGGACTGGCCGCAAAAATCTCACTGTTGACTCTGACGCCACCTGCTACGGGCGACTGAGGCACAGTTGGCTCAAATAAATCAGCCAGATTGCCAGGTAACAACTGAACTGGAATCGGCGACAGACTGTCTGGCAGCGGAAACTGCTGAAAGTCTAGCCACCCTTGAGATGTGGGTAGACCGCTGCCGTTGTAAAGTGTCGTGGTGGTCAGGTCAGTTACTGCTGTCGTCAGCATATAGGTTGTCGTCTGACCGGGCTGAGGCACCACCTGAATATAGTAAGTCCCAGCGTTGAGATTGCGGACAATCTGCTCAGAGGCTGTTCCGACTTGAGCCGAACTCTTGAGGACGGTGCCACCACTGTCGAGCAAATTGAGGTCGGCATTGGCCTGCAACTGCGTTAGAGAAAGGGTAACTTTTTGGCGATCGCCCAGGTTAAACTGATACACATCCGCTGAGTCAGCTCCGCCCACTTGGTCGGTCAGATTCACGCCACCTAAAGCAATCTGTCGAGCCGTGCTGAGAGTATTACCAGCACCATCAAGAGGTTGATTTAGGCTCTCTGGCGTTGCCAACATCTGGAGGCGATATCGAGTGCTATCGTTAGCCCGCTTGGGATATACCCTGACAAAATAGACACCTGCAGCCAGCGTGCGGCTAATCTGTTCGCTGCGTCTGCCGCCGCGTTTTGATTGACTGACACGCTTCAGATTCCGACGGATATCACGCCGATTCAAATCATCAAATGCAATCCGTCCAATCTGGTTTAAGACCTTTTGCAGACTGCCTTTGACCTGATAGACTTCAACATTGGCATTGGCTTGCAGCTTGGACAACTTGAGGGAGAACTGGCTCTTAGCCCCCAGCCTAAATTGATATAAATCTGTTGAATCACTATTGCCAATGAAATCTCGAAACGTCTGAGATGGAGCAAGGCGTGTTTTGCGGGCTCGTTGGAGGGTGTCAGGGGCGCGATCGCTGGCCATATCTGGTAATCAGCATAAAGACCGAATCTAGAGTGACCTAAATTGGGGGCGATCGCAAGAAAAAGCGTTTGGGTTTACCAAAGTTTTATCGGTCTTTGATGAATCAAAGGTATGAACCCCGGGACAAGCCCCGGATGTTATTCCGCCCCAAGGGGTGGGGAATGTACCCAAAGAGATTCAAGTCCCTGCTAGCTGCGAACCATCCGAGTGGTTCTAAAGGTCACATTGACACCCTCATTAGACTGCTCAAGCACCAATAGTGGCGTGGGCTTGGCTTTCTGATCCCAATGTACAGAGGCAATTCGCCCCTGGATTGTCGGCTGCCACGTATCATGATCGGCTGAATTCCCCATATAGGACTTAAGACAGTCAATAATCTGGCTGATGGTAACCGATGTTGGCTGGGTTGGAATCTTGGTCAATCGAATCTGAATGCGGAATAAAACGCCATGTTTACCGTCAATGACCTCGCTGAGGTTATATTCAACATCAAAAATCTCGTCAATTTGCCGTCCGGCACTAGCTACCCCAACTAGACCCTGAGTCGCCTGAGTCGGACGCAACGCCACCGAAATCTTTTCCTTAACTTTGATTTTGATCTGATTGATGATGGCAAAGTGAAACTTGTCTTCCTCCATCCTCATTCGCAGGTAGTCTAAATTAAACTCCCTGGAATAGATCAGATCAGGGTTCCGTTCCATCTTGCTGATTGTTTGCAGGGAGAGTTTGAGTTTTCTCTGCAACTCACGATTCTTGAACTCTTCGAAACGCTTTTGCTTCGTCAGCTTATTGACCTGAACATTGGTGTAAACAATTGAGGCAATGAACAGGAGAAATAGGACTCCAGACGACACCATCCACAGTTGCCCGCCTCTCAATATCCCCGGTGTTGTGACGGGTGCAGGCGTCTGAGCAAAATGTGGGTCTACATGAACAATATAGGCTGACATAAAGAGGTTTGATAACTATTGCAGGACTAACACCTTAATAGGCTCTTGGAAACTTATACAGATAGAATTCCCTCGAATCCTGGAAGTTCATCATACTTATTCATGTGATGAAGTACGCTATCCCCCGAACCTGTCATTGGGGTCGAGAGTTGGCGTAACAAACACATTATGAATGCTAAATCAATGTTGCCAGCGGGCACGATATCCTCGAGCATCAATATGGCTCAAATTGCTGCGACTCCCCGCATAGCGCCCCAAACCGCCGGGCCACCATGGGTCTAGAGCTCGATAGATTTGATCACCAGTCAGCCCGTCAACATAGTAGTCGATGGCATCTCCTACCACATGTCGGCTTTCAGATGCCCCCCCGACTCGACGATTGATATCAGGTGGACGATACCAGCTAGTGATCCGAAACGGGCGACCAATGCGATCGCGTGCCTGTTGAGCTAGGGTTGCGATTCTGACAATCGCATCGACAGTTGCTTGATTGGGGGGCATCCGCTGTCCTCCGCGTGTAGCTTCTGCCCAAGTAAAATTACCATTAGGCACAATGGCAGCATGAAGCTGAATATTGCTTGGCGTCCAGCGGCCTGGGCGACGGGGCTGGGGTGGAGGTTCAGGACGGGGCGCTTCATCAACTGAGCCACGCCGCGCCGTATTCATGCGTTTGAGGTCATCAAACAGTGACTGGAGGGTTTTCTCTCGGGCGTCCAAATTTCGCCAAAGCTGCACCAGTCTGATCAAAGCGTCTCGCTGAGTGTCGGTTTCTTGGTAGACGCCGGGAATTCGCCGCATAAAAGCAACCAATTCTCGGTCAAGCTGTCGGGCCACAGTTTGAGCCGTTGTCGGATCGAGGCGATTACTAGAGAGAATGTCAGGATTGATGCCCAGTTCGACTAGGGCAGTGCGTCGAGAATCGAGCTGACGCCACAGCCGGAACGTCTCGGTTAGGGCGCTGCGCTGAATGCCTTTGCCATCGTAGTAGTCAGGCACCCGTTGAACAAATGCAATCAGGGCCGGATCAATAATGGCAAGATTTGTTTCAGCAGATGTCATTTTCTGCAGAGACACTACAGCAGCTTCTCGCGAATCAAGCTGTCGCCATAGCTGGGTCAGTCGCAGGAGTGCTTCTCGTTGGTGCGGAAAGCCACCATAATAGGGAGAAACATTTTGAATAAATTTGACCAGTTCTCGGTCAATTTGCACGTCATCAGCCGTTTGGGGGCTGGCATGGGCTGGGGTGCCAAACAAAGTTCGCACAGCTTGCTCTCGCGTGTTGAGTTTACGCCACATGCGGAGTACTTCGATCAGGGCGTCGCGTTGATAGACCAGACCCTGATAATAGCGAGGAATGCGTTCGATAAATTCCAGGAGTGATCGATCCAGGTTGGCCAGGTTTTCAGGCAATTGTGTCCCTTCATAGTCAACTGCAATGTCAGCCAAATAGGCAGTGAGCAGTGCATTGGCATCAGTTGGTTCTAGCAGGGCAGCAGACGTGTCAGCGACTGGAGGAGAATAGCCTCCTGCAACAGTGTGAATAAAGCGATCGCTATATCGGCCTTGGTTACTGCTCCAGATATCTGCACTAGTCCAGTCTTGGGCGGTGAGTTGGTTAGTGATGCTGCGAATCGTATTAGCAGCATATTGCACTTGCTCTTGAAAGGTATTGACCTGATCGGGAGGAATGCGATGAATGGGAGCAATACCTAGACCTGTTTCGCCATTAGACATTTGAGGACTATTGTGAACAGCATAAAGTGCCGCCAGAATAGGTTTATGAATGCCGACCCGTACCGCTTCTAAGATATAAATGTAGTTCCGTTGGTCTGGATTGAGTGCGGCCATAGGATCTTTCAGGATGTTTCGATTGCCGTGCGCTTAACACAATGTTTAGTCAATTATTCAGTGTATGTGGTCATGCTTAAAAAACAGATTTTTCATGCTGATTGTGTCAACAATATCCGCCTGATTGCCACAGATATGGATGGCACGCTAACTCATGATGGTCAGTTTACATCCCGATTGCTAGATGCACTTTGGGCATTAAATCATGCTGATATTCAAGTTTTGATTGTGACTGGGCGATCTGCAGGTTGGGTAAGTGGGTTGGTGAGCTATTTACCAATCAGTGGGGCGATCGCCGAAAATGGAGGCATCTTCTATCCTTCATCTGGTGCATGTCAATGGTTGATAGATATACCAAGTATTAATCAACATAGAACAAAACTAGCTCACATGTTTGAAAGCCTTCAAGCAGAACTTCCTCACTTGGAAGAATCTTCAGATAACCGTTTTCGCCTCACCGATTGGACGTTTGATGTTCAAGACTTGACACCGTTAGAATTACAAACACTCAGCCAACGCTGCCATGCTGAGGGGTGGAGCTTTACCTACAGCAGCATTCAATGCCATATCAAACTTAATGGACAAGAAAAGGCAAGGGCACTGAGCCAGGTTCTCAAACAAGTTTTCCCTGAGTATGAGCGAGAACAAATATTAACGTTGGGCGATAGTCCCAATGACGAAACATTGTTTGATGCTAAGCAGTTCCCCATTTCGGTAGGGGTAGCAAACATCCATCACTATGTCAAACGCATGACGCATTATCCCATATGGATCACACAGCAGCCAGAAGTAGATGGATTTTGTGAGGTTGCAGACGCAGTACTGCAGGCCAAAAACAATCAGGCTTAGAGCTGATCGAGTTGCGCTTTGAGGTCTTCAAGTTCAGCATCTACAACATCATCACTGATAGGAGCGCTATCTGTTTGCGATGCAGGTAACTGGGCAGAATCAGAGGAGGCACCTCCTAAGAGTTGAGCTTTCATGGCCTCTAACTCAGCATCGACATCTCCAGACTCTAGCTGAGCAAATTGGCTTTCCAAATCTGCTCCAGCCAGCTCAGAGGCGGCTTGAGATCGAGCTTCCATCATGAGAACTTTTTCTTCCATGCGCTCAAAGGCAGCCATGGCACTTCCAGTGTTCATGCCGCTGACCGTGCTCTGCAATTGTTCATTGGCTTTAGCTGCGCTAGCTCTAGCCTTGAGCATATCTTTCTTGGTTTTAGCTTCAGAAATTTTGCTTTCCAGCGCAATCAGGTTGCGCTTTAAGGTGTCAATACTGCCGTTTTGCTGTTCGAGTTGAGTGTTTAACGTAGCTGCCGTTTCGGCCTGCATTTTCTTGCGGCTAAGCGCCTCTCGCGCCAGATTTTCATCACCTTTTTGGAGTGCAAGCTGAGCCCGTTGTTGCCACTTATTTGATTCAGACTGAGCCTGACCAAATTGCTGTTGGGTACGTTTCTGAGTGGCGATCGCTTTTGCAACTGCTTGACGCAGTTGAATCAAATCTTCTTGCATATCAATGATGGCTTGATCCAAAATCTTCTCCGGATCTTCTGCCGCGCCCACCATTGCATTGAGGTTTGATCGAACAACTCGATTCACACGATCAAATAGTCCCATAGCGCAATCTTTCCTCTAGAATCTACACAGTTGACAATCTACACAGTTGACAGTGGTATCTCTTGGAGCCGAGTCTAACTCATCTAGTGTAATCAATTCCCCGGTGCCCAAGCCTCAAACCAAAAAATGGGGATGAATCCATCCCCATTTTGACCGGAAACATCCCTATTTTGACCGGAAAACCTAGACTCTGTCACTAGAGCTGAGATGCATATTGCTCTTTATCTGGAATCTGCGTATACTCAGCCACAATTTGCCGGAACTCTTCACCATCAATCGTTTCCTTCTCAATGAGTAAGTCAACCAACCGGTCGATAACGGCACGGTTTTCCCGAATGATGCGACGAGCCTCTTCGTAGCAATGCTCGACAATAGAGCGAACCTGAGCATCAATGCGAGATGCAATTTCATCGGAATATTCCGAGCGAGTCATCAAATCTCGTCCCAAAAAGACCTCACTTTGCTGGCTTTCAAGAGAGATAGGCCCTAAATCAGACATGCCAAACCGAGTAACCATCTGACGCGCCATTGCAGTCACCTGCTGTAGGTCATTTCCAGCACCAGTCGTTACTTCAGCATCTCCAAAAATGACCTGCTCAGCAGCACGACCTCCCAGTGCGCCAGTAATCCGAGCCATCAGTTGCGATCTAGAAATCAAGCCTTGGTCTTCATTGGGCGTAAACCATGTGAGTCCACGAGCTTGACCTCTAGGAATCAGCGTCACCTTTTGAACCGGGTCATGGTCTTTCACCAAAGTGCCAATAATAGCGTGCCCTAACTCATGATAGGCAATCAGTCGTTTGCTCTTGCTATCAATTAAAGGAGTGCCCTCCATCCCTGCAACCACCCGGTCAACAGCATCGTCGATTTCTAGCATGGTGATGGATTCTTTGCGTCGGCGTGCAGTCAGAATAGCGGCCTCGTTCAACAGGTTAGCCAAATCAGCTCCTGTGAACCCTGGCGTCCGTCGGGCGATCGCCTCCAGCGAAATCTCATCGGCCAACTTCTTATTGCGAGCATGCACCTGAAGCACCTCCAATCGGCCTTTTATATCCGGTGGATCGACCATCACCTGACGATCAAACCGCCCAGGTCTCAGAAGTGCAGAGTCAAGCACATCCGGTCGGTTAGTCGCAGCAATGATGATAATGCCAGTATTGCCCTCAAAGCCATCCATTTCAGTCAGTAGCTGATTCAGGGTCTGTTCGCGTTCATCATTGCCACCCCCGATACCAGCCCCACGTTGGCGACCTACTGCATCAATTTCATCAATAAAGATAATACAGGGTGCATTTTCTTTAGCTTTCTTAAACAGATCTCGAACCCGTGATGCACCCACTCCCACAAACATCTCCACAAACTCAGAGCCGGAGATGCTGAAAAAAGGAACACCTGCTTCGCCTGCGATCGCTTTAGCTAGCAAGGTTTTCCCAGTTCCGGGCGGGCCAACTAACAAAACTCCTTTGGGAATGCGAGCCCCAACCGCCGTAAATCGCTCAGGCTTTTTCAAAAAGGTAACAACCTCTTCTAGTTCTTCCTTAGCTTCTTCAATACCAGCCACATCATCAAACATCACACCCGTCTTCGCTTCCATTTGGAATCGAGCTCGTGACTTACCGAAATTCATGGCTTGGCCAGGCCCTCCAGCTCCTGAACTAGAACGCCGAAATAGGAAAAACAGTCCCCCAATCAACAAAACTGGGAAGATCAGGTTACCCAGTAAACCCCAGATTGCGCCATCGTTGCGCGGCGGATGGGTATCAAAGCTAATTCCTTCTTGTCGCAACCTGGAGATAAGATCAGGAGCATTGCCGGGCAAATCGACACGCAATCGTCGAACCCGATCATCAAGCTGATCAACCGCCTCAACGATGGCTGTGCGTCCCCCATCATACAGATCAACACTGGTGACGCGACCTGAGTCAAGATACTCCAGAAAACGCCCATACGTCATGCGACTATTGGCAGAATTACTTCCCATATCTGCTGGAGACGAAGAAAAAGTACCCTGCCAAAAGAAAAAACCAATGACTAATGCGGGCAATGTCCAAAGGAGAACCACCCTCCAGGAAAATTTCATAATCGTACGCGCCTATAGTGACAGCAGTCAAAAGCAACCCAATGCAGCAACTGGCTACTTAAACCTAATTTGTAAATGCGAATCACGGGTACAGACCCTGCTCTAATTTTAAAGCTCTCACACTTAAACAGACTTTGCGATTGAAATTCCAGCTGCTACTAATTCTGAGTATAAATCTTAATTAAATTTAACGTAATGAGCGTGTTTAGAGCAAATAGCTTGTTTAGAGTAAATAAAATGCTCAGACTCTGATTTCATTAGCCCGCTATTTGGCGCTAGCACATCACCCAATCAACGGCGCACCAAGGGGCTAGCAATCACTAGAGCACCGAGCTAACGAGTCATTTAGAACATTTCAGTTAAATTAATTCAACTAGATCGGCTTAGAACGCTTGTACTAAATTTGAAATCATGGTAGAACATTTGTATTGCAATGGCGTCGGATTGATCGGGAAGACGCCAGCTTGATGAGTTCTGATAGCAAGCGAGGCATCGAAATCCATGACCGTCAGACACCCCTCTGAGATTCCTAATACTGTTCTCAGTGTAGATTTAGGACGTACAGCAACTAAGATTTGCGTGAGTCGTAATCCCGCTGATGTCGTTCTGATTCCATCTAATGTGGCTCATCTCAGCGTTGAGCAAGTACGCCGAGGCGGATTTGAATCGCAGCCTACGGATCCATTGCTAGATATTTGGCTGGAGTTTCAAGGACGAGGATTTGCTATGGGGCAGCTTGCTGCTGACTTTGGTGCAAACCTGGGAGTTGGTCAATCCAAGGTTGAAGATGCACTTGTCAAAGTACTTGCAGCAGCCGGTTTTTTTGATCTGAAGGGTAGCATTGGAATCGTCTTAGGATTACCATATCTGTCTCAGGAACAGTTTGATCAAGAGAAAGAGCAATTGATCGGGCTCTTGCGATCGCCCCATGTAATGAATTACAGAGGCGAGTTTCGCGCTATTGATATCCATCAAGTTTGGGTGATGCCGGAGGGATATGGCAGCTTAATTTGGTGCGAAGCTCAGGGCAGAAAGGCAAGCCCTGATTTCCCTACTTTATCAGTTGCAGTTGTCGATATTGGGCATCAGACCACTGATTTTCTGATGATTGACCGATTTCGATTTGCTCGTGGCGCGTCTAAGAGTGAACCCTTTGCCATGAGCCAATTTTATGAGAATGTTGCCGTTCAGATTCAGGGAGCTGATAGCCAATCTCTGTCTTTGATTGAAGCCGTGCATCGCCCCGAAGGCGAACGGTTTTTCAGGCCCAGAGGGGCAGCAATTCCCACTAATCTAGACGAGATTTTGCCAAGTCTCCGTCGTAGCTTTGCCCGCGAACTCTCAAATCGGCTCGTTGGATGGCTCCCGGAACGTGTAACCGATGTGGTTGTTAGTGGGGGCGGTGGAGAGTTTTTCTGGAATGATCTGCGCCCATTGCTGCGAGAGGCGAAGCTCAAAGGTCATCTAGCAAAGCCATCGCGGAAGGCTAACTCCCTCGGTCAGCATATCTATGGCGAAGCTCAAATCGCAGTGTTAACCAGCCAACTCATCGCTAGTTAGCGAAGGAACATTCCCGATGGATACGCACCATCAGTTTGTTACGTTTTCAGATTCTGCCGCAGATCAGACTCTATTAAGCGCAATGGAAAAGGCACTCGCAGCTCAACCTTACGCAACATTTAGCGATCTGTGCAAACAGGCGTTACATCAATTCTTACTGGCATCAGATATATCGCCAACGCTTTCTCTATTTTTGGAGTTGCAGCGCCAAATTGTTGATTTACGAGTCGGAATAGCAACGCTTGAGTATAAAGTTGTGGGCGATCGCCCATTATCCAGTCATCGGGTTGATGCTCTAGAGCGGCAAATTGGTCAGCTCTCCAGCCGAATCAATGAGACTCCTATGCAGACACAAGCAGTGTATCCGACGGCTCATCCTCAAGATGTGAAGCCCGTTTCGATGCCTGCGGCTCAACGATCTGCTGACCCATTGCTCAGTCGGCTAGCACCCTTGCTAGATGACTTTTAGCGAGTTCCAGAAATCTGAATCACAAGCGAGTTCCAGAAATCTGAATCACAAGCGAGTTCCAGAAATCTGAATCACATAG
>CAZCXK010000001.1:72316-108798 GCA_964502605.1 uncultured bacterium
AGCGAGTTCCAGAAATCTGAATCACAAGCGAGTTCCAGAAATCTGAATCACATAGGGGTGATAGCTATTTTCTCGATATGAGCCCACCCAGATGTCATAGGTACCTGAGAACCACTGCCCCGCAATGCCGGGATTGACCCCAGTATAGTCATCACTACACCAACTCCCACCTGGCCCACGAATTACGAGGGTTGTATCGTCTGAGCTTTGCACTTCTAACCTGAGATAGTCAAAAAAATCAGTCAGAGTCATCCGGTGATCTGGAGTCTCATCGACAAAGCCGACACAGGCACCGGTCGTAGTATCAGCCCGACCTGACACCGTCCCAGCGACTTGACTGCCACCACTAATGCCTCTTACGGTAATGGGGTCAGGTATGAAGTTAGGTGTCAACGTGACATTTTCAAACAGAGTCACTGATCGAGATGACGGTACCACAACTTGGGCATAGGCGCGATCGCCTATGATGAGGCTGCTTAGAACTATGACCCCCCAAGAAACGTGCCACAGCCAGGAATAGGTCGGTTGGATCTGCATACACATCAAGCTAAATAGTTTATTTAAGTGATGACAACAACAACGCTCACATAGAAAGCTCTTATGAAGCAATAGTTGCTTACACCGATGTTTAGAAACACAGTTTCTAGGCAATCGATACGTCGTCTGTTAGAAAACCCCATCGACTTAGATGGAATCACCCTGCAATTTTAAGAGCCTGTCGAAGTCGGGCTTGGTCAACCCCTCGCCGATGTAGCAACAACCACGATTGTGCCAAATCAGGCCCATGCATGTCACAGGTAAGAGCAGCTCGTAGCGATCGCATCACCAGTCCCTTCTTGCTTTTGGTGTCTTTTGTCACCTGTTTGATAATCGCTTGCACATCGGCATCGCCCTGAATGGGAATTGATTCTAGCGCAGATAGAACACCACTAAGCACAGGAGCTGTGCCATCTTGCTGGAGTTGTTGAACTGCCACGTCTGATACGGGCATGTCACCTTTAAACAGATATTCGCTCATCGGCACCGCATCGTCTAAGCGCACGAGACTCGCACCAATCAGAGCTGCAATCTGCTCTAGCCAGGTGCGATCGCCCACCGGATCAAACTCAAAACCCGCCCCTTGCCAAAACGGAATCAGTCGATCGGTTAACTCAGAAACTGGCATCGCATGCAAATATTGGCTATTGAGCCAGTTCAGCTTATCCCAATCAAACTTTGCCCCCGCCTTATTGACCCGATCAAACGCAAATCCTTGAGCCGCCTCTGCCAGCTTGAAAACTTCTTGAGTTGAATCTGGAGGAGACCAGCCCAACAGTGTCATATAGTTCGTCATTGCATCTGGGACGTAGCCCATCCGCTGAAAATCAGCAATTGACGTCACACCATCGCGCTTAGAGAGTTTTTTGCCCAACGGGCTCAGAATCAGAGGCGTATGGGCAAACTGAGGAGGCTCTGCTGCCAATGCTTCATATAGCAGGATTTGCTTTGCTGTGTTGGCAATATGGTCTTCCCCTCGGATGATGTGGGTGATGGCCATATCTATGTCGTCAACTACCACTACAAAATTATACAGAGGTGCTCCAATTTCCCCAATTGGAGCGCGACGAGCAATCACCATATCGCCGCCCAGATCATGGCCTCGCCAACTCATTTGACCGCGAACTAGATCAAGCCAGGTAATGGCTCGATCATCATCAATTTTGAACCGAATAATGGGCTCACGTCCTTCTGCCTGAAACTGAGCCTCTTGATCCGGCGTCAGATGGCGATGGCGGTTGTCATATCGAGGTGCTAACCCTCTCGCTTCATAAGATGAGCGAATACTTTCTAGTTCAGCTTCCGTGCAATAGCACCGATAGGCTAGCCCACGATCGAGCAGTTCCTGAACCTTATGCTGATATAGATCGGTACGCTTACTCTGAAAATAGGGGCCTTCATCCCAACTTAGCCCTAGCCAAGTGAGGCCATCTAAAATATCTTGAGTAAATTCTGGACGCGATCGCTCAACATCGGTATCTTCAATGCGAAGCACAAACTTGCCCCCACAATGGCGAGCAAAGAGCCAGTTGAAAACTGCCGTCCGGGCAGTGCCAATGTGTAAGTTCCCTGTTGGGCTTGGAGCAAGGCGAACTCGAACAGACATAAGGTTGGGGAAAAAAGTTGCTTCTGCATTCTTCATTCTAGCGGCAGATTTTCCACTCGTTTGAGCCAAATTGCGCTAAGTGGGCACGCTACATCAAAGACCGAGCTGATACTTTCTCATGAATCAACCAGAGCCAAAGCAGACTGAGGTTCGGTCATTCACGAGCTTTCAAGAATCAGTCGAAACAGTTCTCAATATCTTGCACCATCATTCTGGATTTCGACTGTGGATGTTTACCCGCGTTAAGGGAGACAATTAGATCATACTAGCAGCACTCGACCAAGGGTATGGTGTGCGTCGAGGGACAGTATTCCGTGGGGCAGACTCATTATCACAGCTTGATGTCTTAACGGGGCTCTTCAATCGGCGCGGATGGGAAAAGTTATTAGCTTTAGAAAAGCTACGATGCCAACAATTTGGCCATGCAGCAGGGGTTGTGATCCTTGATTTAGGCTACTTCAAAGACGGGAATCACACCCACGGACATGCAGCAGGCGATCGCCTATTGCAGACTGCGGCCACCTCAATTCAACAAAGCCTGCGAGCTGAAAATATTGTGGCTCACTTAGGTGGAGATGAGTTTGGAATTCTGTTGGTCGAGATTGAAGCTAGCAAATCTAGAATCAATTGTTCAGCGTCTTCAGACAAACCTAGCCCACTCTAACATCCCAGCATCGGTGGGTTTGGCCATGCGATCGCCATCTGAAGGTCTCATATCAGCGGTCAATGTGGCAGACAAACAGATGTATAGCTATAAAAAACTTTACTTACTTCAGCAATATCGCACTTAAGTAAAAGCAATAATAGCCGTTCACGATGCTAGATAACCAAATCAGTTTACTAACTTACATTCTCTAGTAAAACTCCCAGTAAAACTTTTAACGGGACTGACGGGGCTCGAACCCGCAACTTCCGCCGTGACAGGGCGGTGCTCTAACCAATTGAACTACAGTCCCTTAAATGCACTTATATTTGAAGCGCTTCTTATTGTGCCTAATTTCTTCGCCATTTGTCAAACGATTCTTGAAAATTGTCGTGATGGACAAACTCAACCAACCACTCTTTGACGTGATGCGTCGCTCGACAATCGTCTTCGTTATAGCGCAAGATTGCCTCCAGATGAACACGATCGCCCGTATGTAGCCATTGGTCATACCAATAAATTGATTGGGCTCCATTGGCTTCGGAGTCGCGCCAATCAAACCCCAGCCACCGGGCAATGGGCTTTAAGGAATAGCTTTCAATTGGCAAGGCAACCGTCTGAGTCACTCGTTCATGCAGATCAACGAACCGAGCCAGCAAGGGGCGAATTAGCCTCTCAGGCGTCTTGTAGAGGGCTGCCAATCGCTTAACCGTCTGAACTTCATAGGGACAGAAATGGAATATGGGAGCATCTGGATACTGCCAAACCAGATCTAAAAACTGTTCCCAAATCTGTTCTTCATAGTCGGGCTGTTCGGCTAAGAGCGGCTGA
Source organism: uncultured bacterium (assembly GCA_964502605.1). Classification (GTDB taxonomy): domain Bacteria; phylum Cyanobacteriota; class Cyanobacteriia; order CAZCXK01; family CAZCXK01; genus CAZCXK01. The sequence goes on from CAZCXK010000001.1 coordinate 75,934, forward strand.
AAAAGCGAGGTTTGGCGATCGCGATCGACTACAAGAATGCCATGCAAGTAAATTAAATTTTGCTCTGGTGCCGCTTCGATATCGAAATAAAGCTCGATTGGAGCCGTAGGAATGCGCTCACCTGAGCGGAGTGCCTCAACATCACTCTCTGCCAGCAGAGGCGATGCTAGTGCCTGGTTTTGGATTGTTGACCGGGCTTGCTGCACCAATTTATAGGCAGCATGAGGACCAAAGCCAGGAAGCGCTGATAAGGCATTGGGCGAACTGTTGGCCAGTGCTGCAACGGTCGTTAAGTTTAGCTCTTCTAGATAGACATATCGACTAGGCGTGACGCCAGGCATCAGCGAAAGATGATGCTCAGACTGGGCAATCCCGTAGCAGTGGCTAAACCAATGACATAAATCGCAGCGATTGCGAGAGATAAAGACATCAGGTGGGTTTGATTCAGTCAGCATACGAATGCATCCTTCTAAGACACCCTGCATTCGAGGAACTTGTTCAGACAGATTAACCGCATACGCCCCACGCTGCCGAAGAATCAACCAGCTCGTATCCGGCCATACGCCTTGAGTTGCAGACAAAAGGTAAGCATGAAGAGCCGCAATAACCTGGTAGTCTAGCTTAGGCCGCTTGCCGAGCTTAATGTCTACAGGGGCGTAGTACCAATCCCCAAGTATAGAAGGGCCATCTTGTTTGACAAGCAACTTAGGCTTGCTGACAACACGCACCCCCTGACAAAGCTCAACTTGCAACACCCCACGCATAATTCGCTCAATGCCGCGCTGCATCAGCTCTAAGGTGGCACCTGCGCCTGCGTTCCAATCATAGCGGGGATAAACCACCGCCTCAGATGGATAATCGACAAAAACGCTCTGCTGATGTGCCAGACTATCTTGCTGTAACTTGAGTAAGTAATCGCTGGGTGGGTCGCGCTGTTCGGAGTGGCCATAAGCATCGAGAAACGCTCGTCGTTTGCAGCGCTGAAAATTCAGCAACATTTCATCGGTCACCCAAATCAAACGTTGGGAAGGGTCTGGTGCAACCGATTGCCCTGCTAACGAAAGACTAGGTGACAACAACGTGTGAGAGGCCAGAAATTGGGGTTCAGCCTCAGAGGAAAGAAGTTTTAAAGGCTCAGTTGTCAGATCCCCAGGCTTTGGACTAAACATAGGTGAGCCCAACTCCCAAAGAAATGATCCATAAATGTAGAGCGCATCAGCATGGAATCTCGCATCGCATACTTTCCACAACTCTAACGCGATTTTCTCACTTTGTCTGTACCGAACGACGTGCATTATTAGGAGGTGTTCTTGAGTTGATGGTTGGATGTGATTCATGTGTTTTATATCTTGAGTGAGTGATTTATTTCTCACCTAAATCTGCTGAACCACAAGCTGAACCACAAACAGATCAACGTTTAGAATTCAAGAGGCACTATTCGCCGCATGTTCTCCTCAACTGGTCGCACTCATGTCTATCGCATCTGCTTCTGTCGATTTGCAAATCTATCGCCAACAATTTCCAGCGTTAGCCAGCAAAGCATATTTCAACTATGGTGGCCAGGGTCCTTTACCCCAATCTGCTCTAGACGCGATTCAGTCCTCCCACCTCTACATTCAACAGGAGGGGCCATTTTGTGGCCATGTCAATGCGTGGATTGGCCAGGAGACGATTCAAATTCGAGAGGCGATCGCCCAGTCTTTTAACGTACCTTTGGCCACAATTACCTTGACCGAGAATGTGACAGTAGGCTGCAATATTGCCCTGTGGGGGTTAGATTGGCAGGCTGGCGATCACATTCTAATGTCTGACTGTGAACATCCAGGTGTGATCGCGGCGGTGAACGAACTGCAGCAACGATTTGGGGTGGAGCTGTCAACTTGCCCCATGATGGAGACATTGAATCAGGGGAACCCGGCTGAGGTGATCGCACAACATTTGACAGCCAGGACTCGCCTTGTGATTGTCAGTCATATTCTCTGGAACACTGGGCAGGTATTACCCCTGCGAGAGATTGTCGTGGCGTGTCAGCAGCAGTCAACGGCATCGAAGCCCATTCGAGTATTGGTCGATTCGGCTCAGTCTGTCGGGGTATTGCCGCTCAACCTGACTGAAATTGGAGCCGATTTCTATGCATTTACGGGGCATAAGTGGCTCTGTGGCCCAGCAGGTATTGGAGGGCTGTATGTTCATCCAGATGCCTTTGAGCAGCTCCGTCCAACGTTTATTGGATGGCGGGGGGTGACGAAGAATGCTGCCGGATATCCAACGGGTTGGCAACCTGATGGCCGCCGATATGAAGTCGCGACCTCTGATTTTAGCCTCTATAGCGGCTTAAAAGAGGCGATCGCCCTCCATGCGACTTGGGGCACTGCCGAGCAGCGATATCAAGCGATTCGTTCGCTGAGCCACTATCTATGGACAGAGCTGTCTCATCTGTCGGGGATTACCTGTCTCAAAACAGCTCCACCTGAGGCTGGGCTGGTGTCGTTTCAGCTCAGCGATCGCCAGCTTTCATCTCACAGCAAATTGGTTGATGCCCTAGAACATCATCGTTTTATGGTGCGAACGCTACTCGATCCAGACTGCATTCGAGCCTGTGTTCATTACTTTTCAACTCAAGAAGAAGTCGATCGGTTAGTACACACCTTAAAACAGTTGCTATCAGAGCACTGACAAGACCGGAGCCCTTCAGACTCACCGCTGCGCCACAACGAGCATGAGTATGATCACGGTCATACTCTGATTACTCGTTTATCTGATTACTCGTTTAATAGTGATGAGCCCTTTTGGGTCAACGCATTCTTTGCTTTCTGAGCGCGAGAAGACGCTTCTGCCATCACTTCTTCCATTTTTTCTAGCATCTCTCCTGGATAATTTTCCAAGACTTTGGTCGAGAGAGAAATGCGGCGTTTGGGTTCGTCAATGTCAATGATGACAGCCCGAATCAATTGGCCAGCTTGAAAGAGGGTATTCAACGAGGCCACATAATTTTTGCTGATCTGATTAATATGCAGCAGACCCGTCATCGTCTCAAAATCAACAAACACCCCAAAAGGCTTGAGCCCCGAAATCTTGCCCTCAACCAGTTGCCCGACCTCAAACTGACTAATGCTAGCGGCTTGAGCTGCCAACCGATGAGAAAGAACGAGCTTGCGACGTTCGGGATCAATCTCTAAAAAACTGACAGTCAGAGCTTTGCCAATCAACGATTCAGGATTATCTTTTTCCACGAGGTGCGATCGCGGGATAAAGCCTCTCAGCCCTTCTACATCAACAGTTACGCCTCCTTTATTAACTCCATTGACTCGCGCTTGGATGGTTTGACTCGTTTCTTGCATCTCGATCAGGCGCTGCCAGAGTTCTTGAATCTCAAGCTGCCGCAGGGAGAGCGTTACCTGACCATCAGCATTTTGTTCTCGAATGATCAGAAAGTCTCTTTCTTCATCAACGGGCAGCAGTTGGGATAAGTCAGTAAACCGCCTCAGAGATACCTCATCAGCAGGTAAGAACGCAGCAGACTTACCACCAATGTCAACGTAAACGCCGCTCGCATCGTGGCTGTAAATCCGCCCTCGAACAACCTGCCCTCTCTGAAAGTTGTAGTCGTGCTGTTCGAGAGCTTTTGCGAAGTCGTCAGACGAAAAGGACAAATCAGCCTCCTGGACATCAATTGACGGTAGCTCAACCTTTGAGTTAATCAGGCTTTAGAGTTATCTCAATATAATCAATTCCGACCAAATTCTGCACGAAATCCTTGTGAAGTGATGATGAAACACGGAAGTCTAGAAACCCTCAGATGCAATAGAAGAGTTAGAACTCGGATCAACCCCTTCAGATGCGACAGAATCCATTAATCTATTTGACAGTAGTAGAAGACGCTGTCTAGACGGCGCTGTCTAAATATTTAAGGGTTTGCTCAAACAAAGTCTGAACAGTTTGCCAAGCCGCGCTAGCAGCCGTAGGATTGTAGCTCGCCCGCTGATCACAGAAGAAGCCATGATCGGCACCGGCGTAGCGCCAAATGCGATGAGGAATGTGGTGTTGCGTCAGTGCTTGTTCGATGGCATCAACGTGCTCAGGCGGAATGCTGGCATCATTCATGCCAAAAAAGGCGTAAAGTGTGCCGCTAATGTCAGCCGTTCTCGCAAGTGTGGGAGCACCCTCACCAGGGCACCAATGGGTGATACCTGCTCCATAAAAGGAGGCAGTCGCCCGGATATCAGAGAGGGTGGCCGCTAAATAGGCAACATGTCCGCCAAAACAAAAGCCTATACAGCCAATGGCTTGAGGGTTAACATTGGCACGCTGTTTGAGATGGTCGATTGCGGCTTGAATGTCGCTCAGCAGCTCATCTGCCTTGGTTTGAACTTTGTAGTCGCGTCCAAGTTGTACGGCATCGGGAGTATACCCCGTTTCAAAGCCTGGAGCTAGCCGCTGATAAAGAGCCGGGGCGATCGCCACATAGCCCATCCGGGCGAGTCGTTTGGTCACGTCTCGAATATGGGCATTCACGCCAAAAATTTCTTGGAGCACTACAATTCCCGGAAACGGCCCCTCAGCAATTGGTTCTGCTAAATAGGACTCAATTTCTACACCCTGATTATGAACGGGCGTGTGACTTGTCCGAATATCAAGCGTCATACTACTGCCATCATGTCTGCCTATCGTTAATGTACACCGTCTTCGTCAATCATCTGTAATGATTGAAAGTGTCGGAGTTCGCGTTGGCCTCTCTACAATAGAGGTCATTATCAATCATGATTTTGTGTTCGGAAGTCAAGCTCCTCATCTGCTCTACCTTCCTCATGACTCGGAGACTCTGCAATGGTTCAATTCCACATTCAGTCTGATAGCGAAATTCCAGCATCTACCCAGCTTTATAATCAGATTCGGTTTGCGATCGCCTCGCGACAGTTTCCGCCGGGGCATCGGCTACCGAGTACTCGGCAGCTTGCCATGCAAACCGGGCTGCATCGCAATACAATCAGCAAGGTTTATCGCCAGCTGGAAGAACTGGGAATTGTGGATGCCCAGGCTGGTTCCGGGATTTATGTTCGGGCGCAGGGAGATGAAGGGGGAGCCAAGTCGCGATCGCCTATTCTGGCTCAATATCCTGAGGCCCATAAGCTTGTTCAGAAAAGCTTGGATGATCTGCTCAATCAAGGCTGCTCTCTCAGTCAGGCAAGAGAACTGTTTCTCGCCGAAATTGACTGGCGGCTGCGATGCAGTGCGCGAGTGCTGGTGACGGCACCGCAGCAGGATATCGGTGCCGGAGAGCTGATGGTTCAAGAATTAGAGCAAGCGCTTCAGATTCCAGTTCAGCTGGTGCCTTTAGAGGAATTGAGCGATGTGCTTGATCAAACACGTTCTGGAACAGTAGTCACAACGCGCTATTTCATTGGCCAAGCAGAGGCGATCGCTGCACCCAAGTCGGTGCGGGTGATCCCGGTTGACATTTATGATTACAGTCAAGAGATTCAGCTCATTACTAACCTGGGCAAGGGCAACTCTATTGGCTTGGTGAGTCTTAGCCCTGGAATCCTGCGTGCGGCTGAAGTCATTGTTCATAGTCTCATGGGTGAAGAGCTGCTGGTGATGACTGCTCGAGCCGAAGATGCTTATAAGCTGAGTGCCATTGTGAGAGCAGCTCAGACCATTATTTGCGATCGCGCCAGTTATGAACTGGTCAAAGCTGCCATTCAAGCATCGAGAGATGACCTGATTCGCCCTCCCAAGGTGATCTGTTGCGAAAACTATGTGGGCACTAAATCAATTAACCTGCTAAAGCGAGAGCTGGGGCTCGATTAGCTCTGCTCTGCTATACCTGCTGCTGCTCGGTTGGCAGGTATAGCAATATAAATGCCCATGAATTACTCGGATTAAGTGCCCGATTCAGGTCGGGAGGCGTCACTTAAAACAGGTGTCAAATAAGCCACCAAGGCTCCTAAAATAAACCCAGCAATGTTGCGGACGAGGGGCAGCAGATCAGTCGTCCGGGTAATGACTGGAGCAATCCCGAAGGCGATAAAGAGAATGCTCCACAGCGGCGAGAAGATCAAGACCCACTGCCATGCAAAGGGCTGATTGGGCTTGCGGGGCTGTCCGGCAAACCCACAGATGACACCGCCCACGACAGATGTGATCAACGTCAAAATCCACTGCTCCCTGGGCAACCCTGGGACAACCTGACAGCCATTTCGCCGCAGGCACGACTCAATCGATTCTAGAGCACTGATGATGGAGCTATCTTCGCCATTGTCTCGAACAAAAAATTGATTGCCATATCGGGTTTGCAACTCAATCCAGAAGGTGCGGGGCAATAGCTCATACAGCGCATCGCCAACGCTAAAGTTCAACAGATTGCCCCCTCTTGGGTCTGCAATCAGCAACACACTACGATCGTCTAAGCCCCAAAATTCTTTAACTGCGCGACCAGGAGTTTGATCATATTGAGTTAAAACCCGCAGTTTCCAGCCAGTCTCTTCTTCAAAGTCATTTAGACGTTTGTCTAGCTCATCTTGCTGCACACTCGCCAGCGAATCGGCCAAATCAATGACATTCGTTGGAGTATCAGGCAACAACTGTGGATTGTCATAGGCTAGGGCAGGAGAGGCGATCGCCCAAGAAAATATCACACAGCACATGGCCAAAACGAACGAAAGACCCCTGGTTACCACATGGTGTTTCATATGCAGACTCGCCATCACATCTCAGACTTAAATATGGATAAACAGTACTAAATATTAGATTAGCTAGCAATTCTTTACAATTGTTAACTTTGCTCTAATCTTTATCATACCAGGCAGGTTAATTTGCGCCAGTCGAGTTCACATCGAATACCAACTCAGCATATCCAGGATTAATCCAAGTTTTTCGGATCAGTTGCAGCTGAGTTAAATGGTGTGGAGAGCAGATCATACTCAAACGTCGTGATTTTGCTCTCATCCCCGACTCATCTCTGGTGAGAGACGAGAACGAGCTTTAGAGTGAGGGCAGTAAGGTAGCAAGCTCACAGCTAGGCAGGCTACCGATGGGTTGCTATCGACGGGCTCGCCCGAGGGTAGTGATATAGAGCACGGCTTCATCAGTAGGAATGCCAAGCACCTCATTCACCTGGTTATCAAAAAATCCTGCAATGCCGCAAACGCCTACCCCCAAACGCACAGCGGCAAGATTGAGCCGCTGACCTAAATGTCCAGCATCCATATGCAAATAGCGATAGGCGCGATCGCCGTATCGATCTACAGCTTTTGTCAAGTCAGCCGTGTGAAAAATGAGGGCTGCCGCATCACGCCCCAAATCTTGTTTGAGACAGAGAAAGTGTAGCTCTCGTCTGAAATTCTTAAAGCGAATCTGTCGCAGCTCCTGAGCTTTGGGCGCATAGTAATAGCAGCCTTCATCCAGACCATCGACCCCCGACACAGCAACAAAGGTCTCGATCAGGCTGAGGTCAAAATAATCTGGAGCCCGATCGAGCCCTTGTGGTAAATAGTGCTCAGTCTGATAGGTAAAGTCAAGAACAGCTTTGAGCTCATCGAGTATGAGATCAGCACCACTGTAAGCACGGGTCGATCGGCGCTTGAGCATCATGCTTTCGAGGGTGAGCAAATTATCACCCCAGTCGATTGGCGCAACCATCATTGAAATTTTGAGACAAAACGGAAAATTGTATTTGTCTTCAATGGCTGACGGCTCCACATTGCCAGAGGCACTTGCTGGAGATGAAGCACCCTGACGCTCAACGGGATGAGGCTTCCATGAGATGTCATCTGAAAGCGAAATCTTGGTGGCCTGATGAAAATAGAAGAGGAGATTATCTTCACCAATATCGGGATAGTCTACATGCATTTGCGAGGGCAGGGCTGTAGGAGCAAGCGGTAAGTTTTGGTGAATATCCAAAAGATCCGCCAAGGGAATGATGGCGATCGCCCCTTCCTGAATAGGGTTGAGGTAAAGCAGCTCATTGACCGCATCATCGGCAAATCCCCCAATCAGATGAGGGCGATAATCATTAATTGCACTTGCCATCTCGATATTGCCGAGCAGGTGCCCCGTATCTAGAAAAATGCGGCGATAGGCTCGAGCTTGATAGCGCCATGCCGATCGTTCGAAAACCGCCGTTGTGACCAACGCTAGCTGTGTTCTGTCTAGGGCCGGATGCCAAAAGCAGGCATCTTGCAATGCGGGCCACATGTCGTCGTCCCAAAAGCGCAGGAGCGAGTGTGTCTGGCTCTGATAGTTATACAACCCCGCTGATAGCAGCGGCGTTCCCCGTGATATTAGATAGAGTTCTGCCGGATATAGCCCTCCGGCAGACGGAGCCGCCCGCAGATAAATCGGATTCTCCGTCACCGTCAGCACTTTAACTGTCAAGCCGTAGCTACAGAGCAAAAGTCGTGACAGGCGTCGCCATTCATAGTGGCTCGTGTCAAGCGGGCCCGCTTGCTGACTTTGAAGATACGGCTTGAGGTCAATAGACGTGCCAATTTTATAGTCTTTAAACGACGTCGGTTGAGTACTCCAATCGAGCGGCTGTGCCTTTTGAGCCACCGTCACTGGGTCATACTTAGTGCGTTCGTGATAGTGCTGAGCAATAGAACGAGAAGAATCTGGCATAGAGGTCTTAAAGATCAGGCCTGTCTTTGATAGCTCTCTGCTTGATCTTGGCACTCCTTTCTAAAGAATGGCTATGCCTAATTTGCGAATTTGGCCACTGTTTTACATTGAGCGGGGGAAATCTCGAGTTGCGGTGGTTCCATCATGGTCTCAGCCATTGCTCTCAGAATCACCATTCACATTCATGTCAACTTGCCGCGTGTTCAGCAATGGGTTCAGAAATATGATGATCAGGCTGAAGAGCGGTTAGAGCTAAGTGCAAGTCGGTCGTCAAGCGCTGTGCCCTTTCTTTAGTAGAGCCCTGGGAATAACTTGCAGCGCAGAGAGGTGCACCAATGTTAATGCGAACGTTACTCCACCACCCTTGTTTGCGATCGCTATATGACAGATGCATCGGCACCACTTTGACTCCCAAACCAGATTGACTCGCTTCTGCCTGCACTGCAAGACGAGCCAGCCCCGGCTTAAGCGGATGAACGCGGTGGTCGCGAAAAATTCCGCCTTCAGGAAAAATCACCATCATTTCTTGATGTTGCAGAATTTCGACCCCAAATCTCAAGCTGGCGATCGCTGGGTGCCGTGGGTTGACCGGGAACCCTCCCAATCGCCGGATAAACCATCCCTGAATCCCGTGCATCTCATCCGAGGTGACCATAAATCGCATATCTCGACCCGTCACCAGCCGCCCAGCCGCATAGGGAACAATCAGCGCATCCCAACGCGAGCGATGGGTCGGAGCTAATATGACAGGCCCATCTGTAGGCAAATGCTCTCGGCCAATAACTTCGATCGTTTTGAAATAAAGCGGGATAACGATGCGACAGCCCAAAGGGTAGGCAATTGGCGTCAGCCAGGGCGAGAAGCGCGAGTCAATTGAGTTGGAAGAACTAGATAAAAGGGGCAATGAGGATTCTAGTGAATTAAAAAGCACCATAGGATATTAGGAGCTGAAAGCGATTGCTCTCAAGAAAATTACGGTGAATGAACAACAGCTGAGGATGACAATAAAGGGTGAGTGATCAATGCCAACTCCTATGACAGCACACATCAAAAACATTGCCATCAAGCAGGTGCATTAGATGCCTTTGGTTATACGTTAGCGTGCTGTGGCGAATGGTTTATCGATCAAAGGGACAGTTTTAGCGTTGTCTGATTCGGTATTGCTAAATCGAGGTCAAACCGGTAGAGAATGCCCCCTTCCATTCAGTCTTAATGACTGATCGGTGGTCTTACGGGGATCGCCGCTGCTGAGCAAACCAGCTTTGCAATTGTTGGCGGCAGGGCGCTTCTAAAATGCCACCCACGACGCGGAGACGATGGTTAGACCCAGGACTATCGGGCACATTCATGACCGTGCGCACGGCTCCACTTTTGAGATCGTCCGCTCCATAGACGAGGGTGTCAAGCCGAGCCAGAATCAGCGCTCCGGCACACATAGGGCAAGGCTCTAGCGTCACATAGAGAGTGCAGCCATTCAGACGCCAAGTTTGACAGACGTGTCCAGCGGCTCGTAGGGCCACAACTTCGGCATGAGCCGTTGGGTCATGATCGCGTTCGCGGCGGTTTTCACCTTCGGCGATCGCCTTCCCAGCAGAATCGACAATCACGGCTCCCACTGGCACCTCTCCAGCCTTTCCAGCCTGCTCAGCCAGGGCGATCGCCCGCCGCATCCAGCGATAGTGGATGAGATAGTCGGGGTGGTCTAGGCCAGGCGGCGGAATTGAGTCCATCGCTTCATGATGGCTGCTGGGCCAACAGACGATCGAGCTCACCTCTGCGATCGAGCCCATAGAGCTCATCACAGCCACCGATCGGCTGATGATTGATAAAGATTTGAGGGACAGTTCGTCGGCCATGAGCGCGCTCAGCCATTTTGGCTCTAGCAGCTTCATCTCCATCGATGTTGTATTCGCTGTAGGCAACCCCCTTCCACCCCAGCAGCAATTTAGCTCGAATGCAGTAGGGGCAGAGCTGCCAGGTATAAATTTCAACCTCAGCATTGATGGCTTCAGGGGTGCGCCCCAATAGGGTATTGAGGAGTTTTAGCATAGGGGTGGAGTGCCAGCCTCGAATATTGTCAGATGTCTTCAGAATAGCGAATTACCCAACATGTTAAGCCTGTCAACCAACAAAATCTCAGCTGGCAATCCTGGGGTCTTTTAACGAGCGGCATCTGGTTTTAAGCTTAATTATTGCTCCTCATTCACATGCTCCTCATTGGTTAATGAGGGCGGTTGCCAGGTCGGTTTTCCCAGTTCTGGCACAATGGGATCAAAGGCTGATGGGTCATAGCCTTGAGTTTCAAGTTGCGATCGCAATCGTTTCAACACATCGTAGTAGGCAAAGGTGGCTCCTTCTAGAAACGCAACATCTGCTTCGGTTTTTGACTTTGCCGCTTGAATTAGAGCAAAGTTGTAGCGTTCATGAATGGTATCGATGTGGGTTTTGACAACGTCGTTTAGCTCAGTATCCATAGGGTCAGTCAGGGTAGTCGGATTTGAGATAGGGGGTGAAATCGGTTACAACAAACTCAGGCATCCCATAGAGCTAGAGTAGCAATGACTGTTCCAGGTGGATAGCATTTGCCCCGTCATCTTGATTCGTCAATTGATTCGCTCTCGATTTCTGTGTAGGCTTGGTTGGTTAGTTTTAACAACGTGCTCTGTTCGGAGACGACGTCTGCCACTGGGTCTAGGGATTGAATTAACAGGATATGGCGACATTTTTACTAGAAGTTGGAACCGAAGAGTTGCCTGCAAGCTTTTTGGATCAGGCATTTGAGCAGTGGCGATCGCGCATTCCAGCGAGTCTAACGCAACATTTCTTAACGTCAGACTCAGTTGAGGTTTATGGTACACCTCGGCGACTGGCAGTCTTGATCCATGGCTTACCGCTGCAACAGCCCGATCGAGAGGAAGATGTTAAAGGGCCAGCTGCTCAGGCAGCCTTTAAGAACGGTCAGCCCACCAAAGCTGCTGAAGGATTTGCACGATCGCGGCAGGTCAGCGTTGCTGATTTGGAGGTGCGATCGACTGATAAAGGTGATTTTGTATTTGTGCAGCAGACGATTCCAGGCCGTTCGCTGGTTAGCCTTCTGCAAGAGCTAGTGCCCGATTGGATTTTGGGCTTAGAGGGCAAGCGGTTTATGCGGTGGGGCGATGGTGATTTGCGCTTTCCTCGTCCGATTCGTTGGCTCGTCACCCTACTCGACGATCAGGTTCTGCCCATCACCTTCACCAATGGGTCTGAAACCTGTACGAGCGATCGCCTATCTCAAGGCCATCGAGTGCTTTCGCCGGGGTCAATTTCTATCCCCAGTGCGGCTGACTACCTCACCTGTATGCGCGATGCCACTGTTGAAGTTGATCCACAGGAGCGGGAGAAAACCATCCGAACGCAGACCGAAGCGATCGCTCAACTGGTTGGCGGCAGGGCGTCTATTTCTCCCGAATTGCTGCAAGAAGTCGTGAATTTAGTTGAGGCTCCAACGGCGGTTGTGGGTCGGTTTGAGGCTGCGTTTCTCCAGATTCCAGCGGAGGTGATCATCACCGAAATGGAGCGGCACCAGCGCTATTTCCCAGTGCTGCAATTGCCGCCATCAGACGAACTGATGCCCTTTTTCATCACAATCTCAAATGGTGATCCGTCGAAGTCAGATGTGATTGCAGCAGGCAATGAGCGCGTCATTCGGGCGCGACTCTCAGATGGCAAGTTTTTCTTTGATGCTGACCGCAAACGGTTGCTAGCCGACTATCTGCCTCAGTTGGAGACGGTGACGTTCCAGCAGGATTTAGGCTCAATGCGGGCTAAGGTTGATCGCATCGTGGCGATCGCCGCCCAAATTGCCCATCAGCTCAAGCTCAATGACCCGGAGCGATCGCTAATTCAGCGGGGGGCGTTACTGTGCAAAGCTGATCTCGTCACCCAAATGGTCGGCGAGTTTCCGGAGCTGCAAGGCGTGATGGGGCAAACCTATGCGCTAACCAGTGGCGAACCACAAGCCGTGGCCGATGCCATTTTTGAGCATTATCTGCCACGTGGAGCCGATGACCAATTGCCTCAAACTCTAACGGGTCAAGTTGTGGGCCTTGCCGATCGACTCGATACCCTGGTTAGCATTTTTAGCCTGGGTATGATTCCGAGCGGGTCGTCTGACCCCTTTGCACTGCGGCGAGCAGCGAATGCCATCGTCAATATTACGTGGGCAGGTGAACTGCAGCTCGATTTAAAGCTGCTGCTGCACGAGGTTGGGCAACGCTTTACGGCCCACCATACAGTCAAAGATGGCGACGCCGCATCTCTAAACGCTCACCTGCAAGAATTTTTCCTGCAGCGGCTACGAACACTCTTGCAAGACGTTCACCAGATTGACTATGACCTAGTCAACGCTGTTTTGGGTGAAGAGGACGCTGAATATGGCGATCGCGCCCTGCAAAACTTACTAGATGTGCGCGATCGCGCCCTATTCTTACAAGCTATCCGCAACAATGGCACCCTTGATGCGATTTATGAAACAATTAATCGCGCGTCTCGGCTGGCAGCCCAAGGCGATTTACAAACGACGGTGCTGGATCCTCACCCTGTCGTAGAACCCAGGCTATTTCAACAGTCGTCTGAAATAGCGTTTTTTGAGGCATTGGTCAAGCTTGTGCCCACAACTCAAGCTGCTCAAGCCCATCGTGACTATCAAGCATTGATCACAGCTCTGGCAGAAATTGCCCCGATCGTCAGCACTTTTTTTGACGGGTCAACCAGTGTCTTGGTGATGGACAAAGACCCCAATGTGCGGCGCAATCGCCTCAACTTGTTGGGGCTGCTGCGCAACCATGCCCGTGTATTGTCAGACTTTGGGGCGATCGTCAAGCAAGCCTAATGCAGTCTTACGGAGTCATCACGCAGCCATAACAACTAGCTACCATTAGGACATCAGTCTTAGCACGCAACCCTGTCTTTTTGAGCAATCGCTGCAATGTTGCGTGATCAAGGTTCGTGTCCTTCTGAGGGTTGCCTCACATATCAACAAAAAAGTTTTGCATCAGCGGCATTGGTATATATCGCTCCCGCTCCGTTAAGCAACGTTACATAAATTACAGTTTCATTGGGGAACTGTTCGACACATTCAACCGACTCTGTTTTCTATTGATGCCTGTTTGCTCAATGTCTATATTTACTCATCACTCAGGAGTTCACTTATGATGAGCAACCCATCTCATCAGTCCCGTGAAACCCCGACGATGAAAATTCTGGCCGATGCCGATGTATTGCTAGAGCTTTTTCTCAATCGCAAGGGGACTATTGACGCAGCTCAAACGCTGATAGAAATGGCTCAATCTCACCAGATTCGACTCTATGTAACCGATTTGTGTTTCACAAAAATTCGTTTTTATTTGAGCCAGTGCCAGATTCAGCCTGGAGAAGGGGCGATCGCCAACTTAGAGAATACGTTTAGTCAATCGATTTTGGCGATCAATCAGCAGATGATTGATGCCGCACGGGCATCTCCGCTCAGCGACTTTGAATCAGCGATCGAAGTCGCCTGTTCGAGGCATAGTCGCTTAGATGCGATTGTGACGCTCAACACCGTTGCATTCCAACCGAGTGACTACCCAATTTGGTCGGTTGACGAATTAGTCATCCGTCAGCGGCTAGAGAAAACGATTGGTCAGTCTGAACCCCTCAAATCGCTTGACGTTGATGCTCAATCTAGCGACCCAGACTTCTATTGCTATATGGAGCCATTAAGCCTTTACATTGATGGTGAGGCCACCCATGATGAGCAGCACCACATTGAAAATTTGCTCTCCAAACAACCCAACATACGGAGGCTTTATCTGCAACTGCTGTTGTTAAATCGAAGCATTAAGCTGTTGCCCCCTCCTGCCTCGTCATCTACGGTCGAGAAAATTCTTAATCAGATTGACCAGCGCTCACAAGCGCTAAGGCGATGGAGTGGGATAGCTGTCGCAACCGTAATGATTACGATTGCGGGAGTGTGGCAGGTGCTAGAACGGTATCCTAAGGCAATGCCGGTGGCGATTACGCCATCACCGATGCTCCAGTCTGGGCGATCGCTGCCAGAGCAGCCTCTTGCCCCATCGGTTGATCGCCCCATCGATCCGCTTAGCGTCATGTCTAAATCAGAGAAACAGGCGATTGCCCGTGATCAGGCTGCGCCTGTTGAAATGGGCACAGCTCCAGAATCTCTAGTGTTGGCCATTGATCAACCCTTATTTGATAGCTCTAGAACTGATAACCCGGCTGACGACCCCTCATAAGGAGCAAGAACTCATACCTCCTAACCTGAATGGGCGATCGCCTGTAGCCAAAATCAATTCCAATAACAAAAGGGAAAGCGGATATAGCTTTCCCCTTAACCGTCAGCGGAGAAGATGTAAAACTGGCGAATGAGCGCCACCGATCCAGATTCTGAACCAGACTAGATGGCGTGATGCATCTCGCGCTCAAGCTGTGCCACTAAGCTTTCGTCACCTTTAGACCGAGCAACTTCAAGCCGATGCTGAAGCCGCTGTTGAATGTTGCGGCTATGAATAGTAGCGGCTTCATGCAGCAGGATCTGGCGATCAGAGTGAGCCGATCTGAGTCGAGCCCGAACGGTTTCACGCTTGGGCTGAGCAACAAGTTGAGGAGCCGTAATCAGTCCTGATGCTGTCGTTTGATAGGCGACTCCCCGATACTTTAGGCTTAATACGGGTTGCGGCACAGGAATGTGGCGGGGATATGAAAACCTAAATTGATGTCCTCGATAGTGACCTGTGACATTGGCTTCTGCCATGTCTACGGAAATAGGCTCAGATTCGTAGGGTTGGCCGCGATATGAAAGTCTCATTTGCTGAATATCTCCTGAATTATAGGGTCTGGGTCAGGCTGGAATAAAATTGAACCGGAATGGAGAAAATGGTTTGAAATCACTCTGGGGCGATCGCTACACATTACCTGACTCTAAAACAAGAGTCGAAATATTTGGAATAAAATCAATCCTGTCTGTATCTTATTTTACTATTTATAGCCAGATTGGCCAATTAAACAAAATTTAAGGCGCAGTAAAGTTGCTTAACGTTCTTTAGTGCTCACGGCAAAGCGATTCGCAATGCGCCGGGTCAATCTTGATGGGTTGTCAGGATTGCCTCGCCAGCAGGCAGATCCCATGAATCAGCTTTGACGTATCGAGGGCGTGAAGACGCGGTAGAATATATCGGTTGTGCTGTGGAATACTCGCCTTGATTGAACGGTATACATTGCCTGAAATGGGCACCTTGTGGACAGACGCCTATAAGTTTAAGACTTGGCTGCAGGTAGAAATTGCGGTTTGTGAGGCTCAAGCAGAGTTGGGCTACATTCCATCTGAAGCTGTTGAAACGATCAAGGCAACGGCAACCTTTGATCCGGCGCGCATCTTAGAGATTGAGAATGAAGTTCGCCACGACATGATTGCGTTTTTAACCAACGTCAATGAATCGGTGGGCGATGCAGGCCGCTACATTCACCTGGGTATGACCAGCTCTGATGTGCTCGATACCGCATTAGCGCTGCAATTGGTCGCAAGTCTCAATATCTTATTGGGGCAACTTGAAAAGCTGGTGCAAGCAATTCGCTATCAGGCTCAGCAATATCGATATACGGTGATGATTGGGCGATCGCACGGCATCCATGCTGAACCAATCACCTTCGGGTTTAAGCTGGCGGGCTGGTTAGCTGAAGTGTTGCGCCACCGCGATCGCCTGTGTGAGTTGCAAAAAACCATTGCTGTCGGCAAGATTTCTGGGGCAGTTGGCACCTATGCAAATATAGGTCCTGAAGTAGAAGCGTTGGCCTGTCAAAACCTGGGTCTCCAGCCCGATTGTGCATCAACTCAGGTGATTTCGCGCGATCGCCATGCTGAGTTTGTCCAGGTGCTTGCCTTATTGGCAGCCTCAATTGAGCGATTTGCGGTCGAAATTCGCAACTTGCAGCGCACCGATGTGCTAGAAGTTGAAGAATATTTTTCTAAAGGGCAGAAAGGCTCATCTGCTATGCCCCACAAGCGCAACCCGATTCGGTCTGAACGTCTAACTGGCCTAGCGCGCCTCATTCGAGGACATGCAATTGCTGCACTTGAAAATGTAGCCCTCTGGCATGAACGAGACATTTCCCACAGCTCTGTTGAGCGAATTATGTTTCCAGATGTCTGTGTTATCAGCCACTATATGCTGGTCGAGCTAACGGATATCGTCAAGCATCTGTTGGTCTATCCTGAAAACATGCAGCGCAACATGAACTGCTACGGCGGAGTCGTCTTTAGTCAACGCGTGCTGCTAACGCTAATTGAGAAAGGGATGAGCCGCGAAGATGCCTACAATGTTGTCCAAGGCTGTGCCCATCGTGCTTGGAATCGGGTAGACGGTGACTTTCGCGCGTTGGTTAAGGCTGATCCGCAGGTGACATCGCTGCTCTCAGAACCCGAGATTGACGATTGCTTCGACCCGCAGCACCATCTTAAGCATCTCGACCGAGTTTATCAGCGCTTGAATATTTGACGTCGAGATTAAACATATTGAATTTTTCATAGACAGGGGCGGCTATTCATGAATCATCCCTACATTCAGCAACACCCCCTGCCATCGGGTGGCTTGTATCAACCAATTACTAACCATGCCGAGATTATTTTTGCATCAATACAAAGCATAAGTAAAAAAGTCGCCATCACCACCTTCAGCGGGAGATGTTCGCGTCTTTCCCGCTGAGAATTGATGGTGGCGATCGCCTTCTTTTACGAGCGCTCCCAATTGCAGTGAACCAAGTCATGTCTGCAACCAGTGAACGCTGGCAATGTAGCAGACTCTATCCAGACCAGTTCTAGAATCGCCGATTTCTCATCGGCAGAGCTTCAGTTCTGGACGGGGATGCAGTCTAGCTCAGGTTCTTTTTCACTTCATCTTTCACGTCTTCTTTGGCATGACGAGCCTGAGCTTCTGCTTGCTTAGCTTTCCCTTCAGCCTGATCAGAGGGATCACCTGTCACCTCTCCTGCCACTTCTTGAGCCTTACCTTCAAGATTTCTTGCTGTTGCTTTAGCGCGATCTTCAATACTCATAATCGTTCTCCTAAATTCATGGAGCTTAGAACTATTTCAGCTTATCAATTCTGATTTTAAGTGATGTGTATCTCAGGGCAGATAGATCATTTTTATTTCTCTATCTCTGGCTAGGATTATGTTATTAATTCCATGAGAACCAAATCAGACATCCTAATTAAGCCTGTTGTATTGAGTGCTTGTAATGTTTGCTGTTAAATTTGCTGTAGAATTTTCACGGGCTTAAATTGAGCTTTTTTAGATCCTAAGATAGACCAATTTATATCCTTGAGATAGATGAATTTATATCAAATCTTTAGATATGCTCTGACGGCAAGCATCAAAAGCTCTAAATCAAGTCTCAATTAATCTTCAGCAAGAATTCAAATCAAGAATTTACGGAAGAATTGAGTTGATATTTAACCTTTGAAATCTCGATTTTACTCGATAGATTTGAGCTTTTAGCGCTTCAATGTCGCGTTTTAGTGAAAGATATAACTCACCAAGAACCCCAAAAAATGAATCCGCCTGATCGCTCAGTTAATGCTAGACGAGTTACTCGCGATGAGATTGCATACCGGGATGGATATGCGGCTGGGCGGGTAGAGGCTGAGCGCCAACCTATAGGCGATCGCTACTCACGTCAACGAGTCCGAGAGACCCACGGAGCCTTCAATGGTTTGATCTTAGGGATTGCACTAGCGGCTTTGGTGGGTCTGGTTGCTGCCGTTATGTATTCTCTGGCGCGATCGACCGAACTAAATCTGATGAAAGATCCAGAACCAGAAGCCGTCGAACCCCAGGGCACAGACGGCAATACAAACGGCAGCACCACAATTATTGAGCGTACCATCGAGCGCACTCAGGAATCAGTGCCTGCTCCGCCAGAAATACAAGTGCCGGATGTGCAAATTAATATTCCAGAGCCGACTCAATCGCAGCCTTCCACATCGCAATCGTCTGAACCACAGTCGTCTAGTGGTTCGGCTAATAGAGCGGCAGAGGGTGCCGAGTAAGGCGAACAACGGAGCCAGACTAAGGGCTGTTCTAACGGTCGAGATTAGATAAATCCTGTAAATCGGGAACAATTTCTCACCAAAGAACGGCTATTAAGCTTATTGTGCCAAGTCCGGCTAATGCTCAGAGATTTTGTTAAGAACGCCTCTAAGGCTAGCTCAGGACAAGGGTTAGAACGAGACGAGGGATCGGTGGTTAAACAGTTCAGGGGGCTGCCATTAGCGGTTCGAGGGCTAATTGTAGCGGCAGTGGTGCTCGGCGTTTTCTTTCGACTTGCAGACTTGGGGGGCAAAGTCTATTGGCATGACGAAGTATTTACGTCGATTCGTGCAGTTGGCTATGTTGGCGATGACATCGAGCCAGCCATATTTAATGGGCAGATTTTGAGTGCAGATGAGCTGCTGACCTATCAGCGCCGTGTCCCCGATCAGGGGCTTGACGACACGCTGTATTCGCTCACGACGCACCCCGAACATCCGCCACTATATTACATGCTGGTACGGCTTTGGATGGGCGCATTTGGCGATTCGGTAGCTGCTGTGAGGAGCCTTTCTGCCGTCTTTAGTCTGCTAGCGTTTCCAGCTCTATATTGGCTCTGTCAAGAACTGTTTGAAGTTCCCTTAGTAGGTTGGATGGCGATCGCCCTGTTTGCGGTGTCACCGTTTCACGTCTTATATGCCCAGGAAGCGCGACACTATAGCTTGTGGACGTTGATGACCATTCTCTCTAGTGCTGCCCTGCTGAGAGCGCTGCGGGGCAATCGATTGGGGGCTTGGGGGCTGTATGCTTTGACACTGACTGTGGGGTTCTATACATCGCTCTTATCAGCACTGGTGGCGATCGCCCATGCCATTTGTGTTGTGGGGAGTAAGAAATGTCGCTGGACTCAGTCTCTCAGAAATTTTGGCCTAGCTGGGTTGGTCAGCGTAGTTGCATTTGCTCCGTGGATCGGGGTCTTGCTACGCAATTGGCTTCTATTTCGTAATAAAACGGGGTGGGTGGCAGCATCGGTGCCGAAGTCGTTTCTCTTCAAAATCTGGGGACTGCATCTCAGTAGCGACTTCATTGACTTGGGGTTGCCCATCGACCACGTCTATACCTACGGGGCACCTGCGCTAGCGCTAGCCTTAGTGGGCTACGCCCTCATTCAGCTGTGTCGTGACAATCCGCGACAGACCTGGCTGCTGGTCATCGGGTTGATCGGGCTGACGATTATGGCGTTTATTGTGCCCGATTTGTTTCTGGGCGGACGCCGCTCATCGCAGACTCGATACTTTGTGCCCCTCTTGTTGGGTGCTCAACTGGCAGTGGCCTATCTGTTGACCACCCAGCTTCTCCGCAGCCCATCGACGCAGCAGTGGATCTGGCGCAGTATTACAGGTATCGTCATCACAGCGGGTGTCATCTCTTGTGCAATTAGCGCACAGGCTGACACCTGGTGGACGAAGGTCGTTAGCTATGTCAATCCAGAAATCGCTCGGATTGTTAACCAGGCAGACAATCCATTGGTGATTGGTATCAAAGGCGATGTTGCTTTAGGAAACATTATTTCGCTGAGCTATTTGGTAGATGCTGATGTCAAGTTTCAACTGCTCAACGAGCCCACCGTGCCCACGATTCCAGATACGGTGGGCGATCGCTTCCTATATTTCCCGACTCAAGCTTGGGTTGAAACTCTGATTGCAACAGGGCAATACCTAGTTGAGCCTGTTAAAGACAAAGGTTATCCGCTGGCTCGACTTGTCGATGTGCCCCCATCCTGATTAACTGCTGCGTACACACATCTCTGGCGACACTTGCTACGCACAGGAAGCGCCAGCGCCAACGCGCCGTGTAACACCCCCCGCTCCCCCGCGATGCGGTAGGGTTGATTCTCTAGATGAACGCAATATAGGGTTGGCAAATTTAAGTGTTCAATTAATGCCTTGACTCTCATCTCAATCGCCTTGATCTCTGCGCTTACAATTTAATTTCCTCCTACCAGGGAATCAATCCTAGGTAGTATCGGGGCGATCGCCGCTAAAATCTTTCACTAAAAAAGCTGAGAGCCTAGGCTCTCAGCTTCCAATTCATACAACGTTTTATCTTTAACGGCGCAAACGTGGCCTTAAAGTCGCGTCAGGTTAGGATATTCGGCAACAACCTCATCTCCAGAAAGAGTCTCCCCTTCTGCTTGAGGAGTCCACAAAATCTCAACGGCAAACAAGTTATCGCTTGAGACGGCTCCGATCTGACTCAGCGCCCGCCGCAAGTCTTGCTCGCTGCTAATGTTGGGCAGTTGCAGCTTGCCCTGAGTCGCCACCAACACCGTCGCAATAATATATTCGCCAGGTGATTCTGATAGATCCACATCAGACGTGGCGATAGCCGAATTAGCACTGGCCAATGCTGCATCATCTGCACGGCGCAGCTGACTGTTGTAATTAGAAATAGACTCTTTGCTAAACTTGCTGCGCTCAGTCAACGCCATCCGATTAAAATCAATTTCTGCTGATTCTAGTCGAGACTGACGCGATTCTGACGCACCATAAATCCAGTATTCTGGATGGCGCAACAGCGATAGCGTCGCCTCCTGCAGCACCTGCGTCAACCCCGCAGTCGAACTCGTATCAGCCGTTTCAGCGATGCGATTGAGGTCTGCCTGCAGGCCACGAGCATCAGCCAGAAGCCCCACTTGCAGTTTCGCCACCGATACGGTCGAGCTAGCCGTGTCATAGCCAGACCCATCGCCCGATTGAGAACTTCTAAAGCTTCTCACCAAAAAGTTGGCAAGAGCAATGAAAATCAAAATCGAGAACAGGCCGCCGCCACCGCCAAAGCCAAAGAAAGGCAGCAAGAAGGGAAAACCAATGCCGCCACCTGGGTAGAACCCGCCGCCGCCAGAGGGCCCAGGGCGCACGTAGGTGCGGGGGGCAGAACGAAATCCACCGCCACCAATGCGGCCTCCGGCTCTGCCCGCCATCGCAAAATCGGCTTGGCTAAAGACTAGAGTGAAGACCAAGCTGAGAATCAGCAGTGGCTTAAAAATGGATTTGACAAGAGAGAAAAATTTGTTTCGCATGGGTTTAGAAACCAGTCGTGTCAGGTTGATTCAACGAGACGTCTAGAAAATGCATCGCTTCTCTTATAATGTATCGTCTTCTTAACGGGTGAGAAAGCACACACAAACTAGATTTTATGAGGATATCCGTACTGGAACCGCTGAGATCGACTCGCTACTCATCTCCCTTAATCTCCCTAGCCACCACCAATTAGCCACCGCCGACAATGGTGACAATTTCGAGGCGATCGCCCGCATGGAGCTGCGTCTCTGACCAAAACTGGCGATGCAGAATCTCCCCGTTATATTCAACCGCAACCAACTTTGGATTGAGGCCAAGCTGCACCAATAGCTCAGGCAACCGCGTGGTCGCAGAACAGTGCCGCACGTCTCCATTCACCTGGATCGCAATAGGATTGACCATTGGGACATTGGTTGGGGCATTGGGTTGAGCGTTAGGTTGGGCATTCGACATAGGATTAATAGGTTCGAGCTTCACTGGCTCGCAACGTTTGAACTTGTACGAGCTGAGAAATGAAAAATTGCGTAATCAGCGTGGGGTTTTCGGCCTGCATGATGGCTCTCACAATCGACACGCGTTCAGCACCTGCATTGAGAACGTCGCCCAGATTGTCGGCATTGATGCCACCAATCGCGAACCAAGGCACTGTCGAATGTTCAGCTGCATAGCGCACATAGTCATGCCCTGCGGCTGGCCGTCCGGGCTTGGTGGGCGTGTCATATACTGGGCCCACTCCCACATAGTCAACGTCTTCATCGAGGGCACGATGCAGCTCATCGGAGTTAGTGGTAGAGCGACCTACAATTCGCTGAGGCCCTAGCAACTGCCGTGCCAGCGCCACCGGGACATCCTGTTGCCCCAGATGGACGCCATCGGCGTCAACGGCCAGCGCCAAGTCAATGCGATCGTTCATGATGAACAATGCATCATATTGATGACAGATTTCTCTCAGCTTTTTAGCCATGTGGATGCGAGTCACATCGTCTGCATCTTTATCGCGATATTGCACCAAGGTTAGTCCGCCTCTCAGTGCTGCCTCGACCACCCCAAACAGATTATCAGAGGGTGCTGTCACTAGATAAAGGGGCGATCGCATCAGTTTTCGCTGCCGTTCGTAGCCCAATAGTTTGCTTTCGAGAATATAGATCTGATAGCGCAGCTTTTTGCACTCAGCCCCCATGGTAGGGCGATAGAGCTTGCCATATTCTTCCAGCACCCGCAGCGCTTCTTCAAGCCGAGCAAAATTAACCTGGAGCACCTGCGATAAACTGCTGCGGTGTTCTTCATTGGGATGGGTGAGGCCTGTGCCGGGGTCGCCGGGTGTATTGCGAGCTGCCCGCAACTCTGGCGTATGCCACTGAGCCAGCGTTTGCCGCATCTGCTTGCACTCATCAGTCAGCGCTGAACTCGCCAGCCCAAACCGACACCATTCTTCGATAATTCTCAACCCTTCACGGGCGCGATCGAGATTGGCATCCAAGATGCGATAGACAGCAGATTCTGAAACTCCAGGCTGGCTATACATAACATTCACACGTTAAATAGGTCACGAGAGCGATCCAGGTTACGAGAGCGTCCGGCTAATTTCTATTGTCAATCTTAAAAGCCGACCTGCCAACTCATCGTCAGTCATTCGATAGAGCAACAGGCCCAGTGGCAGACGAGTCAGCATTACGCTAGGCCCATCGCCTCTACATTTATCAGCAATTCCAATCGAAAACCAGGATATTACTCGTCTAAACTCTCAAAATGGATAGCCCTATCGTTAGCCCTATCGCAGCCTGTTCAAAAAAATTTAAATTTAAGGGTTTAAATCTGAGAAAAATCAGGCAAAATTTAGACCATTACAGATCGAATACAAAGCCAGCAAATCAGAATTGATCTTGTTGCCTGACGCAATTTAGGTTTAGCCATGCAATCTATCAATGCGAGCCAAAATTTATCAGGCAGGGCGGCAAATCATCGATTGAGACGCCCTTACCCGAGACATCTCTAACGTCTTCTTGTTGACGTTTAGCCCGCGTGAATCTTTCTAGATAGTCCAAGATTCAATACCTTTGAAAATCAGGGTTTGGGCTTGATCCGATGATCTCCATCAGCATCAACACTGGGTTAACTGCTCCCCCTCCAACCTCTTACACCCCTAACTCCTAAATGTCAGTGCTCCGTTTCATGCATTCAGTTGTCGCATCCGGTTGTCGCATCCGGTTAATGAGGTCGTGATGAAAAATCCCCGTCAGAATCAGAGTGTAAAGCGCTATCGCGACCCGAGTCATGTTCGGGCGGTGCAGGGGCTGTCGCCATTCCAGCCTTTGATGCCTTCGCGATTCCCCGTGCGTTGGGTGGCCCCGGTGGGGTGGGTGGCGATCGCCCTGCTCACACTCGATGCGACCCCTGTGGCAGCTGATACTGCGTCTGCCCCTGAGGCATCCTCCCTTGAGGTTTCCTCTTCGCCACTGCCGCCGATATCAGAGCGATCGCCCGCATTGTCAGATCAGCAGCCTAATTTGGCAACAACGCTGCTCTTCGTGAACCCGGCTGTTGGCAATGACGGACTCGGAGATGGCAGCCAGCGATCGCCCTGGAAAACGCTGACTCATGCCCTTGAGCAGGCGCAACCCGGCATGGTGATTATGCTGTCAGCGGGCACCTACAGCACCGAATCTGGCGAACAGTTTCCGATTGTGCTGCGGGATGGCGTCACCCTCCAGGGTGATCCTGGCAATCAAGGGGCAGGGGTGCTGATTCGCGGCGGCGGTGAGTATCTCAGCCCAACTGTCGCCAGCCAAAATGTGGCGATCGTCGCTGCCGATGACGCGACTCTAACTGGCATAACCGTGAGAAATCTCAGTGCTCGTGGCTATGGCCTCTGGATCGAGTCAAGCAATATCCAGGTCATGCACAATACCTTTAGCCAAAATCGGCATGATGGCATCTCTGTGACGGGAGAGAGTAGACCGCTGATTCAGGGCAATCTGTTTCATCGCAATGGAGCCAGCGGCATCAGCATTTTTGGCTCAGGTCAGGCCGATATTCGAGATAATCGGCTGGAAGCAACAGGCTTTGGCATTAATGTCGGGCAGTATGCCGCCCCGCGCATCATCAATAACCAGATTCTCAACAACCGCGATGGCGTCGTCGTTCAGGGGCAGTCTCGTCCTCTGTTGCGAGATAACTTGATTGAAGGGAGCCAACGCGATGGCTTAGTGGCGATCGCCCATGCTGTGCCTGATTTAGGTCGGGCTGACTCCCCCGGGTACAACCAGTTTCGTCGTAATGGTCGCCATGACCTCAACACGGCTGAGACGCGTCACTCGGTTCCTGCCTTTGGCAATGACCTCGCCCAGGCCAATACGACAGGACGCCTCGATCTGACCGGCACGGCTACAATTCCTGCGCCTCCCCCTGTTTCACTAGAACGAGGCCACGCCTTACTCGCCGAGAGTCGCACGACTGCTCCGGCTCAGCCGATGGCTCAACAACCGCTGCCATTGCCATCTCGCGCCGAATCAACGCCAACGCCCGCCCCAGCCTCAACACCAACGGTGGCCCCGGTTGCGCCGCCAGCCCCTATCGCCAGACCGCAGGTAGAGCGGTCGCCTGCTCAGGGTGCGGCTGCATCTAGGAACTTGGCCGCCGATGCGCCGATGGCAGCAGCTCAGGAGATTGCGGTCATTCCCGCGCGCACGAGCCCACCCGCCTCCGCGATAGCGTTTCCTAGGCCAACTGACCTTAGAGCAGCACAAGGGGCTGGTAGGGGCGATCGCTCCACGCCGATTCCGTCCATTGCCGAATTTCTGCCGCCTCCACCCGTGGCTCCTGCGGTAGCCTCCCCATCTGCGACGCCCCCTGTGACAACACCTGTGACAACAACACCTGTGACCATCCCGGTGACGCCTGCCCGATCGAGTCAGGCGGCTATCCGTCCGGCATCTGCTCAACCACCCCGCACTCGCGCTAACATCACAGCTCCCATTGAGATTCCGGTGCCCCCACCCGTCTCATATGCCGCTGCCCCGTCTGCCATCCCATCTCCAGCCCGTCAGCCAACACTCTCTGCTACCAGTCGCAGCAGTGCTCCTACATCTCAGGCATCGCCTCAAGCTACAACTCGATCTCGAAACTTGCTGCAAGCACTGGTGCCAGCTCCTGCTGATCGAGCGGCGACTCCGACTGTGCCTCGCTCTAATGTGTTGCCCGTGCCCACTGGCAGCATTCCGGCTGGCCATGTGGGCAGTTTGCCGACCGTATCTGTCTACAGCGACCCACTCCGACGACCTGCAACTGCTACATCAGCACCCTCTCAACCCAACCGTTCTGCTGCTTTGGGGTTGCGCTACCGCGTCATTGTCGATGCACCCAACGAACGCTCTCAAACTCAGGTGCGATCGCTGATTCCGGGTGCATTTTCCACATTGGTCAACGGTTATCGGGTGATGCAAGCTGGAGCATTTAGCACGCTTGCCAACGCTAACGAAGCCGCTCAAATGCTCAGTCAATATGGGTTTCGGGTTGCTGTGCAGCCCATTGAATAATCACTCTTACTACGGGTGAGACCTTGCAATCGTGGGATATGCATGAGGCCTTTCCATCGTGAGGCCTTTCCATCGTGGGACATGCAATCGTAGGACATACAGTCGTGAGACATACTTTTAGTTGCACAATTTTAGGTGCACAGTCCCAAGAGAGATGAGGTCTCCGAACATAACAGGCGGGAATGACATCTGGCAGTGCTGCGTGTTAACACAAATTCAGCGTATAAAAAAGAACTGCACATATCGTAGATTTGGTGAGAATTTGTTGCCAGCGTCCGGTTTGTGAGAGAAGCGGACGTAAATCTAAACCATGAACGCCGTGATCCACCACTATGAACCGTCTCACTATTCTTGAAGCCCAGCAGCAGCTTCTAGACCTGCCCGACCAGCTCACCACCGAGCCCATCATTATCACGCGGGATGGTCAGCCTGTTATGGCCGCAATGAGCTATGAACAGTTGACCTCTCTGCTCGAAACGCTCGATATTTTAACCGACTCAGAATTTGCAAATTTATTGCAGCGCAGCATTACTCAAGCTAATCAGGCTGACACCATCTGTTGGGATGACGCAACGGTGACGCTTGACGCATGAGCAAGGTTTTGAACTACGAAATTTATCTAACACCACTGGCGCTCGCAACCCTGGTCGCTGTTTCAGACCCCAGAGATCAAGCCCACCTACGCGATCGCATTCAACAACTGTGCCACCACCCTGACCACCAGGGAACCCCCCTCATTGGCAAGCTCTTTGGCTATCGCAGTATCAAAGTAATCCAGGAGCACTATCGTATTATCTATCGCATCGAAAACGATACGATAGTTGTGTTTCTTGTAGGCGATGGGCAGCGTAATACAGTACGAGAAATTGATTTAGATGCCGTGCTCAAACGCTTTGT
Organism: uncultured bacterium; assembly: GCA_964502605.1. Taxonomy (GTDB): domain Bacteria; phylum Cyanobacteriota; class Cyanobacteriia; order CAZCXK01; family CAZCXK01; genus CAZCXK01. Next base: position 103,133 of record CAZCXK010000001.1, read on the forward strand.
GAATCGGTAGAGAGGCGATCGCCCCCCCTCACCTGCTGAGGTGACACATCCAACGAGATGATTTTAACGTGCAGAGATGTGTCGGGTTGATTGCAAGGCATGTAGTTATAGAGTTGGACGCGATCGCGCCCCATATTTTTCCCAAGTGGTTTGAGATGCGTAGTTCTGGTGAATTGCATCCCGAAATGGGCGCTGCGACTGCAATTTAACGCGTGGAGTTACCGAGAAAGTCAGGCGCTATCGATGATGCAGGAGCTTGCCAACATAGAAACGGAGCCTTCATTTATAGCAAATGCGGTTGCCAATTCTGCAAATGAAGGCTCGATCACAGCAAATGAGGCCGCCGATTCTGCAAATGAAGGTTCGATTACAGCAAATGCGGTCGCCAATTCTGTAAATGAGGGCTTGATTGCTGCAAATGAGGTCGCCGATTCTATAAATGAGGGTTCATTTGCTGCAAATGAAGTCGCCAATGCTGCAAATGAGAGAGGGTTAATGGTGGCGATCGCTCCGGGGTAAGGGCGAAGCAAGAGAGAGTCATTGTCCAGACAGGGGTAATGCAGATAGGAGCAAGCCTCTTTACAATTAAATAGTTCTAATGTACTATTAATTCAGAGGTAAGGCGAATTACTCATTTCCTTTGTGAATCTTTAGTAGAGCATCCACGAAAATCGCAGTAATTTTTCTGGATTTCCACTAAAAGCAACGAAAAGCGTTAGTAAAGCCAAATAAAACCTGCACACTAAAAGAACAAATGTACTCTAATTATAGACAGCAATAGCGAGGTATACCTTAATGGGTGTTCAGAAGCCTGTTCAACTTCTTTTTGCACTAAGTCTCTTTCTGGTGTTGACGACAGCTTGTAGTACGCCTCCAAAACAGTCAGACAGTCAGACAGAGCAAACCCCTCCGGCAGAAACAGAGCCGACTGTCGATGCAATCCTCAGCAAAGCAATTAACAATTTAGATGCTGGCGATTGCGAGACCCTCAAGGAGGAATATGATTTGCGTAACCCTAAAGTTGAAAAAGCATTGACAACGGATCCAGCTTCTAGCGAGATCGGCAATAAGTGTAGAGAGCTTGGTGTGGAAATTTAGAAGTTTAGTGGGATAGATTTGCATCCTGATAAATTCAGCCTCAGGCTCAAAAAACTAAGGGCATTGTTGAATACGCTCTTCAGGTATCCATCCGGAAGAGCCGTCTGCTTTTCTGACTTCTACAAATGGGATAAAATCATCGCCAAATCTAGCACGTTCGGGTTCGGTGGAGATGACAGATACTCCTTCACCGGGTGCTACTCCTATATCATTCCGCTCTGCACCCGGAGACGTATACAGTCTGAGGTTTCCTTCGGCAAAAATACAAGCTGTTCTAACTTGAGGTGAATCGACACCTTCAGGTGAGTTAGTTGCTTCATTTAATGAATTGATCCGTTGGGCATCTATTTTAGCGCCCAACTCTGTACACTTTTCACCTAAAAGCGTAGTATCTGGATCTTCTGTCAGAACACTAATAACTTCAGCATTTCCGTTGCTATATGCATTTCCCAATTTCTTGCATTCTTCAGAATTCAATTGCTCAGCTGAACCATACAGAATATCTTGGAGAGGGCGTTCCTGACTGACTATCTCTGAAGGTGTTGGCTGCGAAATTCCCTCACTATTGTGATCTGGCGATTGATCAACTATTCCTGAACCACTTGAACCATTGGATTGTGTAGGTATCTCAAATTGGTCAACTGTTTGAGGTTTGCCAAACCACCTGGGAGCAATATAGACAACACTTAATGCAGCAATCAAAGCGGCTGAAACACCAACTATAAGTGGTGTATTTCTGATAGATGACATATTAGATGATTCCTGTTGTGACGCAACTTGCTTTTTAGGATTAGATTGGACGGATTTTGAAACAGGATCTTCTGCTGACGATAGTGAAGATGTCAAAATGGATTGCGAGATGTTCTGCATTTGTCGAACAGAAGAGGAGTTAGAGAATTTACTCTCTGCCCTTTTTCCCCATTTCTCTTCAATCATCAAAATATCTTCATTCCGTAGTGCAAGCGTTCGTTGCAGCTGTTTTAATGCTGCCCGCACGGATTCTTTAATTGGAAATCCCCGTTGAATCGCTGTCTTAAAAGCAGATTCATAGCGTTGCAGCTTTTTCCGATATTCTCGATAAGGCCGTAAGACACGGGTCTCAACGAGATCGGCTTCATCTGCCGATAGCTGCAAGTTTGCCTGCATCTCATCGAGAGTAATGCGCCAAACTTGTGAAATTTCTCCAGCGACAGCGCATTGTTCTACTGCCCGCTGGTACTTGAGTAATGGGTCAGGCGCAACCGCTTCTAATACTTGAATTTTGTATCCTTCTTCGACGACATAAATCTTAGGATTCATGGAAGGAGACTCTTCATGAACCTTGCTTTGAGCATATTCATGAAGCTCATCCACAGAAATATATCCATCGTTACCCAGATCCGCCGCACCCGTCTGCATTCCCTCAACCAGATAGCGGGTGTAAACCGATAGCTCTTCTCCCTGTTGTTCAAAGGAATATTGAATTGAGCTTGATGAGGTCAACACAGCGCAGCCTTCGCCACCCAGTTGCGACTTTAGATCCACTGTTCCGTCATCTTTAGCTGACAAACCGTGAGCAAATGCTCCGCTAAAGCAGCAATCAAGAATAATGACTTTCCGCTTCGAGCGAGAGTCTTTCATCACGTCATGAATGAAACTTGCTGGAACGGCTGTAGACTTTACAACGTCTCCCCGCTCAGTTTTTTTGGTTAAAGCTGTAGCGAGATAAAGCTTGCCGCTGCTATCTTTCACTCCATGGCCTGAGAAAAATAGCAAAACCAGATCGTCTCTCTTCCGCTCAGAAAACAAGGTTTCGATTGCTTCTTGCATCTGAAGTGGATCTGGGTCAGTGATGAGCTTTGTATCATCAAATTTTCCAATCTCAGCGGATTGCAACACGGCTTGCATTGCTTCTCCATCTCTAATCGCACTCGGGAGGGGGCTAAATCCCGAGGGGTATGTACTAACCCCAATGAGCAGAGCAACCTTAGACATTTTCTACTCCAGGCAGATGCAATGTGGATGTTGTAAATACAGAAGACACCCTGAGATGGCTATTAAAGGCTGAGCAATGTTCAGTTTTCGTTAAAGAATTATAATGTTATTTATTCTAGACAAGATTTTATCTATAGCTTTAATCTGAACGTAGCTGCTGCACCTCAATTAAGAAGACATCTCGATGGCAATGCCTTAGTTACTCGCAACCCTCGATGCGTCGATTTATCGATTTGATGAACGCTCTTGCCGTTGACGGTGAGATTGAGCTATCACGTTGGTGAAGAGGAGTGCTTCAATTGCCCATTTGTCAACTGTTCAGCACAATCCTGAGATTTATCAGGATGAATTGCTAGACGGCAGGTATTTTGTTTTGTGAAGATGCGTGCTATTTTCACAGATAGCCGCTATCTATAGTAGGTAGGTTTGCAAATCAACTCTACATGTAGAGCTTACCCTTCAAAAACTCAAGTTTTAGCTAGCTGAGTATTTGAGGCTACGCTTCTCACTATAGAGTATGGCATGCATGTTGATTCAGTCCTTCTTGCACTAATCTCCCCAATAGGCCCATGACATACCAAGAACAGCTCAGTCCGTGGGTAGTACACCAGTTGCTTCCCAATCTCAAGCAGCAAACCTTGGCTCGGTTTCGTCGTCGGAATGAGGCCGATGCCTATCTCAAAACCATGAAACAGATGCGGCCTCATAGCCGCTATGAAGTTTCATTTGAAATCAACCCGTCTGAGGCGCAGGCACTTCAGGCGGAAGGGCAACAGGGATAGCTACTTAGAGTCTTTGCCATGGCTGGATCATGGCGCTTTCATGAGGTGGGTGTGGTGTGATGTAGTCTCATTGTCAGGTGTGAGGATGTGAGGGGAGCCGCTCTACAATCATTTGGTGCGTGGGTTTAAATATGTGTCAGGCTGGATGTGAAGCTGTTTGAGTTGCACATTTGTGTGGCGCTGACAGCTTGCACTAAGTAGGCACTAAAGGTTAAACGAAGCTGTGGAGCAAGCACCCTACCCCCATTCAAACTCGCTCGGCCATCCAAAATTGTGTCAGGCGATCGCCCAGACCATTGGCGATCGCCCCTACCGACGCATCTCATTTGCTGAGTTTGTGCAGATGGCGCTCTATCATCCGCTGTATGGCTATTATGCGGCAGATACTTCACGGATTGGTGTTCGCGGAGATTTTGTCACATCTCCCTATTTGGCATCAGACTTTGGTCAACTGCTTGCCAATCAAATTGCCCAAATGTGGGACATTCTCGGTTGCCCTCATCCATTTGTGGTAGTTGAAATGGGAGCCGGTCAAGGGCTGCTGGTGCGTGACGTGATGCACACTCTGCATCAGTATCACTTTAGCTGCTTTGAGTGTTTGCGCTATCACATTATTGAAGCGTCACCTGCCGCTATCGGTAAACAGCAGCGACAGTTTGCGCCAATTACTGAGCGCTGGGGTAATCTGTATTGGTCAACATGGGCCGATCTATTATCGGCTGATATCATTGGGTGTTTCATTTCAAATGAGCTGGTGGATGCCTTCCCGGTACATCGGGTAGTGCTTCAGTCAGGTATCCTGCGAGAAATCTATGTCACAACGAGCGATCATCGCCCAACTGCGGCAACCTCTGAGTCTGATGCACAGCCGATATTTGTCGAAACCGTTGGGGATCTATCAACACCTCAGCTCCAGCACTACTTTGAGTGGCTCGGCCTTGATCTGTCTTCGCCAGCCTACCCCGACGGATATCAGACTGAAGTGAAATTGGCCGCCCTCAACTGGATGGAGACCGTGGGCGATCGCCTACAGCGTGGCTATGTCATCACCATTGATTATGGGTACCCGGCGGAGCGCTATTATAGCCCCGCCCGGTCGCAGGGCACGCTGCAATGCTATTTTCAGCAGGCTCATCATTCTGACCCCTATCATCTGATTGGTCAGCAAGACATTACTACCCATGTTGATTTCACTGCATTAGAGCGACATGGAGAGCAGTGCGGCCTCCGCTCATTGGGCACCACGCCGCAAGGGTTATTTCTAATGGCCTTGGGATTGGGCGATCGCATCGCCGCCCTCTCTCAGCCCAACTCAGAGATGACCATCAATGATGTTCTCCGTCGGCGTCAGGCGTTGCAGGGACTGATCGACCCCATGGGACTCGGCAACTTTGGCGTGTTGATTCAAACTAAGGGTCTAAGTGATGCCGAGCATGCCACGCCCCTTAAAGGGCTCATGATTCCGCCGTTGGATACATAATCTGGGCAACATTTAGTCAGGAATATCAGAATCAATCTTCCAGTCATGCTTGAGCAGCGTGCGATAGAGGTTTTCTTGCACCATCATCTGTTCGCGCATTCTGATCAGAAATTCTTGAGCCTGTTCCCGCGACATTTGCTGCACCTGGCCAGAAAAATGCTTCAGGTTAAATTCTTGCTCTAAAGAAAGTTTTGCGTCTGGGTTCATGGGGCACCTCCGTCAAACGTCTCTTGGTTAGGGCTACTACTCATGACTACACGAGGTTTAAGCCCAATCTCGGTCAAGTTATAAACCTTCACAAACAAACCTTGACAAATGAACCTTGATTAATG
>CAZCXK010000002.1:0-72573 GCA_964502605.1 uncultured bacterium
TAGGCTGCCATGCTGAAGGCTCCATAGGTGAAGCCTTGGTGGATTTGTCGTCCAGATCCTCCGGCTCCGAGAGCCACAAACAGCGGCAATAGATGTTCTTCAGTAGGATGATTTTGGGCAGCATGGGGAGCCAACTGGCGGTAATTGAGCAAGCGGTGGATGTCATTCTGGGCGATCGCCTCTGATAGCCAGTGATCAAATGCCACAGCCCAGTCTGGAGGAGGAGCATCATAGCTATCTCCAAAGGCCCATAGGTTATGGGTCGCTGCGCCACTGCCCATAATTAGCACCCCCTCGTCCCGCAGAGACGCCAGGGCTTTCCCCAAGAGAAAGTGATGTTCTGGCGTTGCGTGAGGCTGCACCGACAACTGTGTCACTGGAATGGTGCCCTCTGGATCAGCCAGAATCAGCGGTGTCCAGACCCCATGGTCATAGCCTCGCTTTGCATTAGCGCGGACAGCAAAGCCTGCTTGCGTTAGCTTCGTGACCACTCGTTCAGCCAGGTCTCGCGCCCCCGGAGCTGGATAGGTCAGCTCATATAAATGAGGAGGAAAGCCACCAAAGTCATAAATAGTTTCCGGTTGCTCAGCCATACTTACAGTTGGTTTGTCAGTTAGCCAGTGGGCAGAAACAGCCAAGATAGCGTTTGGCGTTGGCATAATTTGGAAAAGCTGGCGCAGAAAGTCTTGAGTGCTACCCGTCCGGATCGGCAAATCAGGAGCGCCGTGAGAGAGGAATAGAGAGGGGAGGGGTGGCATGGTTGTCTGTGGAAGGATGAAGGATGAGGAATGAGAGATGAGGGTGAAGGATAAAGGACGAGAGACGAGAGATGAGGGACGAGGGACGAGGGACGAGGGATGAGGGATAAAGAAGTACTCCCCATCAACCCATCATGCTCACGTCCTGGCTCTAAACCAAGTGCTCAGGGCATATGCTCCATCACCTAGTAAAACCTGAACCAAGATCGCAACTGTAAAGAAAGCCGGAAATTCCCAACCGCCGCATAACCTACCGCAAAATTTCAACCTATTTTGCTGTTTCCAGTTCCAACGTGAGAGGTTGAAACGGGCTGCCCTTATGGCTGCCATCGCAAAACGGCGTATTTTTCGACTGCCCAAACAGATCTCCAGCATCTACAAAGTAGTAGGTAATCATGTGCTGCTTAACGCAGTTAGCCAGCCGGATTTGACCTGTCGCCACCGAAAACAAATACTGAGATTTCTCCCCTTGCTGCACTAAGATTTGTCCAGATGCAAGGACTCGGCGCTGAGTTAGGTGTTGCAGCTCATCGGGTAAGTCAGCAGGAGTTAGATGATATATATGCAGAATGAGGTTGAGGTCTTTGACTGCCACAATCAGGTAGCCAGAATTGACTGACCCATCAGACTGATTTTTAAGTTCGAATCTAGATTGTTTGAGTTAAAACTATCTAAAGACAAGCTAACATTCTTGCCAGGAGATGGCAAGCAGAATCTAAAACTTTCCTTAAACCAGCAGCTATCAACGCGCTAGTGCCGATTTGGCACGACTCAAGCTTGTTGTATTGGAGAGGAGTGGCGATTTGAAAGGTGCTGATAAGAGCGATCGCCACTTTACAGAACAGAAGCGGGGGATTCTGCGCCGGGTTCGATTGCGTAGGAGGAGAGTGCTCTCAAACCATTTGCTAATTCTCAGATTTGTTGCGCTCGATTTACCGCAACAAATCTTGGGCTTAGAACATGTCAAGATAATCTTTCTAGAGACGCCTATCCTTCTGGGATTTCGTCCCTTACAAGAAGCTTCTTCCATTGATTACAAAACTAGATTTACAGAACTAGATATGGAGAATAGGGGAGTCGAACCCCTGACCTCTAGGGTGCGATCCTAGCGCTCTACCAACTGAGCTAATTCCCCTTAGGTAAGACCTGCATTTTAACATTCGACACTCGACACATGCTCAGGTAATTGGTTGGCGATCGCTCTTGCGTTCATAAAAGCGACGAATGCGATCTAGCTCTAATTCTGACAGGTAGTCAACGGCCCAATTGGATTGCCGCTGAATCATGTGATACGGGTAGGTATTCGCAACTCCAACTACTGACATCCCCGCACATTTTGCAGCCTGAATTCCAGCAGGTGTATCTTCAATAGCCAGACAGTTGTCAGGCGTTAGCGCCAGGCTGGGCACCTGCTCATTAAACCGCTGCACAGCCAGCAAATAGCCATCAGGCTGAGGCTTGCTCGTTTGAATATCATCCCCTGCAACAATGACCGAAAAGTGAGGTGCTATCCGCAGCCGTTTGAGCACCAAATCAATTTCTGCCCGCATCGCCCCACTCACAATGCCCATCAAAATCTGAGCCGATCGCAGCTGAAAAATCAAGTCGTCTAACCCCAGATACGTCGGCAGTTTTTCAAGGGTTTCTACCTTAGACACATAGTTGCGAGATTTGCGTTCAATCAAGCTGTGCAAATAGGCATCTGTCAAGACTCGCCCTCGTCGGCCAAACAGCTCTTGCAAACAGGCGCGATCGCTGCGTCCGAGGCAAACCTCGCGAAACTCTCCCGGCTTTGGGCGCAAATTTTCTTGAACTAAAATTTCTTCAAGCAGTTTTTCATGCAGCGGCTCATCATTAATGATGACCCCATTAAAATCAAACAGAACAACCTTAAGAACCATACAGACTTGAACTCAAACACATCAATGCATCAAGAAAGACCAACAGCAAGCATTGCTCAGAGATTTATCCCCATTCATCCATCTACCCCATTACCCACTCACCCGCCACTAAAGGCTCTGGGGTCAAAAACTGCACAGATGTGGGCCGTGCTACACCAATCGGCTTAACGCCACGCGTCACCTGATTCACCCACCAAATCTGATCCGTGCACACATCGGCAAATCCGGCAGTTCCCATCCAGGCATCAACGCTGCCTTGGGCATAATCCGTAATATACGGTTCTTCAAAAATCTCAGTCAGCCACGGGGTTTGGCGTAACATCGGCTGATGGCCATCCAGAATCAGCATCTCCCCCCCCGGTTTTAAGAGCCGGAATCCTTCTTGCAGAATCGTGCAAGCAGCATATGGAGGGGTTTCATGAAACAACAGTGATGCAGTCACCAGATCAAACGATGCATCCAGAAACCCTGTTCGTTCAGCGTTCCCATGACAAAACTGAATCGGGATTTGGGCATCACGGGCTTTTTGCTGGGCCACGATCAGCATGTAGGGGGATAGATCCAGCCCTATGATTTCAGCATTGGGAAACGTTTGTTTCAGTAGACAGGTGGTCGAGCCGGTGCCACATCCTAAATCAAGGATGCGCTGGGGGCGACAGCGGACGCGGTGGATCAATTCTTGACGCACCCATGCTTCATTTGGCGGTATGGCATAGCGTGTCACAGGATCGTAGGTGATGGCAGCATCAATACTGAGATAGCCGCCCTTGACGCCGTGAAAGTTTTGCGTTGCATAGTAGGCCGGATAGTCAAGATTGGGCTGATGAATGCGATCGCGTTCGGCCTCCCAGTCGATGCTGTTGCGATATGCACGTAACGCCTCTCGGTCTATCATGAATGACCCAAAGAGCGGGGCAATAAATCGTTCAAACAAGGTGTCATTCTGAGTAGCCATACGCAACTCCATGAATCAGGACAGTGAGATCGACAGAGGCGATCGCCAGACGATGCCCTCTCTTCCAGAAAGTGTAATAAATATTTTCAATTACGACTCCGATCGGCAGCCTGTTTGATCGGTTCGAGCAGACCCAGAGGCAAATGAAACTGATTTAAGGTGTCGCCATGCCGACTTTTGGCATGATCGCGGGAGCCATGATAGTCGCTGCCCCCTGTTTTGACTAGCCCATAATGCACACACAAGTCTTTCAGTCGTTGGGTTTGAGTTGGGCTGTGATATGGATGGTAGACTTCGAGCCCCATTAGCCCCGCATCCACCATCTCAGGCAGTACATTTTCAACCTCTCCCCCTCGAAACAAATAGGGGTGCGCCCATACTGGAACAGCCCCACACGACCGCAACATCTCGATACCGTCTTGAATAGAGAATTTTTCATAGTGGACATAGGCAGGCTGATCGTCTCCAATCAATCGCTCAAAGGCTTCTTGAGGCGTCTGAACATGCCCCGCTTTGAGCAGTGCCGATGCAATATGAGGTCGCCCAGGAGCCCGATTGTTCTCAAACGGTGGTAACTCAATCGGGTAGCCCAACTCCGCGAGCTTGGCGACCATTTGCTGTGCCCGACGCTTTCGCCCTAGCAGCCGCTGGTTAAGAGGTGGGTTGAGCTGTTCTCGCTTGGGATAAAACCCTAAAATATGGAGCGATCGCCCCTGATGAACCGTACTCAGTTCTAACCCAGGTACAATTTCGAGGTCATAGGCCTGAGCCGCAAGTTGAGCATCGTCCCAGCCTGCTACCGTGTCATGGTCAGTAATTGCTAACGCCCGAACTCCAGCTTTCACAGCCGTTTCAACAAGCTGCTGAGGCGTAAGTGTGCCATCTGAATAGGTCGTGTGACAATGAAGTTCTAGCATTGAGGTTAAAATTGGGTGTGGAGAAGATCAATGAAACGGCATCTCCACTCAATCATTACGGATAAATGGGGTTACTGACACGATCAATGAGTTTATGAAACAATGAGCTTTTCAGATTGCAGGGTCACCCAAACTAAATGGGCGATCGCGCCAGGGTCTTGAGAGCCTGAGCCAATATCCCAGCAGATCGCTCAGCCGACGGGCGCGCACGAATGGAGCTGAACAGCTTATACTAAAGCGGTTTACATCAAGGCGTGCATAACTGCTGACCTGTAGCCCATCCTCAACACATCGCAAGTATCCGACCATTACTTAAAAGGAGCAAATGGTGCCATGGAACCTCAAGATATCCGGTTTCGCATTAACCTTATTGAGGGCAAACGCGAGTCTCTTGTCCAGCTGCTTGAGCAGCCTAATCTGGGCACCTTGAGAATTGATGTTAATCAGGCAATCGAGGAAATTGACGATCTCTTAGATGAATTTAAGCGTACATTTCCAGAACCTAACGGAGACAGCATCTGAGACATGTCTCAGAGACTATGTCCCTTTGTTGCAAGACTCCCAGTCTGGCTCTATAAATCCGGCGTTTCATGAAATGATCGAATAAACTACGGACGAGCCGTCCTCTCCTGCTAAAACACCCATTCAAACACTGACCGATTGAAACAGTAAGGCCATATGTCTGAAACCTATTCCGTTGAGATCCACCATCGCGGCAGCACTCATCAGTTGACCGTTCCAGCTGACGAAACTATTTTAGATGTTGCATTATCTCAAGGGTTAGAGCTTCCGTATTCTTGCAGCGCTGGCGTCTGTACAACCTGTGCGGCTCAAATTTTAGCAGGGACGGTTGATCAGAGTGATGCCATGGGACTAAGTCCTGATTTGCAGCAGCAAGGGTTTGTCTTGCTTTGTAGCGCCTATCCCCGGTCTAATCTCAAGCTTAGGACTGATCAAGAAGAAACAGTCTATAACTTGCAGTTTGGCCAGTTTCAAACCTGATCAGCCGACCCGACCCGCTAACTTCCTATGACTCTGAAATTTATGACAGCAGCCGTTGAGTTGTCAGCATCACCCGATCAGTTGCGGCACGTGATTGAAACGAGCTTAAGCCAATGGGGAATGCCTCTCCGCTGGGCAGTGACGGCAGTTGATGAGCAGTTGCAGATCGCTCACGTCGAAGCGATTGTTGTCGCAACCCATGGGTGATGGCTCCAATATCCTTGCGCCCTTACACCGTTGTGCTACTGGTTCCAACTGGGATCGGTGCCGCTATTGGTGGATATGCAGGGGATGCTCTCCCGGTTGCTCGGGCGATCGCCCAAGTTGCTGATCGGCTGATCACGCATCCGAATGTGCTGAATGGAGCGCAGCTCTATTGGCCGCTTGACTCAGCATTATATGTAGAAGGCTACGGGCTTGATCGTCTGGCCGCAGGTCTTTGGGGGCTGCGGCCAGTGCATCGCAATCGCGTCGGGCTGTTGCTCGACCAAGGCATTGAGTCTGAACTGCGACTGCGCCACTGTCAAGCGGCTGATGCTGCTCGCGCCACACTGGGTCTCGATCTGACAGACTATGTTGTGACCGATGCTCCGCTGGGGGTGGAGTTGCAAATGTCAGCATCAGGAGCGACCTGGGGTACGATCCAACGTCCCGATAGCCTGCTGAGAGCTGCAGAGACGCTGATTACTCAGGCAGGTGCGGAGGCGATCGCCGTGGTAGCTCGCTTTCCAGATGATGACAGCAGTGCCGCATTGCAGAGTTATCGAGCGGGGCGGGGGGTTGATCCATTGGCGGGTGCTGAGGCCGTGATCAGTCACCTGATTGTGCAAACTTTCAAAATTCCCTGTGCTCATGCGCCTGCCCTGACGCCACTGGCACTTGATCCTGGCGTTTCGCCTCGGTCTGCTGCTGAGGAATTAGGCTATACATTTCTGCCCTGTGTCTTAGTGGGGCTGAGCCGCGCACCCCAATTTGTCACCCAGCGGGCGATCGCCCACGTCAGTGATATTTGGTCAGATCAAATTGATGCGGTGATTGTTCCAGCGACAGCCTGTGGTGGCAGTGCCGTCCTCAGCCTCAGCGCCACCCCAGCTCAAATCATTACCGTGAGTGACAACACTACCCGTCTGGATGTCACTGCATCCCAGCTTGGCATCCAGGCCATTCAAGTCAGGTCTTATTTAGAAGCGATCGGGATGTTAGTGGCTCATCGGGCTGGCATTAGTGTTGAGGCTCTGCAGGCTCAAATCAAGCCAATCAAACCTCTGACCGAACTTCCCATCAACGAGTTGATGTAGCATAATCTTGACGGTTGCAAAACCATGCTGCAAGAAATAGCTTGGAAATGTTAGGTTTGAGCTGGATTGCCTGACTTTCATTGCCTTTGAGTAGCCAGGCATCCGAATCACACAATTTCTCCTAACGTTGCTACTTCTCCTAACGTTGCTACGCTACGTCAATCAGACTTGAGATGAGGTGATGTTCCCTCAAGGCCCGGTTCACTTATCCATATTGACGGGTATGTATTTTCCAAAATCACTGTAGAACTTCTTTTCGTTTAACCTAGCCGTGACTAAGCCCTTTTCACCCGAGCCTCACGTCGAACCCCTGTCGCGCATCCAAATCTTGATTGCGATGGGAATTACGGCAATTGTTTTATTGATTGTTTCGCGCCTCTGGCTGTTGGTGTCGCCCTACTCGCTCCTGCCGCTCAATATATCATTAGAAACCGTAGCGATCGGGTTGGGCTTGGGCTTGGGCATTACTGCCATCAGTGGTTTGGCATACCGGCTTTGGCCGGCCTATCGCAACAGTGCCGATATATATCTGACTCTGGTCATCCGCCCGCTCCTATGGGCAGATCTGGTCTGGCTTGGGCTGCTGCCGGGGCTGAGTGAAGAGTTGCTATTTCGGGGTGTCATTCTGCCCTCGATTGGGCTTAACCTATTTGGAATTGTGGTCTCAGGGGTATGTTTTGGAGTGCTCCACTTTAGCGGTGCACAGCAGTGGCCCTATGTAATTTGGGCTGCCGTAATTGGCATCTTGCTGGGGGCAAGTGCTGTCACAACGGGCAGTCTTTTAGTGCCGATTCTGGCTCATGTGACCACCAACTTGGTCTCAAGCTGTGTCTGGAAATTTAGCAACTAGGGCGATCGCCCCATCGGGGCCCAGTTGTCACAAGACCATTGGCTTAGCCTAGTGATGAAGGCCCGACCCGATGAATGCAGCCATCGTGAATGGCATCTCTCAAAATAGAGATCAACGTGCGATCGCGACGAGATAAATTTCCAGAATGGATCAGGCTCTGGATGCGGGTTTCGACCGCCGGAGGAAGCTCACCAAAGGCTAAGGCATTGCGAACATAGTCTTCCAATGTTTCAGATGTAGCGTCGTCGTAAAACATATTCATGATGCGCGCAGGAGATAAGCTGATGATATAAACTTCATCTCCTTTGGCCATCATTCCTGATCGGGTCGCTGCCGCATCAACCTGCCCAGATCAATCTATGCAGATCGTTAACGGCTCATCCCCATTTGCACTTGCCATAGGTTGGCGTAGATGCCATTTTGGGTAATCAACTCCTCATGGGTGCCCCGTTCAACCAGCGCTCCATGTTCCATCACATAAATACAATTGGCATTGCGAATGGTAGAGAGGCGGTGGGCGATCGCGATGGTCGTGCGGTTTTGGGTAATTTTTTCGAGCGATCGCTGAATAGCTGCTTCTGTTTCATTATCAACCGCTGACGTCGCTTCATCGAGAATCAAAATCGGCGGATCTTTCAGCACAGCTCGGGCGATCGCAATGCGCTGTCGTTGCCCACCCGATAGGCGCTGCCCCCGTTCGCCCACAATGGTGTCATACCCCTGAGGCAGTTGCTCAATAAACTCATGGGCTTCGGCAACGCGAGCCGCTTGCTCGATTTCTAGCGCGGTCGCTCCTAGACTGCCATAGGCAATATTGTCCGCAACCGTGCCATGAAATAGAAACACATCTTGACTAACTAACCCAACAGCTCGCCGCAAGTCTCGAATGTAAATATCCCGAATGTTGATTCCATCCAGGGCGATCGCCCCCGACTCGATTTCATACAGTCGTAGGAGTAGCTTGACCAATGTGCTTTTACCGGAACCCGTTGAACCCACCACCGCAATCGTTTGACCCGCTGGAATATGCAGCGACAGCTCTTGAATCACGGGCAATCGGTCTTGATAGGCAAAGGTGATGCGCTGAATTGAAATATCGCCGTCTACCAGTTCCTTTGGCACTGCCAAATGCCCAGGATGAGTGGTAATCGGCGTATCCAGTAGGTTCATGACGCGAGTTGTTGACGCCATTGCTCGTTGATATTGATCCAGCGTCTCCCCCAGGCGAGTCAGGGGCCACAGCAGCCGCTGAGTAATAAACACCAAGACACTATAGGTGCCGACTGAGAGTTGCCCTCCAACGGTTGCGAGTCCACCATAAAATAGGGTTGCGGTAAAGCCGATTAAAATCACGATGCGAATCAGCGGCACAAATGCCGCACTCAGGGCGATCGCCCGGCGATTGCTTTGCCGATAGGCATCACTTTCTAGGTTGACTCGTTCCAGCTCATACTCTTCAGTGGTAAAACTCTTAATCGTGGTGATGCCGCTGAGGTTATTCGAGAGACGACTATTCAAAATGCCAACGCGATCGCGCACAGCAGCATACAGCGGTGCTAAGGTGCGCTGAAATGCGATCGATCCCCACAGAATAAATGGCATGGGCAACATCGCCATCCAGGCAACCCCCGGAGCCAGCACAAAGAAAGCCCCGCCCACAATCACAACTGTCGTCGTCACTTGCAGAATTTCGTTCGCACCCACGTCTAAAAACCGCTCAAGCTGGTTGATGTCATCATTCAAAACTGACATCAATGCTCCGGTACTCCGCGCCTCAAAGTAAGCCAGATCGAGTTCCTGCAAATGGCCATAGGCGTCTAGCCGCAAATCATGCTGAATCGTCTGGGCTAGATTGCGCCACAGTCGAGCATAGGCATACTCAAACGTAGACTCTAACCCCCAAATAATGAGCGTCAACACCGAGAGGGCCAACAGTTGCCCGGTAATGGTTTCAATACCAAAGGCAGTCGCCAGCCATGAATCATTTTGCTGGACGACTACATCAACAGCCATCCCAATCAGCACTGGGGGAGCCAAATCAAAGACTTTATTCAAAATAGAACACACAGATGCCAGTCGAATCTGTTGCCGATAGGCTCGACCATATCGGAAGAGCCGCTGAAGTGGATGCAGTGGCTGACGGTGTGCTGATGATAACAGTGCTGCTGATTGCACCGAATCATGCGGATTATACGGATCATGCTGAGAGGTCTGGTATGGTGTTGTCCCCATTGGGTTGCTCAATCAAGGAGGAGTAGATACGTAGGTACACGCCTGAAATCAAAGGTGTGGGCGGTAATGCCCTTATCCTACGTTACCGTGATGAGCCCTCAGTTTAGATCAAAAGCAAGATCAGCAAAATCATGATGCAGGTAGCAACCAAGCCACTTGGGGCTTCAGAGGCAGATGCGCTCGGTGTATCTGCAGGATCTGTGATCTGCCGCTGAAAATCACAATTAAGGCAGTGATATTGATTGGCTGACGCTTCGACAATGCTATGTTTGCCGCATTTCGGGCATTCCAGCGACTGTTGCAATGTGGGTTGATTAGGCTTCATCGTCAGGACTCCATGTAGGGGGCATACATCAGGAGGTTGATGTTACTCAAGTCCTTCAATATGAGCGGATTGGTTTCCAGAAATGACCACCCATCATGTGTTGATTCATATCACTTCGTCACATAATCCTTAAATGAATGTAAATGCCAGATTAGGAATACTCTGAGTGTTGACGAGTACTCTGGTGGCGGCTGAGACTGAAAACTGTTACATATAAAGGCGATCGCCCCTGAGTCAGCGTCCCATGCTCACAATCTAGTCTGGGCGAAGCCTCAGATAATCGATCTACACTTGATCAATCGCTTTTATTTATTCTTCAAACTGGCTGATCGCATGGGCACTTCTCTCAACGTAAACAGCAGCAACTTTGATTTAGACGTCTTGCAACAATCCTTCGAAAAACCTGTCTTAGTAGACTTTTTTGCTCAGTGGTGTGGGCCGTGCCAAATGCTGAAGCCCCTGCTGGAGCGGCTTGCTCAAGAGTATGATTTCGTGTTGGCCAAGGTAGATATTGACCAGAATCAAGACTTGGCCAGCATCTACCACATTGAGGGCGTGCCCGATGTCCGCATTGTCAACCAAGGAACTGTGCAGCCAGGATTTGTGGGAGTATTGCCAGAGCCGAAACTGAGGGAGTTGTTGGTGCAGCTTGGCCTCAAATCTGGCTTAGAAACCGGATTGGAGGCAGTGCAGTCGGCCATGGCGACAGGGGATATTGATCAGGCTAAGTCTCTGCTCAAGCAGCTATTGACGCAATATCCAACAAACTCACAGTTGCAGATCAATGCCGCTCAGTTTTTGATGTCGGTGAATGATGTCGATGCAGCAGAGGCCGTTCTGGGCGTGATTCAAGCAGGCGATCGCCAATATTTCAAAACGACAGAAGCCATGCGAGGTCTCATTCAACTCAAGCGCATCACCCTCGACCCAGTGATTGAACATGAGCTTGATCAGGTGTTTGTTAATGCCGCGCGCTCGACGCTAGACGGAGATTATGAGACAGCTCTCCAGCTATTTCTTGAAGTTACCAGCCGCGATCGCACTTATAAAAATGAAGCTGCACGCAAAGCAATGCTGACCGTGTTTGACATGATCGGCGACGACCACCCGCTCACTCGACATTATCGTAAGCAACTCATGCTCATGCTCTATTAGTCTGGGCCTTTTTGGCAATCACTCGTCTTGAAGGGAATAGTTATCAATTAATGGGAATACTAACGGGCAGAATCACTCAAAAAAATTATGCCCGTCTGTTGTTCGCCGGATTTCATCAATGTCTTCACTCTTCTATTGGCTGTTCAGGTCAGACTATATCCCCCACGGACATTGTTACCTTTGGCAACCCCGGCTGGTTAGCCTACACCTAATCTCTGATTTGCTGACGGCGATCGCCTACTTCAGTATTTCAGTATTGCTGCTTATCTTTCTCAAACGCCGAAAAGACATCCCGTTTGGAGGAACATTTGCTCTATTTGGAGCCTCCATTTTCTGCTGCGGATTAACCCATGCAATTGAGATTTGGCTACTTTGGCATCCGATGTATTGGCTCTCAGGCACGGTCAAAGCGGTTACAGCAGTCATATCATTGTTTACCGTCATTGAGATCATAAAGGTTTTGCCAAAGGCTTTGAATCTAACTAGCCCAGCAGAGCTGGAAACGGCCAATCAGACCTTGAGCCAGCAGATTCAAGAACGACGGCAGGTCGAGGAAAATCTACGGCAATCTGCGGCCATGCTGCAAAGATACATCGAATTTGAGTCGTTACTCAAACGCATTACCGATAAAGTCAGAGACTCTCTCGATGAGCGCCAAATTCTACAGGCTGCTGTGCAAGAGTTAGGACGAGGTCTAAACGTTAAATCGTGCAATGCAGCGATATACGATGTTTCTGCGGGCACCTCAACTGTGTTCTATGAGCACACCACCTCCACGGTGCCTGTGCAGGGTCGCATTATGAGCATGGCGACCTCTCCCGAAATCTATGATCAACTCTTGTCAGGTCAATATTTTCAGTGCTGTTCGCTGTTGCCCAATGCCGATCGCGGACGCGTTGCAATGCTAGCCTGCCCGATGATTGATGACCAGGGCGTATTGGGAGATCTGTGGCTGATCAAAAATCAAACCTATGCCTTCCAAGATTCAGAATTACGCCTGGTGCAGCAAGTTGCTAACCAATGTGCGATTGCCATTCGTCAAGCTCGACTTTATCAAGCAGCTCAGGCACAAGTTCAAGAGCTGATTCGCCTCAATCAGCTCAAAGATGACTTTTTGAGCACAGTCTCCCATGAACTTAGAACGCCTGTCGCTAATATCAAAGTCGCCAGTCGCATGCTGGAATTGACCCTAGATCAGCTCAATAGCAGCGGCATGACCGAGTCAACGTCTGTGCCATTGACCACAAAAGTCAATCATTATCTCAGCATCCTCCAAAGCGAGTGTCAGCGCGAAATTCGACTGATCGAAGACTTGCTTGATCTCAGACGAATGGAAGACAGCCGAGTGCCATTATCAATCCAGTCTATTGATTTGCACACATGGCTCCCCACAATCATCAAGCCGTTTGAGGCGCTAGCTCAGACCCGCCAGCAGACACTGACTCTCGCTCCATTCAAGGCAAACCCGCCCACGCTCGCCACAGACCCCATTAGCTTGGAGCGCGCTCTTACGGAACTTTTACAAAATGCTTGCAAATACACGCCATCTGGAGAATCTATTCACCTAGACATTGAAAATTCATTCCAGACGGTTTACTTCAAAATCACCAATACAGGCGTTGAAATTCCGAGTTGTGAAATTTCTCAGATTTTCAACAAGTTTTATCGAATTCCCAGTGCTGATCCCTGGAAACAGGGGGGCACAGGCCTAGGACTGGCTCTCGTGGAAAAGCTTGCTATGAGCCTAGGCGGGACAATCGCAGTCCGTAGCCACTCCAATCAAACCATATTTACTCTGGCGCTGCCTCACCGTCCGAGCGTCGAATCGGCAACCTATCCTAACTCAGCCATCCCCAGTTGAAATGCTGCGATTGGCTCAGCTGCAACTCGGAGTCGCCGATTACAATATCTCTCAACACTGCAATAATGCGATCGCTATTAGGTGATGCAAAGACCTGCTCTTGCAGCGTTTGGAGATGGTCATCAATGATCTGCCGAGCCTCTGTATCTGATGTCACAGCCTCTAGCGCCACACTCAAATCAGCCATTCCAGTTCTCAGCAGTTCCAGTTCTGGATCGGTCGGCAAATAGTTAAGAAATTCGGCGATCGCCTCCTGAGTTTGATCTGCTAGCAGCGGCACCTCTCTGCGAGTGAATGTAATTTCGCGCACCCCAGCCTGCTGGACAGTTGCAGACTGTAAAACACCACTAGCTTGAGCAGACTCACTGACAGGCGTAAACAGAGTTAAAGCTGAAAAGGCGAGACAGGCAACACACATTCCGCATTCATCTCCTCAAAACACTACGTCGTTACGATGCAATATACATTGCCCAACACCTTATCACAGGAATTAAACTAAACCATCAGGATAAAACAGCAAACCAAACTCTTAACGATCAATTGGGGGCAATGATTAAGCTACGGTGCCTGATTGACGGGCAAAACTATTTACGACCCATATCCTGCATTGGGTCAGGCGACCTGCCCCCTTACATCAGATGAACTACTCTAAGGGTGCGGTTTCCGTATCCCATGCAGAATTTTTTTTGTCAATCAACCAGACTACTGTGCTCAATATCCTCTTTCAGACCCGATATCGAGGGGCTACTTAAGCATGCCGTCTTGAGTAGCCATCGAGAGCATTAAGTCAATCACCCGATTAGAATATCCCCATTCGTTGTCATACCAAGAAACCACTTTGAAGAAATTAGCGTTGAGCTCGATCCCAGCGTCTGCATCAAAAATGCTGGATCGGGAGTCACCGTTAAAATCGATAGAGACGACTGGCTCATCGGTATAGCCTAAAATACCTGCAAGAGCGCCTTCAGAAGCCTTTTTCATCACAGCACAGATCTCAGCATAGCTCGTCGCTTGCTCAGTCTTGAAGGTCAAATCAACAACCGAGACATTAGGAGTCGGGACTCGCAATGCCATTCCCGTTAATTTGCCTTTTAGCTCAGGTAATACCAGCGTCACTGCTTTTGCCGCTCCCGTAGCAGCGGGAATGATATTCTGGCCTGCCCCCCGTCCACCCCGAAAATCTTTCTTGCTGGGGCCGTCTACAGTTGGCTGTGTTGCTGTTGTCGCATGAACCGTCGTCATCAACCCCTCTGCTAGCCCAAAATTATCGTGAATCACTTTTGCCACAGGCGCAAGGCAGTTGGTGGTGCAGCTTGCATTAGAGACAATGGTGTCAGTCGCTGGAGCAAAGGTCGTGTGGTTTACCCCCATCAGCAGTGTCTTGACCTGATCGGGATCTTTGGTAGGCGCTGAAATGACAACCCTCTTAGCACCCGCTGCGAGATGGTTTGATGCCCCCTCGTGGGTTGTAAACAGCCCGGTTGATTCGACGACATAATCGACTCCATAGTTGCCCCATGGCAACTCGGCAGGGTTACGAATGGCAAAACAGGGGATCATCTGCCCGTTCACCACAATACCATCGTCTTGGGCTTCAACTGTGCCATCAAATCGTCCGTGCGTAGAATCATATTTCAACAAATAGGCTAAGTTAGCGGGTGGCACTAAATCATTGATCCCGACAAACTGAATATTCGGGTTATTGATACCAGCCCGAAACACAAGCCGCCCAATGCGACCAAACCCATTAATGCCCACTTTTAGAGGAGCCATACGACTATTTCCCTTGATATCGTTAGATCGACAGATAATCGACAGATATTTAGATCTAAGGTTGATTGACACTAGTCATTAATATCGGGTGATTCATTCATTTATCAATGAGGTAGCCCGTTGCGATCAGTGTAGGCTAACAACTGCATCAACCCGGTCGGTCTTAAGAATCAGACAATAAGTTAGACCCAGATTGACAGAGATTCTCCTGGTAAGCTGAGTTGCGTTTAAGCAGCAGATGCCGTAATGCTTCTCAGGCGCTACATCTAACCATATCTGCGGCTGACTTTAGCTTCAGAAGACTCGCCAAATTTTCTCTGACTTATTTATTAAGGAACTCAAACAAACCATCGTCTAGTTCATATCCTAAAGTTTTGATCATCAGTTTCAATTTGTTGCGCCCACTGAGATCGTTTTGCTTGAGCCATGCCGTAATTACGAACACTTTGTGCATGACAAAGATTTCCAGCGCTTCTGGATTGTACTGAATTCCATCCGTTGGGCTAAATTGATGGGGCACGAGCATGGCCGCATAGCGGGATAATTCTCCAGATTCCCAATCAAGCAGATAGGGAAGCCAGGGATATTGAGCATCCAGACGAATAAACCATAGCCGGATTTCAGGAATCTCAGATAGCTCTCGCGGATCATCAGGAGCACGAGGGTAGTCAATCTTGAATTGCCAGGGATGATCAGACAAGGTGGCGATCGCCCCTGAGGTCATCGCACTCTCAATCAGAGACTGAGCAGGAGCCAGATCCAGTGCGTTAATCGGCTCTGCAGTTAGAAAAATTGTAGGAGTTGCCATTAAGCCACTAATTGCTGCTGATACAAACGGCATGTCTACTAGCCTAAGACAGCATGGGGCGATCCAAGAAGATGTCATCTTCAAAATGGACTAACACGATCCCCCCTTTGCAATACCCAGTGGGCTCGGTAGACATTTACAGAGATTTAAAGTAAAGTTGTACTGAGTCCGCATAAGGGCTTATGCTGAGTCGAGTGACTGGTGAATTGTCGTCATATGGATTAGATGAGAGCTCACTAAATCAAGATCCTGAAGCTATCACACTGTTAACGAGCTAAACAGTTAGTACCTCAAGTTAAAAATAGAAGTGAGTGTCGTTTGATATGCAAAGTGAAGTATCTGCCAGAAAGCCCATTCGTTCATTGGAAGATGCCCTGGATCGCTGTCAGGCATTAGGAATGCGCGTGAGCAAACAGCGGCGATTTATTTTGGAATTACTCTGGCAGGAGAAGCAGCATCTGTCAGCTCGTGAAATTTATGACCTCCTCAATCAACAAGGCAAAGAGATTGGACACACATCGGTCTACCAAAATCTCGAAGCATTATCTGGTCAGAATATTATTGAGTGCATTGAGCGCTCAGACGGTCGCCTATATGGTAATATCAGCGACTCCCATAGCCATATCAACTGTCTAGATACAGATCAAATTTTGGATGTGCATGTCACTTTACCTGACGAGTTTCTGTCTCAGATCGAGCAGCAAACGGGTATGCGAATTACGGACTATCGTATTGACTTTTTTGGTTATCAAGCTGAGCAGCACTCATCAGTAAACGAGTCTGCCTAGCTCGACCCTGCAAGGCTGACAGCGTTCTGTTGCCTGTAATGCATACTACTGCAGAAATTTTTGTCGCGATCTGTAGCTACGCGATCTGTAGCTAATTGTAAGAAGCTATTCGTTTTACAGTGATCCCTGCTCTACACTGAAGTCTAAGTCATTGGGGGCTAGATTCTCGATAATCTGCCTATTACAATCAAACACAAATGGCAGCAGTTCTATCCCGTAGTGGGTCGGCAGACAAGGTGCAAGGCAGAGATTATGGTCAGTAAAAATCTGAAATCATCTTCGCAGCAGTCGGTGCAAGAGCCATCAACTCGACGGAGCATCCAACTGCCGGGTGAGTCAATGTCTCTCAACCGTCCCCATTTGCAACCAAATCCAGGATTGAGTTCTGAGTCTGATCGTATTACTGAGCCATCATTGCAGTTACCGCCGCAGCAATTGCCCCCGGCTTCAGCTAAACGTCGGTCTGTTAGCCGTTCGATGCAACCGATGACTACGTCGGCACATTCGCCAACAACTCGTTCTCAACTTGCTAAGGTGAGGGCATCTGCAATGCAGGCAGATGTGATAGCGAAGCCGCTCCATCGGTCGCTGCCGCCCCGTCAAACCCAATCTTCTTGGAACTGGTCTATTATCTGGATTGCGGCGATTGGATTTTCTACCACTATGGGGGCGATCGCCTTTCAATTGCTGACTCAGTTGCCGCCTGCTCCCGACTGTGAACAAATTTCACTGCTGACGTCAGACTCAGAAAAGTTATATTGCGCGCAGCAGGTTGCTGATGGCGAAGATGTTGATGCCTTGGTGCGAGGGATGAGCCTCATTAGCAAATGGTCGCCCGATCATCCGCTTTATGATGAGGCACAGAGCATGATGGGGAAATGGTCAACCTCCCTATTGGCGATCGCCCGTACCAAGACCAACCAGTCGAGCTTAGATGCCGCCATTACGATCGTCAGCTATATTCCGCAATCCAGCCCTGTTTATCAAGAAGCTCAATCTGAAGTTGCCCAGTGGCAAGCCCGCTGGCAGACAGGAGAAGCGATCTATCAGCGGGCGATCGCTGCCATTCAAGTGCAAGACTGGGATCTGGCCAGTAAGCAGATTACGGAGCTTGACCGCCTTGATTTTGACTATTGGCGTCAAAATCGCGCCCATGAGTTGACCTCAAAGATCTTAACTGAGAAACAGGCATGGCAAGACTTAAAACAAGCTGAAACTCTGGTTGGCGATCGCCAACCCAAGCAGTTGACTCAGGCCATCGATACTATCCGCCAAATCAATCCTCAGACTGAAGCCTGGAAAACAGCTGAACCTCTGCTTTATGATTGGAGCCATCAGCTGACTGCAGCTAGCCTAGCTCAGTTAAGTCAAGGCAATACAGAGGCTGCACTATCACTGGCTCAACATCTGCCGCCTGATCCTCAGATGGCTCCCGGTGGCTTTGATATCGTGCAATTGAGCCATGCTCAAACTTTGGCAGCCAGCAGTGAACTGCAATGGGAACC
Organism: uncultured bacterium; assembly: GCA_964502605.1. Taxonomy (GTDB): domain Bacteria; phylum Cyanobacteriota; class Cyanobacteriia; order CAZCXK01; family CAZCXK01; genus CAZCXK01. The sequence continues at coordinate 18,129 of CAZCXK010000002.1, forward strand.
TACCCTGCAAATTCTTTGGCAGATGTTTCAAGCTGTCAATATTGCTGAGCAGATTGAACCCAGCAGCCAGTTTCATGCCCAGGCTCAAACTCACTCACAGGACTGGGCGGCTCAACTCAGCGATCTGGTTGGTCTCCAGTTTGCTACATGGACTGCGAGTCTAGGCCATGAATTTGCCCTTCGATTGGCGATCGATCAGGCTGAGCAAGTCAGTCCCGATCGCCCGCGTCGGTTGCAAGCTCAGACTTTAGCGGCTCACTGGGGGCAAGAAATTCAGCGCATCGAAGATCGGCCTCTCCTGACCTATGCTCGGCGATTGGCCGAACCGGGAACGCGTGACGACTTGCAATCAGCTATCCAATCTGCGAGTCAGATTGCTGCCAATCGGGCCCTCAGACCTGAAGCCGAAGCCGCGATCGCCCTCTGGACGCAGCAACTTCAAACCTTAGAAGATCAGCCAATTCTTGACAAGGCGTTGCAGCTAGCTGATCAAGGTCAGTTGGCCGACGCCATCAAAGAAGCCGAAAAAATTGCTGCCAACCGGGCCCTTTATGAGGACGCCCGCACCAACATTCAGATGTGGCAAGGCCAGATTGACCTCGCTCGCGATCGCACACTGCTAGACAATGCCACCGCGCTAGCCTCTCAGAACCAGCTCACAAATGCCATTAACTTAGCGAGCCAGATTCGTCCGGAGCAGGCGCTTTACCGAGAAGCTCAGCAGCTGATCAGTCAATGGCAAGCTAGCCGAGCCGAAATTTGGGAATCGTGGCAAACTCAAGACGCTGCTCGTCCAGAGTCACCGCCGCCATCTAGCCCGCCCAACGAATCGAGCGCCCCGTCTCCGACAAACACTTATGACGGGTATTACGATTCTCGCTATTACGATGAGTATTACGGGTACTAGTCTCTACGAGGTGAATGAGCCCACTGCTGTTGCAATTGTGTTGCACGGATCACATGGCCAAATCCAATTGGCGGAAGCCGTTTTTGAACGTGAAGTCAAACCGCTTGAATCCGTTTCTGATAGTTTGTGCAGTAGTGATCATGGGGCTAGGGGTTGCGTACTACCAGCGGACAACCCGCCAACCCCCAGAGCTTCAGCCGACTAACTACGAACGGTATCTACGTGAACCTTTTAATCAACCGACTTATTATCCAGTTTCGCAGCCTATTGCATCCAGTCGATATCGTCCCATTGCAGCCTGGACAGGTCGCCTCATTCTGCCACCGCGTGAGCAAATTCAAGACCGCGAACAGGTTTGGCTAGAAGTACACCACGCCCCCGAGCCATATCAATCCTTGATTGGGCAATGGGTCAATTTGACTTGGAGTGAGGATGCGAACGTTCAAGCCTATGTAGAGTCTGTGACGCAGTCTGTGCGATTTAACGATGTCGCTGAGACGAGCTTGCTGTCGGGTAATCTTCATCCCAGCCGTCTCAATGAGGTTCGTCGCGTGGGGCCTCTTCAATCTCTGGCCGGGGCTCGTTCGGCTAATGATGTCCATGTGACCTTGCGCGGCTCTGTCACCGTAGTGGAGAATGACGCCTCAATGGGCGATCGCCCTACACTTGCAATTCACACCGACCCTGTCCAAATCACCGGACGATTTTATGGTCTAGTTACAATTCTGGAGCCTGTGACCGCGTCGTCTGATCAGCCGTCACCGGATCAAGACCAGTTCAGAGTTAGGCACTATAACTCCGTTTCGCAGCAATTTGACGGGGCAATTGAGATGATTCGCATTCCGCAAGTGCCGCCCAGCCGTCAAGGTGTAACCATGTCAACACCTCAAGATATTCACAGGTCTCCACTAAATGATGACGGCTGGTATGTCTATGGTGCAGCCAATCATCAGGGCGTGTTTGTGGCGCAGGCCATTGAGCCGCGACGGCTATTGCGGCTGCAGCCTGACGACATAATTTTGAATCAATCTGACGGTCTGACCTATATTCAACAGCAAAACTGGCAGCATGTCGCGGAGCGCACAGGGACTGCGGCTTCTGTTTTAGTTGATCCCCAATTGACTCGCCCTGCAGATGCCCTGGATTCCTGGCAAGCGGGCGATCGCGCCATTGTCATGCATCTTTTTGGCGGTATTGGCGGGGCACAGGCCGAACCTAAAACGCTTGGGGTTGTGACCGGGCATTTTTCCTACGGGGTTGCAGAGGTGATTCGCGACTCAATCACGGGTGAGTTGCGATTTCAGATTGACTACTACCAGGTCTATGCTCACAATCCTGAGGGCATCGTGGCGGGCGTGGTCTCATGGGCCGACTATATGGGCAACTTGCAACGCGGCTGGTTAGGGACTCGCCCCGTTTCAGATGTGGTGATCAAGCTCGATGCTGTCACTCAAGACTACGATTTTGATGGCATCCGACTGTCGCCGCTATCAGAATTTGAGCACCAGCTTAGAATCATGACAGCCCGATATCGAGTGGGAGATGGGACAGGAGCTGCCGTTGTGACTCCGGCCACCTCCTGCGTACAGGATTCAAACCAGGCACTCTACCGCACAATCAAGTCTATCGAATTTCAGATTATGTCAAATCCTCAAATCCAAGACTGGCTCAATCGTCATCCAGATGACCCACAAACAATCAGGTTTCGCCAGCTTACAGCTCTTGCTCAAGCGTTAGAGCAGCAGCTGGCTCCTTTGGGGATCGTGCGCCGAGACTGGCGGCAAAACTCAGCGTTTTTAGAAGGCACTCGTTCTGATCAGGGCTGGGTCAAAGACAGCAATATCTTGACGGCCTTAACCAGTTGGAGAACTCTACTACCGCGCCGCGCCCATGATGAAATGAGTCAAATCTTGCTCAACGCCGGGGGATCGCTATGGTTTCTACGCACGAATCAAGTGGGAGGCGTCAATCCTGATATTACGCCAATCGCACCCACTACTTTTTTGAACTAGCCCGTATAACGAGTGACACCTGAGCCGCTAGTCATATTGGGCACGGCAGGTAGACAAGATGCGCTCGTCATTTTCACTGAGGTGGGGAAGATGATGATATCCATCTAATGCTAGTGGGGCGATCGCCGGGTTATTGGCAGTGGCAACAGTCGAAGGGGAACTCACGGCAATGGAATATGGATGTGTCGTGCGCTCATAACTATTGGTAATTGTTAAGGCCATCTGATTGCCTTCAAACCCGCCCTGGAAGCAATCAAATGATGAATAGGGCATGTAGAAAGCACCTAAGATGCGATCGCCCTCGACTTCAAACACCAAATAAGCTGCCCCAATCTGCTCAGGCTCAGGCGCTTGCCCATAAAGATAGGCTCCATCTTGCAGCAATGGAGACGATTCCGAAGACTCTGATCGAGACTCACTCACCGATGCTGCTGGGCTAACCGCAGCCGACGATTCGGCACTCTGTGCAGGAACAGTCGATACGCCTCCAATCACTAGGCCAAGCGCCAAAAACAATCCGGCAAGAGACCTGCGGCTCAACCGATTGATGATTAAAGATCGTGATGGGCAAAACCTAATTGACGGATTTAACACCCTATCTCCCTCCTGACTGCAGCTCTAAAACGGTAACAATAAATAAGTACGTATTGACACTGGCGATCGCAAAGCTCCTAAGCAATGGGTCTCGCCTAGTATCGTCAACACCTCAAGTAGCCTAGCAGCCCAATCTAGCTGCTGCTAACGTAGCTATTTCACTAAACTTTGCTAATTGAGTGAATGCCTGACAGCTTCTACACTGACTCAGCAATGCATTCCTGACTTTCTGCCAATTATCTCGTCGCTTTACAGGAATTTAACGAATCTGCCTGTGAGCCCGAATGATGCAATCCCTGAATTCAGTTCGCAAATGCGTCTGAATGATCAAGCCGCACATTTGCTAGAGCGTTTGTTCTGAACCCATACTTACTTTATACCGGATTTGAGGGTGACAATTCCACCAAAAGAAGCATTCAGCTTATTAAAACTTTGGAATTAAAACTTTTTGATAGAATAGAAATTAAAAGGTGAGATAGTTGCAACTAGCCGACAATCGCCCCCATCGCAATCAAATTTATAATTCTCTACAACCATATAAGGACATAGAGCACCTTTGGGTCTGTTATATATTCTGCTAACGACTCAATCTACGCTTTTAGATCGGCTTGCGACACCGTGTTGATGATACGTGATGGCGTCTTCTCACAGGACATGATCGCCCGTTTGCAAACATGAGAGGTGCTGTCACCGGAGCCGATCACAACACCCTCATAGCAAATGCATATTAGCTTGCCAAATAGCCTCTAACATTAGCTTTGCGGCGGCGCAGGTGGTCGAGAGCCTTTCGCTCAAGCTGACGAACGCGTTCTCGACTGATATTCATCCGCTGACCCACTTTTGCCAGTGACAGCTCATTACCGTCTGCCAACCCAAAGCGCAGCGTCAATACTTCTCGCTCTTGAGGCGTTAGCTCCGAGAGCAGGCCATCCAAATCCTGGCGCAATAGCTCCTGAGTCGCATAGGTTTCGGGCGACGGCCCATCATCTTCTAAGAGATCTTGCAGCTCAGTGTCTTGGTTATCGCCAACACGCATATCGAGAGATACTGGCTGGCGTGCCATGATCAGATATTCGCGAATTTGAGACGGATCTAGCTCCAGCGCTTCTGCGATCTCGGCGGGTGTCGCACTGCGCCCCAACGTCTGGGTTAGCTCACGCTGCACTTTCTTAATCTTGTTGAGCTTTTCAGTAATGTGAATCGGCAAGCGAATCGTTCGAGCCTGTTGAGCGATCGCCCGTGTGATGGCCTGACGAATCCACCAATACGCGTAGGTTGAAAACTTATAGCCCCGCATGGGATCAAACTTTTCAACTCCTCGCTCTAAGCCCAGCGTCCCTTCCTGAATCAGGTCAAGAAACTCAAGATTACGCTTTTGGTATTTTTTGGCGATCGCCACGACTAATCGAAGATTAGCTTCGATCATTTTTTTCTTGGCACGCTGCCCTAGCTGAACTGCGCTATTCAACTCTTTCTCATTCAGCCCGACTTCTTCAGCCCATTCTGCATCCGACGGCTCACGATCCATCCGTTCAGATAGCGCCTGCTTCATCTCTAGCAGCTCCATCAAGTGCTGAACCTGCTTCCCGTAAATAATCTCTTGCTCGTGGGTTAGCAGAGGCACACGACCAATCTCATGCAGATACGTTCTCACCATATCTGCGGTAAATAGGGGTTTAGCTGATTTAGCTTTAAAATCTACTGTTTGCATAGGAACAAAGTAATCGCGTGGAACACAGCTTGAATACTGACAAGTTGAAGGGCATAAATGCTATTCAACACATTCATTCGTTAAATAGAATAGGGAACAACCTCCTGTGCTGGAAGTGGCCACTAATGCACTATTGACGGCTTAGCAGGGGACAGAAACGACTATCTAACATCACACAAACGTTGCGAACATACAGGTGGAATGCTTAGACTGACCCCATTAACTCAAATTCTTCAACATTGGCCTTGAAAATACGCCTCGCCATGTCTAGCGTCGGATAACAAAACCCTAAACGTACCGACTATCGCGATCGCGTCTATGGCGCTGAGCTGTTCTCAAGTTCAACTATGTATCTAACTAGGCGTTTAACCAGGCACTTAAGCTGCCTATTGAAATCGAAGTCGTTATGAGTTTATCTTCTTACTAGGGTATTACAAGTTTACGCTCAAGTAAAGAGTAAAAGACTCATCCAGTAGGGTGAATCATCAGGCACACTGTAAACATTTGTTAGCGCAGTGAAACAATTGCAATGAAATCATAGAGATAGAATTGGCGATCGCCTCCAGTTAAATTGCCTCCAGTTAATCTGATAAAACGGTCGATTAAGGCTTTTAGGCAGTCATTCCAGACTCTTAATTTAGCTACAGTTTTATTGTCAGATAGTTTTCTATCTTGTCCTAGGAGATATGCATAGGGATAACCGAACCTTCAAAACCAATGGACTCACAACACCTTTACTCAACTCACTAAGAGTTTTCAGGAACAAAGCATTTAACGTCACGAGTACAGCGAAATTGCGGTAAGGAATCGCCTTATCACTTGATTATCATGGTTAAGTTCAGCAGTAAAGCATTGAGAATATACCCCCTCCAGCTTGAGTCAAAGGTTTTCACAGAGAGAGCTTCACGTCCAGACATAAATACGGTTTATATAGCGACATAGACATAGTTTTATCTTATTTTCCTGAAAGAATCCTGAAAATTACAGAAGAAAGAAATTAGATTCTTTTAGCACTTTGAACATTGATCCCATCAGAATTGATTAACACCAACATTAGGCTATAGCATCACACATTGGCGATAAAGTCTTCGCTCTACCTGACAGTTAACCTCAGCGGTTAAGACAGATATATGACACAGTTATATGACACAGTCAACGCCAGCTAAACTCCCGCTTGAGTCACATTTTGAGATATTACTTGATGTCAGTCTATAGACCAGACTCTTCTGCGTTCCTAGAAAACTGGCACTCCTCAAATCTGTCAATCCTTAAACTAGACGGAGAGTTGCGGAGGTGTGTGCCGTACAGAATGCAGAAACACACACCTGCCGATTTAAAGGTGCCTGATGCACCACTCGTACAGAATCAATATCTCGGGTTAGGCGATCGCCTCTGTCTCAGGCACTTCAACGGGGGGTTCAATATCTTCAACGAGGTCGTCATCAAGTAAGTCATCTAAGGTATCAAGATCTACCATGCCTGCAATATCCCCAAAAGGAGTTGTCAGGTCGCTTATCAAAATGCCATCTGCTACTGTGAGAGTGCCATTGACGTCGCTAAGCGCGATCGCAAACTCAGACAGATAGGCCGAGACATCAAAATCACCGGCCAGTGCTCCAGCAGAGGTTGTGAGGTCACTCGTGAGCATGCCTCCAGCCAAACTAACTGTGCCATTAAGACTTGACAGCAGATCAGTACTTGCATCTAGGATTTGCTGGCTCACATCAATAGAACCACCAAAATCGCCAAACACAGTGGGGATCGTAAAGTTGGCAATGCCATCATCCAAGATCAACGTGCCTGAAAATGCGGTGAGGGGGATGCTGATTTCATTCCCTAAAACACCGGGGAACAAATCCGCTACCACCACGCCGTTGGCCAAGTCAATCGTTCCGGGCCTGCTATTGACATCAATCGGAATTTGAACATCATCGTCAAAGTCCAGCGTAAATTCGAGGGGCCCAAAGGGAGTCGTCAAGTCAATCGCCAGCTGACCGCCGCCAAAGTCTATATTGCCACTGACCTCACCAAATGGAGTCGAAGTGGCGATCGCTACCTGACCATTCTCAAAGGGAACTTCCGCCTCAATGGAATCCAGCAGGTCTGGTAAAGCATCTGAAACCAGCTCAACGATGTTGACATTGCCACTGAGAAGGTCATCTCCAGTCGTGAGATCACCTACCAAAACTCCATTTTCAAGCGTGGCGGTGCCTGTTGCTTCGGCCACGATTGCCGCCAAGGTATTCACCTCTTGCGGCAGATCAAGTGTGTCTTGTAGCAGCCCTGCTGGGGTTTCTAAATTACTCGTTAGCACTCCGCCTTCAATCACAATCGTGCCATCAAGCTCATCCACAGCAGCCAGAAACGCGTCAATCTCCGGAATGACGGCATCCAGCGAATCAAACAGCATCTCAACTCGAGCAGCAGCGAAAAGGTCTGACCCCGTGGTTCCAGCGTCTACACCAGGGGTTGCAGCCACAGCTGGTATCGTGGATGAATCAAGTCCATTCATCATCATTGGTTGCATCTCCTGATTACTGACAACATCTGACGGGCATATCCCGATCAGATTCGACAGTAGCAAGTGACGATTTCTTGACAAGAATGTGCCATTAGGGCTTCGCCAGTGTCAATTTACCAGCCCAGTTCGGCCTTGGCTGCTTTTGCAGCTTCTACGACAACTGCTGTAGGCATGTTTTCCCAAGAGATGTCACCAATTTCTGCATAAAAAGTTTCATCATAGGGGCGAGTTCTGACGACGACTGGCATAGGAACAGCATGTCCCAAGATCAGTGCCTGCTGCTTGGAGTCGAGCTTGGCCAGCACAGAGCGCAAGTTTTGAGCCCCTGAAACTCCGGTGAAAATCGCATCAATATCTTTCTCGTCATTGAGTAAGGCTGTGATGCGCGTGCCGACTTGAGACATGACTTCGTTATCAATTCCTGAGGGGCGCTGATCAACAACAAGCAGCGTGACGAAGTATTTTCGCATTTCACGGGCAATCGTGCCAAAAATAGTTTGACGTACCGTGCTGGGGTCGAGAAAGCGGTGGGCTTCTTCGATGGTGATCACAAGTGGATGGGGGCGATCGCTCGGATTTTTGGTTTGCAAAAACGCTTCGGCTTTCCGCACATAGCTCGCATGAATGCGGCGAGCAATCACATTGGTCGCTAGCATGTAAGACAGCATATTAGATTGCGACCCAAACTCCACCACGACATGTTTTCCGGCTTCTAGAGATTGCAAAATTTGACTGACATAATCGTGGGGACAGCTATTGCGAATGTATTTCAAGTCATCGAGCCGCGTTAGCTTGCGCTGCAACGCCATAATCGAAGACTTGCTGCCCATCTTCGTTTCACAAAATTCCTGAATGTCTTCATTGCTCATGCCGAGCAGGCGAGTAATCCATGATTTGCCGAACTCATTGCGAAGGATGATGGCATTTTCTAGACTGGCTTCCGAAAGATTGAGCTCACCACTTACCAGCATCAGATCTTCAACATCGATCTGGCCATGACTAATAAACAGCTCTTGGGCATCTCGCACCCCTCGCCGCCGAGTTGATTCGGCATCAAGGGTATAGATTTGCACTTGCCCAGGGAAGAGTTGTCGTAGCCCTTTGACCGTACTGAACTGTTTGCCCTCACTAACTGCCTCCCAGCCATACTCAGAATGCATGTCAAAAATCAAATTGACTGCAGCCTGTTTGCGAATAATGCCAGACAAGAGCAAGCGCGTCAGAAATGACTTGCCCGTTCCTGATTTGCCGAAAACGCCGTTGCTCCGTTCGACAAAGCGATCAAGATCTAAGCAGATGGGCACATCCATATCAATAGGTTGCCCGATCGAAAAATTGCGCCGATGGGGATCATCTTCCCAGCCAAACACCGACCGAAAGTCGCGTTCGCTGGCATCGTGCACCTGGCTAAAGTGACTAGGGATAGTTTTAACCGGCAGCAACTCCATAGCGGCACTGCTCTGAGCTTGATAAGATGCGGCCATACTACGGCGACTTTCAACTGGCTCAGATTCGCGACTCGTTCTGCTAGCATGCGGCTCTGGAGTCAACATCAGCATAGGAGATAGATTAATCGTGCCGTAGGTGCCAGTACCCGCGAGAACTTCTTGCAAAAATGTGTTGCTGGGGTCGGGGGGGTTGGCCACAATGCGATTGCTGGCCGTTCCTAAAGCGACATCAGTCAGCATACAGAAAAAGTGCGATCGCACCCCCCGCACTACCAAAAACTTGCCCACCCGCATATCTTCGACCGACACATCGGCATGGAGCCTGACTTCTAGTCCTTGACTGAGTGATCCCTGGATAACTGACCCCAGTGGCTGGTCTAACTCCATGGCAATTCCCCTTAAAGCACCGAGCCGATGGGCTTGTCTCACTCTAGTAATACATATGTTTATCGCAAAGTCAAAGGGACGCATCATTACCCTGATGCTAAACCCTGATACTAATCAGATGTGTTCTACCCCAAGCCATCGATCTACAGAGCTGCTCTACTGCCTATAGAGTCGTGTTGAGAGGTCAGACTGATGGCTAGCCTACAGTTTGGTTTCAGATTTCTGGTTACGGTTTTCTAACACAGATCTAAAAACAACTCCAGATCACTTGCTGATGAATGATCGAATCGCTAAATTTCTATCTAGAGGCGTATTCCTCTCATGCGCGATCGCCCTTCTTTTTACATTGCCAACCGGAGACTCGTTGCCAACAAACCGGCAACAGCGCCCCCAACCCAACTTGTCACCGCCAGCAAATCAAGACAGTCGAGCGATGGATTTGACAGATACAGATCGAATTGCTATTCGCACAGTCATTGAGCAACAGATTCAAGCGTTTCGGCAGGACGATGCAGCCACTGCATTTTCGTTTGCAAGCCCAGCAATTCAAAGTCAGTTTGGCTCAGCTGAGCGGTTTATGGAGATGGTTAAGTCGTCATACATTGCGGTCTATCGTCCGCGTTCGGTGATGTTTGAAGGCATTACAGTCATTGAGGGAAATCTATCGCAGCAGGTGATTCTGTTAGACCCGGATGGTGGATTAGTGAACGCTTATTATTTGATGGAACGGCAGTCAGATCAGAGCTGGCGCATCAGCGGGTGTATGGTGATGCCGCTGGAAGGTCAGAGCATTTGATATAGCGTTCAAAGCGGTAGCCGGGGTGATGATCCTGTGCAATCAAGCAGAAGCGATCGCCCACGAGATGCTCCCATTCAGGAAATCTGGCATCGCCATCATAGTGGCTTTCAATCAATGTCAGCTCTAGGCCATCTGCCCAGTTGAGAGTTTGAGCATAGACCGATGCTCCACCAATGATGAATACTTTAGAGTGGCACTGGGCTTGTTCCAGGGCTGCATGAAGGGAGTCTACAAAGGATAAACCAGGCGGTGTTGATGGATGCTGCTGATAGCGCTGTGGAGAGCCTGTCACTACTAGATTCAGACGATTGGGTAAGGCTTTCTTGTTGAGACCTAATTCCCAAGTTTTACGTCCCATGATGATGGCATGGCCGCTGGTGAGGCGCTTAAAACGCTGCAAGTCTTCTGGGATATGCCACGGCAGTTTGCCCGCATTACCGATGACGCGACTGGATGCGACTAAAGCTGCAATTAAGATGATGCGCGAGGACGTAATGGGCGCAGATAGCATGGGCACAGATGTCATAGAAACTGCTGTGCATGGGCCCAGTCTTGAGCTTGGGTCAAAAATGCAGCCACGGCGGGCGTTGTAGGCGCAGACGAAATTCGCGCTAGCGCCAGCTTGCGAGAGGCGCGGGGAGTCAGGTGCAGCACCTGCAGGCGATCGCTATCATCAGGCAACGCCAGTTCTGGAACAATGGTGACTCCAATCCCTTCTTGCACCATGGCGAAAATAGTTTTGGAGTCAAGGACTTCAAACTGGATGCGTGGGGTGACATGAGCCTGTCGAAACAGGTGGTTGATCATGGACTTGCAACCTGCATTCGACATGATAAATGGTTCTTGAGCAAGCTGCTCAAACGTGATGTGTGGACAGTGAGCTAAGGGATGAGAGGAGGAAACCACTGCCAAAAAATCGTCTTGGGCGATCGCCATTGTATCGAGTTCGTTGCAGGGCAGCGTGACCACTCCAAGATCTACCGTGCGAGACATGATCCACTGCTTGACTTCATCATCGGTGCCTTCAAACAGAAGGGTGTCAATACCAGGATAGCGCTGCTGAAACTGCCGCAATAACCCCGGCAAAAAACGAGCGGAAATACTTGGAAAACTCGCCAGTCGAATCTTACCCGTTTCTAGTCCAACTGCTGCTGCTGCTGCTTGTTGAATTTGCTCCGCCTTGCTTAGAATGTCGCGCGTCAGTATAACGATGCGCTGCCCCAGTTCTGTGAGGCGTGGCGTGGCGTGACGGGTGGTGCGATTGCGGCGCGCATCGCGCTCTAGCAAAGAAACGCCTAGCTCATGCTCTAGGGTGGCGATCGCATGACTGACCGCTGATTGCGTCAGGCCGAGATGTTCACTGGCTCCTGTAAAGCTGCCTATTTCAACTACGGCAATCAACGCTTGCAGTTGAGTCAGAGTAATATGAATTTTTTTCATAAAAATTGTGAATTAAATCGATTTGATTCATTATAGGCAGTCCGTTATCCTGACTTGGAGGCGGTTTTAAAACAACTGTCTTGATCCTCGGCGTCTTCTGTAAAACCCGAAGCATTTATGGATCGCATCGATTGAGACGCTGAGAATCGTGTAGAGTCATGCTCCCATTCAGCAATGGCCTGACTGCGATCCAGGGCATAACGGTACGGAGGAAGCAATGATGAGTCTGCGTCACGGGGCAATGCTAATGGTGCTGGCCGCAATTTGGGGAGCATCGTTTTTATTTATTCGGGTAGCTGCTCCTGTTCTCGGCCCGGCCGTGTTGGTGGAGTGTCGGGTGGTGCTCGCTGCTGCCGTATTGTGGATCTACGCGATCGCCACTCGTCAGGCAGCACATTGGAAAATGCGTTGGAAACCTTATTTGACGCTGGGCGCATTAAATAGCGCAATTCCATTTTTGTTGATTGCCACTGCAGAATTACATCTGACGGCTTCCATGGCGGCGATTTTGAATGCCATGATTCCTCTGTTTAGCGTTTTGGTTGCGGCGATCGCCCGTCTAGAAGCACTAACCGCACGGCGGATCATTAGCCTTTGGGTCGGGTTTACAGGCGTCTTGATTTTGGTGGGCTGGAGCCCCTTGCCATTGACAGCTGATGTACTCATTGCGGTCGGCTTATCTTTGCTGGCGTCTCTGTTTTATGCCCTTGGCGGTGTTTATAGCAAAACGATGATCCACGCCGAGTCGTCTCTTGACTGGGCGATTGGCCAACAGATGGCCACGAGTCTGTTATTGTTTCCACTGGCTGTGGTGCAGATGCCTCAGCAGATGCCGCCCCTGTCCGTTAGCCTTTCCGTGGCGGCTCTGGCCGTGTTCTCAACGGCGATCGCCTACTTGATCTATTTCGCGCTGATCCGCGATATTGGGGCAACCAGTACCCTCAGCGTGGCATTGCTCATCCCCATTTTTGGTACACTTTGGGGCGCATTGTTCTTAAACGAATCGCTGACGACAGGCACATTTGTTGGGTTAGCGCTGATCTTAGCCAGCATCGCTTGGGCAACTCACAGCCCCTCCTCTCATAAGGGTCACCCCATAGACAAGTCGTAGAAATCTAGTAAGACTCAGGCATTTGAGCCACTTTAATTAGAGACAGCAACTAGAGACAGCCGGATTGCGGCGATCGCCCCATTGCAGCCTAGCCTCCTTGCACATAGATTAAGGCGACTTTAGTAAAATTGTGCATAACATAGCAGAGCAGCACTTCACTATTGATCTGATATCTGACGCATTGATTTTGACGCACTGGGCTGATGTGATGAATAATTGGTCGATTTGGTTTCCCACCTCAAACTCATGGCTGAGTGCTGCCTTTTTAACCCTACTCACCAGCGGGTTAGCAGCTAGCGCAGCGTTTGCGTGGCAAATTGCCCTGTTTTTAGCCCGTATCTCCCCTCAGTTTGGGCTGATCTTCGGCATGATTGCGGTGTTATCGCCCATCATTTTGGTTGCCATCATGCATCACTTGTTGCACCTGATCTTGGATCGGTTCTTCCCAGAGACGCAACTCCCCGGCATGACTGGAAATACAGGCGTTTTGCCCGGTCTAATGAGCTGGTGGGAAGGGCTATACAGTTGGCTTGTAATTGTGCTTGCAACTGTTTTATCGACCGCAATTATCGGCTCATTTCCGCTATCGCTCAGTTTTCTAGATAATCTAGTCAATCTATGGGATCGGGCTCGACCCTTCTTTCGCCTCTCGACATTGGTCTGGGTTTTGATTGCAGCCTATCTCTATCATTTCGAGCACCTTGTGCAGCAGCGACTGATGTCGATGGCTCATGATGAAGGAGAAGACGATGGCTAACCCTGCGGGCGATCGCCTCTGCATGGTGGCCTCTGTGTAAATGGCACAGACCTAGCGCGTCGGCAGATAGACCACCCGAGCATCAAAGCCCTGATCCCGCAGTTCGCGACTGAGATCTTCAGCCAGCGATCGCCTGGAAAACGCACCCGCCTGCACATAGGTTCCTCGGCGAGACTCTGTGAGAGCTGCAGCAGGAATCAGCGCTTGTACCCGCTCTAGTACGGTGTTATGTCGAGCCGGAACTGCCACAACATAGGGCGCATCGTCGGGTTGTTCCACCACAATTGCTTCAGCATCGACGTCAGCATCTGATTCAGACTCGACATCAAAGTCAGGTGAGGTACCCTCTACGGCCTCATCCGGCACGTCTTCCAATCGATAAATGTCTGATGGCTGATCTGGGACAGATGAAGGTGGTTGAACGTTAGAATTTGGCGACGGCTCTGCTAAGGTATCACCTGTAATTTCATCTACTTGTTCGATTTCATCTACTTGTTCGATTTCATCTACTTGTTCGATTTCATCCACTTGTTCGATTTCATCCACTTGTTCGATTTCATCCACTTGTTCGTTAGACATATCAGACTCGATCTGAGAGGCAAACTGGGGCTCTGGCGATTGAGCCATAGCAGTCGGAATCGAGAGGATAGCGACTAGTGAGACTATTAAGAATTGAGAATATTTCCCTTGATGATGCTGTGTAAAATTCATAGGCAATTCAGAATTTTGAGTGGTGCAATTTCGTCTTATTTTATGCAATTTCTATCCAAATAATTGACAATAAGGCCGATCATTGTAAATTAGTTAATCAACGAACACAGCTTTCTAGATTCAAGCACTAAAAGCTACTGTCGATAGAGCCAAAACGAACCATATAGAGGGCTCACGGGGGCAGGTTAGACTTAGAGTATTATCTATGGCATCGCATTTGTAGCTCACACTAATGACGTGGATGATCGGGTTTCCCAATCACCTCTTGTTGAATCCTCACTACTGCTATTGTGCTTGATGAAGCAACCCGTATTCGATTAAATCTGCTAAATTCTGCTTAAATCTGCGTGTGTGACCCTTGCAAAACCTCAGATAGCCCATATGAGCGGCATCGTGACCTCCTTAACCTGCTGATCATCGAAAAACCAACCTCATCTGTCGATCGCACGAGGCTATTCGATTTCATGCTCTCCCTGCCGTCTAACCAAACAATTGCAGCAGTCGTCACTACGCCACCTGGCAAACGTCAGAGTTATGAACTTGCGGTTCCTTAATTTGAAGGGCAAGTGGCCTGACATCGGATGGTTGACACTTCCTGGACTCCTTTCGGCTGGCATTGTCGCTTTCTTGGTACAACTTGGTGCCGAACAGCCCTTTGAACAATTAGCCTACACATTATTGTTTCAGCTTCGCGGGAGCCAACCTTGGGACGCACGCATCGCCATCATCGCCATTGACGAACCTAGCCTGGAAGCATTGGGGTCATTCCCGCTCGATCGCCAATACTATGCAAGGTTGTTCGGCATTCTGTCAGAGGCTCAGGCGAATATCATTGTGACCAGCATCATCTTGGCTGACTCCAATCCTGCAGATGTGCAACTAGCTGAGGCGATGGATCAGCACGGCGGCATCGTCTTGGCTCAAGCATGGGATACACAGGGGCAGGTCATTTTACCCAATCCAGAGTTGCTGGATGCGGCGGTCAATATTGGCCATGTGCTCAATGTGCCGGGTGCAGATGGCATTACTCGCCAAGTTGAGGCTCAGATTCAGGGAATTCCTGCGTTGGGAGTGGCGGCTGTCGAAGCCTATACCTTGATAGGAGGCGATGCAGTAGTACCGTCTACCCATTCATCAATGTGGGTCAACTGGCCGGGGCCGATTAGCCAAGTTCCCCAGTATGCTCTCAGTGACGTATTAGCCAGGCGGATTTCTCCTGCAAAATTTGATAACAAAATTGTGGTGTTTGGTGTGGCAGCTACCGGGTTTGATCCACTCAGAACTCCGTATAATCGCATTCCTCCGGCGAATAGCGTGCATCTCCATGCCGCCGTAATTGACAATCTCCTCAACGACTCGTTTCTTCGTGTTCCCGAGTCATATTGGACGGGAGTGCTGATCGTGGTGGGCGGCCCTGTCTTGGGCATTGCGCTAGCCTATCGGAGACAGAGGCCCTTGTGGGTGATTTGGCTAGCTCTATCGATCGCGTGGGCAGGCATAACCTTGATCATGTTTCAGAGTGGCCATTGGCTCCCAGTTATATGGGTGCTGATGCTGTTTGCGCTGACGGCTGCCACCACTGATATCGGCGAACGCATGAAGGCTAATTTGCGACTGCAACGGGATATCGAACGGCTGTGGCGGGCCTATTATCCAGATTTGTTAGCGGCGTCTGCTGTCGGCTCTTACCTGGCAGATTCGGGCTTGATAGATTCAGGCTCGACATGCCTTGGGCAACATTCTAATCTCGAAGTTGCAGCGTTCATGCCACCCCATCAATCGGCTTACCCCATCGCGATGCAACGGGCATGGCAGCTGGCACAGCTAGCTGACCAGTTTGGGCGATCGCAATCTGCTCATGCCGCGATCGCCCGTAGTCTCTCTGTTGGGCTGTTGGCAGCCGATTGGGGTGGGCGCGTGTGGTTTTGCAATCCCGTAGCGGCTGAGTTACTAACCATCCAGGTGGGCGATCGCCTTGATCAGCACCTCATTCCTACCTGGATCGATGAACTGTCTTGGCATCAGCATCTGCACACCCTCCAGCAGTCGCAGCCAGTTTCTTGGGAGGTATCGCAGGGCGATCGCTGGTTTGATCTGCGGCTAGAACCACTAATTTATTCTCCGCCATTGGGCGCGGCAAGCACCGGGTCAGCAGCCCCTCCTGACCCCACTCGACCCAGGGGAGTTTTAATGTTGATCGAAGATATTACACCCTACAAGCAGGTCGAGTATGAGATTCGGAAAGCATTAGCGCAAGAGCAAGAGTTTGGTGAACTCAAGTCTCGGTTTGTCTCGATGGTGTCCCATGAGA
This sequence comes from uncultured bacterium, assembly GCA_964502605.1. Lineage (GTDB taxonomy): Bacteria > Cyanobacteriota > Cyanobacteriia > CAZCXK01 > CAZCXK01 > CAZCXK01. The sequence continues at coordinate 34,838 of CAZCXK010000002.1, forward strand.
TTCGGACGCCCTTGGCGATTCTGAGAACGGCAACAGAATTGCTTGAGCGGTATGGCCATCTGGCTAGCGAGCAGAAAAAGCAGCACTATTTTCTGCAAATTCGAACGGCGATCGCCAATATGACACAACTGCTCGAAGATGTGCTGATTGTCAGCAAGGCTGAAGCTGGCAAGCTCGACCTCAATCTGATGCCGATTCAACTGGTGGAGTTTTGCCAGGAGATTGTGCATGAATTCCAAACAACGCTGGGCGTAGATCACCATATTGTGTTCGATGCATTATCACAGTTGCCAGAGATCAATGGCGATCGCAACATTCTGCGTTTGGTGCTGGTCAATTTGCTATCCAATGCGATCAAATATTCCCCCTTGCATTCCTCGATTCATCTGGTGTTGAAGCAGCAGGGCGATCGCGTGATCGTGCAAGTCCGCGATGAAGGGATTGGCATCCCGCTGGATGATCAGCAGCGGATCTTTGAAGAGTTTCACCGGGCCAATAATGTCGGCAGCACACCCGGTACGGGGTTGGGGCTGGCCATCGTCAAACACTGTGTTGAGCTGCATGATGGCACGATTCTGTTTACCAGCGAACCTGGAATGGGCTCCGTGTTTACCGTGACGCTGCCGATTGGTTGATTCTGATACCTAGAGCTTGCGATTGAATTTGGACTTGAGATCTCCGAGAGACGGGTCTGACGACGGGCGATCGCGGGTTTGTTTTTTAGCGGGCGATCGCTCCTTTGCCCCTTGAGGCGATGATCCTGTGCCCGGTGCTGAGCGCATCGACAGGCTAATGCGCTTCAGGGTTTCATTGACTTCTAGCACCCGCACCTTGACCACCTGCCCCACTTTGACAATCTGGTTTGGATCAGAGACAAAGCGATCGGCAAGCTGAGAAATATGAACCAGACCATCTTGATGAACGCCAACATCTACAAATGCGCCAAAATTAGCGACATTGGTGACAACGCCTTCTAGCTCCATGCCAATGACAAGGTCAGCCAGGGTATTGATCCCCTCTTGAAACGAGGCATAGGTAAACTCAGCACGGGGATCGCGTCCCGGTTTCTCCAGTTCTTGCACAATGTCATGCAACGTGGGGAGACCCACCGCATTGGTGACATAGCGCTTGAGGTCAGCGGTTTTGAGCGTGGCAGCAATTTGGACAATGTTGCTCAGTGGCACTCCCAAATCGGTGGCGATCGCCTCCACCACACCATAGCTTTCAGGATGCACCGCCGTATTATCGAGTGGGTTCTCGCCATTGCGAATGCGGAGGAACCCAGCTGACTGCTCAAACGCCTTTGCTCCTAGCTTGGGCACCTTCAGCAATTGGCGGCGATTGCGAAAGGCACCATTGGCATTGCGGTAGGCCACGATGTTGTTGGCGACTGTTGGGCTCAGCCCCGAAACAGCCGTGAGCAGCTCTTTAGAGGCCGTGTTGAGGTCAACCCCGACATAGTTGACGCAGCTTTCGACCGTTTCATCGAGTTTTTGCTTCAGTAGCTTCTGATCGACATCATGTTGATATTGCCCGACACCGATTGATTTGGGGTCAATTTTCACCAGTTCTGCCAATGGATCTTGCAGCCGCCGCCCAATGCTGATGGCCCCCCGCACTGTAATATCAAGATCGGGGAATTCAGCGATCGCCGTGTCGCTAGCCGAGTAAACCGAGGCTCCCGATTCGTTGACCATGACTTTGATCGGCTGAGGATCTAGCGATTGCATCACCTCGCCCACAAAGGCGTCGGTTTCGCGGCCAGCCGTACCATTGCCAATGGCGATCAGTTCGATTTGGTAGGTGGTAATCAGGCGGGTGAGGGTGTTGGCAGCGTCGGTGCGCTGCTTGGCTGACTGATGCGGGAAGATGGCTTGGTAGTCGAGGAACTTACCTGTTTCGTCTAGCACAGTGACTTTGCATCCGGTGCGAAAGCCGGGATCAATTGCCAGTGTAGGTTTCATGCCAGCGGGGCTAGAGAGCAGCAGGTTGCGGAGATTGGCTTCAAAGGTCTTAATCGATTCGATATCGGCGTCTAGTTTTTTCTGAGCCAGTACTTCGCTGAGCAATGAATGTTTCATCAAGCGATTGAATGCGTCTTTCAACATGGCTCGATAGAAAGTGAGAATGGCAGGCGATCGCGTGTGAATTGCTTGAGTTTCTAAATAGCTCAACACCGCATCACTATCAAACACAATCTCAAAACTCAGAACGCCTTCAGCCTCGCCTCGACACAGAGCCAGCAAATTATGAGGAGCGATCGCCTTCACTGCAATCTGGTAGCTGCGATACATTTCAAATTTGGTTGATCCTTCTGGATAGTCATCGTTAATGCGAGAGGAAACGATGCCAGTGGTTAACAAAAAATTGCGAAGATATGCCCGCAACGTTGCCTGCTCGGCGACCTCTTCGGCCAAAATATCAGCCGCGCCCTTGAGAGCAACCGCCGCCGTCTCAATGCCATGCTCAGCCGAGACATATCGTTCTGCCTCTGGTTCTAATGGCTGCGGCGGCACCTGGGGTTGATTCAGCCCCTTGATGAAATTAGCCAGAGGTTCCAGCCCTTTTTCTCGTGCAATGGCAGCGCGGGTGCGGCGCTTAGGCCGATACGGCAGATAAAGATCTTCTAACTCAGTCTTTTGCAGGCAGCGCTCAATCGTGTGGCGCAGCGGCTCGGTGAGCTTGCCCTGTTTGGCGATCGCCTCTAGGACTACTTGTTTTCGGTCTTCTAATTCCTGCAGGTAGGCATAGCGCTCCGACAAATCGCGCAGCTGAATTTCGTTGAGTTCGCCTGTGCGCTCTTTGCGATATCGCGCAATAAATGGAACAGTTGCTCCTTCGGCAAAGAGGTCGAGCGCGTTCTTCACCTGAAAGGGTTGCAGTGAAAGCTCGTCGGTGAGCTGTTGAGCGATATCTATCATGAGGCCACATGTAACGCTGTAATTAAATCATCAATGCGGGTTGCCGCATCTCATTGTCCACCCAATGAGAGTCGGAATGAATCCGATCCCCGCCGGATGGCTGTGTTATCTCCAGAGTAGCCGCACATCACGCGCATGTCCTCGAAGGGGATGCGATCCCCCATGCGCGATCGGCTCTGAGTAGCACTTCTGATCAGACTGGAGCGGCACGCGATCGCGTCAGCATAGCTGCATGTGTGGCCTTTTGTCTTGGCACTCAAAATGATCTGGGGTAAACAGAGACCGCTCTAGAGTTAAGCAACATGTTTGTTGCTTTATGCGGGAATCGTCTCACTTTGAACTCGAATGATGCCAGTTAAAATGAGACCGCTCTAGAGTTAAACAACACTTTTGTTGCTTTATGCAGGAATTGTCTCACCTTAAACTCGAATGACGCAGGTTCACCAAAGACTTATCTTGAGTTGAGCAACACGCGTGTTGCTTTATACGGCATCGCTCTACTCCAAATCTAAATAGACGGTTGCGTCCCCCAAACCCCCTCCAAACGAAACTCCTGACTTGCGTTTCGAAGCTAGGGGCGCGAGCCGTGAATTGGAGTCATCCCATATGGCACACTGAAAGCGTTATGTATCGGTGGTGTCTCAGATGTTTTTTCACCTACAGCTTAACCGCTTTACCCCAGCGCCTTGCGGGGGGCGCAGGGGAGTTAGGCTCCTGCATCGCAGGGGTTCGGGGGGAAGTCCCCTGATAGAGACTGCAGCTATAGATATGAGATATGTCTGCACAGCCCCGCTCTGACAATGAGATAACTCTGACAATGGGATAATAATTTCGACCAAACTATCTCGCCCTAGCAATTTGCTGAATCCCAGCCTGTCAAACTAACCAAATCTGGCTAGAGGCGTCTATTATCTTGATGGCTACTTAATTTCATTAAAGTTTCATTACAAGATAGGCTGAACATCCGATTTGATAGCGTTTAGACAACGGGCGATCGCTACAATAGTTTGCAATCAATAGAGGTTGAGGACGAATGGGGCTGCTGGAAAATCTACCCGAAAATTCCAGACCACGAGAATCGGCATCCGCTGATGACCTATTGAAGGGAGTGACACAAGACCTTCAGCATCTGCGGCACGATTTGGTATCTCAACTCACCCACGATATTGGGCGACTCCAATCAGAAAAAACCCAGCTGATTGACGAAATTACTCAGCTGCGCGAGGAGCAGCAACTGCTGAAATCCCAGCAGCAGATTACGTTATCACAGCAGCAAATTGCCCAGCAGCAGGTCTGGGCCAAACAGCTAGCTCAAGTGTTAGCAGGTCATCTCCGCACATTGTTAATCCAGCAGGCGCAGCAAAATGGGCAAATAGTGCCGACCCAGTCAACCCGGCAACTTGCCATCAAGGCTCCTGGCAACGGCCCACTCACTAGCCCAGATCACATTGTCAGCTCAATTGATTCATCTCTAAATCATACGCTCAGCGTTTTACAGCGCGATCTCGATAGCTACCAAAGCGCTCTGTCTCAGCAAATTGGACGGATGCAAAATCTAGAACAGCAGGGTGAGGCAATTTTAAATGCACTGGTGAGTCGCCTCAATGAGCAGTTGCAAGTTGAGACTGTCAGGTCGCAGACATACAGAGGCCAGAGCCCTATGAATGGCCATGGTACTCAGGTCGCAGTGTCTGCACAGAATGGTACAGCCAGACCTGCTGCCTATTCATCACCGACGGGGGGTTCGCGGACATCATCCTTATCAGACATGGGGTCAGTTGCGCCAATTTCGACACCTGGAGTCTCAACGCCAAGTCGTCGCCAGCCTGAGACGCGCCGCATCAATTTAACCCAGTTTCAGATGGGGTTGGTGTTGATTTTGCTCTCCACCATCGCCCTATCGTTGCATAACGTGGTAGTTGGCATTATTGGCAATGAGAGCAGCATTTTAGGCCTATTTCAACTGGGGGGCTATCTCCGGTTAGGCTTGGGCAATGCACTGCTGATTTTGCTCTTGCGAATGCTGATTGTGATTCCGCTGATGTTTGGCATTGCCAGTAGCCTTTATCCGCCCGTCTGGAAGGAAATTAAGGCGTTTCTCACGTCGCGCGATCGCCGCCTATTGCTGACGGTGGTGGCGAGTGGGGGGTTCTTGTTTCTGTCACAAGTGCTAATCTATATCGCCATTGCTGAAGTTGGCCCCGGCGTTGCGGTGACGATTTTGTTTATGTATCCGCTGGTGACTGTGCCGTTGGCGTGGTTTTTCTTCAAAGATCGCCCGACTCTAACCCGCTGGCTGATTATGGCAGCTATTTCAGTGGGGATCATCTTCACGGCGTCCCCTAATAATATTTTTGTCCCTGATAATGGCAACATCTCAGGAGCTGGAGTTGCTTTTGCCACCTTCTCTGGCATTGCCTTCGCCTGCTACCTCATCTTTATGCAAATTTGTTTTAAGAAGCTGCATCCTGTTCCGGTGAGTTTGGTGCAATTCTCGACTATTGGCGTTTTTTCAGCAGTTAGCCTGATCTTGCTGCCCTCGTTTCCGCTGCCCGACCGCTGGAATGCTCAAGTGGCGATCGATCGCCCTGGAGGGTTTTTGGTGCTAGGGGTAGTGCTGGGCGTGTTAACCCTGATTGGCTATCTAGCCAATAATTTTGGCGTCCGGTTTATGGGAGCGGCACGAGCCGCGATCATCGCATCGAGTGGCCCTGCCTTGACGGCTCTACTCGCGTTTTTGATTACTCCTGGCCCTCGAACTCAGCTCCAGTCGGGGCAGGCATTTGGGATTTTGATGGTCACGCTGGGGGTCATCGGGCTAAGCATGGAACGCATGCTCATGCAGCGTCGTGCCCTCAAGAAGCGATCGCCTGCCGGAAAGTAGCATTATTAACGTGGTAATTTAATTCATCGTAACCCCTGGCGTTTAATGCCAGTGGGTCTGAATCTATGGGCCTGAATCTATGGGCCTGAAACGGAGAGGGAGGGATTCGAACCCTCGTTAAAGTTACCCCTAAACAGCATTTCCAGTGCTGCGCCTTCAACCACTCGGCCACCTCTCCATAGCTATTTAGTTTAAAGGGTTCTGGCTTTATCAGCCCAACTCAAAGCAGTATTTAAAACACGTCTACTTGAGTCTTCCCATCTGTAGACTTAACCACAGAAAATCTATCATAGCAGCATTTCAACTACTAAAAAAATTAGAGCATTCTTGTCGTTACGACTCCAGGCATAACAGCCTATGATACGAGTGATATGAACAGCGACCACACCGCTTGAAATATTGCACTGGTTGAAATATCGCATTGGTTGAGATCACATTCATGGCTCGCGATTATACGATTCAGATTCATCATCGACAGGCCGGGACGCACTATTTGTTGAGGCTACCGAGCGATCGCTACATTCTCCATAGTGCCGAGGCCGAAGGCGTTAGCTTGCCATTTTCATGCCGCAATGGAGCTTGCACGACTTGCGCGGCTCGTATTGTGTCAGGGCATGTTTACCAGCCAGAAGCGATGGGGCTATCACCTGAGTTACAGGCTCGCGGCTATGCGCTGCTTTGTGTGTGCTATCCCCAATCGGATTTAGAGGTCGAAACTCAAGATGAAGATGAAGTCTATGAGCTTCAGTTTGGGCAATATTTTGGTCGGGGTAAAGTCCGAGCGGGTCTGCCCTTAGACGAAGACTAACCTCAGAGCGCTAATCCTACAGGTTTGACTTTCGCAAACGCCCAAACCTGTTTAGGATGACAGGGGACGCTCAAGCCTGTAAACATGAATAATCTGCCTGCTACCGATTTGCAAAACTTGTTAGACATTGCAACCGAAGCTGCTCTCGCGGCTGGAGCTGTGCTTCAGGCTCATTGGGGTAAGCTAGACCACATTGAAGAAAAAGGCCGACCTGGAGATCTCGTCACCGTTGCCGACAAAGAAGCAGAAGCGGCAATCTTAGATGTGCTGCGCCGCCATGTGCCCGATCATCCCGTTTTGGCCGAAGAATCAGGACAAATCGAGGCGATCGCCCAAGAGTTTTTGTGGGTGATTGATCCCCTAGATGGCACCACTAACTATGCCCATCAATATCCCTTTTGTGCTGCATCAATTGGGCTGTTAATTAACGGGTATCCCCATGTGGGTGCTATTTTTGATCCCGTTCATCATGATTTGTTTCGCGCGGCACGGGGCTTAGGCGCGACTCGCAATCGCCAGCCGATTTGGGTGTCAGCAACCGATACATTACCCAACAGCCTGCTTGTGACTGGGTTTGCTTACGACCGCCGTGAAACCCCCGATAACAACTATGCCGAATTTTGCCACTTGACTCATTTAACTCGGGGGGTGCGCCGAGGGGGTGCGGCCTCTATTGACCTGGCCTATGTTGCCTGTGGCCGTTTAGATGGCTATTGGGAGCGTGGCTTGTCCCCTTGGGATTTGGCAGCGGGGGTCGTGCTGGTAGAAGAGGCCGGAGGCCAAGTTTCGGCCTATGATCAGGCTCCATTTGATATTTATTCTGGGCGAATTTTGGCGACCAATGGTTCGATTCATGCTGCCCTCAGTCACGAACTCAGCCGGATTAAACCTCTCGTCGAATTTAGCTAGCTCTGAATCATATTTGCAAAAAAGGCAGAGTACACTAGAGAGAATTAGACGGGCGAGTAAAAAAGCAGCATGTCTTTTAGGATTGATCGGGGCTTATTTACGTCAGAGTTTATTGATTACCACGCAATTTTAGGGGTTCCTGTTGATGCTGAACCCAAAGACATTCGTAAGCGATATCTGAAAATTGCTCGGCGGTTGCATCCCGATAGCCTGACTGATCGATCAGAGAGCGATCGCCAACAAGCGAGTCAGCTCTTGTCTAAGTTGGTTAATCCTGCCTACGAAAAGCTCTCTCAAGAGAAACTATACGCTGACTATTGCGTCACGCTCCAGCTCAAAGGCAAGCAAGCACTAAAGCAACAAGAAACAATCGTGCTCACGAGTGACCCAGCGCGACGACTTGCAGGAGTGAGTAGTAGTGAGCTTGGGCAAGTGTATCGCAAAATTTTGCATGAGCTGTCAGAGCATCTGTATGGTGCATTCGATTCTGCTCCCGATTTGATCGGTCAAATCAGCGAACTCAACCTCATTTATCTAATGCGTCAGGATAATGCGTCCGTTCTACCCCGGACAACAGTGACCAATCCCTCTGTGCCACCCCGTCGGGGTAAGGATACGGCGGCGTCTAAAGCCCCACCGCGCCAGCCGACCCGCCGAGAGCTGACAGCAGCATATTTGCGCCGTTCAGAAGACTATGAAAATAAGCAAGATTATCCTCGAGCCGTTTTAGAACTCAGAGATGCGCTAAAGCTTGAGCCGCAGAATGGCAATCTCCACACGCGACTGGGTGTGATTTATATGAAAGCTAATCAGCAGACTATGGCAAAGATCCATTTTAACCAGGCGTTGAAGCTCAATCCTCAAGATGTTAGAGCAGCTGAAGGTCTACGTCGAGTTGACCCTCAAAACAGTCAGACTGATGCACAACGCACCTCACCAAAGGATAATAAATCTAACAAGTCAGGAGGTGGCTTGTTTGGATTATTTGGTGGCAAGAAAAAATAATGATGCATCAACCCCCTGTCGGCGCTAGAGACCTATTTCCCCTAGATGTCGCTCAAAAACGCTGGATTGAGGAACGCCTACAAGATGTATTTCAGCGCTGGGGCTATCACCGAATTATTACCCCCACTCTAGAACGACTGGATACGCTTATGGCTGGCGGCGCAATTCAGCGCTCGACGGTGATTCAGTTGCATGACACCGAGAACGAAGTTTTAGGGTTGCGCCCAGAATTAACCGCCTCGATCGCCCGTGCTGCAGTCACGCGCATGGCGGGCGTTAGTCTGCCACAGCGGTTATATTACTGCGCTAATGTCTTTCGCCGAGCCGTGCGGGGCAGTTCCGATCATCAGCATGAGCTTTATCAAGCTGGAGTCGAGTTGTTGGGGGCGGGTGGTGTGGCGGCGAATGCCGAAATTGTGCTGCTGATTGCCGATTGTCTGGCCAACCTCGATCTGTATGAGTGGCATCTGATCCTCGGCGATGCTGGGCTAACGCGATCGCTCCTTTCTCCATTTCCTGATGCGGTGCGCGCCCCAGTTAGACAGGCGATCGCCACACTCGATCGCATTCAACTCGAAACGCTGTCACTCTCGCCTGAGCTGCGCGATCGCGCCCTCTTGATCCTTGACTTGCGCGGGCGTCCGGCAAATGTGCTGCAGCAGGTTTCCCATCTTGATCTGGCACCTGAACAGAGAAAAATGGTGAGTGAACTCAAATCGCTCGTAGAACTGTTAGACGCCAGCTTCGCTAACCAGGGCGATCGCCCCCGCCCGTCATTAACGCTAGATTTGAGCCTGATTCAATCCATTGACTATTACACAGGCGTTGTCTTTGAAGTGGTGAATACAGCCACGGGTGGGCATCATGTCTTGGGGCAAGGCGGGCGATATGACCAACTTCTTGGGTTATATCATCCCCAAGGAACCAGTTATCCCGGCATCGGGTTTGTGTTGAATATCGAAGATCTGCATCACGTTCTGCTTGCAACCGGGCAGCTCCCGCAGCAAATCGCGGCTAGCAACTGGTTGATTGTGCCAGAAACGCCTCAGGAGTATGCAGTAGCGTTTGCTTATGCTCAAAAAATTCGCGAGTCGTCTACGCTAGTTCGAGTTGAAGTGGAGTTAGTTCGGCAGCGCTCCCATGAGGACATCTGCAACTATGCTCGCCGTCGCCAAATTCAACAAATCGCATGGATTTCGGCAGACGGTACTCCTCAAATAGAACGGCTCTAAGAGAGACAACGCTACTGAGGGTTGGTTGGGGCAGACGATAGCTGTTAGGCTAAAAATGAACGAATCTCTATGGATTTATTCCTTACCCTGGAGGTGGCGTGCCTGTCGGGGCTTGCCTCGGGGTTCATGGCGTTGATTCATGAAAGTATTGTCTTTTGACTAGGGAGAACGACTGCCTGTGCCTCATACTATTGTGACGAATACGTGCGAAGGCGTTGCTGATTGTGTTGATGCGTGCCCGGTCGCCTGCATCCATCCAGGGCCCGGCAAAAATACAACGGGGACAGATTGGTATTGGATTGATTTTGCCACCTGCATTGATTGCGGGATTTGCTTACAAGTTTGCCCGGTCGAAGGGGCTATCCTTCCAGAAGAACGACCTGACTTGCAGACGACGCCCAACTAACTCCTAGACGTTGAAAGCAGGGGGTTCTGGCGTTGCTAAGTATGTTCGTGAACAGATAGATTCCCTATCGTTAGAGCAGTTTCTCTTAATAAGGGCAGTTTTTCATAATAGAGATGCTATGCGTTTCGCAACCGACATGAACCGTGCAATGTTCTAAAGGAAACCACTCCTGCGAAATTCATACATCAGGTTAGCAATGCTGGGTTGCTTTTACTGCGCTTTGCATCCTCGAAAGCTGTCAGCTACGAACTTTAAGTAGGCAAGCAATTTCGTAGTCTATTAGCGTCAACAATGCAAATGAGGGCTCGGTATCCATATTATTGGGGGCGATCGCGTTTCCCCCGATCTCTGGTTTATTCAGCAATCATTGGTTCTTAAATTCCACTTCGCCGCAACAATGTCTATGAACGACTCTGCGCCCATCCTTGAAATTAAAGATGTCTATGCTGGTTACATCAAAGATTTAGACATTCTTCAAGGGATCAATTTCAAAGTCTATCCCGGTGAATTGGTTGCGGTCATTGGTCCGAACGGAGCCGGCAAGTCAACTCTAGCAAAGACTATCTTTGGTTTGCTTACTCCCCACACTGGGCAGATTTATTTCAACGGAAAAGATATTACAGGGTTGCGTTCTAACCAGATTGTGCAACATGGCATGTGCTACGTTCCTCAAATTGCCAATGTATTCCCATCCCTGAGCGTTGAAGAGAACCTGGAAATGGGGGGCTTTATTGAGACCAACCCGCTTAAGCCGCTTAAGCAGCAAATTTTTGATATGTTTCCCGTATTGGCCGAGCGCCGCCGACAACGTGCGGGTACACTCTCAGGTGGGGAACGTCAAATGTTGGCGATGGGGCGGGCCCTGATGTTAAAACCCTCCCTCTTGTTGCTCGATGAACCGTCGGCAGCCCTGTCTCCGCTCTTAGTCAATACAACACTAGAACGCATTAAAATCATTAATCAGACAGGTACTGCTATCGTTTTAGTTGAGCAAAATGCGCGAAAGGCTCTAGCTATGGCCGATCGAGGTTATGTGCTTGATTCAGGGCGCGATCGCTTTGAAGGACGCGGCCTTGACTTACTCAATGATCCGAAGGTCGGAGAACTCTACTTAGGTGCTAGTCGGGTTCGATCATAGGGTTGCCAGTACTCAATATCCTGCTTAGATTCCATCCCATCACGATTGGGTGCAGCCAGCAAACACCCAATGCTTTAAAGTTCACAAACCTGCTGCATTACTTTGGCATCCACACCGTACAATGTAATTTCTGTCTCATTAATTACGCTAAGGCAACGCGGCTCAAAGAGATGTGTCTCTAGAGAATGGTCTTTAATGAGTCAGATGCTTGTTCGTCAGCACCAATAAACGTTCTTGGTTTTGTGGTTCTTTGTCTGTTCGCTGAAGACTTACATGCTATATCTGCCCATGCCGAACGTGCCTATCCCGAAGAGTGTTGTGGCATCTTGTTAGGTCAGATTGATCGGCAGTCTCTTACTGATGATCGAGTTGTGATCACCATTTGGGAATTGCCCAATGCCTGGGATGCTGATGCTGAGGCACAATTATCTGAGATGGCCGTCTCAGATAAGGCTGATGGTGCCGCTTCTGGAGCAACTAAGGCTCGACGCTACTGGATTGCCCCCCAAGATATGTTCAAGGCTCAGCAGTTTGCTCGCGATCGCCAAATGGCAATTATTGGCATCTATCATTCTCATCCCAATCATCCAGCGGTGCCATCTGAGTGCGATCGCATCTGGGCTTGGCCTGATTATTCTTACGTAATTGCATCGGTGCAGAAGGGGCACACTGAAGCCATTCAAAGCTGGATGCTAGATACTGATCATCAGTTCCAGTCTGAGGCCATTGTTACAATGAGTCCTTGGAGTGATTGAAATTTCCACCCGTCAGCTAGGTTCTTGTATTAAGCTTTAGCATCGTGCTCAATCCAACATTCAACGCTTACGTCCCCTATCCATCTTGATTACATCTGCCGAACTGCCATGCTAAATCCCAATTTGGATGATATTCAATTAACTCGTGAAGAATATGAGCGCTATTCACGCCACTTGATCTTGCCAGAAGTCGGGCTAGATGGCCAAAAGCGACTCAAAGCCGCTAGTATCCTATGTATTGGGACAGGCGGTTTAGGCTCACCGCTCTTACTCTATTTAGCTGCTGCTGGCATTGGTCGCATCGGCATCGTTGACTTCGATATTGTCGATCGCTCCAATCTGCAACGCCAGGTGATTCACGGGACGTCTTGGGTCGGTAAGCCCAAAATCGAGTCAGCAAAGCACCGGATTTTAGAAATCAATCCAGCCTGTCAGGTTGACCTCTACGAAACACGCCTGAGTTCAGAAAACGCGCTTGATCTGATCAAAGACTACGACATTGTAGTTGACGGAACCGATAACTTTCCAACGCGCTATCTGGTCAACGACGCCTGTGTGCTGCTCAACAAGCCCAATGTCTACGGCTCGATCTTTCGCTTTGAAGGGCAGGCTACCGTCTTCAATTATGAAGACGGGCCTAACTACCGCGACCTCTACCCCGAACCACCCCCCCCTGGCCTAGTACCATCTTGTGCTGAAGGAGGCGTCTTGGGAGTATTGTGCGGCATTATTGGCACCATTCAAGCAACAGAAACCATTAAAATCATCCTAGGGCAACCGAATACTTTGAGTGGACGGTTGCTGCTCTATAATGCGCTTGACATGAAGTTCCGCGAACTAAAGCTGCGCCCCAATCCAGAACGCCCAGTGATTGAAGCGTTGATTGACTATGAGCAGTTTTGTGGAATTCCACAGGCACAGGCAGCTGAAGCCCAGCAGCAGTCAGAACTAGACGAAATGACGGTCACGGAATTAAAGCAGCTCTTAGACAAAAATTCTCAAGACTTTGTGCTGCTAGATGTGCGCAACCCCAATGAATATGAAATTGCCAAAATTCCCGGAGCGGTGCTGATCCCTCTTTCAGAAATTGAGAATGGTGATGGTGTGGGCAAGGTGAAAGATATTCTCAATGGTCATCGCTTAGTCGTCCACTGCAAATCTGGCATGCGTTCAGCAAAAGCTCTGAATATTCTCAAACAGTCAGGCGTTGAGGGCACGAACGTCAAAGGTGGGATTTTAGCCTGGAGTCGAGAAGTTGACCCGTCAGTTCCTGAATACTAGGGCGCAGGTTCTTTTTGATGTCAATTAGCTGAGGCAAACTAATAACGCCTTGCCGGGAGTCTAAAACACTCCTAGCAAGGCGTTAAGTCTAGCCTTTCACAGGTTTTAGAAGACGACAATCACCTATGAAGCTACCGCAGACGATTCTCGTCGTTCAGCCACAGCTGTTGATGGATCGGAAGGGTTCTGCAGCATAAACACAAGCAGTGGATTGCTCTTGATCTCTTTGCGAATGGCGCGGCGCAACTCAACTTCAAGGTGAGCTTGAAGCTTTGTCCAATCGACATCCAACTCATTGTTAGCAAATGTATGAGTAAATTCAACCCAGCGATCGCTTAAAGTACGCCCAATCGTCTGAGTCACAACATCGTCTAACCGAGTTTGATGAGCAGGAGAAACCACGCCTCTAAGATGGACTTGAGGATTTGCAATGAGTTTGCCATTCCAGTCGATGGTAGCCACGATGGTGACGATACCATCTCCAGCAAGCTGCTGCCTATCTCGAAGCACGCGCTCATGCACCATGCCCGATCGAGATGCATCAACCAACTCGATCCCAGACTGCACCTTGCCTGCAACCCGAATGCTATCAGTCGTCAGCTCAATGACATCACCATTGTTAATGATGACCATGTTTTCCTTAGGAACGCCCATGCTTTGAGCGGTTTCCGAATGCTTCACTAGCATTCGGTGCTCTCCATGCACAGGCAAGAAAAACTTAGGTCGAGTCAGCGCTAGCATCAGCTTTTGGTCTTCTTGCGACCCATGACCAGACACATGTAGACCCTCTTGTCGCCCATAGAGCACTCTGGCCCCTTGCATCATCAGCTTGTCGATAGTGTTGACAACTGCAATCGTATTGCCGGGAATCGGGTTAGCTGAAAATACGATCGTATCGCCTTCGCGAATTTTAATCTGGCGATGCTCTTTGTTGGCAATTCGCGTCAGTGCAGCCATCGGCTCACCTTGAGACCCAGTCGTGAGGATCACTACCCGCTCATCCGGAACCTTACTAATTTGATGCAATGGGACAAATAAATCATCCCGGCATTTAATGTATCCCAACGTTCGGGCATGAGCGATGACATTTAGCATCGATCGCCCCACAATAGCAACCGAACGACCATGTTTCTGTGCAAGCTCCAAAATCATGTTAATGCGATGCACAGACGAGGAAAAGGTCGTTACCAGAAGACGCCCGGAAGCTTGACGATAGACTCGATCGAGGTTGGGGAATACAGAACGCTCGGAGGGAGTTTGCCCAGGGACTTCTGCATTCGTTGAATCACTCATCAGGCAGAGTACTCCTTTCTCACCGTGCTCTGCCAGTTTCTGAAAATCGAAAAATTCACCGTCAACAGGAGTGTGATCGACCTTGAAATCTCCTGAATGGATTACAACCCCAATCGGCGTGTGGATTGCCACTGTAAAACTATCCGCAATTGAGTGCGTATTACGAATATATTCGACAAAAAAGGACTTGCCAATGCGAACCATATCACGCGGACGCACGGTACGAAGTTCGGTGCGGTCAGCTACTCCTGCTTCTTCAAGTTTGCCTTCGAGCAATGCCATCGCCAGTCGAGGCCCATAAATCACGGGAATATCGAACTGCTTGAGATGGAATGCAATTCCACCAATGTGGTCTTCATGACCATGAGTGACGATCATCCCTTTGATTTTATGGCGGTTTTCTCGCAGATAGGTTACGTCAGGCAAAACAATATTGACCCCGTGCATCCCATCTGTAGGAAACGATAGTCCTGCATCCAGTAATATAATTTCGTCGTTGATTTCAAAGACGCAGGTATTTTTACCAATCTCATGCAGGCCCCCAAGGGGGATGATTCTAAGGGTATTCGACGTTTCGTTTTGACTCATGTACATCCTTAATAGATACGGTTTTCAGTAGTCACCCAATTGGTGGCAGATAGAGCAGCTGGCCATAGAGCACTGGCGAGGGAAAACGAATTAGTAGTAGTAGTAGCTCCAAAACGTTGGCTAAAAGCAAGTTATGCTGGCTCAATAACAACACTTATACTCAATGGCGACTTAGGAATATTCAATTGTTAGGAAAACTTTTCGGGTGATTGAGGGAGCAGCAATCAACTCTGATGAAGCGCACTTAAATCTGCAAACCCTTCACTACCATTATGCAGGACTGACTCAATCTTGAGGTCTCATCGACGTGTCAATGGCAACAAATCGATTTGAGCCATGACTGACTCCAAGGCATCTTCAACTGAAGGACTCATGCTGCTACACAATGGTAGACGAGTTGCTCCTACATCCCACCCTTGAAACCGCAAAGCACGTTTGACTGGAATCGGGTTGGTTGTAGCAAATAGAGCCTTAAACAGTGGAAACAGTTGAATATGCAAGTCTCTCGCGATCGCATTTTTTCCAGCTTCAAAGGCCTGAATCATTTGCTGGAGCTGATCACCGACTAAGTGACTTGCAACACTAACCACACCCTGGCCACCCAGCGCCAAGATGGGTAATGTCAGTGAATCGTCTCCCGAATAAATACTAAACGTAGAATCAGTTAACGTGCGAATTTGGCTCACCTGATCTAGATTACCGCTTGCTTCTTTAATAGCAACAATATTGGGCACTTCTGCTAAGCGAGCCACTGTCTCAGGCTCAAGATTTTGTCCCGTGCGCCCTGGAACGTTGTATAGCATAACTGGAAGGTCAGGGCTGGCTTCTGCGATCGCCCGAAAATGACGATAGAGCCCTTCTTGCGGCGGCTTATTGTAATAAGGCACTACTTGAAGTGTACCATCTAAACCCAACTTATTGGCTTTCTGAGTTGCCGCAATCGCCTCTCGTGTCGAGTTAGACCCCGCCCCTGCAATGATTTTTACCTGCCCAGCCATAGCCTGCTGAATAACTTGAAATAGCTGATATTCTTCATCCCACGTTAAGGTCGGCGATTCTCCTGTAGTGCCACATAGTACCAGCGTATCAGTGCCATGATTCACAAGATGAACTGCCAACTGTTCAGCGATGGCATAGTTTACTTGACCGTCCTCTCCGAACGGGGTAATCATCGCCGTAATCACTCGCCCAAACGTGGTCACACTCTTAAAACTCCTCACTAATTTGTCACGACTAAAACTAGCGCTTCAATCACAGAGTGAAAGCTTAGTCTGTATAGATCCGCATATCCCATTCATCATGCAGCATGCGGTCTACCAGCACAATAGTCATACCATCGATAGGAAATTGATGCACTCAACTCTGAATCGATCACACCCTGATTTTCCCATCTTCATCCTACTCACCTAGGCTATTGTAACCACAGCCTGATCAGATGGCCGAATTAGAGCCCGAGCAGCCAGTAGCTCTGCAATTTGCACAGCATTCAGTGCAGCCCCCTTGCGAATCTGATCACCGCTGAGCCACAGCTCTAGGCCACATGGATTCGAAATGTCCGCTCTGATTCGGCCAACCAAAACATCATCTTGCCCGGTGGCGTCGATCGGCATCGGGAAATAATTAGCCTGCCAATCTTCAACTAATCGGACTCCAGGCGCTTGTCGTAAAAGCTCCCTAGCTTGATTAACCTCAAACGGAGCATCAAACTCTAGCGTTATGGCTTCTGAGTGAGCCCGCAAGACCGGAACGCGAATGCAGGTTGCCTTAATACGTAACTCAGGCTCCAAAAAGATCTTTCGGGTTTCATGCACCATTTTCATCTCTTCTTCACAATATCCCTGAGCATCCAGTGGAGAGTTGTGAGGAAACAAATTAAAGGCCAACGGATACGGAAAGATGCAAGCTTCTGGGCTTTCCCCCTTGAGAATTGCCTGAGCTTGGAGCTTCACTTCTTCCATGGCTTGGGCACCCGCGCCACTAGCTGACTGGTAGGTTGCTGCCAAAATGCGCCGAACAGGCTGCACTTGATGTAACGGATAAACGGCGATCGCCATCAAAATCGTAGTGCAATTAGGATTGGCAATAATTCCCTGGTGCTGGTCGGCTACATCCGGATTGATTTCAGGCACAATCAGCGGCACCTGAGGGTTCATGCGATATGCGCTCGAGTTATCAATCACAACGGCCCCAGCCTCAACGGCCTTAGGAGCCCAAACCTTAGACACCGAGCTACCTGCTGATGCTAAGACTAAATCAACATCATCAAATGAGCAATCGCCCACGACTTCGACAGCTAGGCGATCGCCCTTAAAACTCAATGTCGTCCCCGCCGATCGCGTTGAGGCTAATAGCTTCAACTGATCAACTGGAAATTTCCGCTCATCTAAAAGCGTCAATAGCTCTTGGCCAACGGCTCCTGTCGCACCTAATATAGCTACCCGATATGATTGAGGCAAATGTCCAGCCCTCCTACCACTTAGTCACGTTATGAGTTGTTTAAGCAATGACCCGATCAACCTTAAAAACCATATTGAACAAACATGTACTCAAATACATCTGTCTGTGTCAGGATCAGAGCAACCTGTGTCAGATCAGATCAAGATAGACATGACGTCGAGATCAACATCTGGATGGTTCTAACAGCAAAATTAGTAACTTAAACCTAAATATGGTTTAATCACGATCCACACTAAATTATATCCATACTAAATCGTAGTGATATAAGTGACTCAAACCCTTACCGCATCGTACATCACTGCATTATTGCAATATCTAGCGGTACAGTCCTTACAGTATCTAGATGACTGCATCAGCTCACTGCATAGCCGCATTCTCTTCGTTCCTACACTACCGCATTCTTTCCGTTGGCTTACTAGATCAGTTAAAAACATTCATACCAGGTCAAGTTTGAGTCTGGAATTTTCTCATCTGTGTAAGCCAACTGGCTGGCTGACAAAACTCGTGAAAGACTGATTCTCCCGCGCCTTAGGCTTCGACTGCGCTCTGCCTAAGGCAGTTACAACGACGTGGATTGAGCGCAGCCGAAATCTACACTCCGAAGATCTCTCAGGCAACCAGGTAGGCCAGTTCTAGATTAGGATGCAGCTTGCATGCAACTTATTTCGGCTGTCTAAAGCCCTAACCCCCAAGCTTAGAGGTAATGACTTGATGAAATCTTTTGGGCGATCGCATCAATAAACCACACTACCTTAGTGCAGAATCAGCTAGTATAGCTAATTGCGGTGATGCATACGATTCATGATTGAATGGAACCGTTTCAATACCCCTTGAAGACGCTGTACGAGAAACTCTGATGAAAGTTACCCAGGAAAGACTGCCCGCTAGCCAAATCGGTCTAGAAATTGAAATCCCCTCTGAGATGTCGAAAGCAGCATATGAGAAGACGCTCAGAGAGTTTACCCGTTCCCTGAAGGTTCCTGGGTTTCGCAAGGGGAAAGTGCCTCGCCAAGTCTTAATCCAGCGCTTTGGCTCTGAGCGAATTAAAGCTGCTGTTTTAGAAGAGCTGATTGAAGACGTAATTAAAATAGCCGTTGAGCAGGAAAAGCTCAATGTCATTGGCAATTTTCAGCTTCGTACTCCATTTGAAGAACTACTAGACCAATTTGAGCCCAACACAGCATTGACCTTTACAGCCGCAGTTGACATTCCACCTGAAGCTAGCCTCAAGCAATACAAAGGCCTCCAGGTCAAGGCCGAAGAGGTAAAATATAAGCCAGAACAGGTCGATGAAATCATTGAGAGCTATCGTCAGCGCATCGCGACAATGGTGCCTGTTGAAGATCGAGCCGCCCAAATGGGTGACGTGGCAATCGTTGACTTTATAGGTCGCTTTACCAATGAGGCTCTTGCTGATGAGAGTAGCACCGAAGGCACGAATGGAGATGAAAGCAAATCGACCGAAATTCCGGGTGGCAAAGCCGAAGATTTCCAAATTGAACTAGCAGAAGGGCGATTTATCGGGGGATTCATTGACGGCATTGTTGGCATGAATCCAAATGAAACTCGTGAAATTTCGGTTACTTTTCCTGAAGACTATCCACAAGAGGATCTAGCAGGGAAGTTAGCTCTGTTTACCGTGACACTCAAAGATCTTAAAGAAAAAGAGTTGCCTGAGCTTGATGATGACTTTGCTCAAGACGTGAGCGAGTTTGAGACGCTAGCGGAGCTGCGTGAGTCTCTCGAGTTTCGTTATCAGCAAGAAGCCGATGATCAGACCCAGTCAAATAAGGGAGAGGCTCTCCTCGAAGAACTTGTTCAACAGCTTGATGTTGAGCTGCCCGAAACGTTAGTCAAGCAAGAAATTGAATTCTTGGTGACACAGACTGTGATGCAGCTAGATGGACAGGGGCTTGACATTAAAAAAATGCTCACTCCTGAAATTGTACAAGGGTTACGGGAGCGATCGCGACCAGAAGCGATCGTTCGCTTGAAACGCACGATCGCTTTAGGTGAAGTTGCCAAGCAAGAATCAATTCAACTTGAGGAAAGCGCAATAGACGCTAAAGTCGAAGACGTCATGCAGTCTCTAAGTGGACGGGATGTTGATCTCGATCGTCTGAGACAAGTGGTCGAGGAAGATTTGCTAAAAGAGCGAATTCTAGGGTGGTTAGAAGAAAATGGCACTATTGAACTCGTACCAGAGGGATCACTCAAGCCCTCAGCAGCAGAACTAGCAGATGCAGACATCGATTTGGAGGCTGACACTCCTAGCAAATCAGCCGCAGACGACTCAGATGAAGCATCTTCTGCATCAGAAGCTAGCAATGTAGCTGACATACCTGATAGTTCAGAGGTTCTTGCCGAGAGCAGCACCGACGAAACTGTTGCTAAATCTACAGTTCAGAAAAAAACACAGCCATCAGAACCTGAAACAGGATCAGATAAAAGCAACGAATAAAACGCCTCTGTCTGACTTGTTTTTCCATGAAGCAACAGGCATTACAACAGACGTAAGATGACTTATACGACATTCAAAAACATTTTCCAAGTCTGTACCCGTCCTGATTTCGTTGAGAGATAATGTGAGAGTAGTCGATTCTAGCGGTCAACGCTTAGAATTCAACCAGTAGTTTTTACAGTCCAGCTAGACTTACTCGCCTTCATCTGCTGTTTATGCTTATGTCCCATTTTCCAGATTATTCGATCCAAAGTACTCGTTCTTCCAGCCTGAGTTCCACACGCTCTGGTTTAGCAGATATTGAGGGCGTTGTCCCAATGGTTGTTGAGCAATCAGGACGAGGGGAACGAGCTTTTGATATTTACTCTCGTCTGCTCCGCGAACGTATTGTTTTTTTGGGAACTCAGGTCAACGACGAGGTAGCTGACTCGATTGTGGCTCAGCTGCTCTACTTAGATGCAGAAGATCCTGAGAAAGATGTTCAGCTCTATATCAACTCTCCGGGTGGGTCAGTAACAGCCGGTATGGCAATTTATGACACAATGCAGCAGATTCGCCCTGATGTTGCTACTATTTGCTTTGGTCTTGCCGCGAGCATGGGCGCGTTTTTGTTGACAGCGGGTGCTGCAGGTAAGCGTCTATCGCTGCCAAGTTCTCGAATTATGATTCACCAACCGCTAGGTGGGGCTCAAGGTCAGGCTGTAGACATCGAAATCCAGGCACGAGAAATCCTGTATCATAAGCGCAAGCTGAATGAGCTCATGTCTTATCACACAGGCCAGCCCATCGAGAAGATTGAGACTGACACTGACCGTGACTTCTTTATGTCGGCGGAAGATGCAAAAAATTATGGTCTGATCGACCAAGTTATTGCTAGGCGCAATCTGCCAATGCCAGGAGAACCTGTTACTGCATCATAAGGGGCTATTATGTCTAAATATGACTCCCATCTTAAATGCTCGTTCTGTGGAAAGTCGCAGGAACAAGTTCGCAAGCTAATTGCTGGACCTGGAGTTTATATTTGCGATGAATGCGTCGATCTTTGTAATGAGATTTTAGATGAGGAGTTGTTCGACTCCAGTTCATCGGTACCACAGCAGTCTCCTCGGCGTGAGCAGCAGCCTGAGAAGCGGAAGTCTCGTTCTCCTCATGTCTCGCTTAGCCAGATTCCAAAGCCAATGGATATCAAAAAGCATCTTGATCAGCATGTGATTGGTCAAGATGAAGCTAAGAAGGTGCTTTCAGTGGCTGTATATAACCATTACAAGCGCTTAGGATTTGATCAAGTCAAATCTCCCGGAACGACTCGCTCAGATGACTTTGTTGAGTTGCAGAAGTCAAATATCTTATTGATTGGCCCAACGGGCTGTGGTAAGACATTGCTAGCCCAAACGCTAGCAGAGATGCTAGATGTTCCATTTGCAGTTGCAGATGCGACAACGTTGACTGAGGCTGGGTATGTGGGCGAAGACGTTGAGAACATTTTGCTGAGGCTGCTCCAGGTAGCCGACTTAGATGTCGAAGAGGCTCAACGCGGCATCATTTACATCGATGAGATTGATAAGGTTGCTCGCAAGAGTGAGAATCCATCCATTACACGCGATGTTTCTGGGGAGGGCGTCCAGCAGGCACTCTTGAAAATGCTGGAAGGGACGATTGCCAATGTTCCACCCCAAGGGGGGCGCAAGCATCCGTACCAGGATTGCATTCAAATTGACACTACCAATATTTTGTTTATTTGCGGTGGTGCATTTGTGGGGTTAGAGAAGACCGTAGAACATCGGACTGGGAAAAAGTCAATTGGGTTTATTCAGACAAGCGATCGCCAAACGAAAGAAAAGCGAGCAGCCGATGTCCTCAAGCAGCTTGAGCCTGATGATTTGGTGAAGTTTGGCATGATTCCAGAGTTTATCGGTCGAGTGCCCGTCGTTGCAGTGGTTGACCCGTTAGATGAAGATGCTCTTACCGAGATCTTGACTGAGCCGCGCAATGCGCTGGTGAAACAGTATCAGAAACTGTTAAAGATGGACAATGTTCATCTTGAGTTTATGCAAGATGCCATTCGGGCGATCGCCAAAGAGGCCTATCGCCGTAAAACCGGGGCGAGGGCGTTGAGGGGTATTGTTGAAGAATTGATGCTAGATGTCATGTATGAGCTACCATCCCGCAAGGATGTAACCCGCTGTACCATCACTCGTGAAATGGTTGAAAAGCGTTCGACTGCTGAGTTGCTAGTTCATCCATCATCATTGCCTAAGCCTGAGTCAGCATAATTTGAGCCATAGAAGCTTGCACTATGCCCTAACGGGCTGAATCTGACAGACTGAAAATAGGTTGGCTTTATAGTCATACTTGAATCTAACCAGCGTAATTTGTCAGCATTGAGTTTTGGATCATCGGTTAAACGATCTAAAATTTTGTGTATTTCAAATCCATCATTCAAGGGGGACATTTTGCTCTGTCCCAGTTTTAGGGCAAAATGTAAGTCATGATACTAATCCCTAATGTGATTAACGATGCCTTACATCCAGATTCGTGGGGTTGATCACTACTATGAATGGATTACCCACTCTCCGATGGCTGAGGGTGAGCGTCTGCCTAGTTCTGGGAAGCCAGTCATGGTGTTTCTGCATGGTTGGGCTGGGTCAGCCCGCTATTGGGAACGCACTGCCTGGGCGCTCAGTGAAGACTTTGACTGTCTGCTTTATGACTTACGCGGGTTTGGGCGATCGCCCCTGCCTCGACCCACCCCATCTGAAATAGAAGCCCTCGGATATGAGCTAGAAAGTTACGCAGACGATTTAGCAATTCTTTTAGATGCGTTCGGCCTCGATCGAGTTGATCTCAATGCCCACTCAACCGGGTCATCCATTGCGACTTTGTTCCTCAATCGATACCCCAACCGGGTTAACCGAGCAATTCTTACTTGTGCGGGCATTTTTGACTACAATGCAGCGGCATTTAAAGCGTTTCACGTAGTTGGCGGATATGTGGCTCGCTTCCGTCCGGCTTGGTTCCTAAGCGTTCCTCTGCTTGATCGGGTCTTTATGATGCGGTTTTTACACCGCCAAATTCCAGGACGTGACCAGCGCGCCTTTTTAGAAGACTTTCTCATCGCAGACTATGAAGCTGCCCTTGGAACTATTTATACGGCAGTTAGCAAATATGCAGCAGAAATTATGCCAGGTGAGTATGCTCGGCTCACTGAGCCAACGTTGCTAATCTCAGGGCAATATGACCAAATCATTCCGGCTGATATGGGGCGACGAGCCGCCGCGTTGAGCGATAGCGTTGAGCATGTGGTGATAAAGAATACGTCTCATTTCCCAATGCTGGAGGATGCTGATACCTATCTCCATCATGTGAGAACTTTTTTGCAGCTCAAGCCGCTTGCAATGTTCTGACTACCTTATTTTTTGCTAGTGTCAAGCTAACCTGAGAGACTGAGTGGCCTTGTCTAGCTGGCATCCCCCCATAGACTTGAGGAGTTGCCATCAGATATTAAACAGCCTCTGAATATCAGCAATTTAGGAACACTGCGATCGCTAATTAGCCGGAAGCAAGTAGGGGCTGTCATCAATTAGCCTCTAATGACTAAGAATCAACGGTTACAGCCCCTAGCCTGTTTTTTGGGTCGGGCGTGGCAAGGCTCTGACCATAAGGGTTTCAGCTGCAATTGATGACACGCTCTAATTTCACAACTCATAGAATTTCTTCCCTAATTCAATATCACAGCATCAAACATTAATGGTGTGCTGACATTAACGTTTCTCAATACTAAACGCCAACACATTACGCTTCATTGCAAAATCTCAAATCATGGTCTGGCGACGTGATAGCTTCAATGTCGAAGATTTAAATAGCAGCAATTAATTTTAATTGCGAGAGTGCCGAATTGAGAGCCATCAAGAGCTTATGTTGGAGAACATGTTACAGTCACCGTCAGTGTCTACACCCAATTTTAATCAACCACCTCGCGAAGACTTTAGTGAATATGTTGCCCATTTGCAACTGCATATGGCCTTACAAGCACGCAATCTGGTGCCGACACTCAATCAATCATCCGATAGTCGGCATCAGCTACTGCATCAGACACAAGCAGATTTTGAGAAGTTTATCTCCCGTCAAATGATGTGAGTCGCAACCGTTCCACCGCATACGGGCTTACCTCAATGACCAGTCCTGTCAATACACGCGATTCAGACCAGTCACGAGAAGCACCTTGTTGCAATTCATAGGGTAAGGCGTTCTATCTGCTGCAAACTCGCTGAGATTTAGTCATCATAAGAGTTGGACCTACCAGTGAGTAGGCCATGATGATACGTCTAAGCGAGCTCAAGCCTTGACACTTCTTAAGAGTCTTAATTCAGAACAACGGTCAAACCTGTTGGTGCTATTCACCGCAGGTCTTTTATTTTGGTCGGGGCTAGCGTCTACGCTCCCGGTTTTACCGCTCTATATTCGTGATGTGGGTGGCACGAGTCAGCAGATTGGCATCGTCATGGGCTCATTTGCCCTAGGACTATTGTTGGCAAGACCCCAACTTGCACAGATGGCCGATCATCGCGGGCGCAAGGTCGTTTTACTAATCGGGATGGTCGCGATCGCACTTGCCCCTATCGGCTATGCTGTCTTTGCATCTATCCCTTTGTTAATAGCCTTTCGAGCCTTTCACGGCATCAGCATTGCCGCTTTTGCCACAGCGTATGTTGCTCTCGTTGTTGACTACTCACCGCCCCAGCATCGAGGTGAGTTAATTGGGTATATGAGTTTGGTTAACCCAATTGGGTTAGCAATTGGGCCAGCATTAGGCGGTTTCTTGCAGGCGGAGGTCGGCTATGCGCCCATGTTCTTGACGTCCGCTGGGTTAGGACTAATTGGTATTGTCTGTACCTGCCAAATCCGGGAAATTCGTCCTGCTGTATTCTCTCAGTCTTCAACCCAACTCCGCCAAGGGAAGTTTTGGCGACTGCTGCTCACACCTAGAATTCGCATTCCGGCGTTCGTGCTGTTGATGGTAGGCTTAGCATTTGGCACATTGAGCACCTTTACACCACTGTTTATTCAAGAAGCAGGTGTCAACCTCAATGTAGGGTTATTTTACACGGCAGCAGCGATCGCCAGCTTTAGCATTCGCTTGTTTACGGGGCGAGCCTCTGACCATTACGGACGGGGTATCTTCATCACCACGAGCCTAGGTCTATATGTTTTAGCGATGCTAGCCCTATGGCAAGCCCATAGCGCTGCAGGCTTTTTGCTAGCCGGAATGTTGCAAGGCGCAGGTGGTGGCACCCTCATTCCCATGATTGCGGTTCTGATGGCCGATCGCTCTAACGCAGACGAACGAGGGCGCACCTTCGGCATCTGCATGACCGGGTTTGATGTTGGCATTGCCCTTGCAGGGCCACTGTTGGGAAGTGCCGCTGACTACATCGGATATCGAGGCATCTTCGGCATCTCTGCTATTTTAGGAGCAATCGGACTGATCGTTTTTCTGACACAATCTAGCAAAGATGTAGCTCACTCATTACGATTTGCCTTGGGCAGAGAGAGAGACATCTATGCTGTGATGGATAAAACGGGCTAGGAGGGATTCGAACCCCCGACACCGTGGTCCGTAGCCACGTGCTCTAGTCCACTGAGCTACAAGCCCTTACTCGAGTTACCATTGTAGCATATCCACTCCCATGACACAAAATTCTTCGTTTAATCAAGAGGATCTGGCTCCAGGTCATGCCCTCACACATCTTGACGACCACGGTGAAGCACATATGGTTGATGTTTCAGCCAAACCATCTACCAGTCGAGAAGCGGCAGCAGTCGGGCACATTCGCATGACATTGACCACGTTTGAAGCGATCCAGACTGGCAATGCGCCTAAAGGAGATGTGCTCAGTACGGCTCGTCTAGCAGGCATTATGGCCGCCAAGCAGACGGCTCAACTTATTCCGCTATGTCATCCATTGCCATTGCAAAAGATTGACGTCCAGATTTTCCCTGATGCAGCTTTGCCAGGGTATCGCATTCGCGCTGACGTCAAAACTAATGCAGTAACCGGGGTTGAAATGGAAGCTCTGACAGCGGTTTCTGTCGCCGCTCTGACACTGTATGACATGGCAAAAGCATTGGAAAAATCAATGCAAATTGAGTCTATTTATTTATTGAGTAAGACAGGCGGAGCCTCTGGAAATTATTATGCGAGCGCTTCGCCGGATTGATACTCCTTTCAACAAAGCTGCACGCTGCAAATTTTCTTGCCTGTCCGGAAACGAACAGCATGTCGAGAAAAAAGAATTAGTGTGCGACTGTGTGTAGTTGTTGTGCAGTGGCACAGTCGCTCTGTAATTGATGTAGCGTATTGTGGGTGGGGCAAATTGCAATGCAGATGACCCTTTATTCGGCAGAACTTAGCAGTCTGAGTCAGCGGCTTCAGTCATGTTTGGCCGATAGTCCAGTCAATGTCCAATGCGCTGTTCGCGAAGGACATCTGATTGTTTTAGGGCAGCACTCAGACGATGTGACGCTTGATGCCTCCGAAATTTTTTATTCGTTAGAACACAATATCCAGGCGCTACACCTTAAGTTTACGCAGCAGGTGCGCCTATATTTACGCATCATGGGAGAACGCTATCCCTATGCCCATAGTTGGTTCACAATTCAGCCATCGCTTTCCCCTAGTCAAGCATCTGCGCCTCAGGTCAAGCAGGCGATCGCTCCCAGCCAGCTACGTTTGTCCCTAGCGGATCAGGCGATCGCCCCTACTCAGCAGAGGGTGTCTCAGGCAAAGTCAAAGCCTCTTGTGGAATCACGCGCTTGGGTTGATGACGACGAGACCGATGACACGTTCGTTGATCGCCTGTCCTCATTTGAGACGACGACGGTAGAGGTAGATCCATTAGGAGGCCGACTCAATGATCAAGCATCAGCTTCCTCGGCAGAAACGCCCGCTGCTGTTCAGGTGTTGACGCTACAAAATTCTCGTTCGCTGGGCGATCGCCTGCTAGAAAATTGGCAGACCTGGAGTGAGTCATTGCAGCGGCGGCGATCGCCCCAGTCTGAACCCAGCCAGGGTATTGCATCTCACATCCCTACTGAATCCCAGTTGGCGAGTAGTTATATACACCGACGAGAACGGTGGAGCGATCGCCTTGATACCCGACTCTCCATTGCGTTAGGCATCACTACCTTGGGTACGTTAGGAGGATTTTATGTGTCGAGCCAAAGCTGTGTTGTCGGCGAGTGTCCAGAACTCGAAACGGCTCAAGCATTGAATCAAGAAATTTCTGATGACATGCAAAATGTAGCATCGTGGGACGACCTCGACAGCATTCAGCAGTCTATTCAGCGCGGGATATCTTTGCTGGAACCCATTCCGCTATGGTCGCGCCATAGCCAAGAATCTCAACCGCTGCTAGACATCTACCAAAGTCAGGCGTCTCTAGTTGAACAACTGATTGCCGTAGAGCAGCTTACAACCGCAGCTGATTCATCGCAACAGACACCAATTTATACGACAGACGAGTGGGTTTCAGTGCGATCGCTTTGGCAATCAACCATTACTCAACTAAGTGCCATTCCGCCTGATAGCGATCTCTTTGAGTTTGCCCAACAGCGTCTCACCATTCATCAGCAGCAACTCGCCCAAGTTGAACGCCAGATTCAATCTGAGGAAGAAGCAGCGTCAGTCTTGAACCTGGCTCAAAGTACGGCTCAGCTTGCTCAAGCTCGACAGCAGGCAGCGCAGTCTCCACAAGATTGGCAAAATGTTCAGACTTTGTGGACAAATGCGCTGGAGCAACTCCGTCAGGTTCCAGAAAATTCAATTGCAGCTTTGGATGCTAAGCGGCAGCTAGATTTCTACAAGACCTCGCTTGACTCTGTTAATCAGCGACTTGGAACCGCGATACCGATTCTAGAGTCTACACCAATTTCTGCTGAGGTAATGCCGACAGCTGCTGAGGTGGCCGTTGGTTCGCCCTCAAATCAAGAGGTCGAAACAGCACTAAATCAAATTTGCATTGGAGGTTCGCGCTTTTGCCGAGTCTTATCGACAAATGAGGTGATTCGTGTGCAACTTGACCTCGACTATGCAGACGCTATCTCTGAAGCTCAAACCAGTAACAATAGAAGACTAGGGGCGATCGCAACTCATCATCAGAAACTTCTGAGAGAGGCTCTCAAGACTACCTCTAGTCGCTTCGGATTACCCCTAGAACTCTATAATTCTGATGAAACTCTGCTCGAAGAATTTCGGCCAGACTCGAGAAGCGCGACCCTGCCAAATTGACTGAAAGCAATGCCTCGTCACACAAGTAGAGCGGCGATCGCTTTGTAATTTGCATATCGCCCAAGGTACTGCTTCACTAAATCAAAAACGCAATACATCAAACCTTTAATGTCCGGTAGAGTAGATAAATGCGCTACGCTCCGGTTTCACCCACCCTATACCATTACATGCGCTGACCTTCGTCAAGCTCATTTTTATAAAACCAAAGCCGACAAGTCATTGCCAGACAATGGATTCATACTCCGCTCAACAGGTAGCTATGCCTGTTTCCAGATTTGACGAATTTCTCCAGGCAAAAAGTCAGCTACTTCCTGAATCCGAGCTTGAGAAAGCTCGCGCTTAAGAGCTGAGAATACGGCCTCAACCACCTCAATTGGGTCGATTCCGCGAGAGAGCCCAGCTTCCTGGCTGACTCGGAATATAAACGTCTCTGGCTTAATCGCAAGAGGAGGACGCAAACGCGCCAAAAACCGCACGAAAGGGTTTGTATCTTTCCAAAGCATTGCCAATTCACACTGAGACATCTGGCTATCTCCAGTGGAAAGGACTTTACCTGCGAGCTCAGCTGCAACTCGGTCAGAGGCATCGGTCGTCATCACATCTCGCATTGTCCGAAAGACAACTTCAGCAACATCTCTGGCATCATACAAATCTTCCAGTCCTGCTGCTTGCTTGACCCTATCCAAAAATGAGCTGGCTGTTCCCATGGTATCTGCGGTAGAAACATCTTGCATAAACTTAATCCTGTGTGTGGTTTAAAGTGTCAACTCAATCATTCAGAAGCGAACTCAGTGGCTATCATTGGCTCCCTTTGATTAGGCTTTGCTCTGTGTAAACATTGACACTAAAGCTGTAAATCAATCAAAACCAGTTAAATTAAAATTGATTTACATTTCTTAAATACTCGCACAAATTCTTAATATATGCAAAGTCCAGCAGACTGGCTATCCTTTTACCCCACTGCCAGCATCAGTTGGCACAATATATCGCTGCACGAGAATGAAAACTGCTAAAATCGGCGCAATCGAGATCACAGAGCCTGCTGCAATCAGCCGCCAGTCTAGTGAGAAAGCACCTGCTAGCTTGGCAACTCCTAAAGGCAGGGTATAGTATTCGGGCCGATCAAGAATAATTAATGGCCAAAGGAAATCACTCCAAGAGCCGATGAAGACAAAAATGGCGAGTGTGACTAGTGCTGGTCGTACTGAGGGCAGCATAACGTGCCACCAGATCCCCAGGTCTGAACAACCATCAATGCGAGCGGCTTCTTCCAGCTCTTTAGGAACGCCCTGAAAGGCTTGCCGTAGTAAAAAGATGCCGAATGCTGAGGCGATCGCTGGAAAGATCAAGCCCAGGTAGCTATTCCGCAACCCTAACTGCACCGTCAGAATGTAGAGCGGAATCATCACAATTTGAAACGGAATCAAAATGGTCGCTACGATGAGCGTGAAAATTGGCTCTCGGCCCCGAAACCTCAGACGCGCTAGCGGATATGCCGCAAGCGAACAAATCAGCACGTTTAAGAGCACCGTTAATCCGGCAACCAGCGTGCTGTTCAATAAATAGCGGCCAAAGGGATTAGTCTGCCAAACGCGAATGAAATTTTGGAACGTCGGCTGCTGTGGCCAAAACTGTGGTGGGAACTGAAAAATATCTTCTGCTGGCGACTTAAACGCTGTGCTCACTAGCCAAACCAATGGCAGGAGCATCGCAAGGGCGATCGCTCCTAATACACAATATGTCGATAAATAGCGCCAGATAGAGGGTTTCAAACTAACGTCCTCAGAACAACGGACTAGCCAATCAGTGGCACATCAGCCGTATCGCGTTGAGGATGAAGCACGTTACCTTGCTGAAGAACTGCGTAAAGCCGATTGAGAGCATTCACATACGCATGAGCAGACGCAACCACAATGTCTGTATTCGCTGCATGACCTGAGAACAGTCGCCCTTCATGCCGCAAGCGAATGGTGACTTCACCCATCGCATCAATGCCTTCTGTTACTGACTTTACCGAAAACTCGACAAGCTGGTTAGGCATCTCCACGACTCGATTGATCGCCTTATACACTGCGTCTACTGGGCCAGTGCCAATTGCAGCATCTGTCAATTCTTGACCATCAGGAGTCAGAACCGTGACTGTAGCAGTAGGTCGGGCGCGATCGCCACATGAGACTTGCACCAACTCCAGCCGAAACGCTTCCACAGCCTGTTGAGTTTCATCGTTGACAATGGCCTCCAAATCCCAATCGGTCACGTCTTTTTTCTTATCGGCTAGCTCCTTGAACCGCAGAAACGCACGATTCAGCTCTTGGTCTGATAGCTCAAATCCCAGCTCGCGGAGACGAGTGCGAAAGGCATTACGCCCAGAATGTTTGCCTAAAACAATTTGGTTATCCGTCAATCCAATGGATTGAGCATCCATAATTTCGTAGGTCAGCCGATGCTTTAAAACCCCATCTTGATGAATACCAGACTCGTGGGCAAATGCATTGGCTCCAACGATCGCCTTGTTCGGTTGGACAAACATGCCAGTCAAATTCGATACCAGACGAGACGTCTTGTAGATCTGGCGAGTGTCAATTGCAGTTAACGGGGCTTCAGAGTCAACTGCACGACCCAGAAACGGATTAAAAAATTGTCGGCGCACATGGAGCGCCATCACCAGTTCCTCAAGCGCGGCATTGCCAGCTCGCTCCCCAATTCCATTAATAGTGCATTCCAGCTGACGGGCCCCATTCTTAACTGCCTCTAAGAAATTGGCCACAGCTAAGCCCAAGTCATTGTGACCATGCACTGAAATCACAGCATGGTCAATGTTTGGAACATTATCTTTGATGCCGCGAATGAGCGCTCCAAACTCGCTGGGAGTTGTATAGCCCACCGTATCGGGAATGTTAACCGTTGTGGCCCCTGCAGCGATCGCACATTCAAGCACCTGATATAAAAACTCCGGGTCAGAGCGTCCCGCATCTTCTGGAGAAAACTCGACATCATCCACCAATGACTTTGCATGAGCCACCATCTCAGGTACGATCGCAAGCACATCTGCCCTCGACTTTTTCAGCTTATATTGCAGGTGAATGTCAGATGTAGCAAGAAATGTATGAATGCGAGGGTGAGCCGCTGGCTTTAGCGCCTCTGCTGCTACCTCGATATCTTGAGACGTGGCTCGAGCGAGTCCACAGATGGTTGGGCCGCCCTCTATGCCAACGGCTTCAGCAATCTTGCTGACTGCTTCAAAATCACCCGGGCTCGCAAACGGAAAACCAGCTTCAATCACATCAACGCCTAGTCGCGCCAACTGCCGTGCAATACTCAGTTTTTCATCCACATTCAGTGTGGCCCCAGGCGACTGCTCTCCATCGCGAAGCGTCGTATCAAAAATAATGATTCGATCAGGCTGAAACGGCATATTCATGGCACTTTATCGACCTAACGAGTTCTACATTCAAAAAAAAGAGATCATGGATCGCGTGGCTGAGCCAATCCAGATGATCCTTATTTTAGAGGGTCTTTTCGTTTCCTCAGATGGTAGAGCTAATTACCATCCACCTTCTCGATATAATCACGAATATCGTTAAGGTCAATGTAGCGGTCAGTGGCATTACGCAGCTCTCGGGCGATCATGCCCTCCGTTGAGACTACGGTGATATGAGTGTTTTTAGAACGCAGCAGCTCGATTGCCCGTTCAAAATCTCCATCTCCGCTAAAAAGAATGACATGATCATACTGTTCGACCGTATTGAACATGTCTACAACAATTTCAATATCTAGATTTGCTTTCTGAGAATAGCGCCCAGAATTATCATCATAATACTCTTTCAAAATCTTAATCCTAACGGTATACCCTAAACTAATTAATGCGTCTCTAAACCCCCGTTGATCTTGCGAATCTTTTAGCCCTGTATACCAGAATGCATTAATCAATATGACGTCAGGTGGGCTGGTGAAATAGTGTAAGACCCGCTTAGGGTCAAAAAACCAGCCATTCTTCTGCTGAGCGTAAAACATGTTGTTTCCGTCTACAAAAATTGAGAGACGGTTCATAAATGACATAAAAACTTAGACCTAATAATTATTAATGTGATGACTCTGGGTTCGTCGTCAGCAATTTGATTTATCTGTCACAAATTAGACTCTATTTGCGTGAATCCGATGTCCCCTTGATTACCCATAAAACCTGAAGCTAGCTAGTGCAAACTTATCCCATTCAAACTTGCTCAAATTAAGCTAAAGACGTTAACCATACATCAACTACCATTGGAGTAGAAGTGCTACTTGGGTAAAACGATTAAGTTTTGCTGCTCAATTTAATCTGAGAGAGAACTTGCAACACCATTGGAAACAGCGGTATTCAGCACAGACTTAATCTTGCTTAATCCACCAAAACCTTTACTAGAGTTGCTAGCCTGAATTCATATTGAAATGGTTAAGAAGATATTCATCATAATTGATAATTTTCTCCGTACTGAATTTATAATACCGATGAACAGTTGGTGTTAGATCTGAGATAGAGGTAAGATATCAGACTTCAGTCAAGCAGATATCCCATTATTATAGAGGCTGCTTTATCGTCTGTGTTCTAGCACAAGGAACAGGTTAGAGGTTAACGACGATTGAGTCTCCATTGATGATTTCGCCGATTGAGATAACATCTGAAGACTCATCGGCCACCCATCTTGTCTAGACTCTTGGGTTGGTGAGTCGTTATCCTGTAAGTAAATGTCGTCTTCACTCAAGACATGTTCCTGGGTAGTTATTCTAAAGCCAATCGATCCATCTTTAGCGCTAATTCATTTCGCAATTGGCAACTGTCTATTGCTAGAGCGGCAGCAGCAGGCAAGGCTCAATTGTTGCTAAAACTGACTGAGCTAATGCGCTAAAGTCGTATCCCCCTTCAAGGCCAAAGACAATTTGAGATGTGACCTTGAGGCAGCGTGTTGTGAAAATTCTGTAGTCGTTAGGGTGCAGCTTAATGCTAGCCAATGGATCAGACTCAGTGGCGTCATACCCAGCGCTAACAATCAACACGTCGGGCCCAAAATTTTGCAAAAACGGCAGCACTCGTTGCTCAAACAGGGGTTCGTAGTCTTCCAGAGAGCTTCCAGCATTGATGGGCAAATTCATTACATTACCGTAGCTTCCATGCTCAGACCGATCGCCTGTGCCGGGATAATGAGGATATTCATGCAGCGAACAGTATGCAATGTGAGGATGCTGTTCAACGATCGCTTGCGTGCCGTTGCCGTGATGGACGTCCCAATCTAAGATGGCGACTCGATTGATGGTGGGAAAATTAAGAGCATAGTGGGCTGCGATCGCGGCATTTGAAAATACGCAAAATCCCATGCTCCGAGTTGGCAGGGCATGATGACCAGGTGGACGCGACAAAACAAAAGCTGGGGTTCCTGTCTGTATAACTTGATCTATCCCGTTCATCCAGGCTCCAACAGCTAACAGTGCAACATCATAGCTCCGAGATGACACTAGGGTATCAGGATCGAGATGTCCACCGCCTGCGCAGCAGAATTGTCGAACGGTATCAACATATTGTCGGGGATGAATTGCATATAGTGCATCCATCAGGCGATCGCCCCATTCTGAAACTGAAGTAGGCGTCACCCACTGCAAGGTTTCAGACCAAGGCGCTGTCTCAAGGGCCGTTTTGATTGCCGTTAGACGACCAGGTTGCTCAGGATGAAAGCGCCCTGGCTTGTGATCCAAAAACTCATCAGAGTAAATTATGCAAACCATATCAGCGTGTATAAATACTATGTATACTTACATATTGCATTGAACTCGAACGATGCCGAATACCACTGCTAGACAAAAGACTTAACGACAGATCGTTGAAGTTAACAATGCCAAGTTCAAATTGTAATCACCTATTTTTCAAATAGATTGCTGCCGTGACTTCTGTTGAATTTAGCGCATTTGCTTTATCACTCTTAATGGCTGTTGCGGGTCAGTTTTTGCTGAAGCTGGGCGCACTAAAATTGGGCAGAGTAACCCCAGAAAATATAATCGAACATACATTGAGCATCGTTATGACCCCTGAACTACTAGGAGGATTAGCGTTCTACGGGTTGAGTGCGATCGCGTACATTTTGCTGCTGACACGAGTTAAGTTGAGCGTGATCGCTCCCTCTGTCGCCCTCAGCTACGTTTTTTCTGTGCTAATTGGCTATTTTGCATTTAGAGAGTCAATCCCGCCACTCCGTATTTTGGGACTAGGGTTTATCGTTTGTGGAGTACTACTAGTGGTTTGGCAACGATCATAAACTGATTAATCATACGTTTTTGGTTTTATGAAATAGGCCCATTAAACCAGTCTAAAGTATGCAGAAGTCTCCTCAAAAATCTGAATGATTTCTCAGCAATCTGTAATATTTTAGTACTTTAGAATCAATTATTTTATGATCACTATATGGGCTGATTCTAGTCATGTACCAGAGGATTAAAGCCATCGTTAGGATTGCAAGAATTTCTTAACTGACCACCAGAGCAAGATTAGACTAGTAGAACAAGATAAAGGCTGCAGGCGCAACGATTCTCAGGAGCCACTGTCGTTCACATCCTAAAAAACCTGGCTATAACTCATCATAATAAACAGAACATAAGCCTGAAAAAGCGATTGTTTTTTCTAAAATATAAAGCGATTGATCTAGAGAAATACTCAAGTTTTTCTAAATTCAAGTTATGCCTATTCCTAACTTAAGGTACGCCCTCAGAGAAAAGAGTTATTATGCTACACTTTTAGAGGTGAATAGTAAGTTCACCTAGCTTGTTGAACAGGATTTATTAAGGATATCTGAGTAGCCGCAATGTGCCTGCTCAAGTTGCTGAGTACTTCAATGCTACTGAATGCCTAGATTTTGCATCCAGATGATGAATCTATGTCAATCTGGGCAAATTACGTCGGGTTCAGACCAAGGGGTATAGATTTCTGATCAGTAAAGCTCTATTTTTATGGGCTTAGGTAATTAGGTAAGTAATGAGCGGCTTTGCATTGTTTGTCAATATGTCTGAAGGCAATATGTCTGAAGAGTGGTTTAGAGGTTGTCTGTAGATGCCCCATCTCAGGACTGCTTGATCTAACCCTTAACGCTTATCATTCAGCAAGCTAGGTTCAATGAAATGTTTTGGAGTTGTTTTTAGGCTATGAGCACTCCCCAAGAGCGGATTGTCCCAACAGACCTTCGTAACGAGATGTCTCGATCCTACTTAGAGTACGCCATGAGCGTCATCGTAGGTCGAGCATTACCTGATGCTAGGGATGGCCTCAAACCCGTTCATCGTCGTATTCTTTATGCGATGCATGAATTAGGATTAACGCCTGAACGTCCGTTTCGAAAGTGCGCTCGTGTCGTGGGTGAGGTTTTAGGTAAGTATCATCCCCATGGTGATACAGCAGTTTATGATGCCCTGGTTCGGATGGCGCAAAGCTTTTCCATGCGACTACCCCTAATTAACGGGCATGGAAACTTTGGATCGGTCGATAATGATCCGCCAGCAGCAATGCGATATACCGAATGTCGCTTGCAGTCGCTGACAACCGATTCGTTGCTGCAGGACATCGAAGCTGAAACAGTTGACTTCGTTGATAACTTTGATGGCTCTCAGCAAGAACCTATTGTTCTACCGTCACGGGTGCCTCAGCTGTTGCTGAATGGGTCGTCGGGCATTGCAGTGGGCATGGCCACAAACATTCCACCGCATAACCTGGGAGAGCTGATTGATGGCATGGTAGCCCTGATTCATAATCCTGATCTGACCAGCCGGGATTTAATGCAATATATTTCAGGGCCAGATTTTCCAACTGGTGGACAGATCCTTGGCTCAAGTGGCATTCGTGAAGCGTATATGACTGGCCGTGGGTCAGTCACCATGAGAGGAGTTGCCACAATTGAAACCATTGAACATCGGGGTCGCCCTCCTCGAGAAGCTATTATCATTACTGAGTTGCCGTATCAGACGAACAAGGCCGCTCTGATTGAGAAAATTGCAGAAATGGTGAATGACCGTCGTCTCGATGGCATTGCGGATATTCGAGATGAGAGCGATCGCCAAGGCATGAGGATCGTCATTGAGCTGAAACGAGACGCCTATCCTCGGGTTGTGCTCAATAACCTCTACAAACAAACGCCGCTCCAAAACAATTTTGGCGTCAATATGCTGGCGTTAGTCAACGGAGAACCTCAAATCCTAGGGCTGAAAGAGCTGATTCAGGTTTTCCTCGATTTTCGAATTGAAACGATCGTTCGCCGGACGCAATATCATCTCCGCAAAGCTGAAGAGCGGGATCACATCTTGCATGGGTTACTCATTGCCCTCAGTAATCTGGATCCCATCATTGAGCTGATTCGTCATGCCGCAGATGCACCGACAGCTCGGCAGCAGCTTGTTGAGAGCTATAGCCTCTCTGAGATCCAAGCCGATGCAATTTTGCAAATGCAGCTTCGCCGTCTTACTGCATTGGAAGCTGAGAAGATTCAACAAGAACATGAAGATTTGCAACTTCGCATTACCGATTTGCGCGACATTCTAGAGCGACGAGAGCGCATCCTTGAGATTATTGAAACAGAGGTGAGTGATCTGCGGGCAAAACATGCCACACCTCGAATGACCGTCATTGAGCAAAGTGACGGCGATTTAGACGATATCGACCTGATTGCTAACGAGCAAGCCGTCATTTTGCTAACTGAGCAAGGCTATGTTAAACGTATGGCCGTAAGTACATTTGAAGCTCAAAATCGGGCAACAAGAGGCAAAGCGGGGGCTCGAATTAAGGACGATGACGGGGTTGAGCATTTCCTGAGCTGTCTTGACCATGACAGCATCTTGTTCTTCAGCAATCGCGGCGTTGTCTATTGCCTGAAGGCCTATCAAATTCCTATGGGATCTCGTACGTCTCGAGGGATTCCAATTGTGCAGATGTTGCCCGTTTCTCGTGAGGAAAAAATCACGTCAGTAGTGCCTGTCACCGAATTTACTGATGACGAGTATTTGGTGATGCTAACTCATGGGGGATATATCAAAAAAACTGGGCTTTCTGCGTTTAGCAACATTCGGGCTAATGGCCTGATTGCCATTTCCCTAGAGGAGGGTGACCAACTGCGCTGGGTTCGTCGCGCACATCCTCAAGACAGCATCATTATCGGAACTCGCAATGGCATGACCATTCACTTCCGGGCTGACCAAAACCAACTTCGACCGTTGGGGCGACCTACGCGAGGTGTGAGAGCGATGTCGCTTCGCTCTGGCGATGAGTTGATTAGTATGGATATTTTGCCAGGGCAGTTGGTTGA
>CAZCXK010000002.1:72673-107981 GCA_964502605.1 uncultured bacterium
TGACGGTGAAGGAGTTGATCCAGACCTGCTGGAAACCGATCAGATCGAACCTGAGCAACCCGAAATAGAGTGCCCTAAGACTCAGGGGCCGTGGGTCTTGGTAATTACCACGGGAGGTCTAGGTAAGCGTGTTCCAGTGTCTCAATTCCGATTGCAAAACCGGGCTGGCATGGGCTTGCGTTCGATTAAGTTCCGCAAACCTAATGACCAACTGGCTGCCCTACAGATTGTCGGGGAAGATGACGAAATGATTCTGATTACGAGTCGTGGCATTATTATCCGGCAATCAGTTAATGCAATTTCTTGCCAATCTCGTATGGCTACGGGTGTTCAGGTTCAACGGTTAGATGAGGATGACGCGATTGTGGCAGTTGCACTTGTTCCTCCTGAAACGGAAGGCGAATTCAGCGCAGACGAGGAATTTGGAGCAGATGAACTTGAAACAGGCGAACCTGGCACAGATGAACTTGAAATAGACAATTCTGGAGCAGTAGATGATCCTGGAGCAGCAGATGTGAGCGAGTAAATGCAAGGTAATCAGAGTTGATTTGCAAGGCGTTTGCTTAGTTTAATGCCAAATTCCTATTCACTAATTTCTCAGATCCTGAAGTCTAGACGTTGTAAAGATTTTGCAACTCGCCTGGGTATCGGATTAGGTGGAGGATGTTTCATGGGGTTAGCTCCTGCACCTCATAATGCCTGGTATCTAGCTTGGTTTGCTCTGATTCCTGTATGGTTTGTGTTGCTGGATTTATCTCTGTCTGTGAATTACTCCAGCACCCGTAGGGATAGTATTCGCAATGCAAGGTTAATCGGCCTCGGTTGGGGGATTGGGTATCATGGGTTGGCATTATCTTGGATTACGGGCATCCACCCAATGACTTGGATGGGGGTGCCCTGGCTGGCCAGTCTGGCGATCGCCTTTTTGTGCTGGATGCTGATAACTCTCTGGGGAGCAGCACTCGTTAGCCTATGGGCTATGGGATGGTGCTGGATTACAATTGTGCGATCGCCTTCTGGTCATCAAGGTTCACTTTATCGGTCTGCTCTTCGAGTTCTAGTGGGCACCGGCCTCTGGTGTGGTTTAGAAGCGCTGTGGTCGATGGGGCCACTGTGGTGGAGTTCCTTATCCTACACGCAAAGCCCTTCTAATCTTGTCATTCTCCATCTGGGTCAGGTCTCAGGCCCGCTGACGGTTACTGCAGCTATTGTCATCGTGAATGGCTTTGGGGCTGAAGCCTTGTGGGCTTGGATGTCTTTGAGAAATAATGCTGAAAGCCGGGTGGTATGCTCTTCGGGTGTGCGCTGTGCTTGCTATTGTGCTGCGATCGCCTTAGCTCTGATGCTAGGATTTCACTCGATTGGCTTAGCCATGTACAGTCGGCCTTTATCAGACTCACCCGATGCGGCTCTCCAGGTTGGCATCATTCAGGGAAATATTCCCAATACGATCAAACTTTATGAAGAAGGCGGCAGGCGGGCAATCGAGGGATATACTGCTGGATATCAGAAGCTTGCAGCTATGGGCGTTGATGCAGTCTTAACCCCTGAGACGGCTCTCCCGTTTCTATGGACGGCTCAAAATCGGACGCGGTTGTCATTCTATTATGCGGTTCGCGATGCAGGAGTACCAGTCTGGCTGGGCGCATTTGGTGCCGAAGGTCAGGCGATCGCTAATAGTTTGTTTACACTCAATGGCGAGGGTGACACCATTAACGAATATCGCAAAGCCCATCTGGTGCCATTAGGTGAATATATTCCGCTTGAGCAATGGTTCGGACAAATTATCAGCCGTCTTTCTCCGCTTGAGGCTCGTTTAATACCAGGTGAACCGCATCAACGCTTGGATACTCCGTTTGGACGGGCGATCGCAGGCATTTGCTATGAATCTGCATATGCCAGTCATTTTCGGGATCAAGCTCATGATGGTGGGCAATTTATTATTACGGCTTCAAATAATGCTCACTATAAGTCTGCGATGCCTGCTCAACACCATGCGCAAGATATTATGCGGGCTATCGAAACGGATCGCTGGGCCGCACGCGCCACAAATACGGGCTATTCAGCATTTGTTGATCCTCATGGACGCACACAATGGAAATCTGGAATCAACACTTATGAGATTCATGCCGACAGCATTTATCGTAGACAGTCACAGACTCTATATGTCCGTCTTGGCAATTGGTTAACGCCCTTACTAGTAGGAGTTGGAATAGCAGGAGCCATAACTTTTATGACCCAAACCAAGTAAGATTCACCTGTAAGCTATGGCAATCATTGATTTGGTACTACCACATCTATAAACGGCTAAGCGAATTCAGCAGAATATATCTTTAGCGGGTAGATTCTAAAAACTGTGCAATTCGACCGACAGCCGTTTCTAAAACAGCTGAATTATGAACCAAAGCAAACCGTACATACCCTTCACCAGACTTACCAAAACCAGCCCCAGGAGCGGCAGCAACTCCAGTTTCTTCAACCAGTTGTGTGCAAAATTTCATAGATTCACGAGCCCATGGTTGAGGTAACTTTGCCCAAACATACATGGTGGCAGCAGGTGTATGCACATCCCAACCAATCCGATATAAGGCTTGCACAAAAATATCTCGACGTTGACGAAAGGTGTCAACCGTTTTCTGCACAGAATCTTGTGGGCCATTGAGAGCAGCGATCGCCCCATTCAAGATTCCACGGTATTGGTTGAAATCAACAACTGCCTTCACCTGTCGCAATACTCGAATCAAGTCTCGATTGCCAATTGCATACCCAACCCGAAAACCGCCCATGTTAAACGATTTTGACATAGTAAAGAATTCAATCGAAACACTTTTTTCAGGATCGGCTTGTAATACTGAAGAAGCGACTGTGTCATCAAACACAACATCGGCATAGGGAAAATCATGCACTAGGGCAAGATTATGAGTCTGGCAAAACTCAACTGCTTCCCGAAAAAATGATAACGGGGCGATCGCCGTAGTCGGATTATGTGGATAGCTCAAGACCATCATGCGTGCTTGAGACAATACCGGGGAAGGAATATCAGAGAACATAGGCAAAAAACCATTCTCTGCGTTCGAAGGCATTGCATAAACTTGACCGCTTGCTAGATATACACCACCCGCATGAGAGGGATAACCTGGATCTTGCAACAGTGCAAAATCTCCTGGGTTTAGCAGCGCCAGCGGCAAATGCGCTGTTCCTTCCTGACAACCAATTAACGGCAGAACCTCCAAATCAGGATTAACTGACCCTCCAAACCGTCGGGAGTACCAATTAGCTGCAGCTTCTCGAAACGGTCGAGTTCCATGGAAGAGAAGATACCGATGGGTATTCGAGTCATACAGAGAGCGAGCAATCTCTTCTAAAACATAAGAGGCAGTCGGCAAGTCAGACGACCCTAGAGACAAGTCAATAATATCTTGTCCAGCAGCCTGCGAACGAGCTTTAGCATGATCCATATCAGCAAATACATTTGCTTGAAATGCTCTAATTCGATTGGCGAATTGCATACCGAGATCAACCTTCAGCACATCTCTTCTTAAGCCAAGTCAACCAATATAAGAGGCTACAGCGAACCTTAAAAATCTGTAGACAAATTGGTTGAAAGAATCTCAGACAACTGCTGCTTATTAATGGCTCCCTCAATTGACTTGACGAGTTCCCCAGATTGGAATAAAGCAAGAGATGGAACTCCTTGCACCTTGCATTTAGCAACAGATTGTGGATTCGGATCCACCTCCATCTTAACCACTTTAAGGTCTGGATACGTTTTAGCAACCCAATCAATAATTGGGCTCATCAAGCGACATGGGCCACACCAAGAAGCCCAAAAATAAACAACTACAGGCTCTGATGCCTTCGTCACTTCTGCATCAAACTGCTCATCAATAATGGAAGAAACATCGAGTTCCATACCAAATTCCTAACTTATGCCCAATAAAGCCAATAGAAAACCGATATTAAGCAGACTAG
Source organism: uncultured bacterium (assembly GCA_964502605.1). Classification (GTDB taxonomy): domain Bacteria; phylum Cyanobacteriota; class Cyanobacteriia; order CAZCXK01; family CAZCXK01; genus CAZCXK01. The sequence continues at coordinate 76,646 of CAZCXK010000002.1, forward strand.
TAGACGTTAGCTTAGTGAACTCATAACCCCCAACAACTATCGTTGATTCAGCCACACGACCTGTTCAACGTTGCTAACCGATTCAGAACTATGATGACAGAATAGCCCAGGCAAATCTGAATAAATTATAAGCTTTAGAAGCTTAGATTTTCTAAAGCTTAACCTCAATATCAACCCCAGCAGGCAGGTCAAGCTTCATCAATGCATCAATTGTCTTTGAAGAGGGCTGATAGATATCAATAATCCGCCGATGAGTACGGGTCTCAAAGTGCTCTCGCGAATCTTTATCAACATGTGGCGATCGCAGAACACAATAAATTCGGCGTTTGGTCGGCAATGGAATAGGGCCAATTGCAGTGGCGTTAGTACGGTTAGCTGTATCCACGATTTTTTCGCACGACGTGTCTAGCAAGCTGCGATCAAATGCCTTCAAGCGAATTCGAATCTTTTGCTGCTGAATGGTTGCCATTAAACTCTTACCCAATTATGTCGATTTAAATTGTCTAGGTTCAGTAAATCAAACACCATCGGCAGTTAACCCTAATTCGGAAACTGCCGATAGGCTCTCAAGGAAACTGCTATTTGAGGATTTTGGAAACAACGCCCGCACCAACAGTACGACCGCCTTCGCGAATTGCAAACCGCATCCCTTGTTCAATCGCAATTGGATTAATCAGTTCAACTGTCATCTTAACGCGATCGCCAGGCATAACCATTTCAGCCTCAGAGCCGTCATCTGCCGTAAAGGTTGTAATCGTCCCCGTCACATCAGTGGTACGGACGAAAAATTGAGGACGATACCCTGGGAAAAACGGAGTATGACGGCCTCCTTCCTCTTTCTTAAGGACGTAAACTTCAGACTCAAATTGAGTATGAGGAGTGATAGAGCCAGGCTTGGCAAGCACCATACCGCGCTCAATATCATCCTTCTGAACACCTCGAAGTAAAACGCCCACATTATCTCCAGCCATCCCTTCATCCAAGGTCTTCTGGAACATCTCGACCCCGGTAACGGTGGTACTACGAGTATCCTTCAAGCCAACAAGCTCAACAGTCTCACCAACCTTGACCTTGCCACGCTCGATTCGTCCAGTCGCAACAGTTCCACGTCCCGTGATAGAGAACACATCTTCAACAGCCATCAAGAACGGCTTATCAACATCTCGTTCCGGAGTAGGAATAAAATCATCAACATTATCCATCAGCACCAGAATTTTATCGACCCACTCATTATCCCCACGCTTCAAGCTTGGATCAGATGTCAATGCTTCTACCGCGAGTAAAGCAGAACCAGAAACGATTGGAATGTCATCCCCTGGGAAATCGTAAGAACTAAGAAGCTCTCTAACTTCTAGTTCAACTAGCTCCAGCAACTCCTCGTCATCAACTTGGTCTTGCTTATTTAGGAAAACAACAATACTTGGAACACCAACCTGCTTAGCCAACAAAATATGCTCCCGAGTCTGCGGCATCGGGCCATCAGCAGCCGACACAACCAGGATGGCACCATCCATTTGAGCCGCACCAGTAATCATATTTTTCACATAGTCTGCATGTCCAGGACAATCTACATGAGCGTAATGACGACTGTCTGTCTGATACTCTACGTGAGCGGTATTAATCGTAATACCACGAGCTTTTTCCTCTGGAGCTGCATCAATTTCGTCGTATTTCCGAGCCTTACCACCACCTGTAACAGCGAGTGCCATAGTGATAGCTGCCGTCAGGGTCGTTTTCCCATGGTCAACATGACCAATTGTTCCAATGTTAACGTGGGGCTTGTTTCTTTCGAACTTTGCGCGTGCCATGAGTTACGTCTTCCTCTCTCTGACTCTTTAATAATTATGCGTTCCCTTGCTTTTGGCGATGACGGCCTCCGCAACGTTGCGAGGCACCTCATCGTAGTCACTGAACTCCATTGAGAATAAGCCACGACCCTGGGTTTTGGATCGAATATCGGTAGCATATCCAAACATCTCCGCCAAAGGCACTTTAGCAGAAATGTGAGCAATGCCTTCCTCAGAACCCATTCCTTCAATGTGCCCTCGACGAGAATTGAGATCTCCAATGACATCACCCAAGAAATCCTCGGGCACCTCGACCTCAACCTTCATCATCGGTTCTAACAGAACCGGAGAAGCCTTCATCACAGCATTTTTGATCGCCATAGAACCCGCAATCTTAAATGCCATCTCCGAAGAATCAACGTCATGATAAGAGCCATCAACCAGTTTGACTTTCAAGTCGATAACTGGATACCCAGCTAGAATACCGGACTCGCAGGCCTCTTTCATGCCCTGTTCGGCAGGAGAAACATATTCTTTCGGAATAGAACCCCCGACAATTTTTGAAACAAACTCAAAGCCACTACCTGCTTCACCCGGCTCAACCTCAATCACAACATGACCATACTGACCTTTTCCACCACTCTGTCGGATAAATTTACCTTCAGATGCGATCGCCTTCCGAATAGTCTCTCGGTAAGCAACCTGAGGTGCCCCGATGTTTGCTTCAACTTTGAACTCTCGAAGCATGCGATCAACAAGAATTTCAAGGTGAAGTTCGCCCATACCTGCAATGACAGTTTGATTAGTTTCCGGATCAACCGACACTCGGAATGTAGGATCTTCATCAGCAAGTGACTGTAGAGCTTTGGACAGCTTCTCCATATCTTGCTTGGTCTTGGGCTCAACTGCAACCGAGATAACAGGCTCAGGGATATACAGTGACTCAAGAATAATGGGTGAATCACTATCACACAACGTATCACCAGTGAACGTATCCTTCAGACCCAGTGCAGCACCCAAATCTCCAGCACGAAGCTCTTCAACTTCAGTTCGCTCATCAGCCTTAAGAACAATCAGCCTTGAAATTCGCTCTTTCTTATCTTTCGTAGAATTGTAGACATAGCTCCCCTTTTCCAAAACGCCAGAATAAACCCTAACGAAGGTTAAACGGCCATATGGATCTGCCATAACTTTAAAGGCCAGAGCAGCCAAAGGCTCTTCATCAGAAGCATAACGTACTCCTTCAGAACCATTTGGGAGTTCACCCTGGATAGATGGAACTTCTGGCGGAGCCGGCAAATAATCTACAACGCCATCTAACAGCAACTGAATACCTTTGTTTTTGAATGCAGATCCACAGAGTACCGGCACCATGCTGCCAGAAATCGTTGCCTTACGGATAGCTAATCGAATCTCATCTTCAGTGAACGTCTCACCTTCAAGATACTTTCCCGTCAAGACATCGTCAGTCTCCGCAACAGACTCAATCAACCTTGTGCGATACTTGTCAGCCAACTCCCGAACATCATCCGGGATATCTGTATCAATAACGTCCATCCCAAGGTCATCATTATAAATTCTCGCGCTCATCCCAACCAAGTCAACAACTCCCCGAAACTTGTCTTCATTGCCAATTGGGAGTTGGATCGGTACAGCATTAGCACGGAGTCGATCGCGAAGCTGCTCATAAACCCTAAAGAAATTTGCACCTGTTCGATCCATCTTATTGATGAATGCAATGCGTGGTACATGATATCGATCAGCCTGTCTCCATACGGTCTCAGTTTGAGGCTGAACCCCACCGACAGAGCAAAGGACTGTAATTACGCCATCTAAAACACGCATTGAACGTTCGACCTCAATAGTGAAGTCAACATGCCCAGGAGTATCAATAATATTGATTCGATGGTCTCGCCAACTTGTGGTAATTGCAGCAGCAGTTATAGTAATGCCGCGCTCACGCTCCTGAGCCATCCAGTCGGTAACAGCAGTCCCGTCATGAACCTCACCGATCTTGTGTACGACTCCGGAATAGAACAAGATTCGCTCTGTTGTTGTCGTCTTACCCGCATCAATATGGGCAGCGATTCCAATATTTCGCACTCGTCCAAGCGGGATACTACGCACCACAGCAACCTCCTTACCTCGGGCAAATATTCATTGCCTAATCGCGTCTGTTAAGATTCTATACTTTTGCGCCTTAGTAGAGCACATCTTAGCTGAAGTTTAGTAGCGATAATGCGCAAATGCCTTATTTGCTTCTGCCATCCGATGAGTCTCTTCCCGCTTACGAATCGTACTGCCAGTTTCATTAGCAGCATCCATTAATTCATTAGCCAACTTCATTGCCATCGAACGTCCAGAACGCTGTCGTGAAAACTGGATGAGCCAACGCAATGCTAATGCGATTCCACGCTCGGAACGAACCTCCATTGGAACTTGATACGTTGCACCACCCACTCGCCGAGCCTTGACTTCGACCAGAGGAGTAGCGTTCCTAACAGCTTGCTCAAAAACTTCAAGTGGGTCAGTATTCATCCGTTCTTCGATTGTCTTGAAGGCACCATAGACAATTTGGTAAGCAACTGATTTCTTCCCCGATTGCATGATTCGACAGACAATCATATTAACAAGACGGCTGTTGTATACAGGATCGGGCTGAACGGATCGCTTCTGAGCAACTGTACGACGAGACATATCTGCTATTCCTAAGTACTATTCCAAACTCTAAGTTTCTAGACTCAACCACAACTCATAACTGCATTCAATAATTAGCAATATGGGCTTATGGAACGAAATTCAACTATCTACGATATGTGGATCTCTGAAAGCGAACAAAGCGCTACACCTGACAGCCAACTAATTGGGCAAACCCTCTACGTTATCTATTTAGATGAGTTACTTCTTAGGACGCTTTGCCCCATACTTTGAACGACCTTGGCGACGATCCTTAACACCCGCAGTATCCAGCGTCCCTCGGATGATGTGATATCTCACACCTGGCAAATCCTTAACTCGACCACCACGAATCATTACAACTGAGTGCTCTTGAAGGTTATGACCAATGCCTGGGATGTACGCAGTCACTTCAAACCCAGATGTAAGTCTAACTCTGGCAACTTTCCGAAGAGCAGAGTTAGGTTTCTTAGGCGTCGTCGTATAAACTCGAGTACAAACCCCTCGACGCTGAGGACAACTCTTCAGAGCAGGCGATTTCGTCTTTTGCTTCGTTTTATGACGCTCGTTTCGAATTAATTGTTGAATAGTGGGCATGGTAAGCTACTTCGGTTAACTTCTCCGAAATTAAGTCCGTTAAAGATTTATAACAGTCCATAATTTTAGCGGTTAAGTGAAGTCGTTGTCAATCAATGAGAATTCTACAAAGCAACTCTCAGTATGGGAATTTTGCTTGAGCTTATTGATAGTCGTCTCAATAGCTCTGAGTGAAAAGCCCATTCCTTCGTTCAGGATTAGGTAGCTAGACAGGTCGTTGGTCGGGATGAGAATTGCTGAATTCTACAGTCTGCTCTGACCTGACTGAGAAAGAGTTTCCACATCCGCAACTCTGGTTAATATTGGGGTTTTGGAACCGAAATCCCCCGCCCATCAAGTCTTCAGAGTAGTCTACGATCAGACCGTCTAGGTGAACCCAGCTTTCAGAATCAATGATAGATTGAATGGCTCCGCAATCAACCAAGCGATCGCCCAAGTTAACAATTTCGTCAAACTCTAGCACATAGTAAAACTCCATACATCCGCCAGCCATCACTTTTAAGCGGAGTCGAGCATTCGACTGTTCCTGTTTTTGGTGCAAGCGACGAATTTCGGACATGGCAGCTTTACTAAAATGAATCATAAAAGGCTATCAATACTAGCATTAGAACTTCTACTAGAAACGATTCGCAATCTCAGATAAACCTATTCTGGGGTAAATCTGCATAGTTATCACAGGAGTCAACGTAAAGAGAATTCGCCAGTCATACAAGTTTGGTAAATTTTAATGAGTTTTCTCTTGCCTATTCCTAATTAGGAAGTCTTGAGAGCCATGGGCCTGAGAAGACGTAACTATTTATAAGCTGCGCTAGCCTCTTTACAAAGCCTAAGACTTTTGAGCAGCGTAGGTTACACCACTCTAAGTTTAATTCAAATCACCTACTTAGCAGGTTGTGAGATACTTCTTAAAAATCTAAGAAAGCCAAGGAAGCCTGTATTGAGAGTACTCCCTCAGCTTTTCAATTTTAGATTGATGGTAAGCGACTGCTAGCAGCTAGTAAAAAGAGAAGGTTATCTATAAAGTTCTTCCTTTTTCAACGGCTTTGGGTTTTCAAGCACCACCGAGATATTTTTTGATCAAAAGACGTTGCCCAAATTTTGAACTTCAAGTGCTACTTGCTAGCCCGCGCATAGTCATCTTGAAAGCGGACAATATCATCCTCACCCAGATATTCACCATTTTGCACTTCAATTAGAATGAGCGGAATGACGCCCGGATTTTCTAGGCGATGGCTTGTACAAGGAGGAACATAGGTTGATTGGTTGCTGAACAATAATGTTTCCGCATCGCCACAGGTCACTTTTGCCGTACCCGAGACAACAATCCAATGTTCACTTCGGTGGTGGTGCATTTGTAGGCTGAGGCGATGACCTGGCTTCACTTCGATTCGCTTAATCTTATAAGCACGAGCCTCTTCCAAAACCGTAAACGAACCCCAAGGACGCAGCTCTGTAGCAGCGATTCCTTTAGAGGCTCCTGTGGCTAATGGTAAAGTGGCTGATTGGGTCAATTCCTGAGTTTGGGCCACAACGCTATCTCCTCAAAATGTTATCGAGCTAAAATTTCAATACTTGCTATGTAAGTACGAAACACGGTTAATTATGTTCCACTTAAACGTACCTATCACGTCTGCCAACTTGCCCTAAGGCTCAGAACATCAACTGCCGTAGAGCGCTCAATCCGTTGAGTATGCAACTGGAAATCACCATAGCAGATGTCACCCAGCAGATGTCACCCGTATATTTGCGTTTTTCTCAAAATAGGATTGACTCTTTACCAACTCTCGTTACTGCTTTATATCTGCTTTACTCTGGCAAGTCGGTTTATAAGTAGAAATGTAATGAAAAATACAAAAAATGATAGGGGTTTATTACGATTTAATCACTATGATCATCAGATGAGTTGCGTTAAAGCATTTCAAAAATCAGGCTGGATAAAAATGCCAATGCCATTATGAACACGGGCAGCTGTGTTAGAAGCGCGATTGAGCACCTGGCCACCTAAGTAAAGCGTCGTGGAACTCCCACCATCGAGATTGAGCGCATGAACGGTTTCAAGTTGCTGCATGATTTGAGCAATTTCAGCAAGGCTTGGCCCTGGGCCACCCAATCGATTCTGGACGGTTACTATTAGAAGATTCCCTTGAGACGTGACACCAATCGCACTACGAGGAGCACGCTCACGGATAAATGCATCCGTAAATTGCTCAATTTGAGGGTTTAAGACAATCCGACGATTTTGAACGAGCAGAGGGCCGCCTCCAATGACATACGGATATTGCTCAAAGTCAACTGGTAATACTCGCCATGCGGATTGAAGTGACGTACCAATCGGCATGGCGTTAGCAGCTGTTCGAAATGACCGCAGTGCTAGAAGGTAGCCATCGTCTGGAATAGGCACTGTTGTTTGCCCCGCAACACCTCCAACTTGCTGGCGCACAACCTGACCACCTTGAACTGTCATTACAATTTCTTGATCAATCAGGGTCGTGTAGCTTGGCCCCCAATCCAGGGTGTAGCGGGCAATACCAGCTTGAACATAACCACTATTGAGATGCCCAACTTGAAAGCTCTGACCCGCAGAGGTTTGAACAGTTTCTTGTAGGCTAAGCCGATTGACATAGGTTGCGCCTGTGTCATTCCAGGCGATCGCCCCTCGATTGAGAATGGGCCCAGAAATCCAGCGGCCTTCTTGACGAATGGCTCCCAACGGCAACTGATTATTACGATTAAAAAAACCTCCATTAACTGCGGCAATGGTTTGCCACCGCTGAGCCGTTGTCACAAGGGGTGCAGTCCCAACAGCGGTTGTGGGATTAGTCCAAATAGGCTTCAGGATGATGCCGGACTGGCGCGGGTTGATTTCTAGCATGACGGTCGGAAAATTAGCATTCCCAACCCGGACGATCTGCTGTTTCCATCGGAGCCCTGGAGCCCAGAGAATGTTGCGACTTGTCCCGGTAGTAGAGCCGACATCAATAATCAAACGATTGGGGTTGCCCAGCGACCAAATGTGAGGACGAACATTTGCCGGAACGCCCACCACTTTGAGCCTCGTCTGGTTGGGTCTAGATTCAACCGATACTGAACCGATTAGATTTCCGGCTCCGAATGTCATCGTTCGTGCTAGCGTTGCGTCAACTGCGGCGTCGAGAATCACCGTAAATTCACCAGACTGTTCAATTGTTTGCCAAGGGGTCGGACGCTCTAAATCAATCACAATGCGATCGCCCCAGTCTTGGCGACCTTGTCGAATCCCTAAAACGCGTGAGGCAGGAGTCGCAATGGACAAGACGTTATTGCGAGACTGAACTTGCCAACCATAGTCTTGGGAAAGCTGAGTAATATTCAGATAGCGAGATTGGGCATCAAGCCAGGTTGGCAAAGCAAGAGGAGCCTGACCAGATTGAGGAAACCAGTCAACAGGCTGACTCGCAGGATTTTCGGTGTCGAGTAGATTGACGCCAGCCCCTTGAACCAGCCCCGCATCAGAGATGCCAATCTGTTGCGATCGCACACTCCACGCCGCCGACAGCTCACGACCGTTGAGAGAAATTCGGTTACCTTGATGGGTAAACGGCATTAGTGATGAAGCATTTGCAGACGTAGGCAACCAGGAAATGCTGTTGAGTATTGTCGATGAAATTTTCAAACCTGAGATCGACTGTCTCGCCTGAACTGTCGCCAAAAGATGCATACACATGATTGATGAGACAGCCATGGCACTTACAGCGCCAACCCATCTGAACCGGCTAGTTTGGCGCAATTTTGAGTCAATGCTCCTCAGATTAGGGATGTTGGAGCGTTTTTTGTTACCTTGAGTCATCAACGCACCATACTCATCATGCTTACGAACATGCTTAAGAAAATTGAATTAAAGCTAAACCCTATTTCCAGTATGCTCAATGTCAATCAGGACGCCTCAACCCTACTGCAAGATTTCTAGATTGACTCATGCAGTGTGCCAATTACACCTGCTAAGTCATATCATCACAGGCGTCATGAAATGGGTTTAATAATCTGAACCTGAGATCAATCAAGATGCATCTTGCCTGTGACCGATTTGACAAACCAATCTAGAAAATTAACTTCATAATGAAGAAGTAGGTGAAGTTGGCGGCAGTCCTGAGTTCCTTGGTGATGCTGGCGCTGAACCTGAATGACACAAGATGTAACTGATACAAAATGAGGGATGTCGAGAGCTCTATCAACCAATCAGCCACTAGAATTTTGCGTCAGGTGATTGAATCGCATGAGAAGGGATTGCCAAAATTGCAGTCCTTTTTATAAGATTTTTACACTCCAGGTTTTCAACTCAGTATTCCTAGTCATAGGTTAAAGGTCTTTGATGCAGTTGTTTTGAGAACTGGCGAGACGAGTCATCTTGGTATCTCTTGGCTAGACCTTCGAAGCATCATAGTCTTGATATAAATGGAAATCACTGAAGATGAAATTCTTGTCCGTCACAATGACGACGTTTATCTTTTGCTGAAGTGTGGCATAGTCTCAATTGAGGTTGATTTCCCTTCACGAACTTTCTCCAGAAATTCTGTCTTCAAAATCGCTTGGATTTTAGAGGCAGGCTTTGCTGTCTGATTGGGTCAGCAACGTGGTTGAGCGGACTAAAATCTCGGCCAAGTTGACCAAACCTCTTGAAACTAGGTTCCGAACGTTTAGATTCTAAGCATCATAATCAGTTGTAACCTATGGGCAATACGAACGTGAATCAGGAAACATGTGAGAATCAGAGACCTATGGCAGGTTTTGCCGGCCAGCGGTGGCTTGTTGAAGAGCGCGATGCTTGTGGGGTTGGCTTCCTTGCGGATCAGTATTCTCGCGCCAGTCACAAGTTAGTTGTTCAGGCTCTCTCGGCTCTGACATGTTTGGAACACCGAGGAGCGTGTAGTGCCGATCAGGATTCTGGAGACGGTGCTGGCATTATGACAGCGATTCCGTGGCCGCTGTTGACTCAGTGGTTCGACGCACAGGGGTTGGAGATGCCCTCCATTGAACATATGGGGGTAGCCATGATCTTTCTGCCGCAGCAGAATGCGGCAACTGGGGTTGCACAACGCATTATGGAGGACGTCATCCAATCTGGGGGGTTTACGTTACTAGGATGGCGCACGGTTCCCATTCAGCCAGACGTGTTGGGAGCCCAAGCGCATGCGAATCAACCTCAGATTCAGCAACTAATTGTGCAACATGCTCCCGATCACGGAGACGCTCTGACGGGAAATGAGTTGGAGCGCGAACTTTATCTATTGCGGCGGAAGATAGGACATGCGATTCATGGGGCAATCGCCTCAGAGTCGGTTGTCGAAATTGCTCAAGGGCTCAAGGATTTGTATTTTTGCTCTTTCTCAAATCGCACGATCGTGTATAAGGGGATGGTGCGATCAGCGGTCTTAGGTGAGTTTTATCTCGATCTACAAAGCCCTCTTTATGAAAGCCCATTTGCGGTTTATCATCGGCGCTTTAGCACCAACACAATGCCGCGCTGGCCGCTGGCTCAACCGATGCGACTCTTGGGTCACAACGGTGAGATCAATACGCTCTTGGGTAACATTAACTGGATGATGGCGCGTGAAGCCGACCTCAGCCATCCGGTATGGGGCGATCGCTTAGAGATTGTGAAGCCCGTCGTGAATGCAGAAAATAGTGATTCTGCAAACCTTGACAACGTCGCTGAGTTGCTCGTGCAGTCGGGGCGTACTCCTTTGAATGTGCTGATGATGCTGGTGCCAGAGGCGTATCAAAATCGACCAGACTTAGCCAATCATCCAGAAATCGTCGATTTTTACGAATATTACAGCGGTCTTCAAGAGTCATGGGATGGCCCAGCTCTACTTGTATTTAGCGATGGCAAGAAGGTAGGAGCCATGCTTGACCGCAATGGGTTGCGCCCCGCCCGCTATGCTCTAACCCGTAGCGGCTACGTTGTGGTTTCATCTGAAGCCGGTGTCATTGAGCTACCAGAAGAAGAAATTGTCGAGAAAGGGCGCTTGGGGCCTGGGCAGGCGATCGCGGTTGATTTTGAAACTCATGAGATTCTCAAGAATTGGGAGATCAAGGAACGCGTAGCAAATGCTCAGCCTTACGGGCAGTGGCTGGCGAAAAACCGTCAGGAACTTCAGCCGCAGCCATTCCTAGGGACGACTGACCTATCGGCGGAAACTCTTTTGCAACAGCAGGCGGCTTTTGGCTACACCAGTGAAGACGTTGAGATGATCATTGAGTCAATGGCATCTCAAGGGAAAGAGCCGACATTTTGCATGGGTGATGACATTCCGTTGGCAATTTTGTCAGACAAATCCAGGCTTCTATACGACTACTTTAAGCAGCGTTTTGCACAGGTCACAAACCCTGCGATTGACCCACTGCGAGAGAGTCTGGTGATGTCGTTGTCGATGCAATTGGGCGAACGTGGCAATCTGTTAGATGAACGCCCCGAATATGCTCAATTGCTCAAACTCAAAACGCCCGTACTGAATGAGACTGAGCTGAAGCACATGTGTCAGTCGGGGCTAGGTACAAAACAGCTATCGACGCTATTTTGCATTACAGACGGGCCCAATAGTCTCAAAGATCGTGTGGCAGCGCTCTGTCAGGCGGCGGCGGCGGCAGTTCGAGCCGGGCAAAAGATTCTGGTTTTAAGCGATCGCCTTGATTTGAATGATCAGCCAACAAGACTCAGCGAAGCCTTAAGCTACATTCCTCCATTGCTCGCTGTCGGTGCTGTCCACCATTACCTTATTGGTGAAGGCTTACGTATGAGAGCGTCTATCGTTGTAGACACGGCTCAATGCTGGAGCACCCACCATTTTGCCTGTTTAATTGGCTATGGAGCCAGCGCCGTTTGCCCCTATTTGACTTGGGAAACAGTTCGTCACTGGTGGTCTGATGCGAAAACGCAGGCGCTGATGCAACGGCAGCGAATTCCGGATGTCTCACTAGTGGGTGCTCAAGAGAATTACCGCAAAGCTGTCGAGGCAGGGCTGCTGAAGATTTTGTCAAAGATGGGAATTTCGCTCCTGTCGAGCTATCACGGTGCTCAAATTTTTGAAGCGATTGGCATTGGTTCAGAACTTCTAGAACTAGGATTCAAAGGCACGACCTCTCGGGTGGGCGGGTTGACCGTGGCAGAGCTGGCTCACGAGGTCATGGCATTTCATCAGCGGGCATTCCCACAGCTAACGGCTAAAAGGTTGGAAAATTTTGGCTTCATCCAATATCGCCCGGGTGGTGAATATCATATGAATAGCCCGGAGATGGCCAAGGCACTCCATAAGGCGGTTGCAGGTCATGATTATGACCACTACGACATTTATCGCAAGCAGCTCGAGAATCGGCTACCGGCAGCTCTGAGAGATTTGTTAGAGTTCCGGAGCGATCGCCCCTCGATTTCATTAGATCAAGTTGAACCGGTTGAAGAGATTGTCAAACGTTTTTGCACAGGAGGGATGTCGCTAGGAGCGCTCTCGCGGGAGGCTCATGAAACGTTGGCGATCGCTATGAATCGAATTGGTGGCAAGTCAAATTCTGGCGAAGGGGGAGAAGATCCAACTCGCTACAAGATTTTGAACGATGTCAGCGACACGGGGCACTCTAATCTATTCCCTCATCTGCATGGGCTGCGCAATGGGGACACGGTGAGCTCAGCGATCAAGCAGGTAGCATCAGGTCGATTTGGGGTCACGCCTGAATACTTGATGAACGCTCAGCAAATTGAGATCAAAATCGCTCAAGGCGCAAAGCCCGGTGAAGGGGGACAGCTGCCAGGGCCAAAGGTCAGCCCTTACATTGCCATGCTACGTCGGTCTAAGCCGGGCGTATCTCTGATTTCCCCTCCACCCCATCACGATATTTATTCCATTGAAGACTTGTCGCAGCTCATTTTTGACCTGCATCAGGTTAATCCATCTGCCAAGGTCTCGGTGAAGTTGGTGGCAGAAATTGGCATTGGCACTGTTGCCGCTGGGGTTGCGAAGGCCAATGCCGACATTATCCAGGTGTCTGGGCACGATGGCGGCACTGGAGCCTCCCCGCTTAGCTCGATCAAGCATGCAGGTGCCCCCTGGGAATTGGGCGTCACCGAAGTGCATCGAGTGCTCATGGACAATGGGCTGCGCGATCGCATCATTCTGAGAGCAGATGGTGGCTTGAAGACAGGTTGGGATGTGGTGATGGCAGCTCTCATGGGTGCTGAAGAATTTGGCTTTGGCTCGGTTGCTATGATAGCTGAAGGCTGCATCATGGCGCGGGTATGCCATACCAACAGCTGTCCTGTGGGTGTCGCCACTCAGCAAGAAAAGCTGCGGAAGCGATTTAGCGGTACGCCGGAGCAGGTAGTTAATTTCTTCTATTTTGTGGCCGAAGAGGTGCGATCGCTCTTAGCCCGATTGGGATATCGGTCTCTGACTGATGTCGTTGGCCGTGCTGATTTGCTACAAGAAAGAACCAGCGTAACGCTCTCGAAGACAGCCGCACTCAATTTAGATTGCTTATTGCAATTGCCTGATGCACGCCACAATCGCAGCTGGCTTGAGCATGAACCCGTTCACAGCAATGGCCAGGTTTTGGATGATGAGATTCTCAGCGACCCAGAGGTGCAGCAGGCGATCGCCCAGCAGGGCAGCGTTACCAAAACGTTAGCTGTTGTTAACACCGATCGCACTGTAGGGGCTCGCATTGCTGGGGCGATCGCCAAGCAGCATGGAAATGCAGGGTTTGAAGGGCAAATAATCCTAAACTTTAGAGGTAGCGTTGGCCAGAGTTTTGGAGCCTTTAACTTACCCGGTATGGTGCTTACACTAGACGGTGAAGCCAATGACTACGTGGGTAAAGGCATGCACGGGGGAGAAATTATCATCAAGCCACTTGCAAGCGCGACCTATGATCCCGCTGAGAACGTGATTGTGGGCAACACATGCTTATACGGCGCAACTGGCGGCGTGCTATATGCCAATGGCCAAGCTGGCGAACGCTTTGCCGTCCGCAACTCAAAGGGTCATTCCATTGTTGAAGGAACAGGTGATCACTGCTGTGAATATATGACGGGTGGCGTAATTGTGGTATTGGGCAAGGTCGGGCGTAATGTTGGTGCTGGCATGACCGGCGGTCTAGCCTACTTCTTAGATCACGATGATACATTTCCAGCTAAAGTCAACCCGGAAATTGTTCGTGTCCAGAGAATCTCTAGTTCCGTGGGTGAACAACAACTCAAAGATCTCATCGAAGCCCATGCCAGCCGTACAGGTAGCCCCAGAGCTCAACAAATCCTGGGAAATTGGTCGCATTATTTGCCAAAGTTCTGGCAAGTTGTGCCTCCTTCTGAGGAAGATACCCCAGAAGTGAATCCTCAGATGGCTGAGGAGAGGGTGCTAACTCCAGTTAAATAAGTTCAGGTAATGCGATACGGTCATTACTCAATATGCCCATAAGGAAATCTTGGGCGGATTTATCTTGATTGACGGACAAAACTATTACAACCCATATCCTGCGTGGGGTCAGGAGACCTGACCTCACTACATCAGATGCAATACTGTAAGGGCGGCGGGCTTCCGCATCCAATGCAGAGTTTTTTGTTAGTCAACCAGGGTTTTACATTGTGTGCTTACTAGCTTATGTGCGTATTAAATTTATCTCGCCATCGAATAAATGAGATAGGTTTCCTGTAGCCTACACGCGCATCAGCATCATTTCTTTGACAGCATCCACAATCTGTTGCGGCTGCACAATCGTTAAGCTTTCAAGTAGGCCATTGTATGGCGTAGGAATGTCTTGGGAGGCTAGGCGGACAACGGGCGCATCCAGCTCATCAAACAGGCGATCGTTGATTGAAGCCGTCAGTTCAGCGCCAATTCCGCCTGACTTCATGCATTCTTCCACAATGATCACCCGATGAGTCTTAGCGATGGAGGCTCCAATCGTTTCGAAGTCAAGTGGCTTCAATGAGATTAGATCAATTACTTCGGGATCAAACCCTTCTTTTTCTAGCATTTTCACTGCCTGCATCGAATGATGGCGCATTCGCGAGTAAGTGAGAATTGTGACATCTTTTCCCTGACGAACCACTTCTGCTCGGTCAAGTGGAACCACGTAATCATGCTCAGGAAGATTTTCCTTTAGGTTATACAGCAAAACATGCTCAAAGAACAAAACCGGATTATCGTCTCGAATAGCTGCTTTAAGCAACCCTTTAGCGTTATACGGGGTGGAGCAAGCTACGAGTTTGAGACCAGGTACGCCTTGAAAATAGGCCTCTAACCGCTGAGAGTGTTCTGCCCCTAGCTGTCTACCAACCCCACCAGGGCCGCGAATCACCATCGGAATTTTAAAGTTACCGCCTGATGTGTAGCGCAACATGCCAGCATTGTTAGCAATCTGATTAAACGCGAGCAGCAGAAACCCCATATTCATCCCTTCGATAATGGGGCGTAACCCGGTCATCGCCGCTCCGACAGCAATCCCAGTAAAGCTGTTCTCAGCGATTGGGGTGTCTAAAACTCGCAGATCTCCATATTTCTGGTACAGACCTTTTGTGACTTTATAAGAGCCGCCATAGACGCCGACATCTTCTCCTAAGACAAAGACCGTCGAGTCTCGCTGCATTTCTTCATCAACCGCTTCGCGTAATGCATTAAATAGAAAGGTTTCTGCCATCGGTATTTCTATAGATCAATCGATCGAAGGTAATGAATTGAGATGTGCTCACCAACGTAACATCATATCGACCTTGTGGCATAGTCTACTATTTGGATGGGGAGTTCTTTAAGAAACGGTTAGGGCTATGTTAAGTAGGCTGAGGAATTTAAGATATCTGTTGACCCGTCGTGGGAGTTTAGGGTTACTGGCTGGGGCGATCGCCCTAGTCACACTGCTTGCGTCAGCTGCGAGTCAGTCTGTTCAGGGACAGCCAATGACAGCCCTTGCCTCTCTAGTCCATCCGCAAGCGATGATCCCCTCTTCGGCGTTAGTCCCGCAGCGATTTTCTCACGCCGATACTCTCGATTATGGGTTGAGCGCAGATGGTCAGTCGCTTATGAGCGCATCACTGACTTTAGACAGCGCCTCTGTGAGCCAGGTCGCAACGTATACCCCGCGTGAAGAGATCGCTCCAGCAGATCCCACTAACTATGGATATCGATATCTCACCGATATTTATGGCAACCCAGCCACCCAAGCTCTGATTATCGTGATTCATGAAACCGTTGGCTCAGCCGACAGTGCCATTCGTCTCTTTCAGACGCCTCACCCCAACGACAGCGACCAGGTCAGTTATCACAGTCTGATTCGCCGCGACGGCACCATTGTGCATCTAGTGCATCCGCAGCTACGCGCTTACGGAGCAGGAAATTCGGTATTCGATGGGCCACAGGGGCCTGAAGCCCTGCAAACCAACCCCAATTTCCCGCCTTCTGTCAATAATTTTGCTTACCACACCTCCCTAGAGACCCCAGCCGATGGGCGTGGCAACCAAAGTCAGCATAGTGGTTACACTGATGCCCAATATCAATCGCTGGCCTGGCTAATTGCCCACTTCCCAGTGCCAGATGAGCGGATCACAACCCATCGCGCTGTTGATCGATCGGGGCGAAAACGAGATCCTCGCAGTTTTGTGTCCCAGCAATTTTACGATTTGTTGCACACTTATGCGCGTGGCCAATTGAGTCAGCGTAATGTACCTGCTTCCGTAACAAGTTAATCCAAGCCTAACAGGTGTCGTTGATGTCACTGATCTGTCTTGCCATTGAGCGATTGCCCTTTTCATAAACTCGCACGCTAATCTGCGCCAAACACGGCCTAAATTGATAAAGTCTGAATTCGTCATTCGTCAAGTCTTGCGAATCATTCAAGAGAGTTAGCTCAGAAATTAGATTTTACGGTATACGGTAAAGATAGTGTCCAAACCCTATATCTAAAATGTTGAACCTATTATGAGGTGATCAATTGGAGGCGATCGCCCCCATCGACTGAATAATTTAGGTCATCAATTGTGAGAACTCAGCGTAGTGGTCGCAATTCTGCATCAAGCTGAATAGAATAAGAAGCTTACCCCTTGCATCAGATAACGGTTGATTCAAATAGCGGTTTTATTTGGTGCAAATTCAACCGGGCGCGGGATTAGACAGATCAAGACAGGGGTTCCTGCTTCGATCGCGTTCTGCTTTATATCTGCTCCATATCTGTTACTAGAATGACGTGGAATCCAAGTTTATCGAGAGTTCAACCGTCCCCCATTCATCTCATCTGAACAACCTGTTTCCATTTGAGCTAGATGAGTTCCAGAAACAGGCGATCGCCGCCCTAGAGGCAGGCCGATCCGTTGTGGTGTGTGCTCCAACTGGTTCAGGGAAAACATTAATTGGAGAATACGCCATCTATCGTGCCCTCACCCGTCGCAAGAGAGTGTTTTACACCACGCCGCTCAAAGCGCTCTCCAATCAAAAGCTGCGCGACTTTCGCCATCAGTTTGGTGCCGACCAAGTCGGGCTTTTGACAGGCGATCTTTCCATCAACCGAGATGCTCCGATTCTCGTGATGACAACCGAGATTTTTCGCAACATGCTCTACGGCACTCGCATCGGCGAAGTTGGAGCCTCGCTGGTGGATCTAGATGCGGTTGTACTAGATGAATGCCACTACATGAACGATCGTCAGCGCGGCACGGTTTGGGAAGAATCCATCATCTACGCGCCACCCGAAATACAGCTCGTCGCGCTATCGGCCACGATCGCCAACAGTGATCAGCTGACTGACTGGATTAATCTGGTTCATGGGCCAACTGAGCGCATCTATTCCGATTTTCGCCCCGTGCCCTTGCGCTTTCACTTTTGCAACCCCAAAGGGCTGTTCCCGCTGCTTGATCGGGATCGCCGGACGATTAACCCTCGCCTCAAGGTCAAAGTGCGTCAGCGCAAACGACAAGATTCTCCTAGCCTGGTTTATGTGGTTAGCCAGCTCCGTCAGCGAGATATGCTGCCAGCCATCTATTTCATCTTCAGCCGTCGGGGGTGTGATCAAGCCGTTGCAGAAGTTGGCGGCGTGTCATTAGTGAATAATGACGAAGCGGCTCTCCTCAAGGCTCAAATCGACGCATTTTTAGACCGCAACCCCGATGCTGCCCGCAGTGGCCAAGTTGAGCCACTTTATCGCGGCGTCGCGGCTCACCACGCTGGAATTTTACCCGCATGGAAAGGTCTGGTCGAAGAGCTTTTTCAGCAGGGATTAATCAAAGTGGTCTTTGCCACCGAAACTCTGGCTGCAGGTATCAATATGCCTGCCCGCACAACTGTTATTTCCAGCCTTTCTAAGCGTACCGATCGCGGTCATCGGTTGCTCAATGGGTCTGAATTTTTGCAAATGGCTGGGCGGGCTGGACGCCGAGGCATGGATGAACTGGGCCATGTCGTCACTGTGCAAACTCGATTTGAAGGCGCATCTGAAGCGGCCTATCTCGCCACGTCTGAGGCGGATCCGCTGATTAGCCAATTTACACCAAGCTACGGCACGGTGCTTAACCTGCTACAAATTCATACACTCGATGAAGCGCGAGACCTAATTGAGCGGAGTTTTGGCCAGTATCTGGCGACCCTGCATTTAACCCCTCAAAAACAGGCGATCGCCCATGTAGAAGCTGAACTTGCCCACCACGAAGCTCAAGTTAATGCAATTGCTCCCGATGAACTAGCCACCTATGAAAAACTCTCGGGCCAGCTTAAAGAAGCACGTCGCCTCCTCAAAATTTTGCAGAAACAGGCTCAAGAGGCTCACACACAAGAATTAGCAGCGGATTTAGCCTTTGCTTTGGCAGGCACTGTCTTAATCATTACCCGTAAGCAAGCTCCAGCTGCGTCGCCGATGCCAGCCGTTTTAGTAGCTAAAGCAATCGGAACGAATGAATTACCTAATCTAGTGTCATTAGGTGCCGATAATCAATGGTATGTCGTCGCCATTGGGGATGTTGTGGCGGTCTCTGGCGATTTTCCCCGATTGACAGCAGTCGATCAGTTGTCTCCCCCACCAGACTTATTGCTCAAACCTGGGCAAACCTACGACGGTAATGAGCATACTAGGGCGATCGCCCAGCAGATTCCAGCCATAGAAACACAGGTAGAACTGGCCCCTGAAGTTCAGACTCAGATGCAGCAGGTTGAAGAGCTAGCCGCCCAACTTGAATCTCATCCACTGCGGCAGTATGGCAACCCCAAAAACTTGCTCAAGCGCCGCCATCGGATCGAACGCTTGCACCATGAACTGCGCGATCGCCAGGAAAAGTTGAGCAATCGCACCCACCGATACTGGTATGAATTCCTCAACCTGATGCGAATTCTGCAAGCGTTTAATTGCCTAGATGAGGTGATCACAACTGATCTGGGGCAAATTGCAGCCGCCATTCGAGGAGATAATGAGCTGTGGCTAGCACTAGCACTCAATTCTGGTGAATTTGATGACTTAGATCCACATCAGCTTGCTGCCGCCTGTTCAGCACTTGTGACTGAAGTTTCGCGCCCCGACAACTGGACAGATTACGACTACTCACCCGAGTTAGAAAATGCATTAGCTGGGCTCCGGGGCATCCGCCGACGGTTGTTTCAGCTTCAGCGACGATATCAGGTTGTATTTCCAATCTGGTTAGAATATGACTGGATCGGCCTGATCGAACAGTGGGCATTGGGAGCCGACTGGACAGAACTGTGTTCCAACACGAGTCTCGACGAAGGGGATATTGTTCGGGTGCTGCGACGAACACTCGATTTTCTATCTCAAATCCCCCACATCCCGCATCTCTCATCAGCTCTACAACGCAATGCTAATCGAGCGATACAGCTCATTGATCGCTTCCCCATCAATGAAAGTATTGACTGACTCTAGTCGCCTCTGTTCAGAGTTGGATTCATGATGATGCAGATCCTAAGAGACTAGAATTCAATCAGTTTTGAAGGGTATATATCGAGTTTTCAGTTCAGGGGCAACGCCACATTGCACATCAAGCAAGGGGCAAGCATCGCTAAAACTCTGACTCTTTTTGAAGAAAGTGCAGGGTTCGTCAAGTTGTGCTGAAGTTTTTCGACAAATTGCTCCTACGCTATTTCACGAATTGGCTCAGACAGATTAGGATAAAACACGAAATTGCAATCCTCAATTATTTAAGTTCAAGGCTCATGAGGTCGCTATTAGGGAATACTCTGATTAAAACTACAGATTAGAACCGTTTAGCCATGTGTGATTTCGACTGAGTTTCTGTTTAGATCCTAATTAACTTAATCCCTGACGTGATCGATTGAGACTTGCGATCGCGGCCTGTTATCGCATTGTGTGTGAGGAGTGAGGTTCATTGTTACAGCAATCCTTTAACCCATCAGGCTGGTCATCCCAGCTGGCTGTTCAGCGGTTGGGTATGATCGCTAAAGTTAACAGCATTTTACTTGGCACATTGGTAGGGTCGGTGGTGCAATCAGCCAGTCTGATGCCAGTGTATGCTGAACCCTCAAGCGAATCTAATCAGTTAACTCAGGTGCAGTCCCATGGGGCGATCGCCCTGGGTGTGGTTCGTAGTTCAGGCAATAGCGACCAGTGGGACTCCATTACTACACACCTCAATCGCGCTAATTTGCCCTATCAGACGTTGGAATGGCGACAAATTAGGCAGATTTCTGACTTAGCCAATGTGACGGTGCTATTTCTACCAAGCGTAGACTCAATTTCTAACCGCCAGGTCGGCACTTTACGAGCATGGGTTGAAAATGGCGGACATCTGATCGTCAGTGGCCCCACTGGGACATCGTCATCTACTAACGTTCAAAATGAGCTGCGATCGCTCTTGGGAGCGTTTTGGGCGTTTTCCCTCTCACACCCTACAGAGTTGCAGTTGGTTTCAAGCCGAGACTCAGAATGGACTGATGCGGTAGAAGCGGCTAACCTGACAGCGGGTGGTGTCATCATCCCAATCGGGTTATCGAGTCGTGCCGTTGCCATTTGGACAGATCTTTCACCAGATGATCGCCGTAATGCCCCAAGCTCAGCTGGAATCAGCCTTCAAAGGTCAGCTGCTGTTGTAACGACTCCACAGACCACCTTTTTAGGATGGGAATGGGGCGGCCAGATGACCGGCTTTCTAGACTTTGATATCGCTTGGTTTAAGGCAGCGATCGCCCGATATCAGCTGACAGATAATTTGGCAGAGACGGGTCAAGTTGTCCCTGATCCGCCGTCTGCCGAATGGTCTGTCATCCCCCCAGCGTCAGCCCCTGCAGATTCAGACCCTTTGACCACGACTCCCAACCCAGTAATACCTCCAGCGGAGACTCTACTTTCGGGCCAGATCCCTAACTTGACGCCCCTCACAAACCAAGACGTGAATCAGGCACCTGAAATCAGTCGTCTGCCAGCACCACTGCACCATCCTCAACCGCCTGATTCATCGTCGTCTATATCTGCTCCCTCTTCAGCAACCTCTACGATTCAGCCGCCCATACAGCCGCCTCTACCTCGACGCCCCGCTTCTCAACCCCAGCCATCGTCTCCGAATCCAGAACCGTTGCTCGATCCCGCTGAGCAGGTTGCACCTCCAGGGCTAGATATCGGCCAAGGTGCAATGCCGATCACGGTGTTAGAGGCGATCGCCATGCGGCAAGAGCTGGAAAATCTGATTGGTCGATTTGAAAGCGCGTTGCTGTCAGCTAACTCTGCCAACAGCAGCATTAGCTTGCATGCGTCGAACCCCGATGTGTCCGTGTTAATTGCCAGTACTCAAGACACCGTTCAGTTTGACCCCATGGCTGATGCCGACTGGTCAAATGATGTGTTGATTAGTACGGCTCCAGATCGGGTAGCTCAAGATATTGTTGAACAGGCTCAACGGACATTAGAGCGATTTCCTCAACGGGTTGCTCAGGGTGAGTTTGCTCAAGCCCGTGATGAATGGTTGAGTGTCAGAGAACTCCTATGGAACAATTTCCCCACCGATCGTCCCATTGCCCAACCTGAAATTCGGGCAATTTGGCTGGATCGAGGCAGCATTGTCCGCGCAGGATCACATGCTGGGCTAGCCCAAATCTTTGATCGACTGGCTGAAGCAGGTATCAACACCGTTTTCTTTGAAACCGTTAATGCCGGATATCCGATTTATCCCAGCCAAGTTGCACCTCAACACAACCCTTTGACGCGCCAGTGGGATCCTTTAGCAGCGGCTGTCGAACTTGCTCATGAACGGGGCATCGAGCTTCATGCCTGGGTGTGGGTGTTTGCAGTCGGCAACCAGCGCCACAATACAATTCTCAACCAGCCGCTCAATTATCTGGGGCCGATTCTAGACGCTCATCCAACTTGGGCGAATTATGATCATCGTGGAGAAATTATTCCAGTTGGGCAAACCAAGCCTTTTCTCGACCCTGCAAACCCTCAAGTGCGGAGTTATCTGCTGCGGCTGTTTGAAGAAATCGTTTCCAACTATGATGTGGATGGTTTGCAGCTTGACTACATTCGCTATCCGTTTCAAGATCCTAGCGCCCGTCGCAGCTATGGCTATGGCATCGCCTCTCGGCAACAGTTTCAAGCTCTCACAGGCGTTGATCCGACCACGATTTCACCTAGCGATCGCCAGCTATGGCAGCAATGGACGGAGTTTCGTACTGAGCAAGTCAATTCGTTTGTAGCTGATACGTCTCGGCTGCTACGCCAGCGCCGCCCTGATCTCATTCTTTCAGCGGCGGTTTTTGCCATGTCAGAACATGAGCGCATTCAAAAAATCCAGCAAAATTGGGAAATTTGGGCCCAACGGGGGGATGTCGATCTGATTGTGCCCATGAGCTATGCCATGGATACAAACCGACTCCAACGATTAACCAACCCGTGGCTACAAGAGAATGCCGATCTGGGGGCAGCTTTGGTATTGCCATCCATTCGCTTACTCAACCTGCCAGAATCAGCAACGCTTGATCAGATTCAGGCGTTGCGAGATATGCCAGCCGGGGGATATTCGCTATTCGCGGCTGAGAATCTCAACGATAGCCTACAGGCAATTTTCAGCCGCACCCAAGGCAGTCAAACTCAGATTTCGCAACGGCAACCTATTCCGTATCGAGAACCATTCCAGACTGCCTCAGCCCGATTTACGGCTTTAGTTCGAGAGTGGAGTTTTGCACTGGGAAACCGTCAACTGTGGATGCGAGATCCGCAGCTAACCGAGTGGCGCACTCGCACTCAAGAATTGGCAGATCGTCTAGAAGAACTTGGCGACACTCCCTCGCCTCAACAGGCTCGCCAAGCTCAGCGATCGCTGGATGAGTATCGCGCCCTCTTCCCAGATTGGATGTATCTGCAGACGCTCAGCGATGGATATCGGGTCGAAACATGGGACAATCGTCTCGACGTGATTGGCGATTTGCTGCACTACGGAGAACAGTCTATTCTGACTCGACAGACTCCATCAGAGCGCCCATGACCTTGCTCTAGCACTATTCAATCTCAGTATTTTTACGGATAAACTAAGCTTAAAAATACCAAGTTAGAACTTTCTTGATGTTTGGTGTGAGGTGAATTCACCCAAAAGAGAATGAATCTACGGGGGGTGAGATACCGTGGCAAGGTCTTTCTTTCTATGTAACGATAGGCACGCATAAACAGTGCGACGTAGTTCCCGCTCATGCTGTTTTTACGTCAGTTTATCGAGAAGACGACTATGGTGTGCTCAGTTTCCGCTCAAACTCTGTTACAGCAGCGATATTTGATTCAACAATCCATCAACAGCCAGGCAGGTTATCAATCGTATCTCGCGATTGATCTGCAAACCCACCGCCGCTGCATGATCCGCGCACTGTCATGGTCGCACTGCAATGCCTCTGAAGCAATTCGGCAGATGCGTTTGCGAATTCAGCGAGAGGTTTTGGTGTTGTATCAGATTCGACATCCCCAAATCTCTCAGCTGCTAGCAGTATTTGAAGAGCGGCAGCATCTCTTCTTCGTCCAAGAATTTATTCCCGGTCAATCACTACATGATTGGCTACATCTGCGCCAGCAGTGGGGCGAGCGGTTTTCTGAAGCAGACATCATTCATGTGCTGCGGCAATTGCTCCCTGTTTTAGCTCATCTACACGAGCACGGCGTGGCGCATGGCAATATTTCTCTGGCCTCGGTCATGGTGCGATCGCCCCAAGATATCGCGCTGAGTATCCTTGAGAAATCTGTAGCAAGCATCGCCTGGGAAAAAGTTGATCTATCCCTGCTGCCAAATTTTACGCAAGTCAAAGCGCTGGCGAGTCAGTGGGCTGAGGCACCGAATACAGAGGTAGCAGGAGTGCCAGGGGCGATCGCCTCCCCCCTACTTTATTCACTGGAGGATGCGATCGCTGCAGATATCCAGTCGTTGGCGGCCATGTGTCTTGTCATGCTGGCGGGGCCACACTTGGCTGCACAAGCACCGGAACAAATTCGCACTCAGATTAACAAGATCCTTGAACCCGTGGGCGATCGCCTAGGAGCAATTTTGGGCACGATGATCTCTGTCAATGCACCTCGTTTGACTGCAAAAGACGTGCTCAATCAGCTAGAAACGATGCCATTGAGCCCGGCATCTACTCCGTCTAAGGTACCTCTCAAGACAGCAGCCACTGTACAGTTGCCCTTCTCTGATCAGTCATCAATGCGGCAGACTGCTCAGCCTACGATTCGGCAGCCTCAGAACCAGCCTGTGGCGACTGAGCATCGAGGTCTAGCAGCCTCGGCACGCAAATCTACATCTGAGTTGGTAGCAGATCCTCACTCCCTTGTTGCACAGGTGAGGGCACTCGTCCAACACGCTACCCGCAAACGCCTGCCTGCCCAACGAACCGTCAACCGATTAAACCAGAGCCCTCGTCCTCAAACAACTCGTCTAGACCATGCTCACCAAGGCCCTTTTCACATCTCTACTCAGCTGAGTTGGATGCAGATTGGCGTAGGGGCTTTGGTAGTCGGACTCGTAGGGATTCCCAGCTTACATCGCCTGATCGATCGCACATTTTTCGATAACGACGTTTGGATTTCTGGAACTCGCGTCGCGCGCTCAGAAGTAGCTCAGATTATGGCACTTACCACAACTAGACCCAATAGCCCCAACGAACCCTGGGGTGAATCATCGACAGGCGGCGGTGTTGCCTTTGACAACCCGCTGCGTTCTATGTCTGTAGATCAGCTATCTCGTGAGTTAGAGCAAGCTCAGCCCATTGACTTTGCTGCTCATGCTAGTGCGATCGCCTTTGTAGACGATATACAAGATGGTTCTCCCCACCTCTATACTCTCCAGATAGACACGCCAACTCAGATCACATTGGCTTTGGAGAGCGCTGAGGCTACCGCTACCGTACTTCAGCTCACACCCAACCGAATTGAGGCGATCGCCCAAGACACGCAACAGTGGAGCGGAGCCGTCTTGCCGGGAGGTCAATATATTGTTCAGGTTAACGGGACAGGAGCGTACCTGTTAAATGTCACTCAGACGTCAGCTAACCCTTAACTTACCCCACTGCCCATCCCAAAATTTATTAGTCGAGCGAGCCATTAATTCTAGCATTGAGGCCATAGATTCGACGCTGCCCCACAACAGGCACCAGTGTCACCTCGCGTTCATCACCAGGTTCAAATCGGAGGGCATGACCAGCAGGGATGTCGAGTCTCAGTCCTCGGGCTTGTTCTCGATCAAACACTAGGGCTTCATTGACTTCATAAAAATGGAAATGAGACCCCACTTGAATCGGGCGATCGCCCGTATTAGCAACCATTAATGTTGTCGTGGGTCGTCCGGCGTTGAGTTCAATCACACCGGGTTCGGTCAAAATTTCACCTGGAATCATCGGGTTATCTCCACGTTATCAGACGACGAAATTTTAGTAATGCCTGCAAACATGTGATCAAGAGCCTGTTGGGTTGATAACAGCGCTATCGAATCGGGTCATGCACCGTCACCAGCTTGGTACCATCTGGAAACGTTGCTTCAACCTGCACCTCATGCAGCATTTCTGAGATGCCATCCATAACATCACCTCGACTCAATAGCGTCGTGCCATAGCTCATCAGATCAGCTACGGTGCGCCCTTCTCGTGCTCCTTCTAAAATAGCTGCCGAAATATAGGCCACGGCCTCTGGATAGTTAAGCTTGATGCCTTTGTCTTTCCGGCGTTCGGCCAGCAGAGCTGCCGTGAAAATCATCAGTTTGTCTTTTTCTTGGGGAGTCAGTTGCATAGCGCTAGTTTACGCTCTCGTAAAATCAGGGATACAAGGGTAACGACAGGGATAAGGTAAAGATATGCCGCATAGGGAATAAACCCAGCGTTGGTCGCTAGGATGGTAGCAGGAAGATATCCTGCAATATTCCAGGGTATCAGGGGGGCGATCACAACAACAGTATTTTCTAAATCTAAAGCGAGTTGATGATTACCATCCGAACCGGGTTGATACGCAGACTGCGCCAGCTGTTGGGTAAACAAAATAGCAATAGTTTGGCTGCAACCAAACGTCGCAGCGAGTAGGCCAATCACACTTGTGGCCATAAACCGATGGCTGTCTGAGCGCGTCTTCATGAGCCTGCGTTCGATCGAGGTGAACGTGTGAGTGCCGGAGAGTAGCCCAGAAATCGCGGTTGAAATCACGACTACAAGACACACAGGCACCATTGACATCAGCCCTCCACCCGCGAGAATCGATTGTAGCCCAGAGGATAGGGGTGGATGAAACCCCAACAGCGCATATCGCACTAAATCGAGCACTAACTGATGCTGGATCATCACGGCGATCGCCCCTCCAGCCCCGAGACTCATTAACATCGAAATTTTGACATCCACACGCAGCCCTGAGCACACCAAAATGATCAGCACGGGGATCAGCACCCACGGATTTATTTCAAAGGTTTGCTGGAGATTGTCGAGCACGTCTGTCTGCGCGAGTCGAGCAGGATTTATCCAAGATAAAACCCCATAAAATAGGCTGGCTAATCCCAATGGCACCAGCGTCGTGACTGCCATATTTTTGAGGTTTATGTATAGATCTGTTTGAGTAATCGTGGCAATTAAGTTGGCACTCGATGACATCGGTGAGCCGCGATCGCCAAAATAGGCTCCAGCGATGATGGCACCTGCCGCCCAATGGGAATGAACTCCGCTGCTATTGGCCATAATCATCAGTGCAATGCCAATCGTGCCAACGGTGCCAAACGACGTGCCCAAGAGCATGGAAATCAGGCTAGTCAACCCGAATGCAGACACAATAAAGTAGCGCGGATGAATCGATTGCAGACCATAAAAGACCAATGCTGGCACCGTGCCAGCGGCCATCCACACTGAAATCACAGCACCAATTAGCAACAACACCAGCAGCACTGGCACCGACGTTCGACTGCTGGCCAACGACATGCCTAGAAGCGATCGCCAGGAACAGCCCTGACTGCGAAACAGAACCAGTAAAACAAGCCATGAGATCAGTAGCGGATAGGCAATGAAGTATCCCTGTTGCACGCTGACTAGCAATAGCAAAAACGAGACCGCGAGAGCGACATAAAGATGAATCATGGCTTAGCAATCAAGATCAACCGAGTGGGCAAGGTATGAAATCGTTTCACGGCTGAGCCGACACAGGCGCACAGGTTCAATCAGGGTGCCGCCTAGATGTTGATAAAAGCCAATTGCGTTCAGATTATCAACGGCTACTGTCCAGTCAATCCGCGCTCCATCGATAGATTGCACCATCTGACAAAGATGTCGCATCAGCAATTTACCAATGCCGTAATGGCGATAGTCGGGCTGGAGGTATAAATCATCGAGCCAGATACCTGGATGAGCCAGAAAAGTCGAATAGTTGATGTGATAGGTGGCAAATCCGCCTACAGTGGCCCCGATTTCCGCAAGTAGCACATAGGCGAGGGGGCGATCGCCAAATAAGTCACGCTGGAGGCGATCGGCAGTTGCCTCTAGGGCTTCTGGACAGCCATCAAAGTCGGCTTTAAGCCGTAATAACGCTAAAATCGTAGAAATATCCTCAGGGTGGGCTCGTCGAATGATGGGGCGATCGCGTTGAGTCATGTTCAATCTTGGGTAGAAATTTGGGGAATGCCAAATAGGATGAGCATGTTTTCACAGTAGGCAGAGGCAAATGCAAGATCAACGGAGCGAGTCGATTCCTCCAATCGATAAAATCGATAGATAAACAGTCTTACTTGCGATAATTCTGAAGCAAGTCTCTCCATAGTCTGAATGAGCAGTTTCTCTGCATGTTCGTTAAAAATTTCTCAGCTCCGTGCATTTCTTGCTGTCGTCGAATATGGCAACTTCAGCACGGCAGCTCTAGAGTTAGGGCTGTCTCAGTCTACGATTAGCCATGCGATCGCCACTCTGGAAGCTGAGCTGGGCGTTATTTTGCTCAACCGAGGGCGTCATGGGGCGCTGCTGACGCCAATAGGAGACCATCTGCTGCCGGAAGTGCGACAGATTTTTCAACTAATGGCCGTGATTCAGCACAAAGCTGACCTGACAAAAGGGCTGCAATCCGGCCAAGTGCGCGTGGGGTGTGTGCGGAGTTTAGCGGCTCACATCATGCCTACCGTGATGGCTCAATTTCAGCAGCGGTTTCCTGGCATCGCAGTGAGAATCATGGAGTGCGATCGCTACTTAGAGGTTGAGCACGCGCTGCGAGAGGGCATGCTCGATTTAGGATTGACGTGCCTTCCGGCTCCGGCTGATTTTGAGGTCTGGGAGCTGTTTCAAGACGAGTTTGTTGCTCTGTTACCCAACTCATCACTTGCACCAGATGCAGTCTGCACCTGGGATGATCTGATGAGGTTTCCTATCATCATGAATCCGCTGACAGGTCGCCATCATACTCGCATGGTGCGGGATCATTTAGCCCACTATGGCCACACCTTGACGATTGCCCACCAGTTTAGAGAAGACTCGACGGTTTTAGGCATGGTCAAGCAGGGGTTAGGCATCTCAGTGATGCCTCGCTTGACTGCAGAACCTATCCCCGACGGAGTGCAGGTCAAGTCATTACCCGTGCCATTATTTCGCAGTATTGGCGCTGTCATTCTGTCTGAAGCACTCATTCCTCAGGCAGCTTTTGTGTTTCTCGACTGCCTCAAAGCAACATTGACACCAACCCAACCCCTAAGCATGTTTAGACACACCAGACTCGAGGAGAACAACTAGGGCGGTTGAGGGTTTCTTGGCGCAGCACGTCCCACACCTGAGTCAACCAGCGGCGTGCTTCGGCGGTCGAATGGCCGCGATAGCGACACAGCACGCCAGACATCAGCCGGGTGACACCTGTTTCGGCCTCGGGGGTTGGCATCCAGAGGGCACGGGCATTGTCGAGAATCTGCTGAGAGACCGGGTGCCCAATCAACGCCAAACTGCCGATGACAGGCCGTCCAGCAAGGCCCTGTGAACTAACCATCATCGTGCTGCCGCCTTGCACCCATTGAGGATCAATCCAGATTGGTTTGCCCGCTTGCCAAACTTCAGTGTGCGATCGCCACTGCCCTGTGTTGAAGGTTTCACCACGAGCGCTACGCCCCAGACGGACCAGATCCCACCCCAACCACAGCGCATTTTCAGCCAAATCGACACGCATATCCTGGTGATAATCGGCAGCATCAAACAGAATTGTTTCCTGCGGCAGCCATTCTAAGCAGGCATGCTGGGCCACAGTTATGTGAACGCTTTGGCGCGCAGTCTGGCCGGTGCTGCGGTAGATCTTGGCGGCGGCGGCTGTTGTTAACAGGGCATGGGCATTGGACTGCACTGTGACAGTGTATTTGAGGCGATCGCCCCCGACCACGCCCCCCGCTGTATGCAGCATCACCCCATGACACACCTTATTTCCTTCTGGATAAAACGGACGCTGAAACTTAAGTGGAGCTTGAACATCAGCCCGAATGATCTGTGTGCCGCGATCGCGCTGGGCAAACACCAGACTTAGGGCACCCTGCCAGCTAGATGATGCAGGGGTTTGCGCCCCATTGCCTGAAATTTCACTGTCTGAAACCTCACTGCCTGAAATTTCACTGTCTAAAATCAATTGTTTTTTCAAAAAGCTACCCAGATCGTGTCCTGAAGTTCCCTGACTTTACTCGGAGTTTACAATTGCGGGAATTATCTACCGTCTTATTAAAACCTATTTGAAGTTGAGAATGAACCCTAGCAATTACCTCAATGCATTCGATACCGTTTGTAACAGTGAAGTTAGGTTTCTGAGCATATTTGCTCAGATTGCACAGAAATAAACCGATAAGGGGTCGTACTATCACACAAATTTTTGCTCCAGAGATCTGTTCAACAGTCTGTGTTACCCCCTTGCTGTTTACTCCCTGATCGATAAAATTTTCAGTGGGTCAAAGTAGCCCTGTCTGATCAGCTCAATAGACCAACTTACCCAGAGAAAATGCGGATGGATCTTCAACAGCCAGCAATCCCATCAATTGTGGATGATATTACGGGGGTTGGCGATCGCACCCTCATGACTCCAACAACCCTGGCAGACTCGACATCTCAGGTCAGATCATCAGCTCAAAACACCCAAACCACTCAGCCGTCAGACATAAACGTCACCAGTCTTACCACGCTCATATCCGGCAGTGGGTCACGAAATATCTTGCCCCTAGATTGGCTTGGCAGCACCACCAACGCTCCTATTGATACTCCTAAACCACCCACTATTCTCGAACCGTCTAAACCGAATATGCGAAATTTCCGACCGACTGCAAAACTTAGGGGCTTAAATAATGTTGCGCGCTCCGGCATTGGAGCCCGCACCTTTAAGGTTATCTACACCGACCGTGATGGCATTGATATCTCAACTCTCGATTCACGAGATCTCCGCATCGTGGGGCCGGGGTTGCGCGACAATGCCAACCTGCTGAATTTCAACGTGCGGAAACGGGGTCGGCGCATCGTAGCACGCTATCGCGTCGAGGCCCCCGGCGGCAGTTGGGATTTTGACGACAACGGCACCTATCGCATTATCCTTAAAGGACGGCAGGTCAAAGACGAAACCGGCAAAGGAGTTCGTCGTCAACAGCTAGGAAACTTTACAGTCAACGTGCCCTCGCCCTCGCCCGGCCCATCTCCGTCACCCGGCCCGTCTCCGTCACCCGGCCCATCCCCATCGCCCAATCCCTCACCTTCACCCGCCGAACCACCGGATAACCCCACACCCAGCCAAACCATTCGAGGCACAACTGGCAACAACACGCTCAACGGCGGCTCTATGAATGATCTGTTTATTGCCAGCGCTGGCAGCGACACGAT
>CAZCXK010000003.1:0-17793 GCA_964502605.1 uncultured bacterium
GCGCTTGCACTTCGATGCTGATTTATGCTTTGCAGAAAAGACCCCTCAAATTAGCCTGATCATTCCCTTCTTATATAAGACTTTCCCAAATGCGCGATTCATTCATATTATCCGAGATGGAAGGGATGTAGCTCTTTCGCTGTCAAAAAAGCCCTGGTACAGAAATGACATGAAGAGATCAGGAGCGAAAGAGCCTGATGGATATCCTTTTGGACCAAAGGCACGATTTTGGGTAGAGCCTGACCGGATTCATGAATATGAAACAACCGATGATATTCATCGGTGCATTTGGTTATGGAGACGTTATGTTGAGACTATTTTTGAAGCTGTCCCCCAAATTCCTAAGCACCAATATCACGAACTTAGATATGAAGACTTAGTCCGAAATCCTGATCTTGAAGCAAAAAAGCTAGTGGAGTTTTTAAAAATCAATCGACCCGAGTCATCGGCTCGTGTTATAGATGCGATTGTAAAACAGGCAAATCCAAAATCAGTTGGTAGTTGGAAAGCTCAATTATCGGGGGAACAGGTAGCTTGCATAGGAAGAGAATCTGGCAAACTACTCGACACTTTAGGATACATCCATGAAATCTATTCTAACCAGTAACTATTACTGTCAAGATTTAAATAACAGGAAAATGAACCAACTGAAAGCAGTTTTTTTGTCAAATTGGTTCGATAACCCTTATAAGCAAATGCTGACAAAAGAGCTAGAGATTAGTGACATTCGTGTAGATGAGCAAATCCGAAGTGTCTTCTTTTTGCACAAAGTGTTGTCAACTTATAGACCTAATATCTTACATTTGCAGACGCTTCACTATATTTTTGCCTCACAAAATTGGGCATTTTATTGGTTGAAGTTTATAATTTTCATTCTACAAGTTAATATATTAAATATTTTAGGAGTGAAGACAGTTTGGACTGTTCATGAGTGGAAAGATAAAATTTCAGGAGGAAAACATGATCTCTCCAGCCAAAAAGCTTATATCTTAGGTAAAGCGTTGACTGGAATTATTGTTCATTGTGATTCGACAAAGCATGAAATTATTAATGATTTAAGTTTGACAAAATCTAATAAGGTATTTGTTATTCCGCATGGGCATTACATCGATTGCTACGAAAATTCAATTCCCCAGAAACAAGCAAGGGAGAAGTTAAGTATCCCTTCTGGTTCAGTTTCTTTCCTTTTTTTTGGAGGTATCCATCCTGGCAAAGGAGTGCTCGATGCGATTGATGCTTTCAACAACCTGCATTACCAAGACATCCATTTAACAATTGCAGGGAAAACATCTTATGTATCAATGCACGCTATTCAAGAAAAAATATCAAACCGAAATAATATTTTATTTTCTAGTCCACAAGATGGGATTTCTGACAATGATGTTCAGATCTATTTGAATGCATGTGATATTGTTGTGCTTCCTTACCGAGTTTTTACAACTTCAGGTGTTGCCTTGTTAGCAATGTCTTTCAAGCGAGTTTGTATTGCTCCCAATCAGGGATTTTTCAAGGATATTTTGGATGAACATGGATCATTCTTATACGACAATCGCTCTGCAGATGGGTTGCAACAAGCCATGGTCAAGGCGATACAGAAACAAGCAAGTTTACCAGAAATGGGAATGCATAATTACGAATTAGCAAAATGCTTTTCATGGGATGTAATTGCAAAGCAAACTGCTGAAGTGTACCGCTGGGCAATGGATCAGTAGTTAGGTTCCAAAAAATATGCAGGAAGAAGGGTATGAGTACTATCCGACGGTGGTATGGCTTAGATTTATTCCGGGGTTTTGCTATATATGCTGTCATTCTTCTTCATGCTGATGAGGGTGTGACGCAAGCTCCTGATGGTTGGAACGGATTAGTTCAATTTTCAGGGTTTGCTGTACCGTTTTTCCTGGCAGCATCGTTTTTCCTAGCAATCAAAAAGTTGTTATCTTCAGAACAACCCTATCCACTTAAAGATCGTATTCATCGGCTTATTATTCCTTACGCTTTCTGGACATTGCTTTATTTAGTCTACAAAACCTCTAAATATATTATTGATAATGATTTAGAAAAGTTAAGCAAACTATTTGAAGACCCTGTAGGGATTATTTTTTTTGGGAGCGCTGCATTTCACCTATATTTCATTCCTTTACTGATAACAGGTACTTTTTTATTGAAAGTTTTTGATTTGATCAAAATCAAGGTGATCAGTTCATTCCAGGTATTTTCTTTATGGTTAATTAGTGTAGTTCTTTACCAAACTCTATTAAGTACTCATAATGAATTCAACCTTGCGACATTGTCGGCATTGGAGCCAGCATTAAAATCAGTTTCTGAAGAGCTTTCTGTTTTTCTCCCAGTCAGGCTTTTGGCAGTGGGTTTAGCGTGGACACTTAGGTGTTCACCTTATCTATTTAGTGCCATTTTGATACATCGTAGTAAAGCTATCCATAATAGATTAGTTCAGCCTAATAGGGTTCAAGCTGAAATCATTATTTTGGCATTTTTTCTTGTTAATGGAGCAGGTCATTTAATTCTCCCAACTGCTATTCATGAAATCTTACGAGGTTATTTGGCGGTGCTGGCTGCGATCGCCCTCTCTACGTTTTTAAAGGAGATCCCAATTATTGTAAGTGTAGGAGTTGCTTCATTTGGTATTTACTTGATGCACCTAATTATTTTAGAAGGCTTTCAAATTGTTAGTAATCGTTTGGATATTCTTGATCTGTCAAGACCATCACTAAGCATTCTATTGTTGATCACCACTCTTAGCTTTATCATTACCTGGTTATTAACGGTTTATTTCATACGATTCAAACACTTATCAAAATTATTGTTTGGTAACTAGAAGTCTGATCTGACTCTAATGAGGATAGCTATGTCTCAGCCGCCGAAAAGAAGCCAAGAACTAAAAGGGAAAGCTGTCCGAGGGGTTTTCTGGTCTCTAATTGAGCAGGGAGGTGGACAACTTACTCAATTTTTAACTTTCTTAGTCTTAGCTCGGCTTCTAGCACCTGAAGCCTTTGGCTTGATTTCCCTTGCAAATATTTTTATTCACTTTACCCAAGCTCTAGTTAGCGCAGGGTTTGGGGATGCAATTGTCCAACGTAAGGATCTGGAGAAGGGTCATCTTGATACCGCCTTTTGGGTTAACACTGGAATTGGGACTTTATTAACAGCTATTGGTTTTTTAACAGCTGGTTTAATTGCCCAGTTTTTTAACGAACCAGGATTAGCACCAATTATTAAAGCTTTATCAGTTAACGTTCTGATTAATTCTCTCTCAGGCACTCAAGGCGCTATCTTAACTCGCAACTTGAACTTTAAAGTGTTAACGGCAAGACGTATCATCAGTATGCTCGTTGGCAGTGCTGTAGGTATCAGTATGGCAGCTATGAACTTTGGGGTTTGGAGCTTAGTAGCCCAGAGCCTCGTTGCGAGTATTGTTGGGTGTTTAATGCTATGGCGTGTTAGTGACTGGCGTCCAGGGATTGAGGTTTCCCTAAAGCATTTCAATGACTTATTTTCCTTTGGAATTAATGTTTTTGGTATTGGTCTTTTAGTATTCTTTAGCCGCCGAATTGATGATTTTTTAATTGGTTATTTTCTTGGCACAACTGCATTGGGGTATTACACAGTTGCCTATAAAATATTTCTCTCACTTATGCAAATCATTCAAGAGTCAACCCGCAAGGTTTCCTTCACTGCTTTTTCTAAGCTACAGGATCAGCCCGACGAATTAAGAAGTGCGCTTTATAACTCCACAAGAGTTATATCTCTCATTGGTATTCCTATTTTTATTGGGACGGCTCTAGTTACCCTTGAGTTTGTTCAGCTTTTCTTTGGCGAACAATGGTTTCCAAGCATTCCTGTAATGCAAGTTTTATCCTTCAATGGCGTTCTTGTTGCAGCAATGTCTTTCACAGGTTCATTTATTACAGCATTGGGCAAGCCTTCATGGAATCTTGCCCTACTATTTATTAGTACCGTAACTCGCTCCCTGGCTTTTCTCATAGTCATTCAACAGGGAATTGTCATGATTGCCGTTGTGCTAGTCCTCTGTAATTACATCCTATTACCAACGAATCTATGGGTTTTATGGAAGCTGGCGCGAGTCCATTGGTTACGATTTCTAAACCAAATTATCCCATCTCTGTTTGCCTCTTTATTCATGGCAATAGCCGTACTGGGATTTAAGTATATGCTTACACCTGTACTTGGTACTCAACTGCTATTTGC
This sequence comes from uncultured bacterium, assembly GCA_964502605.1. Lineage (GTDB taxonomy): Bacteria > Cyanobacteriota > Cyanobacteriia > CAZCXK01 > CAZCXK01 > CAZCXK01. The sequence continues at coordinate 4,228 of CAZCXK010000003.1, forward strand.
CTTGAGTATCTTGCTAGGTGCCTTAGTTTATTTAATGGCTGCATGGGTATTATTGCCAGATGTCTTTTATAAAATCGTAAGTCTGGTTCGCTCTGCTTTACCTTCAAAAGTTTAGGAGACTGGTTTCTATGATCAGCGTTTTGCATCTTAGTACATCGGACATTGAAGGTGGGGCTGCACGTGCTGCTTACCGTTTACATCAGGGATTGAAATATACAGGTGTTTTATCTCAAATGTTGGTACGGGCAAAACAAAGTGCTGATTCATCGGTAGCTAGTGAACGTTCATGGTTAACAAAAATAGGGCCTCAGCTCAATAGTTTTTTACTACGGCATTACCCAGATCGAGAGCGGTCGCTGTTTTCGCCTCAGATGTTTCCAGACGCGATCGCCTCTAAAGTTAAGCAGATTAATCCTGACATTGTTCATTTGCACTGGGTCTGCAATGGTTTTCTACAAATCGAAACCCTGGCTAAGCTTAACAAGCCACTGATCTGGACACTTCACGATATGTGGCCTTTGACGGGTGGATGTCATTACGCGCAAGCATGTGATCGTTATCAAAAATCCTGTGGCAATTGCCCTCAGTTGAAGAGCTTACATGGGCGGGATCTCTCTCGCCAAATATGGCAGCGAAAGGCCAAAGCATGGAAGAACTTAAACATTACTTTGGTTGCGCCTAGCACCTGGGTTGCAGATTGTGTTCGTGCCAGTTCTCTCTTTCGAGATACTCGCGTGGAAGTCATTCCTCACGGTCTTGATCTGGAGCAATTTCGTCCGGTTGAGAAACAGGTTGCGCGGGATCTGCTTCATCTTCCAGCTGATCGCAAAATTATCTTATTTGGTGCTTCTTCGGGAGTAACCAATGATCCCCGTAAAGGGTTTCAGTTTTTACAAGCTGCTTTAAAGCAATTAGAGGCATCAGAGTGGAGCGATCGCCTGCTTGTTGCTATTTTTGGAATTACTCAACCCGAGCAATTGCTAGATCTTGGTATTGAAACCGTCTATTTAGGAAAATTTTCCGATGACCTAACCCTGGCATTAGCCTATTCATCAGCAGATGTCATGGTTGTTCCATCAATGCAGGAAACCTTTGGTCAAACAGCATCCGAAGCATTAGCCTGTGGTACTCCTGTCGTTACGTTTAATGCAACAGGACTAAAGGATATTGTTGACCATGAACAAGCGGGTTACTTATCCAAACCCTATGATTCTGAAGACTTAGCAAAGGGGATCGCTTGGGTATTAACAGATCGCCATCGCCATACAAAGCTCTGCTCGGCTGCACGGTATAAAGCCGAATCTAAGTACCGATTAGAACTGCAGGCCAAGCGATACCTTCATCTGTATGAAGAACTGCTGCATCAGTTTACACCAAACTAGTAGAAATCCTGATCAATGTGACCGTGATAATCGGCGTTATTGAAATCTTTGAAAGGGTTACCTTTTCATAGACCACAGGTAGAATCAAGTTTTTCAAATCGCAAAATGATTCAAGCTCTCTTCATAAAAATAAGGTTTTCTGCTTTGTAACTTCACAAATTATCGTATAAAATAGCGTTAACTTTTTTTGTCTGAGTAGCTGTCAAGTATAGCTTGTTAGTTTTAGCCTTATACTATCTCTGCAGTAGTCGTAGAACTTTATAGCTTAAAGGAATTCAATGGGTATTTAGAAAAGTTAAAAGGAGATTGTGAAGGATGAAAATTAAACCTCTTTCAAAAGCTATTGTATCTAAAGCATGTTATGAGCATTTCTCTTCATTTCTTGATGTAATCAAAGCTGATTTAGTAGCTAATGGCGGCAGCTCATCATTTCCAAGATTTATTAGGCTTCTATTAACTAGTTCAGGCTATCAACTTCTCCTGATTTTCAGAATACAAACATTACTCAAGCGATTAGACAATAGAGCCATTGCCTTCCTGAGAGAGATTTTAATGCAGGTAGCAACTAAACTTACCGGATGCCATATTCATGCTGACGCCCATCTTGAAGCAGGTATATACCTCCCTCATGCAACAGGAATTGTCATCGGCAGAGGTACTGTGGTGCGTAAGAATGTAACAATCTATCAAAACGTTACTTTGGGAATAGCTGGACGTGGAGAAAGTGATTATCCAGAACTCTATGAAGGTTGCACAATTTATAGTGGAGCCCAAGTCTTTGGAAAGGTTGTGGTTGGAACTAAAGCATCTGTTGGAGCAAATGCAGTGGTTTTGCAATCTGTGCCAGCCCATGCCTTAGCTGTTGGAGTTCCTGCTCGAATAATTCAAAAGTAGATTAAGTTTATGGCAAATACATTGGCAAAAATATGCAGCCCAATTGAAGCTCTAAATGATAAAGAGTATCGATTAATTGTTTTTGATCTATCGATTCTAGGGCACCATCCTGGCTATATCAAACACTTGATCCATGGATGGTGTAGGCAGAAGCAATCAGGCGAACTTTTAATTGTTGTCTCTCCGTTGTTCTTTAAGGAACATAGTGATGTTACGACATTGTCTACAGTTGTTGGACAGGGGCATGTAAAGTTTATTGCCATTACAGAGGAGGAAGAAGATCTACTGCGATCGCGCAAATCTGGCTTTAAGCGCTTCTTACGAGCATTTCAGGAGTGGAATTTGCTCTGTCGCTATGCGCAGGATTTGCAGGCGACAGAGTGTTTTCTTCCTTACTTTGATACATTTCGATTACCCCTTATCTTCGGGAAACTCTGCCCCTGTCCAGTGTCTGGCATTTACTTTAGGCCCACCTTTCACTATCCTAATTTTTCCTCCTATCAACCTGGCGTTAAAGATCGCTTACAGCATTGGCGAGAGCGATTCATTATTAACCGTGTCCTCAGTAAACCTCAATTACATACGCTATTTTCTTTAGACCCGGTTGCAGTCGATTGGCTGCGGCTGCGCTATCCAAACAAAATCATTGTGGCACTGCCTGATCCTATTGAATTGCAGGAGCGATCGCCAGCAATCACCGAGTCTTTGAGGTCAGATATTAACATTGAGCCTCAACGCAAAGTTCTTTTATTATTTGGAGCTATCACCGAGCGCAAAGGCATCTTTCAACTTCTTGATGCTATTGCTTTGCTACCGACCGAAGTCTGTCAGCGAATTTGCTTATTGCTTGTAGGAGAGTCCAATATCAAGCAGGCACTAGATATGCGGATTGATACCCTATGCGCGAATAAGCCTATCCAAATTATCCGACGCTACAAGTTTGTCCCCGACAATGAGGTTCCCACCTATTTCCAGTTGGCTGATATCGTCATGGCTCCCTATCAACGGCATGTTGGTATGAGTGGAATTCTGCTCAACGCTGCCGCTGCTGGAACACCTGTCCTGAGTTCTGATTATGGCTTGATGGGAGAGATGGCTCGCCGATATGGATTGGGCCTTACTGTAGAATCTACCGATCCAGAGGCATTAGCCCAGGGGTTAATGCAATGTTTAACAGCCCCACGGGAACAGATTAGTGATGCTGTACGAATGCAGCAGTTTGCCGAACAAAATACAGCAGAGCAATTTGCATCCGTGGTGTTTCAGTATTTATCCAGCTCATCTGGAGTTGAGCCGACAACGCCAGTTGTTTCTGAATCAAGGAGATAACCATGAGTTCGACCCGTGTTGCCTGGCTACTCCCCTCTGCTTTCTTCTACTGGCACCCGCCCATTAGTCACTTTGCACAACAATTTCCAAACACAAAAGTATTTACTGGTCGCTGGCGAGGTTACGCAAAGGGATTTGAGGACAATTTTCAGGTGGAAGTCGTGGGCGATCGCAAAGTAATTTCCCTAATACCAGCTAAAACTGGCTACGGAATCAACTTTACCTATGTCTCCCCTAGTATTGTCGGTAAACTACTGCGCTTTCGCCCCAACGTAATTTTTGCCAACTCTTTTGGGCTATGGTCACTGTTGGCGATCGCCCTTAAACCCCTGATGGGTTGGCGGGTAGTATTGGCCTACGAAGGCAGTTCTCCCAGCGTTGATTTCCGCGATTCACCTCGCCGACTGGCTATGCGCCGCGCGATGGCTGGCATGGTTGATGCATTTATTACAAACAGTAAGGCTGGCCAAGCCTACTTAATTGAGTGTCTGAGCGTCACGGAAAATCGGACGTTTGTTCAACCCTACGAGGTGCCTGCAATTGAGGCGCTGACTGCCAAGTCTGCACCAATTATCTCAACCCCCAGCGTCTGGCAATCGCCTGTATTCCTTTACGTAGGCCAGATTGTACCTCGTAAAGGTCTTAATCTGCTGTTGGATGCCTGCCAAAAACTGAAGGAACGGGGGCATGATCGCTTCTCAGTGGTAATCGTTGGAGATGGGTCTCAGCGTCCAGAACTCGAAGCCCATATCGAAAGATTGGGTATCTCAGACGTAATTCACTGGATGGGGCGAGTTGACTATGATCGCTTAGGTCATTACTTCTCTGCAGCAGACATCTTTGTACTACCAACCCTGGAAGACACTTGGGGAATGGTTGTACTAGAAGCTATGGCCCTAGGCACCGCCGTCATTTGCTCTCAGTTTGCCGGTGCCGCTGAGCTGGTGATCGACGGAGAGAATGGTTTCGTGGTTGACCCGACCTATGCTCACGCCCTAGCTACGGCTATGGAGAAATTGATCGATAGTCCCGATTTAGGGCAACGCTTGGGCCAAGGAGCAGCCGACACTATGGCTCAGCATACCCCTGAGGCAGCCGGAGATTTTTTAGCACGGGTGACCGATTTTGTGCTTCAGCCCCAGAGGAGTTAGCTGCTATGTCTCAACGCTTGAAGATCTTAATGTCAGCCTATGCCTGCCGTCCTGGAGAGGGTTCAGAGCCCAGCATTGGCTGGGAAACCGCCCGCGCGATCGCCCAGGAGCATGACGTATGGGTACTAACGCGAGCCAATAACCGTCCTAGCTTAGAGGCGGAACTGAATATGCGCCCGATTCCTGGATTAGAGATCGTTGACTTCGACATTCCTCGTTGGGCAAGATGGTGGAAGCATGGGCAGTGGGGAGTGTATCTGCACTACTACCTGTGGCAAATTTGGGCCTACTTCAGGGCAAAAAAGCTGCACCAGCAGCTCGGTTTTGATATCGTCCACCATGTCACCTATGTAAAATACTGGAGTCCAAGCTTCCTGGCGCTGCTGCCGATTCCATTTGTGTGGGGACCAGTGGGAGGCGGAGAGAATTGCCCGACTGCTTTTCGGTCTACATTCAGCCAATCAGGGCAGGTTTATGAGCAAGCCCGATATATCATGCGCTGGCTTGGGGAACGCGACCCTTTTGTAGCCATGACAGCACGGCGCAGCGCAATCGCCCGAGCCACGACTCAAGACACTGCTCAACGTCTTTATCAGCTGGGAGCCAAACAAGTTCAGGTCTATTCTCAAGTGGGTATGGCTCCCGAGCAGATGATGGAGCTAGCTGCCTTGGCAGCTAACCACAGCCAAACAATTCGGTTTGTCAGCGTTGGGCGACTGCTGCACTGGAAAGGGTTTCATCTAGGTTTACAAGCCTTTGCCCAAGCCCAGCCACAGCTTCCAAAAGACGCAGAATACTGGATTGTGGGTGATGGGGTTGAGCGCCACAGGCTACAAGACTTGGCTACCAATTTAGGTATTAAGCATCAAGTACATTTCAAAGGGCAATTCTCTCGCCAAGACATCCTCAACTGTTTGGGCAACTGCCTGGCGCTAGTACATCCAAGTCTGCATGAGTCAGGGGGCATGGTCTGCACGGAAGCCATGGCCGCTGGTTGCCCAGTGATTTGCCTAGATTTAGGTGGCCCTGCAGTTCAAGTTACCGAGGATACTGGTATCAAGGTCTCTGCCCAAACTCCTGAGCAAACCGTGCAGGAACTCACTGAAGCTATGGTCACCATCGCCAAAGATCCACTCCTGCGATCGCGCTTGGGTCAGGTAGGTCAACAGCGGGTACGTACCCACTACTGTTGGGATGCTAAGGGCAAAGAACTCGCCAATCTCTATACGATGTTGCATCAGCAGGTGAAAAACTCGTTCCCTTTGGTCAGTCGTCGTCCTGCTCAACTTTAAATTCATATGTCACCCTGACAGTTTCAGCTTAAGACTTACCGCAGTCGATAGTGTTTGTTTAAATGCCATGTTGACCTCAAATGCTCAGCCCAACATCGTTATATTCAGCAGCTTGTTGCTGCCACCGTCTCAAACTTTTGTGCGAGCCCAAGGGGAAGAATTACGGCAGTTCACCCCCTACTACGTAGGCTCACGGCAAGTGTCCGGGCTAGACCTACCGTGCGATCGCACCCTAGTGGTGAATGATGGTAGCGCCTTAGGCAACGCCGCTGAGGTGGCTTTTAAGCTCACTGGGCTAGCACCTTCTCTACATGCAGACATTCGCCGGCTCAAGCCTGTACTCATTCACGCTCAGTTTGGTTTAAGTGGAGCCTTGGCTTTACCCCTAGCGCGATCACTGAAGGTTCCACTTCTGGTGCACTATCGCGGTGCCGATGCCACCATCCGCGATGAGCATGTCCGCTACACATCTATTAACCACTGGGTCTATCTCCAACGGCGAGAGACACTGAAACAGCAAGCAAGACTATTTATCACTGTTTCCAAATTCATTAAAAATAAACTCTTAGACCAGGGGTTTCCTGCCGATAAAATTCTGGTTCACTACAGTGGCATCAACACAGCCGACTTTATTGCTAATCGCGATCTGCCGCGAGAGCCGATCGTGCTGTTTGTCGGCAGATTCACAGAGAAAAAAGGCTGTGAATATTTAATTCGAGCCATGGAGCGTGTGCAGGCTGACTATCCAGAAGTTTCCCTCCATTTGATTGGCGATGGCCCCCTCCGACAAAACCTAGAAACGCTAGCCGCCAAACACCTAAAGCAGTACAAGTTTTTAGGTATGCGCACACCGAGCGAAGTGCAGCAGGCTATGAACCGAGCCCAACTCCTGGTCGCACCTAGCGTAACTGCTTCCCAGGGAGACTCTGAGGGGTTACCCAATGTGGTGATCGAGGCCCAAGCGATGGGCTTACCTATAGTTAGCACCAACCACGCAGGGATTCCTGAGGGAGTAATTCATGGTGAAACCGGTTTTTTGGCTCCCGAGCGCGACGTCGAAGCACTGGCTCACCACTGCCTGAGCCTACTGGGCGATAGCTGTCTATGGAGTCGGTTTAGCGATCGTGGTCAGGCCCACGTGCGTGACCATTTTGACCGTACTAAGCAGACCCATATTCTAGAAGGTGTTTATAGCGCTGTGCTGCGGGGAGATCTGTAGAACCTATGCCTGTACAACGCTTCTACCAAAGGATTGCCCACTTCCTAATATTGCTGCTCTTTGGCATTGCCCTTGTTTGGTTTGCCTCTCCATATCTGCATCCCATGGCGCAAAGCACCTTACCATTATGGGCAGGAGTTAACCCTCGGGTGACCAGCCAGCCATTTTATGAAGTTCCACTGCCTACCGCATTGCCTGCTTACTTGCCTGCAGACTCAGGTTTCGTCAATGTTAAATCCTGGGGGGCAAAGGGCGATGGCATTACCGACGACACAGCCATTCTTCAGGCCATTGTCGGTCGCCACAAAGACGATCCCGACGGTGCTATCCGCAATATTTACATCCCCAACGGAACGTATCTTGTTAGTGAACCGCTGATTTGGGGCGATAAGAAAAAAAATGTTTGGGGCGAAAGCCGCGATGGCGTGGTTATTAAACTCACCGATCACGCGCCTGGGTTCCAAAACCCGAGGCGACCTAAAAAAGTGCTCGAAATTGAATACGGCCACGGTGGCCAAAACTTTGATCAACACCTCCGCAACCTCACTGTCGATATAGGAGTGGGCAATCGAGGGGCGATCGCCGTTGGCTTCCATACCAACAACAGCGGCGGCATCACCAATGTTGTCATTCGTTCCAGTGACCCTGAAAAACAAGGCTCAATAGGGCTGGCTCTCGATAAAGAATGGCCCGGCCCAGGGCTGATCAAAAATGTCGCCATAGATGGTTTTGACACTGGCATCTACATCAATCATGACCAGTACAGCATGACCTTTGAGCATATTACCCTGACCAACCAGCGACGAGTCGGGCTACTCAACTCCTGGAACAGCATTGCCATCCATGATCTCAAAAGCATGAACCACGTGACCGCCATCGAAAATCGTGGCGAGATGGCGCTGATGGCTTTAGTCGATGTCGAACTGCAGGGAGGAGATGGTGCCGTTCCCGCCGTGATTAATCATGCCAACGGAGTTTTATTTGCTCGCAATGTCCAAACCCAGGGCTATGGTTTAGCCATTGATAACCAAGCTGGCCAGCGCCAAACGTTAGCATCCAACACTGTCGATGAATTTGTCTCCCACCCAGTTTCATCGCTGGGATCAGCAGCTGGTCACTCACTCAACCTACTCATTGAAGACCCGCCCGAAATCCCGATTGGCACTCCAGATAGCTGGGTCAGCGTAACTCAGTTTGGCGCGATCGCCAATGACAATGCCAACGACGGCCCTGCTATTCAAGCCGCCATAGACTCTGGGGCCAAATCAGTTTATTTCCCCGTTGGCGACTACAACTCAGATCAAACTATTCAGGTGCGCGGTCAAGTCCAAAGAATTGTTGGCCTCGGAGCCCATCTGCTATTCAAAACTCCCAATCAGCCAGCCTTCCTCGTCCGTGATGGCACTGGCGATCCGCTCATGCTGGATATAGAAACTAACTACGGCAATGATTGCAGCTACTGGATAGAACAGGCTTCTCCTCGAACCCTTATTTTTCGCAATGGTAGCTATATCAATTCAGTGCCTGGAGGCAAGGTCTTCGTAGAAGATTCCTCTGCCGAACCGTTGATTCTCGATCGCCAACAGGTTTGGATGCGGCAAATCAATACCGAGAGCTATGACCATAACCCTCACATCGTAAATCGTGGCGGCGATCTGTGGATTTTAGGGCTTAAAACTGAGAAAGATCGCACCATTATCGGCACCTATGAGGGTGGAAAAACCGAAGTCATTGGCGGATTGCTCTATAAAAATCAGGAGCGGGTTGGCCCAGCCCCTGCTTTCATCGTAAAAGATTCCTTCGTCAGCCTAACCTATCGCAATAAAGGTCTTGACTACCAGACTCAGGTTGAAGAAGTTCGCCAAGGAGAAACCTGGCTATTTACCATTAAATCTGTCTCTGCGTCTCATGGTCGTACAGCACTATACACTAGTGCTCAACCTTAGAACGAGGTATTAACTGTCCGACTCTAGCCCAGTTATATTATTTACTGCCAAAATTTTAATAGGTGGTCTGAATTGATTGGTACTTCGCCTACCGAATATCGAGACTTTCAGGGACTCAAAGCTACGTTTTTATGTCCTCCTAACTCATCAAAAAAATGCGTATTCTAAGTATTCACAACACTTATCAAATTCGAGGCGGTGAAGATGAGTCCCGTGAATCTGAAGAAAGGTTAATGCGAGAGTACGGGCATCAGGTCGATACCTATGAAGAAAGTAACGACCAGCTAGCTCAGATGTCTGCCCTTGATACCGCTATCAGAACAGTGTGGTCACGCGAGTCTTACCGAAAGGTTAAATGGAGGCTAGCCAAAGAACATCACGACATTGTTCATGTACAAAATTTTTTCCCTCTCATTTCGCCGTCGATCTACTATGCTGCCCGAGAGCAGGGTGTGCCGGTTGTTCAAACCTTAAGGAACTATCGTCTCCTCTGCCCCAATGCTCTTTTTTTTAGAGATGGTCAGGTCTGCGAAGACTGCGTAGGTAAGTTTGTGCCCTATCCAGCCATTGTGCACAGATGTTACCGAGGCAACCGGGCCGCTAGCGGCGTCACCGCTGCTATGCTAACTGCCCATCGTATCCTTCAAACCTGGACTAAGCAGGTCGATCGCTATATTGCACTCACCCACTTTGCCCGAAACAAACTGATTGAGGGAGGACTACCCGCAGACAAAATCGTTGTCAAACCTAACTTTGTCTATCCCGATCCGGGGGTTGGAGCGGGAACTGGAGGCTATGCGCTTTATGTTGGCAGGCTGTCTGTGGAAAAAGGGTTGGATACTCTGCTGGCTGCCTGGGAGCAATTGGGCAAGGCCCTGCCTCTCAAAATTGTGGGCGATGGCCCACTGGCCAAAGAGGTTGCTAAACTGGCAGAACGGTTACCTAAGGTGGAATGGCTAGGCCGGCAGCCCATGGCAGAAGTTCATCGGCTCATGGGAGAAGCAACGGTCTTAGTTTTTCCATCAAAATGGTACGAAACCTTTGGGCGCGTTGCGGTGGAAGCTTTTGCTAAAGGCACTCCTGTCATTGCTGCTAAGATTGGAGCGATCGCAGAATTAGTTGATCATCGGCGTACTGGCTTACACTTCAACCCTGGTGACTCTGGTGACCTAGCGAACACAGTAGAGCTAGCCCTTTCTGATCCCTTAGAGTTAGGTCAGATGCGCCAACGAGTAAGAGCAGAATTTGAAGCAAAATATACAGCCCAGAAAAACTATCAACAGCTTCTCGATATTTACTCTTCTGTTCAACACCAGCGACTGTAAAGTTACGACTTATGGTTACAGCCCCAAGCACTGCCCAAAAAAAAGTTAGGTCAAAAAGCTATCTCCAAATCTCCACCTTGGTGATCATTGCTTTTTGCTCAGCATTTTTTCCACGAGTACTTCTACTGCTCAAGTTTCCTTCTATTATCAACCTATTTCACCTGGGCATTGTGCCTATAGTTTGTGGGTTTGTGTTAGTTAAAACTAGAGTCAAAAGTCGATATCAAATTGAAACAGCTTGGCAACTGATTGCAGCACTCCTTATATTTTTTAGTTGCAATATAGCCAGTGCCCTAAATAACGGAGCTGGTCTGATTAATGCTGTAGTCAACTTTTTGCTTTTATGCGAGCACTTTTTACTATTGCTAGCCATAATTTCTTTGCCACTAACCCCGCAAAAGTTAATCAAGCTTCGAGCATTTATCGTGTTTTCTTCATTTGGCAACATGATTTTTGCCTATACTCAAAGGTATATTTTTAGACTTCATTTACGCAGCGGGCTTGAAGATAATATTAAAGGAGTCTTTATTAACCAAGGGGCTGGCCATGTAATCGGGGCTTCTGTAGCATTAACCTTTGGTGTCTACTACTTGTTTGCCGCAAAAAGTATTCCCCTAGGGATCCGCATTCTTGTGTTTCTACTGTCGATACAGCATGTGGTTATGGCCGATGCTAAACAGGCTATTCTGGTTTTTGGCATTGGCACTGTATTCTTCGTGTTGGCTAAGTTGGGCAACGTCGTAAAAGCCATTCAATATATTACTGTCTCTGCTATTTTAGGGGCTGGCTTCTATTGGTGCACCCAAAATATTCCTGCTTTCAGTGCCTTTAATACCTGGATTAGACCAGAAATTTATGGGCCGGATGGTGAGGCAACTTTACTAAAATCCGCTACATTTCGTATTGTGCCCAGTTTTTACGACTCTTGGTTAGATCCACTGCTGGGGTTGGGGCCAGGGCACACCGTTGGGCGTTTAGGGGGATGGATGGTTTGGGAATATGAATCTCTGCTAGGCCCACTGGGCTCAACAACACACCAAGCTACCATTGATATTTGGACTGCAGTGAGCAACAGCTGGCTTGGCAACCAGTCCAGTATGTTCTCCCCACTATTTGGATGGGCTGGCGTTTGGGGAGACTTAGGAATTCTAGGCCTTGGCGCATTTCTCTCCATTTGGTGGGTCGTTTGGCGTCGTATCTGCCTGAACGATATCTCCAAATTTCTGGTTCTCACAGTTCTATCTTTTGGCCTTATTTTTTCCCAAATGGAAGAACCTGGTTATATGCTCTATGTCATCAGTTTAGTCGGTATTCAATGGCACGAGTGCTACCTGCGGGCGAGAGGCGTATTTCCGGCAGAGTTAGATCATAGACTGACTAAGCGCCCTAAATCTCTGAAGGGCTGGTGTCGAGCCCTGCTGCTGCTACCCAACTAGCCCCTCACTAGGTTGCCGGAGATCCATGTGCTAACTATTGAAAGATATCTACTTGAATAAAGATTGTGTAAAGCGTTACAAGCAGCGCCAGCATATACGGAGATTTCAAGTAATATTATTAAAAGGATATAAGTAGATTTACGCAGTCGCTTTACCCTTCCCAGGGTTGCCTGCTGGGTGCCACCCTTTGGCTGACTTCAATCCTGATTATTCTTTGTTGTATGTCTATGCAACTTAGTCCCTTAATATCCTATCTAAACACATGAAAAACACTTTTTCTCCATGGGCTATGCTGCCCGCTGCAGTCTTAGGGGCAGCAGTGGTAGCCGTAGCAGCTCCCGCCCAGGCATTTGCCCCGGTCACCTATGGCTACAATTGCGCTAGTAACAATAGAGCAACCGACTGTGCCATTGCTGAAGCACAGTTTAAGACGACTGTGTCTCAGGTTGCAGCAGACTTAGTCAAGTTCACATTCTCGAACATTGGCTCCCAGCAAGTGGTCATGACCAACATCTACTTTGAAGACACTCTGCCCAAGAGCCTAGCTAGATTTATTGATTTTGACTACTCAGGTCTTACTCAAGGTCAGCAGGTTAGTTACAGCGAAGGTGGTAGCCCCGATTCTCCGCCAAGCGTTAATGGCTTTGAGGTGTTCTTCTCAGCTTCTCCTAACACACCACAGCCGATTGCAAAGGGTATTGGTGTTGGAGAGTCTCTAGGCTTAATCTTCCAAATCTTGCCTGGGTTTGATGACCCAATTAATGCAGTGATTAATGACTTGCAAAATGGTAGTTTGAGAACTGCTGTTCGGGCTCAGGCATTTGCTAGTGGAGGCAGCGAAACCCTGGTGAACGAAGAAGTGCCTGAACCACTGACCATCCTCGGCTCTGCTGCGGCTATTGGTGGTGGTATGGCCCTTAAGCGTCGGGCTGGTGCTAAGGCTGACAAAAAGAAGGCTCTGGCTGGCTAAAGATATTCCACCTAAATAATCCAATTGTCCTTTTCGGGGGCAAGAACTTGACTCATTGGGTCGGTCGCAGTAAAACCCCGGACAGGTTTAGTTGGGAGACTCTAAGCCTAGGCTATAGGCTTAGAGTTTCCTATCGCTAGATGCCCAGAACCCTAGTGGTTCTGGGTGTTGTTACATAATTTAACGTTGCTTTAGTAGCTTACCTCAGTTACTCGTAGGCCATGTTATCAAAACTGCGTCACCTACCAAGCTGGTACTATCAGGTAAAAATCCAACCGCCAAGTTTGTCTAAGCAGGAATTAAAATTGAGGCGTGATGGCTCTATTTATGACATTGAGTACTGATATTGGAACGGCACTGAAATGAGTATTTCACGCTCGTCGACGGTTTCGATCTACTGTAGGGTAGACGTTGACCACCATCCTTAATTCAGTAATATTTACCTGCAGGGAATTGCGCTCGCACCAAAATTTTGTCTAAACCAAATCCAAGTCCAAAAGTGGCGTTTTGCCGGTGAGAAACTACAGATTCCGAGCTTGACTTGGTTTATGCATTACTCAACCTGCCAGCGAGTCATAGCCTTAAGCTTGACGAACCACTAGCTATCAGCTTTATGCTCTTT
>CAZCXK010000003.1:17893-103532 GCA_964502605.1 uncultured bacterium
AGCGAGTCATAGCCTTAAGCTTGACGAACCACTAGCTATCAGCTTTATGCTCTTTCCTGACTAGCGGTTAGCACTACTTCTCCGATGCTAAGTTCAACCTCTAAATCATTTACTCAGCCTAGCTTCTGGCTATTGACCATAGGAGCCGGGTTAATTGCTATTCATCTCACCTTGCTATCGATAGCTGGACAAGAGGAATTGCTGGGAACCAGTCTGCTTTACTGGGTGGCTACTGTCTCGCTACTGTGGCCACGGCGAGAGATGCTCTCTCTTGTGAGCCGGCCCTTGGCTAGCTTGGCAGGAACCGTGCTGCTCGCTCTCGTATTGATTAAAAGCCAGATGATCACAAGCAATGCCGATATTTTTTTACGTCTGATGCCGCTTCTCAGTGCCCTAGGGCTTGGTTTGATTGCATCGGGGGTGGGCGGTTTACGACAGTACTGGCAGGAGCTGCTGCTGCTGTGTTTTTTGATTCCTCACGGGGGCATTTTGTCGAACCTTTACGATCTTTCCCAGGCTACGGCACAGTTTGCTGCTACATTCCTTTGGTATGTGGGTGTTGATGCTACTAGCAATGGGCCGATTATTGCTCTGCCCAGAGGCTTTGTAGGTGTCAACCCAGGCTGTTCAGGCTACGGCAGCATTATGCAGTTGCTAGGCATTTCAGTTATTTTCTTATTTATGTTTGATATTCCTCGGGTGCAGAGATTGATTGTGCCTCTGGTGGCGGCCTCAATTGCCTTCGTGATGAATAGCATTCGGGTTGCCATTATGGCTGTTCTGGCTATAGAAGCCGACCGAGATGGCTTTCTCTACTGGCACGATCAAGAAGGTTCTTTATTGTTTTCTTTGATTTCTGTAGCGCTATTTGGCCTGTTTTGTTTCTTTCTAGTGCAACAAGGTCAAACTGAGTCGGGCAGTGAGTCGTGAAGATTGACAGTTGGTCTAGCCTGAGGCTGTTAACCCTGTGGTTGCTCTGCTTCAGCGTAGTTGGCACTTTAGGGCGACTGCTATTCTTTCCACTCACGCAAACAGATAATCGCCCCTTTTTGCCCAGGGTGTTTACGTTCCCTGACCAAGTTGAACTGGTCGGGTGGCGATCGCTCCCTAGTCGCCCCATTCATCTAAATCAGGTGAGCACCACAGCCCGCCCTAAGTTTCTGTCGGGGCAGGTCTACCAATACCAGCACGGCGATCGGCTGTTGACGATTGATATGGTTTATACCATTGAAACTAACGGTAACCTTGTAAATTTTCTTGACGGCTATACTGACCTTGCGCCCTCGGTAGTGCGTTCACCTGCGAGCTTGGAACGGTTTCATAATCAGTCTGGGCATTATTTACTTTTTGAACATGATCAGAGTATCTATCTAGCGAGTTGTATCAACCCTCGGGGCAAGAGTACAATCACTCTTGATCAATTTCAGCGTAATCGATATCTAAACGATTTCAGACCCGAGCGATTAATTCGCTGGTTCTTTAGGTCTGAGAGCATGCGTGACCTGCGTTGCCTATGGACTCATATGTCTATCCCCCTAGATGGCGATCAACCTGACCAGGTTTTTCTAGTCCTAGAAGACTCTTGGCTTATCTGGCATGACTGGTGGCAAGATCACTTTCCCAAACTTTAATTTATTTAAAACTTAGTTTGCTTATCTAGCTATGAATACACCTCGCGTCAAGCAAGATTCTCCGTCATTTCTACGTTTCGCTGGATATGGCTTATTGGTGGTAGGAATGATCCATATCGCTGATGTTTTTATTCCTCCCCAGTTTAGAAATGCAGCCTGGGAGATCGGCATGGTTTCCTTGCTGTTAGAGCGTATGCCCCTGGCCTTAATCGGTGTCGCTTTAGTTTTCCTAGGTGGAGCAACTGAGCGCAGCAAGGTGGAGATGTTACTACTTAAAGTCATTTCCTGGCTGACCCTAATTGTCGGTGTATCATTTTTCTTGTTAATTCCACTGGGAGTATCGGCTTTTGTAAGACTCAATGAACAGGCTAACGACCAAATTAATGCACAGTATGAACAGCAAATTCTTCAGCTTGGAGAAGCCCAGACTCGTTTAGACACCGCTGAATCAAGTGACTTACAACTTCTTTTAGAAACTTTTAGAGCTCAGGATGAGTTTGCGAGCATAACTACTCCCCAAGCTCTTAAAAGTAGGCTCGGCGAAGAGATTAAGCAGGCTCGACAAGAGGCTGCTGACAACCGGAAAGCAGCGCAAAAGAGGGAACGTCTAGGACTTCAGCAAACAGTTATAAAGTCTTCTTTCATTTCCTTAGTATCTTCTTACATGTTTATTTATGTTTGGTATAAAACCATCTGGGCACGGAAATCGAAGCTGAAATAAGGCTATCTCGGATCTTACACCTTTCCTGATAAGCCAAGCTAGGCAATGATTTGAGAGCAATTTCAAACCCATACCGTGCTGCAATATCTGTACTCATTCGGATCTGTTTGAGTAATTGAACCGTGGAGTCTGTGTCAAGCTGAGCAAACGGGTGCCATTACAGTGGAGAAATGGCAACCATCATGCCCTCATAAACGCGTCGCACTTCATCAGCTAAATATATAGAGGGAGATTCCCGCTTCAATTTGTCGGCTCCATGTACACTGCGCATCGCGGCTTGAGCGACCACCAGCAGAAGGTGTGGTTGAAGACCAATTGAACCGATTGTTCAGACACCGCTCCAGTTTCGCTATGCCCCACAAACACCCGCTCATCGAGCGCTTGCCAGGGCAATAAACCATGCTGGCGAATTACCCAAGCAGCTCCTCGCCCATGCAGACCCAAGAGAAATCCCACCGTTGAGAAATTGTGGTCGGCAATCCACAAATCTTCCTCCGTCACCGTCGCCAACACCCGACGCAACAGCGCCCGCTCCTGAGCATGACCATCCTCACAGGCAAACACATCAATCGCCAACATTAAAGCCGGATCGAGAATCACTAGCGCATGACCCGGCAGGGGCGCACTGTTGATGGCACGCAGCATCTCCAGGCGGCGCTCGGTCGCTGCCAAATGATTGTCATCAAGGATTTTGACGCGCTATCCCGCCAGCAGCGGAGGGAGACTGCCATCCAGCCGCTCCATCAATCCTTCAACCCGTGTGATCACATGCTGCAGTAAGGCTTCGACGATCTGAGGTTCCATCCCATTCAGCTTGTTATAAACCGACTGAATGCTCACACCGATGCCCTTCGCTTTGGCTTGATAAGCAGCGTTGACCGACGGTACAATGCTACAAACTACTAAGCTCATCAAATTCACTACCGTTGAAAACAGTAATTCCCGATGATATTGTCGTTGGGCTTGCGGCTCAAACAATTCATCGATTTCCTCGGCGGGCAGACTCTGTTCTAACAGCACCCTTAGCATCACGCAGAACAGACTCTCGGTCATGAACCGCTCAAACACTTCCCCTAAGATTATGGCTCAAACGCGGGTCGTTAAACTTTCAGCTTCCAGGATAGAGGGCTGAAAGCCAACAATCACAGGCATGACAAAAATATTAAGAAGCTCTCAAATGACCTTTAGAGGGCTGGGCTACAGACCCAACTCGATGCATCCACATCTTTCTACATTTGCCAGCCCAGACTCCAAAGATGATGTGATTTTTGGCAGACTGTCCTGATGTAGAGGTTTGTGGCTGTCAAAGATAACATATGCATCAGGATGGAGCACCTCAAGACGTATGAGTCAATTGTGTGTATTAGCAGGTCTGCTAGCGGGATGCGGACACCCTATTCAACATCAACGACACATCCAGCCACAGATTGATGGTGATGTAGCACCGATGATGTCAGTTTCGTCTCGATTGCCGCTCTCATCTGAATCGTCTCCAGCCATGGCGATCGCCCCTCCAATCGCCCCGATCCTCAAGTCAGCACCATACCTTAAATCAGTGGAATGGTCTGATGTCACAGGTTTAGAATCAGCAGATTTTGGACCGCGATCGCCCCAGATCCGCGTCCTCAAGCCTCAAATGCCGTTGCCGAGCTTGCCTCACCCACAGTTGCCAGGGCCTCATCCGGCACCCCAACCATCGACACCCGAGACAATCCGTCTTACTCGGCGAGCCGTTAGCCCACCAACGGCTCGCCCTTATACCAATAGCCAGCTCTATCATCAGCGCGTTGCGGCGATTCGAGCCGGACGTACCTACACGCGTCTCCCCCCCGACAGCTTTCGAGCCGATTGGCTCAACGCCACCCAGCAGCCCAATTATCAACAGTGGATCAATCTATTGGGACATGAAGCTGAGGCGATGGCGCGAGGCCAAGGCCATAATCCTCTGACCGTATTAGTTGGCGATTCGCTCAGCATGTGGTTTCCGAGCGATCGCCTTTCGAGTCAGGGATTTGTGCTCAACCAGGGCATCTCAGGCGACACCACCACAGGCGTTTTGCAGCGGCTCAACCGATTTAGCCAAACTCGCCCCCATAGAATTCACGTTATGGTCGGCATCAACGATTTGCGTCAAGGTGCCTCAGATCAGACCGTGCTCATCAATCTCCACCAGATTATGCGCCAACTGAAGCAAACGCATCCCCAAGCTCAGATTGTGGTTCACTCAATTTTGCCCACCCGGTTAGTCACTATTCCAGTGCGTCGAATTCAATCGCTAAATGCTCAGCTATCGACCATCACTCAGCACGAAGGCTTGCAATATCTCAACTTGCAGGTCTATTTTGCTGATGAGTCTGGTCAATTGCGCCAAGAACTGACTACAGATGGTTTGCATCTCAACCTCCATGGATACTCCGTTTGGCAGTCAGTCTGGCAGCAGTTCAGTTTGGTTTAGCGATCGCTTTTATGATCAGAACCCTGATTGACGAACAAAGCTACTTATAACCCATATTCTGCATGGGGTCAGGTATCCTGCATGAGATCAGGAGCTCTGCCCCCTACATCCGATGAAATACTGTAAGGGTGCAGTTTCCGCATCCCATGCAGTATTTTTTGTCAGACAACCAAGAGCAGAACCTAAGCGAGTAAAAACCGTGAACGTTGCCGAGTTGGCAACAGGCTTTAGTGGCAAGGTTCAAACCGATTCCCATTACAAACGCTTGGTCTGGTGTCTGCTTGATAAGCGAGGGAATTCCAACAGTGATGAACGCATGAGGTTGTTCAATCAGTTTCTAGTGCTGGGTTGGGTTGACGCTGTTAATGTTCTTAGAATTCTAAGCATATCGATGAACTTCATTTTTTTAAGGTGAAGCATAGAGAATTCCATGCCATCCTGACCTATCATGTGATTTATTAAAAATAGTTAAGTCCTTTTTATGTAGCCATTACGACCAGATGTAGCCTTTTAGAGGTTCATTTAAGTCATAAGACAACGCCTTTTATCTCGAAGTATGAGCCCTAAAATGCATAGCCTTCCGAGCGATGCTGTCAATGATGACGGTTCGCTATATGCCGACTTCCTGAGGTCAAAGTGGCTTGCTTTATCGTGGCTTTTTACTGTAAACCGTCTTCATCAATGCCCTTGAACTCCTACAGTAAGCACCCTCCGAAAACTCCGTCATCCTCATCCCTTAGCACCAGCCAACCGTCCTCTAAATTCGCCGAAGACGACTCTGATCAGCAGCCCAATATTACCGAGGATGATTCTTCGAAACCTTCATCTCTTACATCTTTGCCATCGGCAACTCTGCCGACATTGCTATTTGAACAACTTGCCCAGGCAGGACTGACTGATTATCAAGCAGGTAATTATCGTGAAGCGATCGCCATCTTTAATCAAGCCCTGCACCATAACCCCAAGGCGGCTGCCATCTGGGCAGTTCGAGCTGAGTGTCTGGCACAGGTGCACCACTATGAGGCGGCACTGCGATCGATTCATGAGGCCGTTCGTCTAGAACCAGACAACAGCAGTTTTCAACGCGATCGCGAGCTTCTGATTAGCCTCCAGGGGATGTACATTACCAAAGACGCTGGCTCCAGAGGATCTTAGCCATCGTGGTGAGTGTCTGATCCTCAAACTAACCGCCCTTAGCTTACCAACAGTTGATCATATTTAGCCCGCACCTCTTGAATATCTTGCCACATCAGCCATTTAGGACTGCCCTTATCCCGCGACTGATTGCGTAATAGATAAGCGGGATGAAAGATGGGCATACATAGCCGACCATCCCATTCCATCCATTGGCCGCGAATTTTTGTGATGCCCCGCTTGTCTCCAATCAGGCCTTTGACGGACGACGCCCCAGTCAACAAAATGATTTTGGGGTCAACCATGCGAATTTGCTCAGTCAGATAGGGGCGGCAAGCATCCATTTCTGTCTGCGTCGGAGTGCGATTGTCGGGCGGACGGCATTTCACAATGTTACAAATGTAAACGTCTACTTCGCTGTCTAATTTAACCGACGCCAGAATTTTTTCTAATAGTTGCCCTGCTTTTCCTACGAAGGGTAGCCCTGTTTCATCTTCATTTTGACCAGGGCCTTCACCAATAATCATAATTTTGGCGGCCAAATTACCCCGACCCACGACAGCATGAGTGCGCGTTGCCCCTAAGCCACACCGCTGACACTGATTGCAGTGCTGCTTCATCATCTCCATATCTGGATAGATCCCCGGTGGAATGGGAACCTTGGCATCTGTGGGGATCAGGTTAATATCAATCTCGTCTGGAGAGGGGGATGCTTCCATCTCCCCAAACAGGTCAATCTGCTGGTCGTTTACCATGAATTCGAAGGCTGGAGAACGGCGTCAAACACCCTGAAATTAGCAAACTGAGGCACTTGAGGCTGAGGTTTGAATATCTCAGTCAGCATGCCAATGCAGCAGGGCACTATTTGCAAAGTGTATTGGATTCTGAATCGAATTGCCAGATCGAATTGCCAGGAAAAGATACTGCTTAATATCTTTCGCAGATCTAGCCATCTGAATAGCCACCTCATCCCACAATTTTTTGTCTGAGATGTATCTGATTGCATCAGCGATCTTGACTGCTTGTTGAAAACTTTGATATCCCAAATGCTCTCTGACTTCACTTTCCAACCAAGAAGTATTATTGAGCCTGTCTAGGATGCTATTCGATACCCAACTACAGAGTGCAACGACTGGAGGCGGAGTCAGCTAAAGTATTCTACATTTGTTACATCTGTGTCGTGTTGTCGCATCTTACTGCTGCACATCTTACTGCTGCAAAAGAGTATGGTACGCCAGGATTGTTTTCTGGGCGATCGCCTCCCAACTATAGTGGGCTTTGGCATAGGTCTGAGCATTTGCCCCTCGGTGCTGTCGTTCGGCCCCATCCGCTAGAGCTTGGTGCAACTGATCCACCAACGACTCGATCGCACAGGAGCACACCCACCCTGCTGATGCTTGCTGCACATCTTCATAGATATGCACCTGATCGGAAATTAAGACGGGCACCCGAGCAACCATCGCTTCTGCAACCGCAATGCCAAAATTTTCGTAGTATGACGGCAACACAAACAAATCAGCAAGCTGTAGCAAAGCCGTTTTACATTCTCCCGAAATAAATCCGGCGATTGTCGTATGGGGAGCCAGCGCCGATGTCTGAATCATGTGACCGATAAAGTCTTCATATGCCGGGTCTTGAAGATTAGACCCCGCCAAGACGAAGTGGAACGGCAGCCCATCTGCCAGTAAGCGTTCCAATGCTGGCAAGAGTAAGTCTAGCCCTTTTTTGGGGTCGATGCGAGACATATAGACCAGGATTGGCCCATTCGACTCAGGGATGACAAGGCCAGATGCAGCCAGAATTTGGCGAGGATCGGGAAGAGGCGTAGGCGGCACAACCCCCAACGGCAAAATTAGGTCTGGAGTTGAGGTGCCAAATCGCTCAGATATTTTAGCTTCTTGAGCACTGGTGAAATGAATTGCTGTTGCGCCTGCAAGATTTGGACGTTCCAACAGGGTTGCATAGATCTGCTTGAGGCGACGTTTTTTGCGGAGATCGGCCGGGTCAAGCGTCCCCAAGGGGCGCAACACATATGGCAGAGAGCGAGATCGGGCGATCGCCGCTGAGAAACTGCTAACCGGTGAAAACAAGGCATGAATGTGAGCAATATCGTAGCCGCTAGCATGACGGGCAAGCCACTGGAGCAGCCCCAGCGAAAACTTGTAGCGACGAAACGGAGAACAATGAAAATACCGAATGCAATATCCATGCTGTTCGACGGGGCGATCGAAAGGCACCTCTAATGGCGGCTGTCCGGTATCACCATTAGAATCGGTCGTCAGAATCGTCACCTCAACTGATTGAGCTGCCAGAGCCTGAGCAAACCCCAACACCATTTGGCTAGGGCCGCCATACACTAGAGAAATCGACGGCACGATTTGAAGAACTTTTAGCGGAGTCATGCCGATAAACACTTGAATACAGCTTGTTCAAAAATGTCGCAAAATGTCGATTCTGTATAGGCCGTCGCTCTGCTTCTAGCGGCCTGTCGATACGCATGCAGCTGCTCAGGGTGAGTTGCCATCACTTCCATCGCCTGAGCCAATTGGCTAACGTTGCCACATTCAAATACGCGACCAGCCGAGGGGGGTGCCATCCAATCTGGATACGACCCGGTGCGATCGCTCAGTAGCAAAGCCGTGCCTGAAATGGCTCCATCGAGAATTGCATAGGGCCAGGGATCCATCTGGGATGCGTGCAGCAAGACATCTGACGCCTGTAAAATAGCTGGAATTTGGCTTTGATTCTGAAAGCCGAGCCATCTAATTTTCTCTTCGACGCCAAGGTGCTGGCTGAGCGTTTTTAACTCATCAGTCAGCACTCCAGACCCCAAAAACCAAAGTTTAATTGGCAAATGCCTCATCCGGGCGATCGCTTGAATAGCATCTGCAGGTCGTTTTCGCGGCTCAAGTTTTCCCGACATAACGAACACGATCTCATCAGGAGCAGATCCCAAACCAGCCCGAAACTGCTGGCGAGCATCCTCATGCTCAAATGCCGTTACTCGAAAGACTTGAGAATCTGACACGCATGGCACCCAAACGAGCTGATCGCTGCGGGCTCCATTGGTTTCCCAAAAGTCTCGATTTTGCTGCCCTTGATACATCACCTTGGCCGCATTTGTCGTGATGGGACGCACCAACTGCCGACGAATTGCAGACTTCCATCCCCTCTTTTTGCCAATATTATCGCCATCACAGCGAATCAGATAAGGCAATCGATGCCGCATCGCCCATACCCATCCCTGGAGCTGAATGGCATTGGTATAACCGTTGAGATGCACCACATCAGGGTTAAACGTGGCCAGCGCACTGGAAAGATGGCGGCTACGGCTGTTGAGAAATGGCCCATGCGGACGTTGAGCCGAGTCAGGGAGCACTTCGTCGGCAAAGGTTGTCTCGGCTCGATTATCCCAACTAATCTTGCGCCCAAACCCCTTGTCTTGAAAATTAGCCGTTTCGTGGGCATAGATGGCTTTGACGTCTATGTTGCCTCGCTGGTGCAGCTCTTCCAGCAGATTGACAAAATACTGAATGCGATGGGTCAATAGCCAGACAACGCGAGGTTTATCCATGTTTATATCCTTCGTCTCACCTTCAGCTCGGTCGGTTGAACGGGGTTTCATTCCAACCTCAACTCTAATCTCAATTCTTTAGGACTGGCTCTCACGTTGCATCATACGGCTATAGATTTGCCCGTCGTCCCAGACAGACTGGATTAATGTCTTCAGAGCGCTGATCAGGCCCAAACAATAGAACATGCCTCGCGTCAAAATTTTAATCAGGGAACCACTTTTATGACAGGGAGGCCGCCCCAGCACATGGCAGTCAAATAGTCGCAACGATAGCCACAACACTTGCAACGGGGATAGATTCTTGAAAGCCATTAAGAAGTGATTGTGATAAAACGTAACCTGATATTGAAGCGATCGCGTACTGATATCGTGACAGCCACCGCTTTCTTCTCCCAGGTGAATCAAATATGCCTCTGGGTCGTACCAAATGATATACCCTGTTTGGCGAACACGAAGGCAGAAATCAGACTCTTCACGCACGGCACTGCCCCGAAAGCGCTCGTCAAACCGCAAACCATGCTGGTCAAAGATCTCGCGGCGAAACGACATATTGCAGCCTCGGGCGGTCAAAACCTGCTGTGGTTTTATGGTGTGCACAAGGTTGATGTAATACCAGGCAATACCAGGATCCATGGCCTGGGGTGGCAGATCTGTGATTTCTAGATCAGGCTCAAAATCAGACAGCTTCATGCGATCTAACACCCGGCCTGCTACAACACCGACATCTGAACGGTGTTGGAACACGCGAACATGTGCTGACAGGCAGCTCTCTGGCATCTGCACGTCGTCATCAATGAACAAAATGATGTCACCGCGCGATCGCCCCACTGCATAATTGCGGGCTCCGGGCAAACTCGCCCAGCTTAACCGCATCCACTGAATCTTGTGCTCAGTAGCAAGCTGTTCCAAAACAGCCTGCGTATCAGGCTCATGCGTCTGCGTTTGGTCGATGACCAGCACCTCAAAGTTAGGATAATCCTGCTTGAGAACATCCGTCAGCGTGTCGCACAAGACCTGCTCACGACCATAGGTAGGAACGATGACTGAAAGGAGAGGATAAGACACAGGAGTGAGGGTGTGAAGAGTGTGGAGAACCGTTACGAAATTGGATGGTGCCAATGTCAGGCACTGCAACCGTAACTGTAGAACATTGAAATTACCCGCTATTTATCATTCATAGCTCAATCATTTAGAACCGAACTCCCAAAGCCTACGCAAAGCTCCTGGATCGTTTCAAGCGTCGCCGTTTTTTGCTGTGGCGCGCATCGGCCTCGTCGGCCTCAACGTCTTCTTGCTGATCAAGCGTCGGCAGTCTCAGTACAACCCCCGCGAAAAACCAGTAGTAAACCGCGACGGGGTCAACATCTAGGGGGTAATAGTAGGTGTTGTAACTAATAAAGAGCACATAAACCCAGAAGGATGCGCCATAGCTGCGGAGAGTCGGATCGCGCACAGACCGATAGGCCTTAAACGTTTGAATCGTCAACATGGTCACAAGTGCTAAGAAACACAGCACCCCCAATGGCCCAATTTCATAGAGGACTTTGGGATAGTAAGTTTCGATCAGCGTTGTTTCTCCCAGTGCCCGCGCCGAATTGGTGGCCCGACCTAAGCCATTGCCAAAAATGCCATTTTGCGATCGCGCCACCCACTCAAACTGACCAACGATAAACTGCTGGGGTGGTGAGGCCGCCCAGCGAGATTGAAAGCTAGTAATCCGTTCTTGCATTACCTCTGGGTTGCGAGCAGCAGTGATGCTTAGCAAGATCGTGAGAACAAATGCAATTGGCACAAAGCGCTTGAGATTGGCAATTTGCCCTGTCAAAATCAGCAGCAGCACAACCGCCACCGGCACCAGCGCCATCGCAATTCGCTGACCAGAGAGCACCGACATCACAAACACTGATCCCAGAGCTAATAGGCCCATCGTGCGCCATCGCGCCGTTGGGTCATTAAAGGCGCAGGCAAACGAGAGAAACCCGGCTGAGATTAGAAACCAACCCCATTGCCATGGAGCCACAAACGTTCCTGGCAAACGAATCTGATTATGTTGAGGGCTATAGAGCAGTGCGCCCCCGACTAGACAGCGTGCGTTGAGCGACGCCCTAAATAGTTCTGCGCCTTGCTCAAACTGAGTGCCTTCACATCGACCTGTTTTCAAAAATAGATATTGGGCAAACCCAAGCGCACAGCAAATCAAAATCAACAAAACGGTGAGGCGCATCAAGAAAAATAAATCTCGTTTGCTGCGCAGGAGATAGTAGGCACACACAATCAGGGGGACATAGCCAATCAAAACCTTAAAGCCTAAGATTCCTAATAAAATTGGCTGTTCGCCGCCAGCACTCAACTGTTGACTCCCATTGACAACAAGCAGCGTAATCATGCAAACCGATAGCAGAGCCATGAGGGGCAGCATCAGTGGCTTACATACGATGATGGGCAGATTTTCTCGGCGACAATATTGAATGACACCAATCAGCGCCGGAATGTAGAAGCCATCTTTAGCTAGTTGCAATAATGGGCTGTTGCCGATGCTGTAAGTAATCGTGCCGCCAAAGGGCAAATAAATCAAAAATGCCCACAATGCATGTCGGGGATAGCGAAACGATAGCGAGGTATAAAGCACGCCTACGGCTGTACCAAGGCCAGCTTTGGGTTCGGCTACTAACCCAATCAAAAACCCGATCAAGGCTGAGAAGAAGACGGCAAAGGCTGTAAAGCTGATGATTTCTTTGCGCAGGCGATCGCGCTTTTTCTTTTCAGTCAATCGCTCTTTCAACGTCAGCGCTGGCTTCTCTGACTTATTCTGTGTTGTTTTGCTTGACTTTTTTGAGCGTAACCGTCGCCCTGAAGAACCTGACCCTGCGATCGCCATGACTTATCACCCAATGTGCCAACAGATTTGATGCGTTCCCGATTGGGGTCGTGTGGTCAGTAGTTTAGACACACCACATCACTCAACACATCCAACACTGTTGAGTCTATGAAATCTCACGTCAATAATTTCCCGCGATTGCAATATCTTTATCGACTCTTTGTAATCGACTTGTTAATTCACATGTCGCTCAGCGTGTTGATAGACTGATTTGATGCGGCGATCGGTTCCCGTAAGGGTGTGAATTAGAGCATCTCTCGACCGAGATAGGGCTGCAAAGCGTCTGGAATGTGCACGGTGCCATCAGCTTGCTGGTAGTTCTCTAGAATGGCCGACATGGTGCGGCCAACGGCTAACCCTGACCCATTGAGCGTGTGAACAAATTGTGTTCCTCTTTTGCCCGCTGCCTTAAAACGAATGTTGCCTCGACGCGCCTGAAAATCTTGACAGTTTGAGCAACTCGAAATTTCTCGATAGGTTCCAGATGAAGGCAGCCACACTTCTAAGTCGTAGGTTTTAGTGGCGGCAAAGCCTAAGTCGCCCGTGCACAGCTCAATCACCCGATAGGGTAACTTCAGCGCTTGTAAAATGCCTTCAGCATCTTGAGTCAGGCGTTCGTGCTCATCGGCTGACGTATCGGGATGCACGAATTTATACATCTCGACTTTATTAAACTGGTGCAGCCGAATCAGCCCCCGTGTGTCGCGGCCATAGCTCCCAGCTTCGCGGCGAAAACAGGGTGTAAATGCACAGTAATGAAGGGGCAAATCATCAGCAGTGAGAATTTCATCACGATGGAAGCTCGTCAGTGGCACCTCCGCCGTTGGTGTTAGCCATAAATCATCGCGATCGCACTTAAAGCTTTCATCGGCAAACTTTGGCAGTTGCCCCGAAGCGGTTAATGACTCAGTGCTGACCAAAAATGGCGGCATGATCTCGGTATATCCAGCGGCCACATGGCGATCGAGCATAAACTGGATTAGCGCCCGCTCGAGCGCAGCCCCTGCACCCACCAGTGAGACAAAACGGCTTTGGGCAATCCGCGTTGAGCGTTCAAAATTGAGAATACCCAGTTTTTCTCCCAGATCCCAGTGGGGCAGCAGTGCCGCCGAATCGGCTGGCAGATACTCATCTCCCCAGCGCCGCACCTCAATATTCTCGGTTTCATCGCGGCCAGTGGGCGTCGTCTGGCCAGGAAGATTGGGCAATGCTAACAGTTTGGCTTCAAGCACCGCCTTCAGGTCTCGTTCTTGAGGTTCTAGCTGACTCAGTTGCGCTTTGATCTGGTTGCCTTCGGTTTTCAGCGCGGCGATTTCATCACTCTGAGGGCTAACACCTGACTTGATCTTCTGGCCTACGGCTTTGCCAATTTCATTGCTGCGAGCCTGAAGTTGCGATCGCATTCCTTCTAATTCTCGCTGGCGTTGGTCAAGCTCCAGGATGGGCTGCAACTCGTAGCCGGGGCCCCGCAGGTTGAGGCGGGTTTGCATCTCGTCTGGCTGGTCTCGGATCTGCTTGATATCTAGCACGAGGGTTCTCTAATTGGCGATCGCTTACTCAATGTTTACAACACTATAATGCCGTCAGGCAACAAGTGGGAGCCCTGTACATCTTTGCTTTTCAGTGCAGATGTTTGCAGCGTAGATTCTGTTTATGGGAGGATGCCCATAAGCTGTGACGAAGACTGGGCAGTACTGTACTGCTGCTACCGGCGTTGTCTTTTTCGGTGACCATCTCCTGGCTCTACCTCAAACGCAACAGCACATTGGAAATGGGCTTCGTGCTCACGACTCGTCCGCTGCTCTGAGTAGGCTACCCGCCCGTCAGCAAACGGGTTTGCCTCAACAGAAATTGTAAAAACGTTTCTTCTCGCGAGATGATGTTTGCCTCCGCCTGCATACCAGCCTGCAACTGACATGGCCGCCTGTTGCGGGGTGTCGTTTGGATCAGGGTAATAGCGTCAGGTTGCAGCGTCACTTCAAAGTAGCTGGCGAGACTCTCCGGGCGATCGCCCCCCACCTCTGATCGACTCACATCAGGGGCGATCGCGGAGACCGTTGCAGCTAACGTGCCATAGTCAGGAAACGGGCAGGCTTCGATGCGGAGCTGCGACAATTGTCCCACCTGCACCCGATCAATGTCTTGGGTGTCAACTCGGGCCTTAATCACTAAATTTTGGGTGTTGGGGGCAATTTGGGCCACCACGTCCCCTGCCTGCACCACTTGATTGGGATTGCGCAAATTGAGTTGAAACACCGTGCCCTCAGTCGCAGCTCGAATGATAGTCTTCACCAAATCGGCGTCTACTTGCTGCAAGTCTTGCTGGGCCTGCAGCAACTGGGCCTGCAGCTCAGCTTGATTTTGCAACAGCAGTTCTTGTTCGCGCTGCAAGGTCGCTAGGGTGGCCCGACCTCGCGACTCTTCATGCAAAATTTGCTGTTGGGCGATCGCCACTCCCGCATCAATTGGGTTTAACGCCGCCCGTGCCCGCCGCACCTGAGCCATTGCCGTTTGGACTGCTGCCCGCTTTTCGTCGAGTTGCAGTTGAGAAACCGCCCCTGAATCAACTAACTGCTGATATCGCTGCACTTCAACAGTGGCCAGATCCAATGCAGCCTGTGCTTCTGCGAGGTCGGCCTCAGTGGTCGCCTGCTGTTCACTCAACTCGCGCTGATTGCGATCGAGTTCTGACTGAGCCGTTGCGACAGTTTGGGCGATCGCCCTGGATTCTGACGCCATCTGCGCCCGCATCAGCTGGATTTGAGTTTCCACCTGGGCTCGTTGAATCTGTAGTTGCTGAACACCGCCCTGCAACTGCTGCTGTTGTGAGTTGAGTTGGGTGGGGTCGAGGCGGGCGATCACATCTCCCTGCTGCACAGTTTGATTAGGCTGTATGTCAATACTGGCAACAGTTCCCGTTAGTGCAGACTGCACCACGCGCAGCTCTCCGGCTGGGCGAACAGTCGCAGGGGCTCTGACAGCAACGTTGTAGGTCACGATCGAGGCTAGCCCCACAGCCAACCCCACGGCACCGATGAGCAATCCCCCTCCGACAATTATCCAGCGGCTAACCGGGGGAAGAAACTCGTCAACTTGAAGCGATCGCAAGGGTGAAGGTTTGGGATTGAACATGGGATGAAGCCAGGTAAAGTGGCGCGAAACAGGTGAGAAAGAAAGGGAAAGGGCGAGAGGGAGACGTTTTATACCATCAGAAACTCTAAGTGATCGCCCATGTGTTCCCGTAGTTGATCGGGTGTGCCTTGCCGTTGCAGTTTGCCATTGTCTAGAAAGACAATCCAATCTGCTAGCTTAATCACGTTGGGACGATGGCTGATCAAAATAGTGGTTTTGCCCTGGCGATATGCCAACACACTTTTTAGGACATGTGCTTCACTGACGGGGTCTAATCCAGCGGTCGATTCGTCTAGCAGCAGCACAGGTGGATGGTTGATCATGGCACGGGCGATCGCCAACCGCTGCTTTTGACCTCCTGATAGATTCGAGCCAAACTCTCCCAAAATAGTTTGATACTTTTCGGGCAACCGCCCGATAAACTCATCGGCTCCCGTCATTTCACAGGCTGCAACTAGATCCTCAAAGGTGAGATGCGGATTGCCCAACCGAAAGTTTTCAATGATAGATCGGCTCCA
Source organism: uncultured bacterium (assembly GCA_964502605.1). Classification (GTDB taxonomy): domain Bacteria; phylum Cyanobacteriota; class Cyanobacteriia; order CAZCXK01; family CAZCXK01; genus CAZCXK01. Next base: position 33,937 of record CAZCXK010000003.1, read on the forward strand.
GAAGTGGGCGTCTTGTGGCACCAAAACAACCTGTTGTCGAATGCACTCTAGAGCCAGATCATCTAAGTTGTAGTGCCCCATACGAATGTTGCCCGACTGCAACGCATAGAGTCCGGCAATGACCTTGGCCAGAGTGCTTTTACCACAGCCCGACTTGCCAATCAATGCCGTCACCCGCCCCGCCGGAATGGTCAGCGAGAAGTCGTTCAGCAAATCTACCCGCCCTGGATAATGAAAGCGCAGATCAGTACAAACAATATTTGCCACCTGAATTTCTACCCAGGGCTTTTGGGAGTCATGCTGGGTTTCAGGGGTGGCTTTGATCACCTCATCCAGCCGGGTGCTGGCCGTTTGCACGCGAATCCAATCATCGACCACACCCACAAGTTCATCAATCAGCGCGGTAATATTGCGGTTGAGTGTCGTGAAGGCCAGCAACTGCCCGATGCTGAGTTCTTGATTAATCACCAATAAGCCACCCAGCCCTAAAATCGCGGCACTGCCAATATCTGCAACGATTTCACTAAACGTGCTATTAAAAATGCTGATGCGCGTCGTGCTCAGCATCAAGTTGGCCAGCCGCCCAAAGCGGCTTTGCATCTCATCCCAAAACTGATGCTCGGCGGCAGTTGTTTTCAGCGTCAGTGCGCCCTTGAAGGTTTCTACTAAGACGCCCTGTGTCTCGGTTTCCAACACCATCTCACTGCGGGTTTTCTGTCGCAAGATGGGCTGAAACACGATAGTTGAAAGAGTCATTAAGACGGCCACAACCAGCGCCACTGCGGTCAGTTTCCAACTATAAAACAGCATCAGCCCCAGTGAAACTAGAGCAATCAACACCGTGCTGGGCAGATTAATGATCACGCCTGAAACTAGCCGATTAATTTCTTCAATATCGCGCAGGCGGCTGACCACTTCTCCACTGCGGCGTGTTTCATAATAAGTGAGGGGCAGGCGCAAAATCTGCTGACCAAACTCCAACACAAAACCCAGTTCCAGTCGTTGAGCAAAGTGAGCAATCAGATTGTCGGCCACCAAGCCTAAGCCACTTCTCACCAGATACATCAGCACAACCGCCAGCACAATGCCCAGCAGCAGGCGCGTGTCGCCGCGAATCAACACATCATCCGTCAAGATTTGGATAAAGAAAGGGGACGCCAGTGACAGTAAGCCAATCAGCGTGACACATAGCAACGATTCTAGTAAGATGCTGCGATAAGGTAGCAGTCGCCAGAGAAACTGCCCCACACCGGTTATCGGGTCATCAGACTGGTGATAAAAGCGGCTAGGGTCTGGCTCAACCAGCAAAATCACGCCATCATGCCAGTCTTCTCTCAGCTCGGCTTCAGAGAGATAGCGCACACCCACGGCAGGGTCGGCAATCACATAGGTTTTTCCCCGCTTGCCATATAAAATTACCCAATGTTTGCCCCGCCAGTGAATCACAGCAGGCAGCGCGATGTCATGGAGGCGATCGAGAATTTCAGGAGAGGCGATCGCCGATCGGGCAAAAAATCCTAAGGCTTCACTGCCGCGCCGCAAGCCCAGCAGTGTCGTACCCAACTGTCCTGTTCCCACGGCTTCACGGGCGCGGCTGAGGCTAAATGTGCGCCCATAGTGTTTGGCAATGGAGGCCAAGCACGCGGCTCCACAGTCTTCTTCGCTGTGCTGCAAAACCAAGGGATAACGCATGGAATATGGAGAACCGAGAACTAGATGAATTCATTGAGAACCGAATAGCGATCGCCCGAATCTGGGTTGAGATAGGGCTGAGCGAGATCAATCTGATGGTGCTCAAACTGCTGCATGATGCAGTGTAGGCGATGGGCTGGTGTTTCATCCCCTAGGGCTCTAGCAACTAAGAGCCCTTGAGCAACTAGCTGGCAGCGCTGTAAGCCAAAGTCAAGCGTGTCGTCATCGTCGGGGTCTTCTGCTAAGCCGATACCAGGTGCTAGCGGTTTCATAAACAGAGGAATAGCGGCATCAAGGTGCGATCGCCCCTGGTGATAAAACTGCTGCAATGGCACATAAATATCTGCATAGCGATCGCGTTCGATCTGCAAAATAACTGCATCGTAGCGCCCATACTCTGCCGGATCATAAAGCGCTTTTAAGCTAAACGGCAGATCAGCGGCATTTAAGGCGGCGGGAATGTGCTGCATCAGGGCGATCGCCCCCACAGCACTTAGATTGAAGCAAATCTCAAGGCTGCTAGCCTCTTCGGGCACGAGTCCGGCATTGCCCACGGCCACATAAAACCCCGCCTCTAGCCGGTTTTTTGGTAAGCGAATGGCCACCCGCTCACCCACATGGGCGGTCTGTTGAGCAGGATGGAGGTGGCGATCGCGCTCAATATGCACCGTCAGGTCTTCTTTTTGCACCGCCAAACTGCCGTCAGACTCTTGCCGCACAATGCTCCAGTCTGGATCAAAATATCCCTGCCCCGGATTGGCCTCATGCAATTGGGCATAAAAGTCGCGATTGACGCCTCGCAGCAGCTCATTCTTGAGCGGCGGCACTGGAGCAGCATCGGCCTCTAGCTCTAGCTCATGGCTGAAGTAAATGTCGTAAAGATAATCCCGTAGCTTTTGCTGCTGCAAGCGCTGCTGAAACGGAGTCGGCAGTTGCCGATAACAGGCAAGGACAGTCTCCGGCAGGTCTAAGGGCGGATAGGAAGCCTGCCAGATCTGAAAATCGGCGGCAATTTGAAGATGGGTGGCAATCTCAGTCAACGTTGCCATCGTGGGAGTGGGAGTTAACACAGCAGGGGGCGAGGAGAAAGGCATCATAAGACAGCAAGAACCATAAGACTATCAGAACTGGAGCGGGCGATCGCCCCTGACGGATCAAACTGGGAGCAACGGAGAAACCAGTTCAGACGCAGAGAGGCCCAACACTGCTGGAATTGATGGCTCTGGTGTAGACAACAAGGTTTTTGCAACTTGCAGCAAACAAATGCCTCGGTTGCCAAAAGGTTCTAGATAATAGAGCCGGGCTCGAATCGACTCTATCAATGCTAGCCCCGCAAACTGCATTATCCGCGTTAGCACATCGGGGCGGGCATTGACCAACGCCGGAAACTGCGTGAAATATGCGCGCAAAAATGCAATCATCGACGACTGGAGTGTTTCGAGTGGTGTGGTGGCAGACCGCAGAGACGTTTGCATATCGAGATCAGGGCTTACTACTAAACTCTTGAGCCAAATTTTGAGAAAATCTGCAATAATCATGCCGACATCACTAGCCGGATCGCCCCAAATCCATTTTTCCCAGTCAATGAAGCGAATCGCAGGCTGGGGTACCCCAGCCTGTAAGTGAGACGACAGACCATCCCAATCGGTGTGCAACAGAATGTTGGTAAACTTCAAATCATTGTGGGTCAGACAGCAGGGAGTAAACGCTTTATTTAGAGCGGCGATCGCCCCTCCTAAGCTGTCATAGCGCTGATACAGTTCATAAAATTTCAGCCCATCAGTAGCCACATTGCCAAAGATTTCAGGCGTAATTCTAGCCAGCCCATGACTCAAATCGGGAGGCTGATCGAGTGGGTCATCGTCAAGCTTGCTCAGCGTTGTCTGAAACGTGCCGTGGTGAAACGTGGCCCTATGAACGGTTGCTAAGGCAGTACCTAAGGCCTTAGCAACCGCATCTGGAAATATCTGGTTGTGTTCATAAAACTGGTCTAGGTCACTATAGTTGTTGAGATAGTGAAACACCAAAATGGCATTTTCCGCATCCGCATCAATTGCAACTGAAAGCAGGGATTGCAGCTTGGCCAAATCAACATGCGATCGCATCCCTCGATAAAGCTGCCATTCATGCTCCAAATCTCGACGGGTGTTGCCCGCTTGATCATGGGGCTCTTGCTTGACTAGAAGAGAGCGATCGCCCGCTAAATGGACGAGTAAATTGAAGTTCTTAAAGATTTTAGGCTCAATGGTCGCACCCCGAAGGTCTGCGTTCGTGCAAAGATTTCGAGTGATTAAATACTCTAAAACAGTATCAGTTCCAAGAATTAAAGGCATTTTCACTCCAGTCGCCGTAACACCCAGATATCATTTAATACTAGATTGGTTCCGTTTTTTTACATAAAAAAGCAAGGTCTTGATCATAGCTTTTTACCGCGTGATCAGCCCTGCTTTATGATTAAACTAGCACTTAACACGCCCTCAATTGATCATCGAGAAATGCCTGACTTAGGTGCTGCTATTGCTGCGGCTGCGACCCGCTCGTAGCCGACGCAGCCTGCGACGACGACGAAGTCTCCTGCGGCGGCGGCGAAGTCTCTTGCGACGGCGATCGCTTCTGCTAATAGATTTTTTACCTCCACCAATCATAGACTCATCTTCTTCAGATAAGTCTTTCAAAAGGCTATCAGCGCCTAACAATAACGCTGAGCCAATTGCATGCTGATCAAGATCTACAGTTTCAATCATGGCTATATCTCCACAATTACTAACAGCTTCGACCGATTTAGAAGCTGATTTATTCATTGATTTTTTCTTCTTCTTTAAGAATAAACCTTAAACTTAGAGGCATGTCTCTTCATGAGAAACTTCTCACAGTTTCCTAATCGTGATCTCATCTAAAAATGAGGCGTTGGTAAGAAGCAAGATGAATTAGGCAGGAACAGGGACATCCCTGAACTTGAGGTAATGGATCAACAATCGGATAGAATGCTACAGTCCAGATCCAGATCTTATTTTGCTTTTTGCCTACAAAAGTCTCCAGTTCATCCAGTTCCCCCACTTGGGGGATTTCCTTTGGGTCATAGCTGTCCGGTAAGCGTTCCCCAGCCTGTGCAATCCAGTTCAAAATCGTGGTGTGGGCAATATTTGTCACACGGCTGATGCTGCGTACGCCCATACCATTGACATACATTCTCAAGCACAACTGTTTCACGTCATCGCTATAGCCTTGGCAGTCATAATGATCGAGAAACTGCCGTCCGCAGTTCACGCAAATGTAGTTCTGTTTCTGCTTTCGATGCCCATTTTTGCGAATATGTTCTCCACCACAATCAGGACATTTCATCTGTGCTCCTCTCCTCTCGGTATGCTCCTCTCATGTTGTGGCTTTTGGGCTGCCTAAAACATTTAATTCATCTGTCAATTTACCAACGCCGATCAATGAGTAACCGCTCTGAGGCTTGAACAGGCTGCACATCCGTAAATAACCGATGGTCTTCCACGATCGCTAACCCAAATGTTGCCTGCACCTGAGCCAAGGTGAAATCGCTGTATGCCCTCCTCTTGTTCTCCTCAGTCGTTAAACACTGGCAGCGGGTTGAAACTGAGTCATCAACCAGGCTCCCACCTGGGATTGGTCTTGGCTGCGGCTGCGTTGCAGCGCTTCGTCTAGAGTCGCCATCTCCAGCCCTGGAAACATAAGAGAACTATCAATCCGCTGGCTACCGCGATCGCTCATCTGATAAGCCCACACGTCTGCCGTTTCCACCTTCACAATCCAATATTCAGCAATGCCCATCTCTTCGTAGAGCACCCGCTTCACCGTGCGATCGTCCAACAGTGACGATTTCGCTACTTCTACCACCAAATCTGGCACTGGATACTGATCCAGATTGACAACATCGGTGCCACTAGGAATCGCATTCGCCTTAGCACCCACGTAATAGGCTAAGTCGGGCTGAAATTCTGCATAGCCCGTCCTCCGGAAAGAACAGTTATCTAACTCTGTAAATGCGATCGCCCGCAAAATGCTGAACAAGTTAATGGCCAGGGAAATTACACTGTGATCTTTACTGTGGTCAAATCCTACGGATAGTTGCATTTCTAATCGCATCCACCCATTGCTGTAATAGCCCTTAGATTTGGCATGGGCGGGGTCATCCAAGGCGCGGAGGTATTCTTCCCAGGTAGCAGGAATCCAAGTGTCGCTGGGAATCAAGGTAGAAGGTTGGTTCATGACCGTCGTCTATCAGCGAAAATCTACCTTTAGTCTATGCCATTGCTTCTAGAGGCTCAAAAGCTAAACGTGGCTCTAAAGCTGCCGATGACACTATCGCTATTGCTGGCATCTTGATTGGGAGCGCTGATCCAGATGATGCCAGGAGTCACCGAAAGATAGTCAGATAGCCGCAGTTTGTAGAAGGCTTCTAAATGGAGTGAGGTGTCATTTTCGAGACTGAGATCCGCTCTATTGGTGCTTCCTAGATAGGGTTCTACCCCAAGCAAGAGACCGCCAAAACTGCCCGGTAGCAGGAGATCTGGAAAGCCAAACCCAATGCCGTAATACCAGATTTCACCTGATCCGCCAGTTCCAAACGCAAGATCGGTATAGCCACCAAAGGTGTGCAGCATAAAGCGAGAGTTGACGCGATATGCCGCCTGGATGCCGTAGGAGTTGGTAATCGCGGATGAGCCTAATTCAATGTGAGCTGCGTTAGCTGGACTCGTGCCCACGTAAAATTCACTATCGTCTCCCAAGTCGAAAATGCTATTGGTATCCGTGTGGTAACCGTGGACGTAGGTGACCCCAATCTGCAAGCGATCGCCCGGTGTAAACGAGATCTGCCCCAGGGCCGCATAGTCGCCATTGAGTAGCCCACTATTGGATGTGGGGCTAGCGGCTTCATCAGCAAGATAGCCAACCGTAAGCGACAGCATTTGTTGATCGTCGAGAAACACAGTCAGTCCGGCTCCGGTGCCGCCACCAATGCGATAAATCGGGCTTTGCTGACTAAATGCCGAGAGAGAGCCGTTGCCCCCGTCAAAATCTTCAAATAGCGGGCTAAACGTGCTAGGCACATAGTCACTGTGGATGCCTCCAGTGGCGCTGACATAGGCTGCAACGCGATCGCCAATGGGTAGGCTATAGGCCAGCCAATCGAGCCCGACTTCATTGTCGGTGTTGCCGCCGATCCGTGAAATCAGCGTGCCCTCAGCCGTGCCAGCTTCGACAGCGTCAAAGCCGCTAGAGGTGCGAAAGGGAGACGCATTCCCCGCTGCCAAGCGCAAATTGAGTCGATCTGAGCCGCTAAAACTAGTAACTAAATCAAGCCGCAGGCGATCGCGGAACACCGTGCGGTTGGCCTCTCCATTGCTGAGCTGTCCTGCCAAGGAAAAAATTGCTTCTCCATGCAGCTTGGTGGTCGTAGAAAACTGATTGGTTTCAAGCTGGGTTGTTCGAGATTCGAGCGATCGCACTCGACCTCTGAGTAGTGCTAAGTCGGCAGAAAACTCCGTTTGGAGACGCAGCAGTGTGGCCAAGTCATCGCGCGCCACGGCATGATCGCCTAACCTCTGGTCAATGATTGCCTGAATGCGATCGAGCGCCGTCAGCAGCGCCGCCGCAAACTCAGAGCGACTGAGGACGCGATCGCCACGAAAGGTGCCATCGGAGTAGCCTCCAATCACCCCATAGCGTTCGACTAGCGATCGCAACGCCTGATAGGCCCAATCGGTCGGCTGCACATCTGATAGCTGATCGACCGAAGTGACTTGCCCCATTGCCTCTGGTGCGTTTCTAATCGTCGGTACGACGTGGGGCACATCAGCACTTGATGTAGTATTCGCGCCAGTATTCGAGCTAGCATAAGCGTCCCCCACGGGTGCAGCCGATCGCTGCAACAGCAACGGTTCTAGCGATGCAGCAGGCTGAGACTCGGGTGTAGTCGGAGTCACCAAAACAGAGATTGGATGCTGAACCAGCGCACCGGGCTGAAACGTCTCGACAGCAGACTCAGCCGTGCCCCGCGCATCAACCTGAGGAGTCGCTTGAAGAGCCTTATCAGGAAGAGCGATCGCCCCACTGCCCCATAAGGGCGCTGAGGCCAATAGCGTGATCGGCAGAGATTTAAGCATTAGGGTTGCACTCGTCACACCAAACCCATTTAAGCAGAAACTTTTAAGCAGAAATTGACAGAGGAACCTCACCACTGACTTGCAGCGATCGCCACGCCCGCCTGGAGCACTGGTCTGCCGTCAGCCGACAAATTGGCAGCCAACGAATGCCGTTAGGCCCAACTTCAGGATCATCACTGGTCAGGGCTTGCGGCTTGGGAGACACCGAGCACCGATACACAATGTTAATCGTATGCACCATGCAGCCAGCCTTCTCCGGAAAGAAGCTATCAAGCACCGTCAGCACGCCATCTACCTGAAAGTCGGTAAGGCCAGTCTCTTCTTGCACTTCGCGCCGCAGCCCGTCTAGTAGCGGTTCATGAGGCTCCAAGCCACCGCCGGGTAAATCCCAACAGTTGGGCTCGGGGAGGGTGGTTTGGTGCAGCAGTAAGACTTCACCCCCATCAACGAACAAGCCTACCACACTGACCAGGATGCGAGTTACAGGAGTCATCGGCTAAAACTCGATTCCAGCTTGGGCTTTGACCCCTTGCTCTCGAAACGGGTGTTTGATGAGTGTCATTTCTGTGACCAGGTCTGCAGCATCAATCAGCGCTGGAGGTGCGCCGCGCCCAGTCAAGATGACATGAGAATCGTCTGGTTTTTGGGCTAGCCCAGAGAGCACCTGATCAGCCGAAAGATAGTCGAGCTTGAGGGCAATGTTGATTTCATCGAGCAAAACCAGGCGAAACTCAGGATTGATGAGAAATGTCAGCGCTTTTTCCCATGCCTGCTGTGCCATTTGGATGTCGCGATCGCGATCTTGAGTTTCCCAGGTAAATCCTTCACCCATCGCGTGAAACTCAAGCTGATGCGACCATTGACTCAACACCGACTTCTCCGCAGGTTCCCATGCGCCTTTAATAAACTGCACAATCGCCACCCGATAGCCATGCCCCAGCGATCGCATCACCATGCCCAAGGCGGCAGTCGTTTTGCCCTTGCCGTTCCCCGTATGGACAATGACTAGCCCTTTTTCTTGATTGCGCTGGCTCAGTCGCTGCTCTTGCACCTCTTTACGCCGCTGCATTTTGCGACGATATGAGTCATCTGTTGAGGATATCGTATCCGTTTCCACGTCGATTGCACTCCTTTGGTTCGGGGCACTGGATTTCCTACTATACAGAGATACCATGACGGCACGCGCTAAAACGGCTGTTGTGGAACTTGGGTTAGCGCCGCCATATCGCCCGCCTTTATAATTTTCGTCTAAGCAGTCTCTGTGGCCTTGCCCCGTTCAATCGAGATTAAGTATGTGGGAATAGTGATGCAGACAGCTGATCCTTTAGGTATCGGATATGAGGGGTAACTACGTTTTTATCAAGGATATCATCTGACAGAAACCTCGCACCTTTAATGATTCCAAGGCACTGCTCTGCCCCACAGACGCATGTAAACGGGCGTTGCATTTCCCACTCTGTGCTGGGGTAAAAGAACGTCAATTCTTCGTGAGCATTAATATCTTTGAGTGCCCGTAGACCCATCATTTTTAGATCGATCATGATGTTGGGATCACAGGAATGATTCAGGTATATCACAGCATCTTCCCAAAGATGCTGGTCAGAACTAATTTGAATACTTTGATATGTAGGCTGATTCAGTATCATGTAGTTTTTAATTTGATAAAACAGCGTGTCCTTTTTAATAGTATTTAGAGAAATTAGACGCTTTCCTAGAGCCTGATCTTGTTGAACATAAATCATGACCTTTACAACTCCTTAAACGTAATGTTTCTGACCTTCAGAATATCAGACTTTTCCTGCCACAGTATTACTAGAAAGTTGTTCCAATCATGCTAAGTAGATATTTATGTACCAACGTTTCATCAACATTTGGACAGACGATTCCACTACCACGCAACGCTGTAAGAGTCTGTTGGCAATCAAATATCTGGCTACCAGATAGCCAACCTTCTAATCGACCTAGCTGCTGCTTTGAGATCGAGCCAGGGTCGGTGATCATTTGGGCTAATGGGCCAAGAGCAGAATCATGGGTCTGAATCAGAGCTTTCCAATGCTGATAGGGAACCTGCTCAACAGCGTAGCCCAAGCGATTCATCTGGTGAACAACATGATCAAACACAATCGGTTGAGGATTAACCAGATGAAATGACTGACGAAACGAGGTCGGCTGACGAGACAGATAGACCGTCGCTTGGCTGACATAGTCAACCGGAGTCATATCAACTTTAAAGTCGAGCTTGGGAGCCACCTTAAGCTCAAGAAAACTTTTGAGCAAGCGCCATAAGACATCGTCTGGATTGCAAATACCACTGGCTTGACTGCCGCTAATCATGCCAAGGCGATAAATACAGATTGGTAGCCCCGCTTCACCGGCACGGGAGACTAACTGTTCGGCAACCCACTTGCTTTGAGCATAGCCTCCTGTAATTTTCTCTCCTTGGGCGATCGCCTCATGTTCATAAATGGTGGCATCACTTATTGCCATGCGAGCCTCAAAGACATCTAACGTAGACATAAAATGTATTGGCTTGAGCTTGCCATGGTTAGCAAACGCCAAGATTGACCTAGTTCCGACCACATTCACAGCTTTGAGCGCAGCATAGGGAAGAACCAGGTTGACGTTAGCGCCGCTGTGATAGACCACATCGACCGTCGTAGCTAAGGTTTGAAATGTATTTCTCGGCAATCCGAAGAGCGGTTGCGCCAAATTGCCCACAACAGGGATGATGCGAGAATAAAAGGGATTCAGATCAAGTTTATATTTCTGAGCGGTTTGGCGGAGCTTTTGATAAGCTTCCGTCAAATTTTGAGCCCGAATGAGGCAATAAATTGTAGCGTCTGTCTGCTGCAAGAGTTCCAACAAGATGGCAGCACCGATAAATCCAGTAGCCCCCGTTAGTAGAACTGACTGGGGAACCGTCCAGTGAGTTTGATCTGCGACCTTAGCCTTGAGGGTAAAATCTAACGTCGCCTCAGCCTGTAACTGAAGCAGCGTTACTTGCTTAGGGATAGCTGATACGGCGGGACTCTGAATTTGCTGAGCCAGACCACTGATGGTAGGTCTATGAAAAAATTCCTCCAGCGACAGGCTAACTTGATGAGTCTGTTCGACATGAGAAACTAACTCCATCAACCGGAGTGAATTGCCGCCTAACTCGAAAAAGTTATCGTGTAGACCAATCGCTTCAATTTCTAGCACCGTTGACCAAATCATCGAGAGGTCTTGCTCAAGAGGAGTGGTGGGCGCGACAAAGTCCACATCTAAGTCAGGCCTGACCTGACCCGGTGTAGGCAACGCCTGGAAATCGATCTTGCCGTTAGGTGTTAGAGGCACCGAGTCAAGCGTGACAAATGCCGAAGGCACCATATAGGCAGGTAGTTGCTGCAGCAAATAGGAGCGTAGTTCTCGGGAAAGGTAATGTGCTGCCTTTTCCTGGAGTGGATTATTAGCATAGGACTGCCAAGATCGTTGGGTTCGACAACTCTGAGGCGACAATGATGCGATTGGTAATAGTTGCACATCACCATCCAGTGGCGATCGCCGCTTAATCAAGACATCATACGATCCTTCTACTCCACCTGCGGCCCAACTCAGTGTGACGTCATATGGCACCTCTCCCAAGCGGTGCCATAGGTCTTCTGGATTAACTCCCTTAGAGGAAGTCTGGTGTGTGAGGGCTTGCCTGAGTTCTCCCACCGTTATGGGGCAAGCCTCCTGACGCAACATCTGCAATGCCCAGACAGCTGCTAACACCCGTGCATTTGGAACCTTGTGAATGCCCAAGACTGGAGGAGGGCATTCACCATTTAGCAGGTGGTGTAACGCGGGCACCGTCAGTTGATGTTGTTGCCAGTCTAGCCAGGGATACTCCTCTGGAATCAAAAGCTCAGCATCAATCCGCAGGATGGCGTCATAGCGAAACTGAGTCAGCTCATTCTCAAACTCACCTCGTTTCAACAGCACTTGCACCTGGCTAACTTGCGGCAGATGCTGCTGAAGAGCACTAAAAAATTCGGGATCAAGGGTCAGTTCTCCTTCCTGATCAAGTCGCTTTTGAATGCGATCGCGCAGAACATCAGTTGACATATCATCAGGAGCTTGAAACAGCTCAACGGACGCAGCAAAGGTTTCTTGCAAGACATAGTTGCGAATGTCTCCAATGAAAATGACGCCGCCCGGTTTAACTAGTTCGACCGCCTGCTTGATGACCCGTAGGAGATAGGCAACACTGGGAAAATATTGAATAACAGAGTTAATAATAACCGTATCAAACGACTGGGGTTCTAGCCCTTCTAAGCGATCAGCCATCCGCTGTTCCAGCACAACCTGAGGTAGATTTACAGACGGATGGTTGAGTTGCTGGTTGACATACTCTAATGCAGCTGTAGAGAAATCGATGCCAACATATCGCAGACAAGAGGGGGCAATGCGAAAAAGCAAGAGCCCTGTGCCACAGCCAATTTCTAAAACCTGTTGAGGCCGATAGGTCAAAATTCGCTCGACTGTGTGGTTGACCCATTCATGCATTTCACAGTCAGGGATGAGTGCTTCGGTATAGCTACTCATCCAGCCGCTGATGTTAAATGTACCGTCCCAGCCTGATTTAGCAGGATTTAGATAGTCATCACTGTGAATGAAACGCCATTGCTTAATTTGCTCTGCTTCTAGTTGAGAAAGTCCAGCCTCGTTCAGGTGCTTCCGGTCAGTCAAAGCATTCACAACATAGGCAACCAGATATTTGCCTCCCAAAGTATCGTCTCTGGCCACAACGATGGCCTCTTGCACAGCAGCATGTTGCGCTAGAACTAGTTCAATTTCTCGCAGCTCAACGCGAAAGCCACGAATTTTTTCCTGGCGATCGCCCCGATCTAGAAACTCTAGATGCCCATCAGAGCGAGATCGCACCCGATCGCCAGTCTTATAAAGACGAACTGGAAGGTTGCCATGTAAACTCACAAACACAAACTGTTTGGCCGTCAGCTGCGGACAATTGAGATAGCCCCGAGCCAAACCGGCTCCGCCAATGTAGAGATCGCCAATTTCACCAGGACGAACGGGTCGTCTATCTACATTCAGAACATAGGTTTGAATATTGGAGAGCGGCAACCCAATTGGCACTAGTTCAGTATCAACAGCAACGGCATTGGAGCCAACTAAGTCGCAGCAGGTTGCAATCACTGTCGATTCGGTGGGGCCATAGGCATTGATCAGCCTTACCTGAGGGCTCACATAGGCCTTCCACAGGTCTAGCCATCGAGGCAGTGCTCGTTCTCCACCAATCAACACCAAACGAATCGTAGATGGAAAAGGGATAGTTGTTAAGCCACCACACAGTTTGTGCCAGAAAGCTGTTGATAGGTCTAATACCGTTAGTTTTAAAGTATCGCACGCACTGAAAAAAGCAGACACAGAATGGAGCATATCAGGAGAACGCAGCACAAGTGTCGCCCCTTGTGTCAGAGTAATGAAAATTTCCTCAACTGCGTGATCAAAACTAATTGACGAAAATTGTAAGACGCGATCGCCCGCTACAACCCCATAGGCATCTCCTGCGGCTTGGGCAAAATTGACCAAGGCTCGATGTTCAATCATCACGCCTTTGGGCCTGCCAGTGGAGCCTGAAGTATAAATAACATAGGCCAGATTGTCGGGAATTGCCAGCGGTTCAGGGTTTTGCGCGGGTTCTTGAGCAATGCGCTCCCCATCAGTTTCTAAACAAACAACCTTAGTTGGATACGCTGAAAACCATGAAGCCAAAGGATGCTGGCACAACATCACTGCAACTTGTGAATCACCCAGCATCACGGCTAAGCGTTCTTCAGGATAGTCAGGATCAAAGGGCACATATGCGCCACCCGCTTTGAGAATGGCTAGCACCCCTACAATCATGGCAGGCGATCGCTCAAAATGGAGACCAACCAACACCTCTGGAGCAACATTTAATCGTCGCAAATAGTGAGCCAGACGATTAGCCTGCTGGTTTAACTCATCATAAGTCAGATGCGTATTACCGGAAATTAGGGCGATTGCATCGGGAGTTTCAGAAACCGTTGCTTCAAACCATTCGTGAATGCAAAAACTGTAATCCTTCGTAGGATGGGAGAAGATAGACATGCAATCTAGTTGTCTCTCATCGAGACTCGATATATTAGCACCGCTGACATCTCAGTGTAATACCAAATTACAGACTTGGTGTCTGCTTCTAGCAGCTATTGAGAGTCTTTCATTCTAAACTGCCTAATTAACGAGATGTTTCAACAGTTCCTGCACTCGCTTTTGCATCACGATCAGATGCAAACAGATCCCAATCACCCGAACTGACTTGACATCATTGGGCATCCAGCGCTCGTCTGAGCAGGTCTTAAATCTTTCCACCATTCCAACGACCGACATAGATGAGTATTGCGTCGATCTGAATCAGCACGCCCTGGCCAAAATTTTTGGTGTCATAGTATTAAGATTATTTACATTCGGTCTGTGGAAAAGCACCTATTCTCTGTGGAGAACTGGTGAACAGGCCAGGGAAAACCTTTAAACTCAAGGGGGAAAGTTCTCATGAGTATTTATACTCTGTGAGAAACTCAATCAGTTATCCCCATGTTTTCCACAGGCTACATGCGTTGTGATTTCCTTTCCGAAACTGATCCCCCACTTTTCCACAGTTTCCCCAGGCTCTACTACTACTCTTACTTTTAAATAGATTTTAAAGATTCCTTAGCTTTACAAACCAGATTTAGCAAAATTGAACCTTTTTTTCAGGAGTGATAGGATCTCGTTCCAGGCTGATTCATTGCATCAGTGCAACTCCACTGGTCTCCGATTGTCATCATCGAGCTGGGGGCGCTACGGATTCACCTGTTTCTCCGTGCTATTGTTTCATTGGTTTCTGAGCATTATGAAATTCACCTGTGCCCAAAGTGAACTCAACACTCATCTTTCGCTTGTGAGTCGGGCGGTGCCCTCGCGCCCTAGCCATCCTGTTTTAGCTAACGTATTGCTCCGAGCAGACGAAAAAAAACAGCGCGTTAGTCTAACAGGGTTTGACTTGAGTTTGGGAGTTCAAACTAGTTTTCCTGCTGAGATTGAGTCAGGAGGCGATTTGACTCTTCCAGCTAAGCTATTGGGAGATATTGTTTCGCACCTATCTGAGGGAAACATCACCTTGAATGATGACGCTGGAGCGGCGATGGTCACGCTGACGTCTTCTTCTGGTCACTACCAGATTAGAGGTTTAGCAGCTGATGAATTTCCAGAACTCCCCATGATTGAAGATGGAGCTGTGGCCTACGTGTCTGTCGATGCGTTGCTAGATGGGTTGAAAGGTGCTTTGTTTGCGTCCAGTACTGACGAAACTAAGCAGGTTTTGACGGGTGTGCATCTGATGAGTGAGTCAGATAGCCTGGAATTTGCTGCGACGGATGGGCATCGGTTAGCCGTTGTCCAGACGCTTAATGTCCGAGATGACGAAGCTACACCTCCTGCATCGGCCAATGAAATGGCCAATGAGGCGAGTCAGGTTGCGGCACTCAATGTGACAGTACCTGGAAAGGCGCTACGTGAACTGGAGCGAATGTTGCAGATTCACCCGGCTTCAGAGGCGATCGCCCTTCAGTTTGATCCGAGTCAACTTGTGATTGAATGGGCTAATCAGCGGCTGACAAGCCGCCTATTAGAAGGTCAATATCCCAACTATCGGCAGCTGGTGCCCAAGCAGTTTTCTCGGCAAATGACAGTGGAGCGGCGATTGTTTATTAGTGCCCTCGATCGCATTGCAGTGTTAGCTGATCAAAAGAACGGTATCGTCAAGCTAAGCTTAGATTCGACTCGGCAAGCTCTTACCTTAAGTGTTGATGCGGCAGATGTAGGTAGTGGCGAAGAATCAGTTTCGGCGCAGATTTCTGGCGATGATTTAGATGCGGCATTTAATGTACGGTATCTGTTGGACGGCCTCAAGGCGTTTAATACATCTGAAGTGCAAATGCAGTTTAATTCATCGACGAGTCCGTCGGTGCTGACTCCTCTCGGCGGGCTGAAGATTACCTATCTGGTGATGCCTGTTCAAATTAGAGGAAACTAATCCTGTCAATCGATGTGTCAAGTGCCGGTTTGCTGCTGAAATCAACGGTAAGTCTGAGTAACGAGCGTCGTGTATGCAGTGCCCTAGCTCAACCTTGCCAGGTGCGATCGCCACCCCATCATCCAAAGCGGCTAAAACAGATCAAATTTAAAACTGACTTAGGATGGTGCGATCGCAGTCGCATAAAGAGATAACGTGGTGTTTGCTTCCAGCGTTAACTACGGTGCCAGTCGGTGATGCCTCCGGGTTTATCGATCAGGGTGATGCCCTGGGCTGTGAGTTCATTGCGAATGCGGTCAGCTTCGGCAAAGTTTTTGGCTTGCTTGGCTACCTGGCGTTGTTGAATCAGAGCCTGAACCTTTTGATCGCTGTATCTAATGTCTGTGTTAGCGTCAGCAGAGGATTGACCTGTAACCGCTGCGGACATAGTGACAAATTTACTACCTTTTAATCCAAGGACTTCTGCCAGGACAACGAGTGTTTGCCATTCGGTTCGCAAAGCCTGCGAACCCTTCGTTGTGTCTCCTTGATGGGTGATCAAATTTCCAGCTTTTCGTAAATCTTTGGCGAGTTCAAACAGAACGGAGATCGCCCCAGGAGTGTTGAAATCATCGTTCATGGCCAGGGTAAACTGCTGTACGGCCTCACTCTCAGATGGAATTCGCATGAATTCTGGGTTGCCAAATGATTCGTCGTCGGTGTCGCTCCAGCCTAGACCTTTACCATGCTTATAGCCAAATTGCAGCCCCTCTTGCAGGGTTGCCCAACTGTTGGTGGCCGAGGCGATCGCCTCATCTGTAAAATCCATGGGTTTGCGATAGTGGGCTTGCAGCACAAAGAGCCGCAGCGCCATGGGGTGAATGCCAGATGCTAAGAAAGCCCGAATGGTGGTGAAGTTGCCGAGGGATTTCGACATTTTTTCTCCGCCCACATTGACCATGCCGTTATGCATCCAGTAAGTCGCCAGCGGTTTACCCGTTGCTGCTTCTGATTGGGCAATTTCATTCTCATGATGCGGGAATACTAGGTCGCCACCGCCGACATGAATATCGATGCTGTCACCGAGGTGGTCATTGCCCTGGGAGGTGCCAAATGCCTCTCGAATCATGGCCGAGCATTCGATGTGCCAACCCGGACGGCCCGCTCCCCAAGGAGAGTCCCAGGACGGTTCGCCGGGGCGAGCTGCTTTCCAAAGCGCAAAGTCAAATGGGTCTTTCTTTTTGGGAGCAGTTGAGTCGGCCTCAAGCCGCCCACTAGCTCCTGCTTGCAGGTCGTCGAGTTGGCGTCCTGATAGTCGCCCATAGGCCGGAAAGCTTCGCACTGCATAATAAACATCTCCACTGGCCGGATAGGCGACGCCTTTCTGCTCTAGCTCATGAATCAGGCGCTGGATGCCGTTGATGGTGTGCGTGGCGCGGGGATAGTCGTCGGCGTCGCGGATGTTGAGCTGCGCCATATCTTCAAAGTAGGCGTCGGTATATTTTTGGGCGATCGCCTCCATGGTCGAGCCTTCTTGCATGGCTCGATTCAAGATTTTGTCGTCGATATCGGTGAAGTTTTGTACATAGCGCACGGCATAGCCACTCCATTCGAGATAGCGCCGCACCGTATCCCAGATGATATAGGATCGTGCATGGCCGAGATGGCAGTAGTCGTAGACGGTGACTCCGCAGCAATACATCTTGACATGCCCCGGCACAAGCGGCACAAGCGGCTCTTTCTGACGGGTTAAGGTATTGTAAAGACGCAAGGATGTTGGGGATTGGATATTGCGTGGGTCGCTGCTCATGGCTTCGGTGCAGGTGCTGCTCTTGCCTTTTACTATGCCATGAAATCAAGGCTTCTCAATGGGTGTCTGGATCGCTAAGCGTTTGCAGCGATGAGCGCATAGACGTGCTGGGCGGTGGCTGGCGCGAGTAAGACGCCGTTGCGATAATGCCCCGTTGCCAGAATGACGTGGGGATAGTCTGGCAACGGCTCGATAATCGGAGCTGACCGATTCCATGGGCGAGGCCGCAACCCTGACCACTGATAGACTCGGTTGGCAGTTTTCAGGGGAGGACACATGGCGATCGCCCCAGCCAACACGGTTTCCAATTGAGTATCGTCTGCGGTAATCACATTGCCTTCGTCTGGAAACTCAACAGTGGCCCCGACCCAATAGTCGCGATCGCCCAAAGGCACAATATGAACATCATGGCCGCTAATAACTGGGTGAAACTGGGATAACCCCATGGGGTGCTCAACCTGAAGATGAATGGCCTGCCCCAAGACTGGGCGAATATCAATTGGATGATTGGCGTGCTGAGATAGGGGAGCCGCACCTAACCCTGCTGCCATGATTACCCAGTCGGCAATCAGCTCGTGCTCGTGATGGCACGATGTTAAATAGCGAAGGGTTGGATAGGTTTGAGTTGCATGGGGTGCTGATGCCGCATCTAGCGGCTGCACCTCGGCGTTGAAGTGAAACGTAACGCCGTTTTGTTGGGCGGCTTTGACGAGCGCGTGGGTCAACGCAACTGGATGAATTTGCCGATCGTGGGGTGAATAGACGGCACCCGTAATCGCCTGATCATCAAGTGAGTCGCCGATATATGGGCAGCGATCGCCCAGTTCAGATCGAGTCCACAGGTGCAGATCCCAGCCTTGAGTCTGGCGCAGTGCCCTCAGTCGCTGCCATTTGCCTGGGTCATCATGTTCACCTAACAGCATGACAATGCCATCCCGGTTGGCGGGAATGCGATCGCCCGTCTGAGCCTCAAGTTCAGGAATCAGCTCAGCATATCGGCGCAGACTGGTTTCTCTCAAGCTCCAGGCGCGACCTTTGGTTTTATGGCTGACCACCCCCATCAAGACGCCCAGAGCTGCCCCTGTTGACTCATGAGCTGGAGACTGGCGATCGAGCACCGTAACCTGGAGAGACTCTATGCGGCTAAGCTCATAGGCGATTGTTGCGCCAATGATACCGCAGCCCACAATCACGATCTGGTTCCTACCCATCACGCTCTATATCCCATAACAAACTCATGCCCGCCAGTAAGATGCGAGACGGTGATCCCAGAAATTAATGTGAAATGCTGACCTGAGAGCTATTCCTGGCTGCCGCTATCAGACGGAGATGACCCGCCATCGGGTTGCGGTTCGCCTTCAAAGAAGAACTGAGTGCCCGCATCGAGATCGCCAATGCGCCCTGGTGGCCAAAATCTAACCGCAGCGCGCCCGATAATGTTTTCGCGCGGGACAAATCCCCAAAAATGGCTATCGTAGCTATTGTTACGATTGTCTCCTAACACCAGATAGGAGTCATCTGGCACGACCTCTGGCCCCCACTGGTATTCAGGCTCATCAAAGATATAGTTTTCTCGCAGTGGCTGATCATTGACGTAGACGCGCCCGCCCTGAACCTCAATAGTTTCACCTGGGAGGCCGATAATGCGCTTGATAAACGCATCTTTTAAGCTGGGGTTTTCCTCTTTCAGGCGCTCAGTGGGCCAGAAGACCACAATATCTCCGCGCTGGGGAGCATCAAAGCGATAGGTGACTTTTTCGACAATCAGGCGATCGTTGATCTCTAGAGTGGGTAGCATCGACTCCGATGGAATGTAGCGTGCCTCGGCGACAAAATGCCGAATGCCCAGCGCTAGAATGGCACTGAGTCCAACAACTTGAAGCCCCTCTAACCAAGGGTTTTCCCCGGACTTAGCAGCGGTTTCATGAGCCGTGGGTGTCGGCAGAGTTTCGGTTGGAGCCCCTACCTGTGGCAATGGTGACGAGCTGGGCGAGTCGTGAGCTGTGTTGGCCTCAGATGATGCTTGTAGGGAGTTAGAGACAGCCAATTCAGGATCTACCTCTGACGCTGCAGTCTGAATTGGCTGATCTGATTCAATAGTGGAGTTGGCGGGGGAGTCGGCATTCTGCACGGCCTCATCCTGATGGTTTGGCAGAATTATTGCCGCTTCTGATGTGGGGTCAGAAGCGGGTGAGCCCTCAGCGTGAGTCGTTTCAGGGTTGAGATCGGGATTTTCTTCGAAGTTGTTAGGCACTGACTGATGTCCAAGACTCATATGATGACTATCAAAGGATAGTAGTGCGACTCGGCTAAAAGATACAGAGTATCTTTACTAAAATCAGGAAGCTGAGTCATGTAGTCAATTCTAGCGAGAGGACGCTGAATTGTTTAGCTAGAGTTGACACCCCTTGTCTCGGTTTACCTTAGCGAGTTGCTCTCAACGATGTCTACCATGTCTATACTGCTTATTCGTCAAGCTCAAACGCGATTACCCGATGATCAAATTGCTCTCTGCGACGTTGAGATTCGAGATGGCCGCATTGCCAATGTGGCGTCTGAGATTACTCTTGAGCCCAATGAAGCCGACTCTGCGCGAGAACTCGATGCCAGAGGGCTGACGCTGTTGCCGGGGGTGATTGATCCACAGGTTCATTTTCGAGAACCAGGATTGGAGCATAAGGAAGATTTATTCACCGCGAGTTGTGCCTGCGCTAGGGGTGGGGTGACGTCGTTTCTGGAAATGCCCAATACCCGACCACTGACGACGACCCAAGCTGCACTCGATGATAAGTTGGCACGGGCGGCGCAGAAGTGTGTGGTCAATTATGGGTTTTTTATTGGGGCGACGGCAGACAATCTGGAGGTTTTAAATTCGGCTGCTCCGACGCCAGGGATCAAAATCTTCATGGGGTCATCCCATGGGGCGCTATTGGTCGATGATGCTGAGGTGCTAGATCACATTTTTGCCCAAGGCGATCGCCTGATTGCCGTTCATGCCGAAGATCAGGCGCGCATTCGGCAGCGCCGCCAGGAATTTGCAGGCATCACTGATCCGGTAATTCACTCGACGATTCAAGACAATCAGGCGGCATTGCTGGCCACCCAACTGGCTCTGTCGCTGTCTAAGAAATATCAGCGACGGCTGCATATCTTGCATCTGTCTACTGCTGATGAAGCCGAGTTGTTGCGACATGACAAGCCTGCCTGGGTGACGGCTGAGGTTACCCCGCAGCACTTGCTGCTCAATACGAATGCCTATGCTCAGATTGGCACGCTGGCGCAGATGAACCCCCCCTTGCGATCGCCCCACGATAATGACGTGCTATGGCAAGCTCTGCTAGATGGGGTGATTGATTTTATTGCAACTGACCATGCGCCTCACACCCTAGAGGAGAAGGCCAAGGGCTATCCGCAGACGCCATCAGGGATGCCTGGTGTCGAAACCTCGCTGCCGCTGATGTTGACCCAGGCGATGCAGGGGCGCTGCACTGTGCAGCAAGTGTCTCACTGGATGTCTACTGCCGTAGCGCAAGCATACAAAATTCCCAACAAAGGGGCGATCGCCCCCGGCTATGATGCCGATTTAGTGCTGGTGGATCTCACAACCTACCGCCCCGTGCAACGACAGGAGTTGCTTACCAAATGTGGCTGGAGCCCGTTTGAAGGCTGGAGCCTGACGGGATATCCGGTCACAACGATTGTGGGGGGGCAGATCGCCTTTGAGCATGGCACAGTCAACTCCCAAGTTCGTGGTCAGGCGCTGCAGTTTGGCTAATGCCAGTTCTTCAGACTTATCATCTATCAAAAATCGATAGGGGCACAGCACACTGCGTCTCCCTTGGAGGCATACCTTGTCCATACAACTGCTATCACCCCGAATGATTAGAGAGTTGGACGGCGTCAACCCTCTATGAGTCAGCAACCTCTGGAGTTACCAATACCTCACCTCGGAGCATTCGCTGAGCCGCATCTAGCAGCGCTTCTTCCAAATAGGGTTTCGTGAAATACCCCTTTGCACCCAACTGCACCGCCATTTGACGGTGCCGATCGGCACCGCGCGATGTCAGCATGGCCACAGGTAAATCACTCAGATGAGGATCTTTTTGAATCCGAGAGAGCAGCTCCAGACCATCCATTCTGGGCATTTCAATATCACAGAACACAAGCTGACAGGGCAATCCCGATCGCAGTTTCTCCCAGGCTTCTTGACCGTCACGCGCTTGTTCAACGCGATATCCCACCTTAGTAAAGGTCATCGACAGCAACTCTCGCACCGTAATGGAATCATCCACAATGAGCACAGTGGGTTCACTCTTGGTGCCGGGAGTTTCTGCCGGGGGTTGGCTGTAGTCTTTTTCCCAAAGAGAACTGCCTGCTTCGCGGCGGAGGCGGCCCATTGACAGATCAATTAGCTCTAAAACATCGGCGATCGGCATAATGCGCCCATCACCTAATACAGTGGCACCGGCAATGCCAATTGGCTTGGGCACTGGAGGTTCAAGCTGCTTGATCACAATTTCCTGTTCTCCCAGCACCTGATCGACTTGCAACGCCAGAAAGTTGCCCGCACTTCTCAACACAATGACAGAAACAATATCGTCTTCCTGATTGCCGCCATAGACGCTACCCCGTCCCAAGACACGGTTATAGCGCAGTAAGTCAGCCAGCGGATGAAAAGGCAGCAGGATATCGCGCCACAAAATGCATGAGCGGCCTTGATCATCCGTTTGAATCCGCTCTTTGGGCACGTCGAGCATGTCTTCGACTCCATCCATCGGGAACGCGATGCGAGCGCGATTGCTGACGCAGAGTAGCGCCTTAGAGATGCTGAGCGTTAATGGTAGTCGAATCGTAAACGTGGTGCCCTTCCCGACGCTGGAATCAATGTTGATGACACCCCGAATTTCATTCAAACTCGTGCGCACAACATCCATACCAACACCCCGCCCAGAGAAGTCGTCTGCCTTGTCTTTCGTGCTAAATCCATGATGGAACAGCAGATCGTAAATATCAAGTTGCGAGAGGGTTCGAGCTTCTTCTGGCGTAATCAGGCCACGTGCAACGGCCTTTTGCGTCACCAAGTCTGAGTCAATGCCTGCCCCATCATCGGTGACAGAGATGACAGTTTGGTTGCCTTGGTGGAAGGTACGAATCGTAATTTTGCCAGTGGGAGGCTTGCCCGATGCCAGACGTACCTCAGGGGGCTCAATGCCGTGAGTAATCGCATTGTTAACCAGGTGAGTCATTGGGTCATAAAGCTGCTCTAAGATCATCTTGTCAATCAGCGTGTCACGACCTTCGATGACTAACTCAGCCTGCTTACCACACTTAATCGAAATGTCTCGTACAGCTCGAGGTAGACGGTCAGCGGCTTGACCGAATGGCACCATTCGTGATCGCGTCAGACCTTCTTGCAGCTGTGTTGTGACCTGACGAAACATGCGAGTGATTTGGTCATTTTCGTCAACTACAAAGTCAATGTCAGAGGCAGACTCTCGCACTCGAACAATCAGCTCAATCATTTCTTGTGAGAGCGTATGGAATCCAGTAAATCGATCCATCTCTAGAGCGTCAAAGCTAGCACCCGTCGAGTGCATACCCTGGCTAGGAATGTTGTGCAGATGGGACGACAGGTGATAGCTGCGCCGATTGGATAGCAGAGAACTCTCGAGGAGCGATCGCTCGTAAAGATCTCGCATGCGTTGCCCGACATCGCTCAACTGCTGCACTTGGTAAAGCAAGTTATCTAGAAACTGGCGCAACCGTTCCTGAGTTTGTTCAAGGCTATTGCGGTTGACCACCAACTCCCCGACCAAGTTGTTGAGGTTGTCAAGATGTTTAACCGATACACGCATTGTCTGGTCTGTCAGCACGCCTCGCCGCCCAGTTCGGCGGGCAGCAGGAGCCGAACTCCGACGACTCGTTAAGTTCGTTGGGGGGCCTCCTAAGGTTTTATCTGCATCTGCCAGTAGCCGTTCTAGATCATCAAACTCGTCTTCTCCGTGTTCTTCCTCAATCAGAGGGAGGCTGTCCAAGCCTGTCAGATCGACTAAATCAGAGTCATCGGCAGCAAACTCATTATCGAGTAGCGTCTCTAAATCGACAGCGGCGTCCTCTAGTTCGAAGGAGACGATATCAGCTTGAGGGGGGGCAGGCTCGGGAGTCTCGCCGTAAGACCCAAGCAACGCATCTAAATCTGCCAACTCGCTGCTCAAATTTGTGAATTCATTCCCTAAATCCGCTGTGGGGTCTGAGATAGGGTCAGAAGTCGTTGTTTCAGATGCTTCTGGCTCTGCGGCTCCCAACAGGGCATCTAAATCATCAAAAGCATCTATGTCATGAACTGGATCAGATGTGGCTGTTTCAGGCATTGCAGATGATTCAAGAGGTTCTGCAGAAAAATCTGATGTGAGATCAGAGTCAGAGACCTGATCGGCCTCAACGTCTCCAGAATCCAATTCCAGGTCAAAGCCTGATAACTCCTCATTCCTAAATAACTCATCAGTTAAGTCGATATCAGCCTCTAACAGGAGATCCTCGGCTTCGGCATTTGGTTCACGGTCAAATAAGGCATTCAAATCATCAGCGGATGGGGAGGTCATCCGATCAGAGCTTCGATCGGAGCTTCGATCGGATGAAGATGCCGGGATTTCAGGTTCTGGTATCTTCAGATCATCGTCTGCGACAGCAGCAGCAGGACGAGATTCTTCAGGATCATGAATAGTAGATTCTGGGGCAATTTCTGGGGCAGTTTCTGGAATCAGTTGGGCACTGACCGCAGATGGCTCTTGGCTGAGATCTGGCTCTGGCAAGGCCTCAGGCTCGGCTTGTCCAGACTCGTCGATCTCCATTGAAGACAAGGCACCATCATCACTGGAGAGCTGCTCCCAGTCGAAATCTAAGTCAGCAAGATCTAAATCGTCCAAGGAAAGGTCTAACTCGGGGGCAGGATTTAATTCGTCTTCTGATGAGATGCAGTCAAAGGCGCTCTCGCTTGCCTGTGTGTCTAGAGGGCGATCGCCCTCTAAGCTATCCCAGAGGTCAGAGGTCACATCAGTATCGTCAACCTCAGATGCTGCGAACTCAGACGCTGCAACTTCAAAACTATCAAAAGCACTCTCATCAAAAGTTATACTCTCATCAGCCGTTGCAGACTGCTGATCCGGAGCCTCTAACTCGGAATTTACCTCAACAAATACCTCTCCACTCTCTGAGGGGTCTGGCTCTAACGCATCGAATGCTAGGTCATCTAGCAGAGCGTCTGACAACTCCACTGGCTCTGGAGAAGTAGACTCATTGAAACTAGCCTCAGGCGTATCTGAGATCTCATTCAACAACGCATCAAAATCATCGAGTTCGGGGTCGGCATTAAGTTCAACATCAGCACCTCCTGCGTTACCTCCCAGATTGGGAGTAGGCGCATCGACCTCTAGAACTTCCGGATCAGGCTGATCAAACCCCGACTGGGGATCGTTAAATTCGGAGAAAAACTCACCTAAACGATCAATATCCTCAGGGTCTGGGAGCGACTCCAGTGACATATCAGCAAAACTATCTCCTAGATTCTGAGTGGCAACGCTATCTAACTCAGTATCCAGTGTCTCTGAAATCGCAGGATCTAAAACAGAGTCCAGCGAATCGACCAATTCATCTAGAGCAGCCAAATCCGTAAGCTCATTAGAGGTTGCCTCAGTATGATTGGCTTCAAATTCTGAATTGTTTAGCAACCCAGAGAGGTCATCATCAATATCAGATTCGCTGGCAAAAAAGGGCTCCGCCCTATCATTGTCAAACAGCAGATCAGAAAAATCGTTGGATTCATCAAACTCCAAAGAATCCGCCCCGCCTTCACCGCTTTGCCCGATGGCATCATCGTCTTGCCAAGTCATATCCAGATCAGGCACTTCGCTTTCAAACAAGTCAGCCAGACTGTTAAGCTCCGCCATGCCGACTTCTGGACCTGACTGGCTAATCGGATGAGGCGTCGGAGTAGAGGGCTGGACGTCAGCATCGGAGGCAAAGAAATCGACAAACTGTGCGTTGTCGGGCGATTCATCAAGGGAGAATGTCGTGGCACTGTCAGTTAAGGAGAGGGCATCTGTAGACTCTGCCGGTGTGACTGGCTGAGAGGTCGCATCTAAGGCCGTTAGCCATGCCTCATCAAAATCATCTCCCTCGGCTGAGGGTAAGTCGGTCGCGACGTCAATATCAAGATCTGAAACTCCGCTGATCCAATCGTCATCAGCCATCAGGCGATCGAAGTCAAAATCATCCAAATTGCCGCCCGAAGCTGCCGCGACTGGCAATAGGGCAAGAAGCACGTCGCTCGCTTGAATTGCGTCAAATCGTTCGGCTAAGACGAGTTCTTGAGCCTGTTTGATATCTTTGATGACTATGGGAGCCAGCACCCGAAAACTGTTATCAGAATGGGCGATCGCCTGTTGGGTTATTTGGATCAGATTAACCCAACTGCTAATCTGAAGCAGCTCCCCCCCCTGCACGAGCTGTTGGCAAATTGCATGTAGTTCTGATCGGCTAGTAGGCTGCTCGGGCTGCTTAAACACATGGAGCATTGCCCGTAAATGAGTCGGCACCTCAGTTAAGAAGAATGGCCGCCATGGATGACTAGCAGAAGCCGCAGCCTGATTGGCAATTGCTTCCTGAGGAATAGACAGATCAACATCTGAGGGCAGAGTTTTGCCCCCTTGTGCCACTAGCACCGCTAAATGCTGATTGAGATCATTAAAGACAGGCTCAACGTCTGCCATAATTTCACGGGCCTTGTCGTCGGGCAACCCAAATGGCCCTTGCAGTTGTTCTAACAGGTCTTGCAGGGTATCAAAGACCCGCAGCAGAAACGTCTCTAATTTCTGATCGACTTGCAGCGGACACTCTTTCAAGACTTTGAAATAATCTTCTAGCCGATGGGATGTTTGCTGGATACTGTCAAGCCCCAGCATTGCAGCACCGCCTTTGACAGAGTGGGCAGCCCGAAAGACTTCGCTAATCATTTCTGAGTCTTCAATGGTGCGCTGCAAGTCTAGCAAACCCTGCTCAATCGTACTGAGGTGGTCTTTTGCCTCCTCAATGAAGTAACCCATGATTCGCTGTTGTTGTTCTGACTGCATCACGGTTCCCCCCTTCTGCATGCTCTGGGCGATCGCCCAACGACTATAGTTCAAACATTACCCACATCTCGAACTCAAGCAAGCACATCACGGGTTTTCTGATTGCTCTACCTTAAACCGCTCAACAGAATTCAGTAGGTCGCGGGCAACCCCCACAAGGCTCTGGAGTGACCCAGACACCCGCTGAGCTTCTTGAGACGTCTCTTGAGCCGTTAATTCAACAGATTGCATCACTTGAGCCACAGCGCGAGACGTTTCGGTCTGCTCAACTGTATCAGCAGTAATCGATCGCACGAGCACGTCAATGCGATTTGACACTTGAATGATGTCTTCGAGCGATCGCTTGGCCTGTTCTGCCAACCGGGTGCCTTCAATTACCTGTTGCGTCCCTTCTTCCATTGCGGTCATCACAGATCCCGTTTCACTTTGGATTTGCAACACAATCTGCTCGATTTCTTTTGATGCTTTTGCAGCTCGATCGGCCAACTGGCGCACCTCATCAGCTACGATCGCAAACCCCCGTCCGGCTTCTCCAGCCCGTGCCGCCTCGATGCTGGCGTTCAGCGCCAGCAAGTTGGTGCGCGAAGCAATTTGGGAAATTAAGGCGACGATTTTAGAAATTTCTTGTGACGACTCAGCCAACCGCTTAACCTTACGAGTCGTTTCTGCCACTGTTTCTCGAATTTCCAAAATACCCGATACCGTTCGTTCGACGGCTTCTCCTCCCTTGAGGGCAGTTGCAGAGGCCGACCGCGCCACCTCTTCGGCCTCGCGCGCGCTTTCGGCCACCCGCTGGATCGAGTTGGTCATTACCTGCACTGAGTTAAGGGTGACAGCCAGTTCTTCAGCTTGGCGCAGGGCATCTGACGAGAGCGATCGCGCAAAAATCTCATTTTCTGCTGACCCTTTGCTCACTTGGCGAGCAGCCTGCTTGACCTGTAAAACGATTTCACGCAGATTTTGAATCGTCAGGTTAAAGGAGTCAGCCACCGCACCCAACACATCAGCCGTCACCTCAGCTTGAACAGTCAAGTCACCCCGCGCTGCGCCTTCCACATCATCTAAGAGTCGAATCACCTGCCGCTGGAGATCTTCTTTGGCCTGCTCCTGCTCTTCAGCCTTGCGCTGCGCCTCACTCGTCGTCGTTAAGATCACCCGCGCCATCTGGTTGAACTCATTAGACAGTTGCCCAAACTCATCTTCTGAAAAGACACTGGCACGGGCGTTGAGGTTACCTCGCGTCACCGATGCAAACTGGGCATGCAGATCAGCCGTTGTCTTTTGCAACGGTCGGAACGCGACTCCTCCCATGGCTAATGAGGTGCCAAAGCCTGCCACTCCAGCCGCGATCGCCATGATGCCCCCCGTAGTCGCGACCACACTCTTTTGCTCCTGGTTGGCAGTAAAGAAGTTGGCAGACCCATAACTCACAACCGCCACGGCGATCGCCGAAACGACACCCGTCACGCCAGCAATCACAAGTTTTTTGGCTCCCAACGAAGCATTTTCCAACGGAGCCAGCCATCCCTGCTCGACCGTCACCTCAGGCTCACTACTGCGAATATCAGACTGGGCAAACGTGGGGAGCTGATCCGCCGTTCCAGCGATACTAAAAATTTCGTCTTCCCGAATCACAGACTGGTCAACAAATTCATCCGTATCAAACCCGACGTCATCGGTTGGAATCGCCCCCCCACTCGAATGGGTAAAGCCCGATGAGCCCACTGTCGGGCTCGTGAAACCCGCAGAGTTGTCAGACAAGTCAAAATCTGGCAAGCTGCCAAGATCGTCAAACTCGTCAAATTCATCTAGAAAATCAACACTACTTTGATCCGTCGGGTTAGACCCTCTTGCCTCTGGATAAAGATGCTCTTCACTCGTTGAAAAGCCATCACCGTCAATATCGTCAAAGCGATCAAAATCAAACTCTGAGCTATTACCAGAGACAAACGTCTGCTCTCCAGGATCAGAATAGCCATAGGCAGGCCTAGAGTCTTCGACATAACGCGACGACGCATCGACATCGGCACGAGGATACTCGCCATAATCCTCTGGATAAGTCTGTTGAGGAGACCCATAGCCATCTGGATATGCATCCGCCTCATCTGCCCCCATAAATAGAGTCTCCTCGTCTCCTCGATGGGAGTGAGCAACGGGAGGATGTGCAGAAGAAGCAGACTCTTCACCCAACGACAGGTCAGCAAACGTTGCATCTCCTAGATCTGACACAGAGGCATCAGCATGCCCATAGCCACCATCCCTTTCTCTCTCATTCAGGGTCGCATTGCCTCTAGACTGGTCGTCATCAAAGGACG
This sequence comes from uncultured bacterium, assembly GCA_964502605.1. Classification (GTDB taxonomy): domain Bacteria; phylum Cyanobacteriota; class Cyanobacteriia; order CAZCXK01; family CAZCXK01; genus CAZCXK01. The sequence continues at coordinate 63,072 of CAZCXK010000003.1, forward strand.
GTTCAAACGAAAACGGGTCTTCAAACGTGTCAGACGACTGCGCCGGGATCGGGTTGATCGGCTCGGCAACTGCCTCTGCCACTTCGTCAGCCGCAAATGGATCCGCAAACTCGTCATCAAACGGCGAATCCTGATTAAAAGTTGAGGCCAGCGAAGGATTTAACCCATGGCTGGTAACACTGTCTGCCGATGAATCCAGGTCAAGATCGGCAAAGTTAAAATCATCCCCAAAATCTGCGTTAGCCAAATCGTCCCATTTAGGATCAGCAGAACTAGGCGTACCATGATTGGCCTCAGCCTGAACCCCAGTTAACTCCGCATAGTCAAACTCACCCTCGTATGCTGGCGAGTCTGGGTTCCCATGAAACTGACTGGCATAGGCAAGGCCATTATTGGCGTAGTCTACATATTCCGGGTCAGAGGTCATATTCAGAACAGATTGATATTGCTCACTGGCAATGTCGTATCTCTGAAGGCCATAGCAGTAAATATGCCCTCTTAACAGTTGCACGTTGAGATCGGCAGGATTACTTTCCCGTAACCGATCAACAATTTGTGCTGCCTCTTCATAGTTGCCGAGCATGTAGGCCCGTTCAGCCTGTTGATATTCTTGCGCGTAGTCCGTACCTGGTCCCATTTGCTATCTCCCGCCTGTGCGAGTGTTCAATCGAGGTATACAGTTATGCTGCCCATCGGGCTGATCGCAGAATTGAAACTTGGTCGAGTAGGCGAAGGTAGCGATCAGACGGGGGGTCTGCTGGCCACTCTCCTCTGATGAAGGGAGCCATCCCGTCGGGCATATTGCTTGGCATTTGCACATCATCGACATCTAGCCAGTCCATCCCAACAATGCGATCGACTGCCAAGCCTAACATCATGTCTTGATCTTCGACTGCAATCACTGGAATCTCAGCCCGATCGGTGCCCAACTGATTAAGATCGCCCAAAAATTGACCTAAATCTGCGACCCAAATCACGCGACCTCGAACATTGAGCGTGCCCAAGAGCAGAGGTGAAATATTGGGAATGGGGGTAATCCGTTCTGGAGGTGGCGAAATGACTTCTCGAATCCCAGTTGCAGGAAGAGCAAATTCTTCATCAGACGAGGTGAAGAATCTCAGGTGCAGCTCACCTTCAGGGCTTTCTAGCTCCTGAAATTCAGGCACCTGCTCTTGCCCTTTATTCGTTAGAAAATCTGGATTACCGACCATTACATCTAACCTTACTCACAACCTTATCCACGTAGTAGCTGCTTTACAGTTCCAACCAATTCAGTCGGTTGGAATGGTTTTGCAATGTATGCATCCGCCCCTTGTTTCATGCCCCAGTAGCGATCGAACTCTTCTCCCTTAGACGAGCACATGACCACAGGCACGTTCTGGGTTTTGGGATCAGCCTTTAGCCTGCGACACACCTCATAGCCGTTCATTCTAGGCATTACAATGTCTAATATGACAAGATCAGGACAGTGACCTTTGATTTGTTCGAGCGCATCGACGCCATCACTTGCTACTGTCACGTCGAGACCGCTGCATTTGAGGAGGTCTGTAATCATTTCCCGTTGGGTCACGCTATCTTCTACTACTAGAACTGTACTCATAACTGCCTACCTGTTAACCGTCCAAGGAAACGGGAAAGATGCTTGCCACTCATCCTCATGATTGTAGAGTCAGGATAGGATACTTTGCGATGCCCCGCTGTAAGACTCGAATGGGATCGGCGTTGAGTCGGGGATATCAATTTCTAACTCATCTTCGAGTGCTTCTGCCAGTAGTTTGCTGGATCGAGTGGACTGTTGAGACGTATCGAGGTGGCCTTGACCAATATATTTCTCTACTAATGTAAGCAATTCTTGCTCTCCAAAGGGTTTTGTTAAGTAGTCCGTGGCACCGACAATGCGGGCTTTGATGCGATCGATGAACCCATCTTTGCCTGTTAGCATAATGATAGGGGTCTGACGAAACGTTTTTGATTGCCGCAGCATGGCACAAATTTCGTAGCCATCAAGTTCTGGCATGGCAATATCGCAGAGAATCAGATCTGGCTTGATTTTGAAAGCTAAGCTGAAGGTGTCTAACGGATTAGCGATCGCGGTGATCTGATATCCACGATGATTCAAAATATATTCAACGGCCTTCCGAATCGTGACTCCATCATCAACGCAAATTATCGTCTTCAGGGCATTGGAGGCAGCAGCAGGGTGATGAGTGGCCTGTAAACCCATTAAATTATTTGTTGGAGAATAAATTTGCACCAGCCCTTGCTGAACGTAGGGATAGAGTGCTCTGGCAATGGTTAAGATATCTCGATTGAGATATCGAGCCATTTGTCTAATGGACGTTTTGCCATCAACCCAGCGCTCTAGTGCGTTAAATGTGCTCTCCTTGAGGCTCTCGCGCAGAGGATCAGGATTAGCGATCGCCGGACAGTGATCTGGAGATTTGAGGTGGGGATGAAGCTGCTTCCATTCCTGGATTTGCTTCATAATAGTGCTGACTAGGGAGCTGATTTCAAGTGTGGTGAGCTGGGGCACAAGGGGTGGGCTAATCTCGAAGGTAAACGCCCCTTGATGCAGGCTCAGCAGATCAAATAGCGTTTCATGCACCATCCCTTGAATTATGGTTCGCACCTGAGCAGGAGTAAGCACATGATTTTCTAACAGAGCCCACAGATGGCCATATTCGGGAGCATTGACAGTGGCAATTGATGAGACGCTGATGTCATTGAGGTCGGCATGAAGCTGATACCGTCGGAGATAATCGCGCAGTCGGTCTAAGTTGCCGCTGTTTTCACCCGCATAGATGATTTCTCCATTCAGAAAAAAGACAAACCATGACAATCCGCTAGAGGAAAGGCGAGAAGGGCGATCGCGATCTAAAGGTCGCCTAAGAGAGCTATAGGCTTCTACAAAAAGCTCCCCCGTCCTCTGGCCTAACTCAATGAGCTGCAAAATGCTGCGAATATCGATTTCGTTCAGCTCGCCTTGCATGTAATTACAACACTCTCCTCAATATTGCTCCAGTTTGGTTGAGCGCAAGTCAGTTTTTTCTTAAGCAGTCATGATATCAACAGATTTAAGCAACAACTCAACCCTGAGCCGTTTCTAACCTTGATGCAAAAATCTAAATGCAGAAAATATTTAATCAATACAGTTTCATCTATGTGATAACACTATAGCTCTCTGATCGAGCCTGGATCGAAAACCCGATCTTTTGTAATTTCTCACGTTGTGGTGAATGTCAATTTATATAGCCTCCAATCTCTACAAGGCTTAACATATTTTTTGCTCCATACAATTCTTAAGCTGATTGGGTCGATCCATTTACATTTTGTGACCAAAGATTCTGTCTGAGTTCTGGTTTTATGTGATACCAGGCATCAATAGACACAAATAAATCGGGCCAATGTCAAGAAAGGAGTACGAGAGAAAGGAGTGCGAGAGAACAGATCCTGAATTTATTTTTTTTGCAGTATTTGCCGTCAACCGACAATTTTAGACTCGCTTGGGTGCGAAGAGAGGAAGAACCATCAAGAGGCTATTACAGAGGTGTCTTGCCCTGTGTTGCCAACACCCCTGTAGGTGGAAAACGACGCACTTATATCTGCCATGTTTACAACAGTCTAGAGAGACTAACATTGCATCCTACACAGCTTCAAACTGTTTAAGGTTGACTGCTCACTCAAAACATTTGTCTGTATAATGTTGCCCAATCGTCAATTTAGTGGGGCATAGAGCATTGGCAAGCTTCCATCAGTCCTGCATTATGGGGGGTCTGAACAGTCGATATCAACAGTATCAATGTCAATGTCGTCAGGCCAAACATGCTGAAAATCATATCTAGGGACGCCTGCGTTAATCTAGACAGGCTACCCCTGATTATGCGGATTCAGACGATGGGTTCCCATATCATTTACAACAGTTGAGAGGTCACCGCACAACATGATAGATGACTGTATGATTGTGCGCCTTCTAAATAGGAAGCCTTAATTAAATAACGTCGTTAAGTGTACTGCTGGTTAACTGGCAAAACATGAGCCTCTCATCCCCCTACCCCTTCTCCCACAAGGGCGAGGAGGAGTCAGAGCGATTTAGTTCATCAAAGTCCTTCTACTGCTCTGGAAGAGGTTTGTAGGGCGAGGACAGAAGACTTTTATTAGTCGATCAGTAATGTACTGGGCTGTCGCCACAACACACTGTCGGGGTTAGCTGCGGTGCATTTAGCTTTACAAATAAATGAAGGCCATTTACTTAGGTTTACTATGATAATGCCTTTCCCCAAGTTGACTCCAGACTACTCTGATCGCTTAGAATTGGCGGATAGGGCAAGGTCAACAGAGCTATGTCAGGTAAGCTATGCTTTGCCAGTATCAAGAGTACGTTTCATTAATCTGATGATTCAGTACAGCAACTTGAGGGCTAGTAGCGCAATAACACGAGTAGGTCAGCAACAATAGGGAAACATCGCCAATTGCTGCAGAATTTTGTCAGGCGATAAATAGTCTTTACATAGCTTTCAGGATGTTGTTTAGCCTGACATTATCTCCTTAAAACTGAATTCAAGCAGGTGAGCTTAATGCTCAAATGCTTATCTTGGGATCGAGCCATAGACACGAAAGAGGATTATCAGCGTGCTGTATTTAGCAGAAGTACAGAAGAAGACCAGAGTAATTGGAAGCGGCAAAGTTGAATTCAAACTACTAGCTTGTCAGCGGTCTGAAAACAGCTGGAGTGCTATTGGCGAAGAAACAATTCCCGCTCCTGACGATGTGAACTATAACTCTGGAGCCTTGGTCATGGTCGATTTGTCTACTAATCGCCAAGTCCAGCGACATATGGAGGCAGGACGCCAACTCGTCAGTATCTTACAAAATTTTTCACGACTGCAGGAAAAGTTTAAAACTCAAGAAGAAGAAATCGAACAGTGGAAGCAGTCGCTAACTTATCAGAGTCAAGAACTTAATCGTCGGGAAATGGAGATGGAAGCCCGACAAGAGCAGCTTCAACAAATGGAAGAAGACTTTGAACGCCTAGAGCAACAGCGCCAAGAGATTGAAGCAGCGCGTGAGGAAGCCAATCGGTTGCAAGAAGATTTTTCTCGAAAAACGCAAGACCTTGAAGGTGCATGGGCCCATTTAGACGGCGAAAAACAGCGTCTAGAAGAACAACGGGAGCAAATTCAGCAGAAGCCAGGGTTAGACGGAGAACAAGCCCGACATATTCAAGAATTGCTGTACCGGATTTCAAGTACTGTGGCTCCGACAGAATCTGTTCGAGATCACCTACGTATTTCCTTTGAAATTGTGGAACAGCAACAAGGAAATTTAGATCAATATTGGCATACTCTAGAGACGCAGCACGCTTCGGCTCAACAGCAGCAAGATGAGGTCAACCAGCAAGGGCAAGAGATCCACGAATGTTGGCAGCAATGGCATCAAGCGCAAGAATCTCTCGAACAGGCTCGTGCTGAATTGGGCTGGCAAAAGAGTGCTTTGGACGCAAAGCGCGATGCCGTCCAGGCATTGACGTCTCATGTTCAGCAACAGACCAATTTATATGAACAAACTCAGCAACTGGCCGACACTGGGGTTGGCTCCATTGCGCGGGTTGATGTGGAAGCGCTTGAGAAAAAGCCGCTTGGTCAGCTGCAGTCAACTGTTGAAGATCTAGAGCAAGAACTAGAGAAAAATTCTCGGTTTGTCAGTAGCCAAGAAGAAGAGTTATCACTTCAGCGAGAGGAGATAGAAAAGCTCCAGGTGAAGATGCAGCAAGCGAGTGAGTATGATCGGCTCAGCTTAGAGGCTCAGATTGCTGATGAGCAGGAGAGCTATCGCATGCTCAATGAGACGCTGGTTGGTCAGCGGCGCAACTTACAGGAGAGAGAAGCCGTTTTGAAGCAGCATCAAATTATTCTCGCGCGTCGCCAAGGTCTGCCTCTAGAGACAGGCCAACCCAACACCATCAATGTAGACCCACTACTTAGACAAATTGATGCCATTCGGCAACATCAGATTCAAGAATTGCAAAAGTTGGAGGAGCAGGTGCGACAACTGCAGCTATCTGTGGATGAAGCGGAGCACCGGGTAACCCATCAAACGCAAGCTCAAGAATCTACTCTGAATGATTTGAAACAGCTAGAGCAAGATTGGAGGGCTAAGAATGTAGCGGTTGCAGAGTTGTGGAGCAAGCTCAACACGTATGAGGAGGTGCTACAGCCCGTTCAAGCGAGTCTCAATAGTCTCCGAGAGAAGCTAGATGCGATCGCCAATCTGATGGCTCAGTTTCAAGAGTCGAGTGACTACCAGTTGCAGTCGATCAATGAAATGCAGCAGCAAGTTCAGCAGTTGACTGATGCCGTATCCCCTGAGCTGGCAGCATCATAATCTGTTCAGTATTCCCCAAAACACATTCCTCAGCAGCTAAGCGTTAGTCATCACAATCCATTCATGATCCACTCGGGCGATCGCCCCACCAGGGAACGGATCGGTCTGGGTGCGCTGGGCGGCTGTAATCAGAGCGGTTAGCTTTTCAATATGGGCAAATGTCGGGGCTGCTGGCAAAATCTGGTATAGCCAGCGGCGGATAACTCGACGTTGCAGCGCCAGAGGTGCAGATTGCAATACAAGGCGGTTTAATCGTAATTGCGGTGCAGCGTCAGCAGATGAAGGGGGCATAGTCGCCTGTTGCCAGAGCGTTTGAGTTTGAGTTTCGAGGTAGTCTACCTCGGCCTGTAATATTTCAACGGTTTGGTTGAGCGCCTGCTCAACATGGGGATTCAAATGGCGTTGAAGATAGGGCAAGACATCATGACGAATCCGGCTGCGGGCATAGCGGCGGTCATAATTAAACGGATCATCATAGACGGCTAGAGTGCGATGATGGCAAAAGGCGGCAGTCTGGTCGCGCGTGACGTCAAGCAGGGGGCGCACCAAGTGCACCGTTGGATGAAGGTGCCGCGTCCAACTCAAGGACTGGAGGCCATCGGCTCCGCTGCCTCGCACCAAGTTATGAATCAACGTCTCTGCCCGATCGCTCGCCGTATGCGCCGTCACAATAGCGGCATAGCCGTGGGCGATCGCCACTTGCAATAGAGCCTGATAGCGCCACTGTCGAGCAGATCCCTCCCGATCATCAATTTCTGCGGCGGTCAGTCCATAAAACGGCACCTGCCACTGCTCAGCCCACACAGCCATGTGAGCCGCCACCCGATCTTCGTCTGGAGCCCATCGATGATTGCAGTGGGCGATCGCTATGTTCCACTGCCACTTAGGCTGCAAATCTAGCAGCAAGCGAATCAAGCAGACCGAATCTTGCCCACCCGATACTGCAACCAAAAGGCGATCGCTCTTGGTAAAAAGCTGCCGTTGACGAATGGTACGATGCAGACGAGCATGTAGATCAGTCCACTCTGGAGCCATGCGCGTACGACACACCTGCGTTAGAAAAACCAGCCGTAGCTATGCAGACCTTTGCCCAACAAGTTGACCCCGAGATAACACACCCAAATCACTAAAAAGCCAGAGGCAGCAAGAATAGCAGGTCGTCGCCCTTGCCATCCTCGAGTAATCCGAGCGTGTAAATAGGCAGCAAATACTAGCCAGGTAATTAACGCCCACGTCTCTTTCGGATCCCAACTCCAGTATGATCCCCAGGCTTCATTTGCCCATACCGCTCCAGCAATGATCCCAATTGTCAGCAACGGAAATCCCAGGCCAATAATGCGATAGCTAACATTGTCGAGAGTGTCGGCTAGACTCAACCTCTGGGGCGAGAGTAGGGGCTCAGTTGCGTCATTGGGCTCAGCTTCGACTAATGTGGCCAGCGCCTCAGCAGGGGCTTCCGCCCGAAGCACGGCTGTTGACCACGCTGCAGAGGTCGTTTGGCTAGAAGCATTGCCCTCTGGGGCAGTTATAAACATGTTCGAGAGTGTCGTGCTGGAAATACTCGCAGCCGCTTGCCCGGATCGATACAAATGATAGCGCCCAGTGCGATAGGCACCCGTACCTACCGAGCTGCCACGCAGTTCAATCGCTTGACCTCGCGTCACTACAAGAAAGGCGATCGCCACCAGAGCACCCACCATCAGAGCGGCATAACTCAACAGCATAATGCTGACATGCATCATCAGCCAGTTTGACTTCAGCGCAGGCACCAATGGCTCAGAGTGCTGCATCGAGTCGGGTAACGCCAGAGCAGAAAATGCCGCAATCCCCATGGCGATGGGAGCCGTAACCACTCCCACCAAGCGACTCCGACTCAAATGCTCTGCAAAAAGATGAACAGCTGTAATGCCCCATGCCACGAAAAAGAGCGATTCGTAGAGATTGCTCAATGGAAAATAGCCCGCTTCTATCCAGCGCGCACCCAACAGCGCAGCTATGCAGAGATTGGCGATCGCCATACCAGTTGTGCCTAGCATTGTGAAGTAGGGCACCCTCGGGAAAGCCGCCCCACCCCAGTAAATTAGCATCGTCACCAACAAAACAGCGAACGAGGTATTATCAAGCCAGCCTTGAAGCGTCACAAGATCCATAACACAAGATTCACGAACAGATTGCAAACAGGTTCTAAACGTTTTTTAGAGAATTTCTCAGAATCAAACTCAATGCTTAACTGTTAAACAGAGACCAACAGATTAAGACTCAAGTGAGATAACACATCAAACCTTTATAGAAGATGGCATTGTGGTTTTGCATTAGCACAAAGCCTGCCATTGCCGCTCGATTGACTCTACACAGGTATGCGCTGATAGCGACTTAGAAACTGACTCCTGCATCTATTATCCTATCCAGTCTTGGCCCTTCTGGAGCACCCACGCACATGGTCTTATCAGAAAGAGTTATGGGGAGGCGCTCAAACTGCAGTGAAGTTTTATAACAAAAGAACTGTGTAGCTTGCTACACTGGTTTCCGGAAAAGGAATTAGCACTCATGTTGATATCCTTTAGGCCGACTGTCGATTTGGGAACGCACAGTTCGGGCTTCTTCCAATTGAGAACGCAACCTTTATCAAAGAACGACCTTAAACTGGTTCTACATGAGCCAGTTTTTTTATATGCTTCTCGATCGACTAGAGCTTTGGCAAAATTTCAGGCAGCAACGACCCCGGAAGTAGCGAGAGCGCAATATTTTGTCCTTCCAGACCTCCTTTATTAAAGAAGGCACGAACCGTTTGAATGATGCACTGCAGCGCTGTTTGCCGCAGCTCTAACCGATGTTGCCAGCCTTGAAAAGCCACAATGTGGTTTTTCAGGGACGCTTTGAGACAGTCTGACCAGTTTGTGCCAACCAGAGTGATGTGAGCATCATTAACGAGTTCATAATGAACTAGACCCAAATTATTATGCGTCGCTAAAACATCGAAATTGAGAGGTACAGGCCCTCCCGCTGCAGATGAGAGCTGGTGCACCGCTGTTAGAGCACTGTCATAGGCGGCGATCGCCCGTTCGAGGTAATCTCGTTTCGTCTCAGGATTATCGTTTGTATGGGTAGCCATATGCCAATAGGCCGTGCCCAAGTTATTTTGCGTGGCGGCAAAGGCCAGCGGAGCCTGCTCCATCGTTCGATATTTCAGAGCCATCCGATAGGCACCCAGGGCTAGGGCCAGCCAATCTTGAGGCTGGTCATACTGAGCCAAGTTCCAGTAGGCGGTGCCCAGATTGTTTTGAATCATGGCATAGTTGAGCGGCTCTTGTTCTGGGCGATAGTATCTCAGAGCTTCGGCATAGGAGGCGATCGCCTGTTTGAGATAAACCCGAGGCTCATGATGTTGAGCCAAATTCCAGTAGGTGGTGCCCAGATTATTCTGCGTTGAAGCATATCGCATCGGATCATCTTCCGCTTTGCGGTAACGCAGGGCTTCTTGATAGGCTTGCGTCGAACGTTGAAGATTTTCCACAGGGTCTTGATAGCGTGCCAAATCACCATGCGCTGCCCCCAAATTATTTTGAATCATGGGATAGGTTTGCGGATGAGTTTGGGGTGAAATTTTAGTTAGCGCCACTTGATAAAACTGGATACCCTGCTGCAAATAGGGTAATCCTTGATCGGGGCTCGGCGACGATCGCGACAGCAGCCAGCATAGGTTGCCCATATCATTGAGCACTTCGGCCCAAAGCGGCGACCCATCATCGAGCCAGCGCAGCACTTGCTCATAGGCACTCATGGCCGCCATCAGCGTCTGGGGCGACGCATTGCCTTGTTCAATGCGATCGCGATAGAGATTACCCAACGCTCGATACGCATGAGCCAACACCATTGGCTCTGCTCGACGGCGATGCAGCTGCTCAATCTGATTCAAAAAGCTCTGAGCTTGCGGATCAGATGGCATATCCTGCCGATGCAGGTCTGCATCCCCAGGGTCTGATCGGTTGGCCAACCGATCAGACGTTGCAGCCTCTTGAGTAGCCTTGACAGAACCTTGCAACGACCAATCTAAGAAATCCGGTTCTGCATCAACGATATCCAGCTCGTTCAGATCGAGTTCATCGAGAATGTCAGGCTCGTTAGCGCTGCCGCTGCTAAGTGGAGTCCCCATCGGCGCAGCATCAGCCGCTGCTGGAGGAGGGCTATATCCGGTGAAGTCAAGCTCATCCGCTTCAATCTCTTGACTGATGTTAAACCTCGATGAGACCACGTCTACCGCAGTGATATCCATCTCACCACCATCCCAGTCATATTCGAGGTTTAATCCAGCATCGACGGGATCAATCTCGGTGATAGGCAGGGATTCGCCGCTCGCAGATGCTGCTTGAACCTGACTACTATCAGTTGGTGCAATTTCTAGACTATCTGGACTGTCTGAGTGGGCAGAATTGGCATTAGCACGATTGATATTGACATTTACACGAGATCCAGCGGTTCTATCCGTGCGACTCGGTGGCACAGATGTCACCGGAACTGACGACGCAGCTTGGGGCGGAAGGGACAGCGTCTCGTCTGGGGTATCAGATGACACGAAAGACCGAGTCGGTTCTGGAGGCGGAGCCGACATCGGACTAGGGGCGCGCTCTGACTCCGACGGGGCAAAATCAATCTCATCGAATTCTGCGACATCGGCTTCGATATCCGACAACGAAATCGGCTCATGTGACTGCCCCGTGAGGTAGATCGCGTCACTCACTCTAGCTGCCGACACTGCATTCCGGCTGGGGCGATTTGCAGAAAACGACCGTACCGGAGACCCGACAGTCTCGTTCGAGGGCAAGGGTGGCGATATAGGTCGAGCCACGCGATCGCCAGAAGGATCTGGCAACCTTGCCTGAGAGTTTGGAGTCGGCAATTGCGAGTCTGCGACGGGCGGAGAACTCGCTCGGGCTGGCTCGACAGGCTTCGACACTCCCATATCAGACGACGTGGGGAGTGGGGTGATAGCTGCAGACGGCTGACGGTCAGACGGTTTGCCTGACTGGCTCTGGGAGTTTGACGGATGATTAGCAGACGGGGCTGGTGTAGACCGAGAGGGCGATGATTCTGAAGGGGACAGTGGATTGGATTGGGAAGTAGCCTTGGATGACAACGGAGTTTGAGTCTGGGGCTCGGCAGACAGAGAGTTGGATGGAGCAGCAGGAAGGCGATCGCGCTGAGATGAAATTGAAAGGCTGGGCGGCGGCGGCGGCACCGCTGCTGCTGGAGACGGAGCGGTCAGAGGTTGACGGGGTGCCACTGGTTGACGAGGCGATCGCGGCTGATGTGATGGCGCGGTCGAGGACAGCTGTTGGGGCTTTTGTCGCGCTACAGGCGTAGGTTCTCCCACAAAATCAAACAGTGCAGTGCGGCAGTGCCAAAATTCAGGCGCAGACTGAGGAATAATCCGCACCCATGGACGGGGCATCCAAAACAAGATGCTCGATTCGAGTGCAGGAAGACTACGCTCAATGCCCTGTAAATAGGTGAGGAACAGCCACTGAACTGAGGCTGGCTGGCGGCTGAGCAACTCAATCCCCAAAATCTGAAAGGCTGGCATGGGCATTCGCACTCCACCCTGCTGAGGCGGAGGAAATTTAGCTAGCCAATGAGAAATCTGGATGATCGGGTTAGGATTTTGAATATCAAGATTGAGACTGACCAAACGCGAATAGCGGGCGATTTGTGGCGACGATTCAGGTTGGGGGATTTGAGCAGGATTGAAGAGGCCACCCAAATCGACCTGAAGCTGGTGAGCAATGCGATCGCGCAAGATCAAGTCATCGCAAACCGCAACAAAAACCTGCCGTCTGAGATTTAAGCCAAGTGCAGCTTTTAATCGGATATAAGTTTCCTGATTCTGCCCTGATGGGGTGTGGGAGTCGGTATTGGCCACGGCAGTGCCTGCGGAAAAAGGAAGATCAGTCACGTTAGGAGACGTAAAAGCTCCAACAGAATTAACCATTGCATAACATTAGGGCGAATGATCGAAGCGGTTAGGTGTTACAGGTGACATGACAGCCTATCAGAGCAAGCAAATTGCTGTCCGCGTGAATCTATGCACCAATGTGCGGTTAGTCATGCGATCGCACACTAAAACCCCTTTCCTCAGAGGGTTACACCATGCTTACAACAGAATGAACACCTATCCAAAGGTCTTACCTCTCTCTTCACGTCATTCAGTTCAAAGTCAGGATGAAATCAGGTGGGCTGAGTCTGCCTGAGAGCAGGTCATCTTCAGGGTAGGATTCAGATTTTAGAACTCCGCGCAAAAAGAACAGGCGTCCCAAAGCCTGGGACACCTGCTAATCGGGGTTAATTCTTTTGATGAATTACAACGTCTCAAAGTTCCGTCTAGCAGATGATCGTTACCTGGAAACGCACTTTAATAACGCACTTTAATGCTGTAAGCGTTGAGGCAACAACTAAGCCATCCAATTAAGACACCTTAAGACACCGAAACCGCTACAACAATCAAACCGCTCAGAAGCACAATTGCACTGACACCAATCAGGATAAAATTGCGCTTTTGTGCGTTGGTTGGAGGTTCTGCCTGATACATCTTTGGCTCAACTGCAAAGTTGTTCAAGCGACCGCCCTCTTCGGTGGTGTATGGCATCGTCAAAATCCTCTAATGTCTAGATCTAATTATTCAATCTTAACAAAAATTCATAAAGAATCAAAGATTTAAATAGAAGCTAGCATCAACCCAGGCAATCTGTAAACTTTTGGTTCATCCAATCGCAAACATCACCCTTGACCTCAGAAACCCAGTCTAACCCTTTATCCGCAGGCTGAGCGAGGCTCAAGGGGCGATCGTGCCTGTCAGTGGCGAACTCGCCATTGCATAGTTTTTTAATGGAATCCGACCTGCCAGATACGCCAAGCGCCCCGCTGTCGTTGCCAAACCCATTGCCTGCCCCATTTTAACCGGGTTTTTTGCCTGGGCGATCGCCGTATTGATCAGCAGCGCATCCGCACCCATTTCCATCGCTTGTGCAGCCTCACTGGGGGTGCCAATCCCGGCATCCACCACCACCGGAACCTTGGCATTTTCAATGATGATTTCAATGTTAGCGGCATTGCGAATTCCCTGGCCTGACCCAATGGGAGATCCGAGCGGCATCACAGTAGCACAACCTGCCTCTTCGAGCCGTTTGGCTAAGATCGGATCGGCATTGATATACGGCAATACGGCAAATCCCTCTTTAACCAACTGCTCAGCAGCTTCCAGCGTCCCGATGGGGTCAGGCAGCAAATATTTAGCATCCGGAATCACCTCCAGCTTGACGAAATTGTTGTCCTCTTGGCCAAGGAGTTTCGCCATCTCCCGCCCCAAACGAGCCACACGCACGGCTTCTTCAGCCGTTTTGCAGCCTGCTGTGTTGGGCAACATCCAGAGTTTAGCCCAATCAAGCGCCTCTGCCAGTCCTTCATGACCAGGTGCATTCGTTTGCACTCGGCGAACAGCTACAGTAACAATCTGCGATCCGCTAGCAGAAATGCTTTGGCGCATGTGATCAAACGTCCGATATTTGCCTGTCCCCGTCATTAATCGGGAGTTGAATGTGCGACCCGCAATGATTAAAGACTGATCCAGCATTGGGAGTGATTCAGGTGTCGCAGGCGTTGCAGGCGTTAACGATTGCATGGGTATAGATGAGGGGGGTGACAGAGCAGTAAGTGACAGATGACTAGCGGCATCCAACATCGTGTTGTGAACAGCAGCATTTGGCGATGCATCAGCCGTATGGGGACTGTAAAACCGCTCCCAATGAAATGACGACAAGAGCGCATCAGCAGCTTGATTTTCTACCCAGTCTGCAATCAGCTGAGCCGTGGCAGGGGCTAGCAAAATGCCGTTGCGATAGTGACCCACGGCCACGGTGAGATTGCTACATTGACTGGGGCCTAAAATCGGCAGCTCATCAGGGGTAGCAGGACGAAATCCCCACCAGCAGTCGTGCAGTGGAAACTCTTGCAGCATCGGATACAAGCGCATGGCCCGATTGAGCAGAGCTTGAACGCCAGATGCCGTATTGTGGGGCAAAAACCCCGCCGCTTCGACAGTGGCACCAATGAGGATACGTCCATCGCGCCGAGGCACGATGTAAATGTCTGGGCCGAAGAGCACGCGTCGCAGGGGCAAGTAATCAGAATATCCAGGGCGATCGCCCCCTGCAAAGCCGGGCACCTGAACCGAGATCATTTGCCCTTTGCGCGGCTGCACCGGCACCGGCAACAGCTCATGCGACCACGCTCCGGTTGCGAGCACATAGTGATCGGCATTCCAGTCACCGCGATCGGTGATTACGTTGACAATGCGCCCCTCATGCTGACGCAAATACTCCACTGCGACACCCAATTGCACATCAACCCCAATACTTTGAGCCGCTGTTTGCAAGGCTGTCGCTAAGGCTCGATTATCAACTTGCCCATCTTCAGGAAACCACCATCCTCCGGCCACATCATCACCCAAACCAGTCTGAGCCTGATGGATTGAATCACGCCCCAGCCAGTGTGTTAAGGCTGTCGAGGGGGCTCCCATGCCTGTTTCGACGATTTCGTACACCGGAGCCAAAATGCCACAGGGCCAATAGCCCGTTGACAGCCCACTGACTTCTTCTAGTTTTCTGACCCAATCTGGATAAAGGCTGCGACTTTTGAGGCACAGTTCTAGCATGGCTCCTGGCGGAATCGCTTCTGCCTGGGGTGCCAACATCCCGGCTGCGGCCTGAGTAGCTGCCTGTTGCATGTCTCGACTCAACACCGTGACGGTTGCACCCCGCAACCGTAGCTCCATGGCGATCGCTAACCCAATGACACCACCGCCAATAATTAGAATGTCAGATGCAGTCTTCATGTCTGAACGGCGATTGTGCGAAATGAATTCAACAGAGCCCTAGGTCGCTCAAACCGCAGAGCCAAGAGCTACCAGAGCGCATTGACAGGTTCATCTTCCTGCCGCTGAGTGTCCGGTGATGGCGATTGCGAAGGGGGCTGCGTTGCTGATGGGTCTGACCCTGTGCCCTCTTGATTTGGTGGGGCTTCTCCATTTGGGATATCGCTGCCGTCGGTTGAGAATGGACTCGATTGGCCAGGAGCGTCTGGCGACATGTCCTCCGTGCCCGGAGACGGAAATGATGAGCCAAACATCGGAAACACGTTGATCCGCCCCGTCGCTTGGGCGATCGCCAAAACTGCGATCGCCGCCAAAATCGCATAACTAATCACTCGGACAGCGCCTTTAAGCACTGTGCCAACAATGACTGCAAGCAACAACCCTGCAATAAGTACGCCAACAACCTGTTCCAACCTTGATATTGCCTCCAGCCACTAACGAGATGACCTAACCCTGTCAAACATCCGCTCTGACTTTATCATCTAGCAGAGCCCTGGCTAACCTCAAGCACCGTGTGAAAAATCAATAATTTTCCGTTGATTTTTCAATGTCCTGTTCCACCCTAACGAAAGATGGGGCAACCCTGCCGACCAGACGAATCCCTCGGAGAGATGCGTGAGCTTTGAGGTCTCAGTTTTGAATTGCTCTACACACTCACCATTCAAGATGCAACGCTCAAAACTTAATTTAATTCCAGATCTTGGGATGCGCGATCCCGCACTACACGGTTCCTACATCGTATCGCTCCCAGTATCTGCTCCCAATATTTGCTCCCCCACCGCATCTTTTAACCGGGCTATCTAGATTGGCAAGTCATCTAATCAGAGCCGCTTGATTGTTATAAGGGGCAATCCCTTGGTCTAATAGAATATGACGCAGATTGACCCCAAATGAGCAGACAAATGTTTTTCCGTGAGCTGTTACCGTAGGCATATTGACCCAATTAATTGACGTAATCTGTGGCAAGTGAGCTATTAATCGTGAATTGAGTTGACGGTTTAATGCGACGCTAGCTCAGCCATAGTAAAAACTTAATCTAGATAGATATTAATACCCTTTCTTGGGTTACGTTTCTCACCGTTTCGAACGCCGCCACATGGCCAATCTGTCTGTCACTCATTCGATTTGGATTCTGATTCTTGATGGTTGACCTATGACTGAGACGCTTCCTGGGACTGAAAATACGCTTTGGGTTTACGACACCACCTTGCGCGACGGGGCGCAGCGTGAAGGCCTGTCCCTATCGACAGACGATAAGCTCCGAATTGCCCGCCAGTTAGATCGTCTGGGGATTCCATTTATTGAAGGGGGATGGCCAGGAGCCAACCCAAAAGATGTCCAGTTCTTCTGGCAGTTACAAGAAGAGCCGCTGACCCAGGCCGAAATCGTGGCCTTTTGTTCCACCCGGCGTCCGGGGCAAGCAGCCGCCAATGACCCCATGTTGCAGCCGATTTTGTCAGCTGGAACACGCTGGATCACTCTATTCGGAAAATCATGGGATCTGCATGTCACAGATGGCCTCAAGACAACACTAGATGAAAATCTGGCGATGATTCAAGACACGATCCAGTTTCTGGGTCACCGAGAGCGCCGCGTTATTTATGATGCTGAACACTGGTTTGACGGCTATAAACACAATCCGAGCTATGCCTTAGAAACCCTCAAGGTGGCGATCGCCGCTGGCGCTGAATGGGTAGTGCTCTGTGACACCAATGGGGGCACTCTGCCCTACGAAATTTCTGAGATTGTGCGGCAGGTAGCGCAGGCTATTGGCCTGACATCTCAGTCATCTGCGGCTGCGCCTACGGTACAGCTTGGCATTCATACTCACAATGATTCAGGGACAGCCGTAGCCAACGCGCTAGCCGCTGTCAGGGAGGGAGCCCGCATGGTGCAGGGCACCATCAACGGCTATGGTGAACGCTGCGGCAATGCCAATCTTTGTACTCTGATTCCCAATTTGCAGTTGAAGCTAGGCTATCGCTGCATGAGTGACCAACGGCTCGCCCATCTCACCGAATCCAGTCGCTTCATTAGCGAGGTGGTCAATCTAGCTCCTGATGATCATGCCCCGTTTGTAGGGCTATCGGCCTTCGCCCACAAAGGCGGCATCCATGTTAGCGCCGTTGAGCGCAACCCCATCACCTATGAGCACATTCAGCCAGATGTGATTGGCAATTGCCGTCGCATCGTCATTTCTGACCAAGCGGGGCTGAGCAATGTGCTGGCCAAAGCCCGCAGTTTTGGCATTGATCTCGACAAGCAAGCCCCCACCTGTCGGCAAATTTTACAGCGGCTGAAAAGCCTGGAGAGCGAAGGTTACCAGTTTGAGGCGGCAGAGGCCAGCTTTGAGCTGCTGATGCGAGAAGCATTGGGCAAACGAGATGTCTGGTTTACCCTGAGAGGGTTTCAGGTGCATTGTGAAGTTGCTCAAGGTGGAGAACTCTGGCATTCTAATTCGCTAGCGACGATCAAGGTAACGATCAATCAGCAAGACTTTTTGGAAGTCGCTGAAGGCAATGGCCCTGTCTCAGCGCTCGATGCAGCTCTCCGTAAGGCCCTAATGAACTTTTATCCGGCGATTTCAGAGTTCTATCTCACTGATTACAAAGTTCGAATTTTGGATGGCAAGACTGGAACCTCTGCTAAAACCCGCGTCTTGGTCGAGTCCAGCAATGGACATCAGCGCTGGACGACCGTTGGTGTCTCGACCAATATTCTAGATGCCTCCTATCAGGCCGTAGTGGAAGGCATTGAATATGGGTTGATGTTGCAGAGTCAGGCACAGGCAGCACTGGGTTCATCTCCAGCGGCAGCAAGCTAGGGGGCGATCGCCTGCCCACAATCAACCTCACACTGGCACCCTGGCACCCATCGCCTCCGACAGAAGAACTGACTAACAGCCAATCTCGCAAGCTAGCGCTAGCTTTCGTTGGCTTCAGGACGATGATTCCGGATTTGCTCTGCTTCAGGGCAATCATCTGAAACCAGTGGCTCCACGTCACCCTTCGGCACAGTAGCCAGCTTTTGCATCACGGCTCCGATGCTTTCCAAGCGAATCATTTCTTCCCAGGAGCAGGTCTCATCTTCTTCTTCCGTTTCATAGCGAAGCGTGACTAAATCGCCTTCAATATCGAGAATGCGCGCACGCTCGATCCAGCGCTGTTGATCCCGCAAGAAGATCCAGACTTCGCGACCATCACAACAGATTTGATAAATCTTGCGGTGTAGCATGGATAGATTCTCCTGAGCCAATAGCCCTTCAAAACTTAAATATGCTTAGCCAAACAGCGATAACACGGGTTATGCATGACCCAAGCCAACCCAATCACAGGGTCAGAGCAGGTATTTGCAGGTAGAACTTAGACTAAGCAGCGCACAAAACCCTGGGTAAAATCGAATGCCAGATGACAAACCGCTTGATTTTGAAACGACTTTCACAAGCGGATTAAGGGTCGCAAATGCAGGTAACGGTTTAACCCGCGATGCCTTAGAGAACAATGACCCGACGGACGCATAAAATATCTTCATGAGCATGAACGCCTTTGTCATCAGTGCTGTATCCACGGCTGCAAAACTTATCACTCAGTAAGCAAGCCTCAACTCAGGCAGATAGCGAAGACTCGTAATCGGAATTTAAGGCAATTAAAGCTTGAGTTGCAACAATTGTGAAGGGGGGATCAAGTAATCTTGCGCGAATTATCGATGGGTAACGGCACTGAATCGCAGTCTTACTAGTCAATTGAGGAGTTGTCATTGAATCGTAATCATACAGGGATTTCACGATCATTCCAGGGTACAAACATCGTATCCTGGAATACTGAATGTACTCATCATTCTAACCAGTGTCAAAGGTAGATTGGGGGACATGTTAGAGAATTCAGTAGAATTCATAATCATAATGCTAAGCACACCCAATCTTAATGGGCAGGGTGCAGAAATTGATGTAAGGCGATCGCAAGTTGAGGACTCATGCTGCTCCATCTCATGACTTGGTGCGAAGTGGAGACCTATCTAAACCAATCTCGCGGCATTATTCTGCCGATCGGCTCAACTGAGCAACACGGGCCGACTGGGCTGATTGGCACCGACGCCATTTGTGCAGAAGCGATCGCTAAGGGTGTGGGCGATATGACCCACGCAATTGTCGGCCCCACCATTAACGTGGGTATGGCGCTTCACCATACCGAGTTTCCCGGCAGCATCAGTTTGAGACCTAGCACGCTTATGCTAGTAGTCCGAGATTATCTCATCAGCCTCTCTAAAGCCGGATTCACCAAATTTTTCTTTATTAACGGTCACGGCGGCAACATCGCCACTCTCAAAGCCGCATTTTCAGAATGCTATGCGGTGCTGGCTGACTTGCACATTGTGGACGCAGATCGGGTGCAGTGTCAGCTTGCTAACTGGTTTATGTGCGGCTCTGTCTATAGCTTGGCCAAAGAGCTATATGGACAGCAAGAAGGCGCTCATGCTACCCCAAGTGAAGTGGCGCTGACTCAATATGTCTACCCAGATGCCATCAAGCAAGCTGCACTCTCTGCCGAGGTGGCATCGGGGCATCCGATATACAGCGCGGTAGACTTTCGCCGCCATTACACGGATGGTCGTATGGGGTCAAACCCTTCCCTGGCAACGCCTGAGCATGGCCAACAATTTTATGAGCTTGCTGTCAAGGACTTATCGGCACGATATCTAGAATTTTTGAACGCCTGATATAAAGTCTTAAAGACTCTGGTCTCTCGTTCTGTCCTTTCTCTGCACGATCTGCCTCTGTTCCATCCTGTACAATCAGGGCGTTGAATCAAGACAGGCAATGCCAGTTTAGTGTGCATGAGCAACACCCTAGCCGAGTTTTTGACGGATCAGCAAATTCAATTTGTTCGAATCCTCTGGTGTGATAATGCCAATGTGATTCGAGGCAAAGCCTTTCACACGGCATTTTTAAACGAGCATGACGAACATGGCATCGGCATTTCGATCGCCCAACAAGCGATTCCGGTGATGGCCGATATCGTAGTGCCGGAAGCTGGCTTGGGGCCTGTGGGTGAGGCTTGGCTGGTGCCAGATTGGTCAACGCTCAACCCGTTACCCTATGCATCCGGCCATGCGCGTGTCATTGGCGACCTATTTTATGCCGGTGAACCGTGGACTCTCTGTCCACGCATTTTTTTACGTCGCATGGTTGCTATGGCTGAAGACATGGATTTGCAACTGGTAGCAGCATTTGAAAATGAGTTTTATCTACTGCAGTCAACGGATCCTTTGGTGGCGGCAGATCGCACAGTCTATGCCTCCACGCTAGGAATGGATATGAATCAAGCCGTCATTGATGACATTGCTGCCGCTCTGATTGCTCAGAACATTCCTGTTGAGCGCTATTATCCTGAATCGGGGCCGGGGCAGCATGAAGTCTCGATTCGCTATGCTCAAGCGCTGCAGGCAGCCGATCGCCAGATAGCCTTTCGAGAAACAGTGCGGGGGGTGGCGCTGCGCCACAATCTCAGAGCGTCGTTTTTACCTAAAGTTTTTGCGAATCACGCCGGGAGCGGGTGCCATCTCCATCTCAGTATCTGGCGCGACGGGCATAACCTGACGACCGATCCGCGTGAGGAGCGATCGCTCTCTCCAGTAAGTCGCGCTTTTATCGCAGGGGTTTTAGCTCATTTGCCCTCTCTAATGGCGCTAACCACTCCTAGCGTTAATTCATATCGACGGCTTCAACCACATGCCTGGAGCGGAGCCTATTGCTGTTGGGGGGTCGATAACCGCGAAGCTGCCATCCGGGTGCCGAGCAATCCGACGCTGCCCAGCCCCACCCATTTTGAGCTAAAAACGGTTGACGCGTCTGCCAACCCCTATCTGGCGCTGGGTGCTGTGATTGCGGCAGGGCTAGACGGCATTCGACGCAATCTAGTTCTGGAAGGCTCGCTGAATTGTGATCCGGGTCATCTGACAGATCACGAGCGTCAGCTACGCCACATCGACCGCTTGCCTCAGACGTTGGGAGAGGCGATCGCCCATTTGTCTGATAACCAATATCTCCTAGACATTCTGGGAAGCGAGCTGGCTCAAGCCTTTCTCGCAGTTCGCAGTGCCGAATGGAACGCCTTGAAAGACGCATCTCTGGAAGATGAGGTGCAACTGCTACTAGAGCGATATTAGGCCAATTGTCTCAGCGAACTATGGATCTCCACTCTATTCCAGCGATTGATCAGCATGCTCACAACGTCTTAACACCCGAGGTGGCCGCTGCAACCCCTTACGTTGCAGCCTTTACAGAAGGCTACCATCCAGACATTGTCGGCCACCACGCCCAACACACATTGTGCTATCGGCGCAGCCTACGAGACATGGCCGATTTGCTAGACTGCGCCCCATCTGAGTCGGCGGTGCTGGCACGGCGGGCTGAACTCGGCTGGGATGAGCTAACAGCACGATGTTTTCAGGCTGCTCATCTAGACGGGGTGATTCTAGACGATGGGTTTTTGCCTGATACGATCTTGGCGGCTCCTTGGCACCACCAGTTTGTGCCCACCACTCGCCTGCTGCGATTAGAGTATCTAGCAGAAACTCTGATCAGCCAGTCGAACCGATTTGATGTGTTCTTAGAATGGTTTCGCAGTGAGCTGAACCCGCTGCCGTCAGGCGTGGTGGGGTTTAAAAGTATCGCCGCCTATCGAGTTGGGCTCGATGTACAATTCATTCCGACTGAGCTGGCAGAAGACAGCTTTTATGCAATCAAAGCCATGCAGGATGCATCAGGGCATCCCCTCCGCCTGGCAGATAAGGCTCTGATTGATTTTCTGCTGCTGCATGCCTTGGAAATCGCTGCTCAGAATCAAGTGCCCATTCAGTTTCACACGGGGTTTGGCGACCCAGATTTAGATTTGCGGCTGGCCAACCCGCTACACCTGCGCCCCTTGCTGGAGACTCCAGCTTACCAAGCCGCGCCTATTGTGCTGCTGCATGCGGCTTACCCATTTACCCGTGCGGCGGGCTATTTGGCGGCAGTCTATCCTCAGGTCTATGTGGATGTGGGGTTGGCGGTGCCATCGCTGAGTGTGGCTGGGATGCGGCGGGCGATCGCCATGCTGTTTGAGCTTAGCCCCACCAGCAAAATCATGTATTCATCGGACGCGCACATGATCCCCGATTTATATTATCTGGGCGCAAAGTGGGGTCGCGCAGCTCTCGGTCAAGTGCTCGACCAGGCCATTGCAGACGACGACCTGACAGCAGCTGAAGCAGAGGCGGTGGCGATCGCCATCCTAAACCAGACTGCCCGCACTCTCTATCGGCTCGGTGCCTAGAACCGCCGCAGTGCGCCTCAGATCCGGTCAAAATCTGGAGTATTTTGACAGGCATAATTCTCACTTTAGACTGGCTGCGCCGCAGTTTAAATGTGCGACTTAAATGTGCGACGTTTGTCTCAGCTCTCGATGCAGGCTGATAAGCCAGTTGAGAGCAGGAAGAGATCTCTGCTGATAGGCAATGTCATCCGCGCCATCATCGACTTTTGGCGATACCTGCATCATCCAAGGTCGTTCGGCGGCAGTCGGCATCTTCTCTGTAGCGGCTAAGAGAAACAGCGCCCCAGTGAGGGCGATCGCTGTCAGCATTACATTAGGTCTTGAATTTGATTTCATACAGCACCCCACACATCATGATGCCCCTGAGTCCAATCGTTTAGGCTAGTTCAGATGACGACGTAGTGATTGATCGTTGACTCTAAGACCTAGAAATGGCAACCTGTTTAGCACGAGTCAACGCAATGAGCCAACGCATTTGTGAACACATTCTGACTATGCTGAATTCCGTAAATCCAGCTATCAGCGTAGACCCAAGCCCCAACCCAACCGAGTCTATTCCTAGCTTTGATGTCATAAAATCAGAGTCCCAATTGGGTCATTTGCCGCTGCCAGGTTGGTTACACGACGTCAGTCTACTCCTCGTGAACGTTGAGAACTCGAGCCATCAATAAGGTTTGCTTGATGAGTTTTTGGGGATGATTGTTCCGCATCTCGGCCTCAGCCTTGCTGGGCTCACTCTAGTTGTAGGAGGCAGAAGGTAGAGGGATGGGGAGTAGGGAGCAAGGGAGTAGGGAGCAAGGGAGTAGGGAGCAAGGGAGTAGGGAGTAGGGGAGTAGGGAGTAAGGGAGTAGGGAGTAGAGGGCATGTCGTGGGCGCAGCCGTTCCATTTGTCTCAACCCTGATGGCGATCGCTATGTCATGCAGACTGGCCAGATCTATAGGACTATTCCTGAGGTAGGATGAATGCGTACGAAAATTTTATGAAGAAACCTGATTCTCTCATGCGCCCAATCGCTTGTTCGCTATGATGGGCACAGCATCACGGTTGCTTTTGGGTTGATTTAGACACATCACCACGATATTTGTAGATTGGTATATAGGGTGTAGCTGCCACCACGTCTCTTGAAATGACAAGGATGGCCATAGGGTGACAGCATCAGTGGAGATTTCTCCTAAGAAATTGATTGATAACCGCTATCGCATTTTGCGGTTGCTTGGAAAAGGTGGCTTTGGCCGCACCTATTTGGTGCAAGATGAGCGGCGTTTTGGCGAGCTTTGTGTACTCAAAGAATTTGCCCCCGATCACAGCGACAACGATGCTGTAACTCAAAAGCTCAGTCAACTCTTCCAGCGAGAAGCCAAAATTCTCCATCAGCTTGATCATCCTCAAATTCCTAAGTTTTTGGCATGGTTTAGAGACAACGGGCGTCTCTTCATCGTGCAGGAATATGTCAATGGCAAAACCTATTGGCAGTTGCTGCAGCAGCGCAAGCGTACTGGTCAAACCTTCTCAGAAGCAGAAGTCATTCGCTGGCTCAAAGATCTGTTGCCTGTAATTGGCTATATTCACGATCAAAATATTATCCACCGAGATATTTCGCCAGATAATGTGATGTTGCCAAAGGGCAAAGACGTTCCAGTGCTGATTGACTTTGGCGTCGTCAAACATGCAACCACTAGCCTTGCCCAACGAGCCAATTCGCCTGAGACAGACGGGTCAACAGAAGCCTCTGTCTTGGTTGGCAAATATGGATATGCGCCCTATGAGCAGATCTACGCAGGTCTGTGCTCATCTCGCAGTGATATTTATGCGCTTGGGGTGAGTGCGGTGGTGTTGCTCAGCGGGCAAAAGCCAAGTAGGCTCATCCACCCCACTACATTAGATTGGACATGGCCAAAGAGTCTGCCGGTCGATAACCGCCTGATTCAAATTCTCAGCAAGATGACGGCCAAAGAGCCGCAAGATCGCTATTCGTCAGCTCGGGCGGTGCTAGCTGATTTGCATCAGTTAGAAATTGCTCCACGCGGGGTTATCCAAAGCCAACCCTCGGTGCCCTTGATGGTGGCTTCTACCCGGGTGCAAACGGCTGGGCACTACGCTGGCGATGCTAGTGATCCTCACTACACTACGCCTCCAGTTGGCACCCACATGGAATGGGCTCTAGACTCACGCGGAGACTCCGGGCAAAGTGTTCCCCATACCGTTTTAGAAGGAATCGTGGCGATCGCCTCTGAATCACCTGCTTCGTCTCAAGCCTCTGGCGCGGCGGCATCAGTTCTTGTGAATGCGTCAGAACATTCTCGGATGCTGGCGATCGCCCTCCGATATATCAGCCAGTTGGATCGATCCAATTGGAAGCAGTTGGCGCTGGGGTTGGCGGTCGTCAGCCTATTTGCTGTTGGGGCTGTCAGCGTGCAGTCGTCTCGTAACGGCTCAGTCTGCTGGATTGCGGGCAACTGCCTCAACAACCGAGAATTGACCGTACTCTATCAGCAGTCAATCGAAGAGGCCTCGGTTGCGAGTTCAGACGCCGCCTCAGCCAAAGACTTAGGTGAGCTGCGTCAGGCACGCGATCGCCTTGAGGTGGCTGTTGAGCAGCTACAAACAATTCCATCGGAGAGCACGGTTCATAGTCAGGTTGCTGGCATTTTGCCCGACTATCGACTGCGGTTAAACACGTTAGACGAGCGCATTCGCGAAGAAACCAACGTTGCTAATGTGCTCCAACGAGCGCGGCAGGCAGCTCAAACCTCATTAGCGAGTCTTGAGACATCTGAAACCATTCAAGATCAAGACCGAGTTCGGAGCCAATTGCAAAATATTCTGGCGTCACTCCAGACTGTTCCTAACCATTCGCTGATGGCAGACGAAGCCCAAACCCAAGTGCGACTTTATCAACAGCAAATTGAAGACCTCAACACACTCATTGCTCAGGGGCAACAAACAGGCGAAGTCGTGCCGCTGACCGATCCAGCCCTGCTGCCGCCTGATCCACCAGTTGAGCCCGTCCCAGCACCGAGCGTTGCCAGTCGATCAACATCCCCTGGGTTAACTCCTCAAAGAATGCCTCAAGCAGCGATCGCACCTCGCCCAAATCAGTCAGCTGTTGTCGAGGCTCCTCGCATAGCAGCAGCAGCAACAACCGTCACTGGAGCGGTGCCCCTGGTTGCAGCACAAACCTTAGATGGTGTCACAATTCGCATTGATGGAGCTCATGTCAATACCAGTGGCACCTTTATTGCCAATCTCGTCATTGAAAATCGTAGCGATCGCACCTTTGGCTTTGTCCCCGTATATGGAGCCTATGTCGAAAACTCGTGGGGGCAAGACATTACCTCGCGCGTGTCATTGGGCAATTCGAGTGAGCCTGTCATCGGGCCGGGTCAGCGACTCACAGGGCAGCTCTTTATCTTAGGGCAGCGATGGAAAGCCGACGACGCCCAAAATCTTGTGTTGATTGTGCAAGAAGGCACCACAGGTGGGCGCACCTTCCAAATCAGTTTTTAAACAGCGCGGCCTCAAGCATCCATCCCCCTACGTCTATCCCCTTAGATTTGCTGAGACACCAGGGGTACTTCGTTCCATCTTCACCCCATCGGTTCAACGATTTACCTGAAATCTATGCACGGCGACCAGTCCCATCTAGACTTGTTTTAAGTGGGTCAATGCTGATAGAGGAAACATTGTGTCGGAACCGTTAAAAATCTTGTTCGTTGCCGCAGAAGCCGCACCAATCGCCAAAGTGGGTGGCATGGGGGATGTGGTCGGATCTCTCCCCAAAGTGCTGAGAGAGATGGGACATGATGTGCGGATTTTTATGCCCTATTACGGATTTGTGTCGGACAAGGTCTCTGTTCCTAAAGAGCCAATCTGGCACGGCCAAGCGATGTTCCAAAACTTCGCTGTCTACCAGACAACGCTCCCCCATTCAGATGTGCCGCTTTATCTGTTTGGCCATCCCGCGTTTCTATCCCGACGAGTATATGGTGGCGACGACGAAGACTGGCGGTTTACGCTGTTTGCCAATGGTGCCGCCGAATTTGCCTGGAACTACTGGAAGCCACAGGTGATTCACTGTCACGACTGGCATACTGGCATGATCCCAGTGTGGATGCACCAGTCTCCCGACATTTCGACCGTGTTTACAATTCACAACCTGGCCTATCAAGGGCCCTGGCGCTGGCGACTTGAACAATTTACCTGGTGTCCTTGGTATATGCAGGGGCATAACACAATGGCAGCAGCAGTGCAATATGCCAATTTAGTCACCACCGTATCGCCGACCTATGCCCAACAAATCCAGACGCCCACCTACGGCGAAACCTTAGAAGGGTTGCTTTCCTTCATTAGTGAAAAGCTGGTTGGGATTTTGAACGGCATCGATTTGCAATCCTTTAATCCGGCGACCGATAAAAGCCTTGAGGCCCCGTTTTCAGTCGATTCGTTAGACGAACGCCGCATCAACAAAATCAAGCTGCAAGAAGAGCTCGGGCTAGAAGTTAATTCTGAGGCGCTTTTGATTGGCATGGTGTCTCGTTTGGTCGAGCAAAAAGGGCTGGATTTAATTTTGCAGGTGCTTGATCGATTCATGGCCTATACCGATGTGCAGTTTGTAGTGTTGGGAACAGGCGATCGCTACTACGAAACTCAGCTTTGGCAATTGGCCTCACGTTATTCTGGGCGCATGGCCGCCTATCTGCTCTACAACGATGGCTTAGCACGTCGCATTTATGCAGGCTGTGACGCTTTTCTCATGCCATCTAGGTTTGAACCCTGTGGCATTAGCCAGCTGATTGCCCTGCGATATGGCTGTGTGCCAATTGTGCGACGTACTGGAGGCTTGGTTGACACCGTCGAACATCATGAGCCCGCAAGCGAGAGTGGTACAGGCTACTGCTTCGATCGCTACGAACCCTTGGATTTATACACCTGTATGGTGCGAGCGTGGGAAGCCTATCGCTACAAATCTTACTGGCAGGGAATTCAGAAGCGCGGCATGCAGAAAGATTTTGGCTGGGATAAGTCTGCCCAAGACTATGTCAAAGCCTATCGAAAAATCATTGGTTTGCCACCAGACGACGATGCCCCTGAGCTGACTGAGGTGGTCACGAGTTGATGGCTCGATCTATAGGGGGGCAAGCGCCTGTTGCTCCCCCTACCGAATTAGCTGTGCTAAAATGCTGCGAATGTGCATTGGATGCACTCTCCTTAACGCTCAAATCGTCTCATATTGTCAATATACTCAGCAGGGTCTTGAGCAATCCAACCAAGCTGCGAGTTAGAACGGACTTCAAACAATAGAGAAGCAGGTGCGCTAGCCCCCATCTGCCCTGACTTGCCCACAACAGTTCCAGCTTGCACCTGTTGTCCAACTGTGACTTCAACCGCCGATAAATAGGCATATCGAGTTTGCAGACCATAGTCATGATTGACCACAACCAAATTGCCATACCCAGACTGTTCGCCAGCAAAGGCAACAATCCCATCTTCAACGGCAACAACAGATGTGCCCGTTGGGGCAGACAAGCTGACGCCGCTATTAAACGCAACCTCGCCAGTTGTTGGCTGGAGTTGCCAGCCATAGTCTTGCAGAACTTCAGCAACTTCAGGGAGCGGATATCTACTGAGTCGAGCAGAGGGCGCTGATGGATTTGAGGCCGCCGCAGACGAGGGTAATGTTGGCGACCAGTTGATCCCCGGAATAAAGGCGATATTGGCAGGGGGCTGGCAACCGTTAATTTCAAACAACACGTCGGCTCGCACCCCATACCGCTCTGCCAGGGCTTGCCAAGTTGTGCCGGGCTGCACGGCGACGCGAATGCCATTGTAGGGCGGCACAGTGACGCTGCTGCCAACAGGTAGTTGCCCCACTGGCAGCGAGGGATTAAACCCTAATAGAGTTGCTGGGATGAGATCATATTGCTGGGCGATCGCCTCTAGGGTTTCACCAGCCGCCACTGAATGACGAGTTAACTGAGAGAGCACTGGCGGTGGACAGGCCGACGCGTCGGGCGAACTCTGGCCGATTTGCAAAGACGACGCCTCAGATTTGATTAGGGAATTTGAAAATTCAAGAGTAGGATTAAGATGTGGTGAAAACGTGAGCATGGAATGAAGGGGCTGTTGTGTCTCATATCGGGTTGAGGCTTTTGCTTCAGCACTCATAAAGACATTGAGGCCGATTGCGACTGAGAGACAAGCAAGCCAGTTAAGTTGATTCATACACTCCGTCCATCAGCGAACTTTAGCAGCGTGGAGCACCATTGTTGATCACTCTTCTCTATTAAAATTTTGGCAAATCTTGACATGCTCGGGGCAAATTCTGCTGAAGGCAGCTTTCTCTGACTTCAAATCAATCCAAATCTTTCTGCATTAGAGCCAGTTCCGCTAGATTAGAGTTACAAATTTCGTCTGCTGTCATCGGGACAAAGTTATGAGTTTGGTGATTAAACAACTCGGTCTGTATGCCACGCTCCTCGCGGTAGGCGGTGGATTAGGATGGTTAGGCAACACCTATCTCAATCTTAGTGTTGAGAACCGTGCTGAAGCCCCTACAGGAGCGGTTCCAGCCATTTCTGAAGTTAATAATGTTCCAGATGAAAGCTCTCAACCCGTTGTGGTCGGGCAAATTGTCACCCCCAACTCCAACTTCATCGCTGAGGCCGTTGAGATGGTTGGCCCAGCAGTGGTTCGAATAGATGCGTCTAGAACCGTTTCTAATTCTGTACCCGACGCGCTCCAAAATCCCCTGTTTCGCAGATTTTTTGGCGATGGTGAAATTCAACCTGAACGCATTGAACAAGGTACGGGATCTGGATTCATCATTAGCCCCGATGGCAAATTAATTACAAATGCCCATGTTGTTTCTGGGGTTGATCGAGTTAGCGTCACGCTCAAAGATGGTCGTACCTTTGAAGGCGAGGTCATCGGTACTGATTCAGTGACGGATGTAGCGGTGATCAAGATTGAAGCTGCCGCCCTGCCAACGGTGACATTGGGCAGCTCTGAAGATTTGATGCCGGGGCAATGGGCGATCGCCATTGGTAATCCTCTAGGGCTCGATAATACGGTGACAGCTGGCATCATCAGCGCCATTGGCCGATCGAGTTCTCAGGTTGGCGTTCCCAATAAGCGAGTGCAATTCATCCAAACAGATGCTGCCATTAATCCCGGCAACTCGGGGGGGCCCTTGCTCAACGATCGCGGCGAGGTCATTGGCATTAATACCGCCATTCGGGCCAATGCTCAAGGGCTAGGATTTGCCATCCCAATTGAAACTGCACAGCGGATTGCGAACCAACTCTTCTCAACGGGAGAAGTTCAGCATCCGTATCTTGGCATTCAAATGATCGATTTGACGCCAGACACAATCCGGCAGATTAGAGAGGAATCAGAACTCAACCTAGACTTGGCTGGCAAGCAGGGTGCGTTCGTTGTTCGAGTGCTCGATGGCACACCTGCAGCCACCGCTGGCATCCAAGAAGGGGATCTGATCTTGAAGGTCAACGGAGGAACCGTTGTCAGCGCATCGGATGTGCAGCAAGAGGTTGAGCAAACTCGCATTGGTGAGCCCGTTGATGTAGAAATTGAGCGCTCAGGCGAGCCGCTGACGCTCTCAGTTCGTCCAGCAGTGCTGCCTAATAATTAATGTGCCGCTTAAGTCGGTCGCACGGGCGATCGCTTATGCATAACTCATGCACAGTCGTACTTAAATTGCGCCGCTAACGAAGACATTGGCGACCGTCGTGCCTAATCCCAGCTTGAGTCTGGATAAGCAAAATCTGCTAAATAGTCTAAGTCGAAGGTCGCTCTGAACTTACAAAGGCTCTAGAACGACGACTCATCAAACGGATCGACTGACGAATTATCCACTTTGGAGTCAAGATTAAACGATAGCGAACCCAAAACGCTATCTTCTAACTCCATACGCTGTTCCATGCGACGCAAAAAATATCCCGTCATCATCGCAGATGCCAATATGCCTGCTAGGTTCTCCCGATCTGTGGTGACTTGGACATTAAAATTTTCTGACGGGAGCACTCCCACAAGCCCTTGAACGTTCTGAGAAATGATCTGCTTAATCTCAGGGCTAACTGAACGTGCCACCATTGCTAACACCTCTGGTGACTGATGTTGCAGATATTTTAGGAGTTGATTTGCACTTGCAGTTTCCTCGTGATCACCGAAAAAATTAGTACTTTGGGGATTAAAAACCATGGAATCTGATTTGCTTCCTCTATTCCCTTTGGTCTATTGTTACATCTATGTTGACTAATGTGGCCAGTAGGATCTGGGGAAATATTTGAAATTCAGGAATTTTAGTGGCCGATTTTGCTTGATTACACGGACATCTAAGCAGGTTGATCAAACGGCTGCGGCAATTTGTCAACTTCAAAGTATTGGTAAAACTTATCTGTCACTTGCAACCAATACGAACGCCCATCAGACTGACGTCGCTTACGCACAAATCCTAAGCTGACCAACTCTTGCACATGCTGATATGCACCCGAACCTCTCAGCTCTACCAGCTCAGTTTGGGCTAAGGGACCTTTAAGGGCGATCGCGGCCAAGGTTCGCAATGCTCCTACCCCCAAGTCAACCGGAAGCAACGTGTTGACCAACTCATTAAATGACTCTCGCAGCTTTAGACAATAGCCATCAGGTGTTTCTGCAATTTCAAGCGCACTGTCACGATGAGCATAGTCAGACATCAGCTCAACTAATCCATCAGATGCTGTTTGGCGATCGCACCCTGCATATTCTGCAATTTGGGCAAGGGGCAGGGGTTGAGCCTTGAGGTAAAGAATAGCTTCAATTTTGCTAGGCAGGCTTGGCATAAACGTAGGCATTGATAAAGAGAAAACGCGGCTACAGAAAACTCTGAATCCATTCAAAACATTGAGTTTTGTTCGCGTGGCGATAGTGAAGGAGATGCTGCTAAACAGCTAACGATTGAGCCTTAAAGTCAACAATCTGACCGTTTGTCAAAGTCTCAAGCTTAAATCTACCCCAAGCCCAGACGCTGAGTTCTGTCTATTTGAAGGCTACAACTCCCTCGCTAAACTTGGCTAGAACTCAAACCTCAAAGGGCTAAACATCCAGCTTTCCCAGTTAGTCAAGATTTCGACCTGTTAGCTCCACAAAAATATCTTCTAAATTAGACGGGCGCACCATCAACCCTGTTTTTTCATTCTGCTCAGACAAATAGTGATTAGCTTGTTGCAAATTAGGGAAAAACGTATATTCCCAGCGATCGCCCACTTGTTTCATCACTAACCCCTCACCATGCTTTTGTCTCAACTCATCAAGGGTGCCAATTTCAATCAGCTGGCCATGATCCATAATTCCAAGGCGATCGCACAAATATTCCACCTCTTCCATGTAATGTGTAGTCAGCAAAATTGTCATGCCCTGCTGATTCAGTCCCTTAATAATTTCCCAAAGGCGGCGACGAGTTTGAGGATCTAACCCCACAGTGGGCTCATCCAAAAACAAAATTTGAGGTTGATGCAACAGTGCTCGTGCAATCTGAAGTCGGCGCTTCATGCCTCCAGAAAGAGTCTTAACAAGATCATCACGTCGATCTGTTAATTCAACATAGTCTAACCAGCGACCAATTTCCTGCTGCCGAAAGGGGTTAGGAATATGGTGCATTCGCCCATGAAACTCCATATTTTCCCAAACCGTTAAGTCAGCATCAACGCTAGTCTGTTGCAGCACAACGCCGATTTTTTGCTTAACATTAAATGGCTGACGAGCAACATCATAGCCAGCTACAACGATGTCGCCTTGGGTTGGGAGAGTTAAGGTTGTTAACATCCGGATCGTGGTTGATTTACCAGCGCCATTAGGCCCCAACAACCCAAAAATTTCCCCCGGATGAATCGTCAGCGATAGGTCATTGACAACCGAGACGTTGTTATAAACCTTATGCACATTTTGGAGACAAATTGCGGGCATCATAGATAAAATGTCTTGCAGAGCTTGGTCAAAAACCGACTCTCAAGCGGAAGAATATTAAATACAGTATTCAAGAATTCTAGCGCTCTCACGATACTCAGCACCAAAGGCTTGAAATTACCATTAGAATTGCCATTGGCACGAAGACATTAGGGAGAAGATTCATGATGGGGAAGAACTGTTCCAGTTAAAAAAGATTCACTAACAGCAGCAACATCAAGCTTAGTTTGAGCCAGATTGGCCTCACAAAGGTTGGCATCTGACAAATCGACACCGCACAAGTCAGCCCCTTCCAAATTTGCCTTCCACATTTTGGCACCGCATAAATTAGCGCCACACAGATTAGTAGATTGAAGATTAGCCTCACTCAAGGCAGCTTGATGCAAATCTGCATCGCTCAGGTCAGCGCTTTGGAGGGTAGCACCACTCAAATCGGCCCCAATTAGATTCACATTCCTTAGCATTGCCCGACTGAGATTAGCACCACTCAGAATGGCCTCAAACAAATTCGCCCTGTCTAGATTGGCATCGCTCAAATCGGCCTCACTCAAATTAACGGCACTGAGCGATGCATGAGCCAGATTCGCAGATCTTAGGGTAGCTCGACTGAAATCAGCACCGCTTAGATACACCCCTTGCAAATCTGCTGCGACCAAGTTAACCCCCGAAAAGTTTCTTTCACCAGCACGATATCGATCTAGCAGTTCTGGAACATCCATGACATGCCCTCTTATCGCTCTAAAGCAGAAAGTTGCGAACTTGAAAGGCGGTATTACCAGGATTAGGAACGGTTCATAACCGCCAATTGTTTCCCACTCTAACCATAGTTGAAATACTCGAGAAAGGTGTGAAGATCGGCTCAACTCACATTTCAATCAACGCAATAGGGCGAGAAGTCAAATATGAAGTCAAATATATTGTGCTGCAGCGGTGCATTCTGAAATTGTCTGTAAACTACACGTCCGTTTATCTCAGCAAGGCATACTTATCAAGCCCTAATTCTACTGCCTATATAGCTGCGGCTCTAGCTCACTGTCATATCGCCAAGGTCTTCGTCATCATGCTCATCCAAATGCTCAGACACATCGCGATACAGATTAAACACATGGTCATCTTTCAGGCAATAAATTACATTGCGCCCCCGCTTACGATAGCTAACCAGGCGCATGGTGCGTAAAATTCGGAGCTGATGTGAGACAGCAGATTCTGTCATGGCTACTGCATCGGCCAAATCTCGAACTCGCATTTCTTGCATGGCCAGCGCCGATAAAATGCGCCATCGGTTGGGGTCACCCAACCCACCAAAAAACTCAGCCATGCGCTGGGCCTTTTCCACACTCAAGATTTGTGCGCGTGGCACCCCGGAAGATGAAAATGCATCGAGACTGGAAGCGTCAATTGCAGATGGATGAGGCGCATTGACTAAGCTATCTTCAGACATGAATCACGAAGGAATAGTAGACCATTAATAAGCAAAAAATAGCAGTGGAGATCTCGAACTCCACGTACGCCTCAACCGTTAATTAAAATCAAAATGCATGAACATCTGAACAGATGTTATAGTTGATTTATGAACGATTGTTCAAGCGTATAAGCTATTTTAATCTCTGAGGAAGCTGCCATGACTACTGTGACTCAAATGAAATGTGCCTGTGAACCGTGTTTGTGCATTGTCAATACTAATGATGCCATTCAAAAAGATGGCAAACACTACTGCAGCGACGCCTGTGCCAATGGGCATGCTACAGGTTCGGGATGTGGCCATACCGGTTGCGGCTGCAACAGCTAATTCATCACGACTGATTGAATCAGCACAGCCTGTGTACATTCCAACTCTGTAAGACAGAACAGCAGCACTTAAGCCTGTCTGCAGTCAGAACAGATCAAGCCGTTACGTGACTAGAGTAGCTAGCTAATCCACGTCATGATGCAAGCTCATTCTTGACTGGCGTAGACTAGCGAATGTGTCTGGCAGGTTGCCATTAAAGGGGTGCATCTAAAGGGGTGCATTTGTATTTGTGCATGTGCCGCCAAGAGCATTGACGACTGTGCAAGTGTTTGAAATAAGCATAGCCTGTACGGTTTCGGCACTTGTGCCAGCTCCACCGGGCCCCTCAATGTAAAGCGGCTGCTCAGCAACCACAACACCCGCTTCATCAGCTACGGTCTTGATCAACTGAGATGTAGCCGTTGTTTCTGCAAAGATAGCTGGGACATTGGCTGCTTTGATGTGATCAATTAACTCAGAAAGACGCGCCGCAGATGGTTGTTCTTCTGTACTCAAGCCACTAAGCGCCCCTTCCACTTCTAACCCATAGGCACTTGCAAAGTATTGGAAGGCGTCATGGGTTGTTACTAATTTACGCTGATTAGCTGGAATCGTTGCGACTTGGGCCTCTATCCAAGTATTGATGTCAGCAAACTGATCTGAAAGCTGATCGGCATTTTGACTATATTGTTCAGCAGCATCTGGGTTAATTTGCCCCAGGTTAGCTGCAATCACCTCGACAATTGCGGCATTGTTAGCAGCATGATGCCAAACATGAGGGTCAGGCACGAGCTCTTCATCAGCGGCTGCTATTTCATCATTTGCATGGTCATGATTCGTATGGTCATGATTGGCATCATGATCAGCGGCAACCGCTTCATCATGATCGTGACTATGGCTCTCCGCAGCTTCATCATGGTCGTGACCGTGAGCAGAATTCTCTGCATCTTCATGGCCGTGATCGTGCGAACCCATCAATGGATCAGGCACTGCAACTTCATACACAGCAACCTTTGGTGCTGAATTACTACTTGCTTCGATTAGGCGATCAATTCCGGGAGAAGAGTTATAGCCTCCATAAAGCACAAGCGCGGATTCATCAATGGCTCGCCGATCGGATGGAGTTGCGGCATAGGTGTGGGGATCTTGTCCGGGCTGCATCAGACAGGTTAGCGCAATTGTGTCTTCTGCAATCTGCTGGGTTAGATCACACAGGAGGCTGTTCGTTGCGACAACTTGAGGCAGGTTAGAGGCAAGATTGGCAGACTCAGGAGTAGCAGACGATGAGTTGTCTTGCGTTGATTCACTATTCTGACTGCACCCCACCAACCCGATTGCAATCATAAGGGTGGCTGTGCTCCAGAAACGCCTGGATACTTCAAACTTTGAGACTCTCAGCATGTACCTACTCCTGAATAGATCATACCTGTCAACTAATTGATGCGAGGCAGGCTGATAATGATTATCATTTTACAAACTATACCTTAAGAGGTTCAACTCAATCTGTCAATTCTTTAAGCAATTTTTTAGAGCCTGCTAAGGTATGAAACCAGAGCTAACAGGCCTTTCAACCCCGATGGTTAGCAGTTCTGGTTTTAGTGACGCCTATTTTGTGCATCGCTGAGGCAAGGTCATTCCCAGTTTGATTCGTTAAATTTGGGTCAGACCTTAGGAGGAATGAGTCTTCGAGTTCGGGTGAAGATGCCCTGGCGCGGGCTGAATAACAATGCAATCAGAAAAATGGCAAATATGGTGAGGGCGATCGCAGGCCCTGTTGGAATATCAATGTAGTAGCTAATGTACATACCGACTATGCTTGCAGCTGCGCCTAAACTTGCGCCGATGATCATCATCCAGTGCAGCTCTTTAACCAGAAGATAGGCGGCGGCGGCGGGAGTAATCATCAGAGAGATCACTAAGATAACGCCGACAGCTTTGATGCCAGCAATAATTGTGAGCGTGATGCCAGCCATCAGACCCAGGTTAATTTGATTAACTGGCAAACCAATGGCCTCCGCTCCTAAGCGATCAAACGTGAATAGCAGCAGCTCTTTATAAAACAGCTTGATAGCAACCAGAATTGTGATTGTAATCAGCGCAACCTGCCAAACATCGATCAAGGTGATGCTTAGGATATCGCCAAATAGCAGCTCTTTGAGATCAAGGCGGCTTTGCAACGTCGTCAGAAGAGTGACTCCTAATGCAAAAAAGCTAGAAAAGGTAATAGCCATTGCCGTATCAGCCTTGACTTTTGATTGAGATTGAATCCAGGTGATGACAAATGTGCTGAAGATACCAAATATAAACGCCCCAATGAGCAGCGGCAGTCGTAGCACATTGGCGATCGCCAACCCTGGGAGCACTGCGTGAGCCACAACATCACCTAACAGTCCCATACGCTGGACGATCAGGTATGTCCCAACAACTGGACATAAGATACCTACCAGAAGACCAGCGGAAAGAGCATGACGCATGAATTCATAACTGAACGGCTGCAAAAGCCAATCCATTCGCTGATCCTCGGCTTGACATTAACCCTGTCAATCACAG
The DNA here is from genome assembly GCA_964502605.1 of uncultured bacterium. Lineage (GTDB taxonomy): Bacteria > Cyanobacteriota > Cyanobacteriia > CAZCXK01 > CAZCXK01 > CAZCXK01. The sequence continues at coordinate 99,968 of CAZCXK010000003.1, forward strand.
TAGCAAAATTTGGTCTCATCGGTTGAGCCCAACAGGGGTGCGGACGAAAAGGATGACGTTGGCATGATCACAACGGCTCGCAGCAGCACCCCCTGCTACTGGGCACTAGTAGTAGAGCCGTGGATTCTTCCGGGATCTAGGGTCAGCGTGGGGAGGCGATCGCCTGACATCTTAATAGGATTTATTTGCAATTATTCTCGACTTCCGATATGCTGCAAATGCATTATTGAGAGAAATCCTCAATAGTGAGTTTTATACGGGCGTAGATTTAATCCATCAACTTGGTGAATTAATTGTGCCATCCGCAGATGATATCTATGGATTTTGCTGTACATAGATCACCATCGGAGTTTCCAGGCTCAAGTCATGCTCAAGTCTTGACTGTCCAGCAGAGACCATGCAGTAGAACCCATAGAGATAGCCAATTTCCAGATGCCTGACCCTATTAACGCAATCATCGCTTTACCTGCAGCCGTCCGACGAGGAGGGCTGTATGTCTGAAACTCCTGATGTGCTGTGCATTAATGCTAGTCGAAGCCTGATCCGCTTTAATCAGCCACTATTAAAACGATTGGCAAAAAACCAGTCTGTTGCTCAGTGGGATTATGCTCAATCTCTGGATGAACCGTGTTCGCTGGAGACTGTGTTAGAGCTATTGCACAATTATCTTAGTCAGGGCGATCGCCCTGTTCACTTATTGGGACATGGCGTGAGTGGTCTCATTGGCCTATCCTATGCCCGACGCTATCCTGATCGGGTGCGATCGCTCTCGCTACTGTCCGTGGGGGCTTACCCCGCAGTTGACTGGCAGGCGCACTATTATGTGCACCGGCATCTCCTCAACTGCAGCCGTTCATTTGTGCTTGCTCAGGTTGTTACCAACTTATTTGGCTGTCAGTCGCAAGCTATGACTCAGCGCTTGATGTCAGTGCTCGAGCAAGACTTAGAAACCTCACCCTCACCGCATTCGCTCTACCGTCGGCCCACCATTGCACCGGGTGGGGTGTCGGTGCCTTTATTTGTCTGTCGAGGAGAATATGATGTTGTGATTGATCCTCATGCCTTTAATCAGTGGCAACCTTGGTTAAAGGAGGGCGATCGCCTATGGGAATGCGCAGATGGAAGGCATTTTTTCCATTACACTCACACGAATGCTGTCGTTGAGCAACTACTAGACTTTTGGCAATCTCCATTCTCTAGGTCACTTACTGAATGTGGATATCCAGCCCTGAATGACTCGTAACGCTGTTGTGCAATTAGTTGTAGATCAGAGTTGTTGATAAGGATAGTCGGCAGTTAATCTGCAACTAGAGATTAACAACTAGGTTAAAGTGAGCGTCAAGCCAGATAGACCTGAGACGATATTCCTTCAGCAGTTTCCCAGAAATTATCCATAGTGATTTTCAATAAACTTCATACAAATAGATCTGAATTTTGAGATAATTTATACCCTACTTAGTCAGTGTATGGCAGCAAAAATATTACTGGTAAAGGCATACGGCCAGATTCTTAGCTTGACTCAGCCCGCGTAGTCACATAAATTCAGAATTTTCTTAGGAATAAGTATCAATAGCTCTATAATAGTTTGGATCATGAACAACGATATATGCACTTGATGCTCTTCACAGTACCCTGGCTATCAATAGCCATAGAGACCCTGCAGGGCATTCATTGGGTAATGCCAAGCCCTAACCAAGCATATAATCCTCATGCAAATGGGCTTCATGCAAGTGAACACTGATGTAAGAGCTTGAGATAGTTGATTAAGGAGGTTAGACCTTTCCATGAACAAAATGACTCGACGCGCTTTTGTAGGCGCAGGAACAGCAGCAGCGGCGATCGCGTTAGGACAGTTTGGTCATCGCAATCGGGCGATCGCAAAATCCACGCGTTCTGGAGTAATTCTGCCAGGGCAGGGTGTCAAGCAAGCAGGAGCAATCAACCTATATTCAGCCCGTCACTACGACACCGATAATGCTCTTTATCAAGGGTTTAGCGATCGCACCGGCTTACTTATTAATCTGATTGAAGCAGAATCAGACGAGCTGATTGAACGCATCAAAAGTGAAGGATCAAACAGCCCTGCAGACGTCTTTATGACAGTTGATGCGGGCCGACTATGGCGAGCTCAGGAAGAAAATCTGCTCAAGCCCATTTCATCATCTGTGCTTGATGCCGCAGTCCCTGAAAGCTTGCGAGAACCTAATGGGCACTGGTTTGGGCTAACAGAGCGGGCTCGCGTGATCTTTTATAACCGAGATCAGGTTAACCCAGCCGACCTTTCAACCTATGAAGATTTGGCCGACCCCAAATGGCAGGGTCAACTACTAATCCGAACCTCATCAAATATCTATAACCAGTCTTTGATGGGGTCTTTTATCGAAGTCCATGGTGAGGCGAACGCAGAAGAATTGGCCAGAGGATTTGTCGCTAACTTTGCGCGTCAACCCGAAGGCAATGATACCGCCCAAATTCAAGCCTGTGCAGCTGGAGCCGGGAGTTTGGCGATCGCCAACCATTACTACTTCATGCGGCTAGTCAAGTCTGAAGATCCAGCAGATCAAGAGGTTGTGCAACGCGTTGGCATGTTTTTTCCTAACCAGCGCGATCGCGGCACCCACATCAACATCAGCGGCGCAGGGGTCTTGAGAACATCTCCCAACCCAGATGGGGCGCAGCAGTTCTTGGAGTATCTGGTCAGCCCTGAAGCCCAAGAGATCTTTGCACAAGGCAACAACGAGTTTCCAGTGCTTGATGGCGTGGCGCTTGATCCGGCGTTAGAGCAGTATGGCAACTTCAAGGCAGATGAAACAACCAGTGCTGCAGCCTTTGGGCGCAACAATGCCTTAGCGCTTCAAATCATGGATCGGGCTGGGTGGGCATAAGCCATATCCGGAGGGATAGTAGAGCTGCAATTTTGGCTGAAAAGATTAGTCGGGGCAAATTGCCGTTTGCCCCGATAAAAGTCTTTTGCTTTTATAAAAGATCTGCTTGGTCATGAAATATCTGCTTGATAAAGTGGCACAAGCTCACAGCTTCCATATCAGAGCGTGCCAGAACTGCCAAAACCTATTTGTCAGCTATATATCAAGTATAGATGTGTGACTTGTGCCTTCGACCTTCTACCCTGACTGCCTAACACATCTTTGTGAATTGCTGAAAGGACAACGCTTACAAACAAGGGAGCGAATTCGAGTAAACCAAATCTGGTCATCATAGTTGCGCTTTGCTTTGAGAGCGGCGAAACAAGGCTGCGGATCTTGGAGAAGTAATGGAACGCAAGGCGGTCAGGTTCTTCCTTTATGCATGACTCCTTGCAGCCAGCGGAGTCCGATTTTGAGATCGCTAATGCCACAGATCCCCGATAGGTGAATCATGATTTTCACATATTTATTGGTCTTCACCTACTTCTATCAGCCAGCCAGCGACCGCACTCAATGGCATAACCAAGCTTATAACCGTTTCTGGATAGAGAGATCGGGCGATCGCTAAGAGTTTGAAACGCCTTAGATTAGTGCTCAGAGATGCTTAATTACTGTTCTGATTGGTAATTATGGTGTTCTGA
>CAZCXK010000004.1:0-38812 GCA_964502605.1 uncultured bacterium
TCAGGCGATCGCCCTTTATCAAACCGCGATTGAACGATCTGCTACTCCCAGTTGGGCCTATTATGAATTGGGCTGTTTGTTTAGAGGCCAGCAACAGATAGAGCAGGCGTTAGAGGCCTTTCAGCAAGCGATCGCCCATCCTCCAGTTTTTCTGTGGGCACCCCACGATGCCGCCGAACTGCTGCTAGCTCACCAGCGCTGGCAAGAGGCGATCGCCCTGTGTCGAGCCACCTTGGTCGAATCCTCCTTGGCCGAACAGCCGACCCCATGGGCCCATAGTCAAATGGGACGTGCCCTTGCCGCCATCGGTGAACGAGAAGAGGCGATCGCTTGCCATCAAACTGCTAGTGAGTTGCGGGGCTGGCCACAGTGCAAATCCCGCAACTATCAGTTTACGCAAGACTGGTTTACGCATAATATTCCAGTTTGGACAGAGCAGTTGCAGCCCATCATGGGCACTGAGTCTGTTGCGGCGCTGGAGATTGGTAGCTACCAGGGGATGTCAGCTTGTTGGTTGCTGGATCATGTGCTTTCTCACCCCTCTGCGGCATTAACCTGCATCGATCCGGGGGTGCAGCCAGAGTTTGAGGTGAACATTGCTAAGACCGATGCCTCTGATAAAGTCAATCGGCTGGTTGGTCAGTCTCACGAGATCTTACCTACCCTACCGCGTGCATCATTTGATCTAATTTATATTGATGGCTGCCATCTGGCGACCTATGTGCGGCACGATGGCGAACTATCATGGCCTCTGCTCAAAGCCAATGGAATTTTAATCTTTGATGACTATCTTTGGAGCGATCCCAACTATCCTGGACAGGACCCCAAGCTTGGCATTGACTCGTTTTTAGCCATGATTCATGCTCAGAGTCGCATCTTACATCGTGGCTACCAAATTATTATCCAAAAGGCATCATCGTAGCTATGCTAAAGCACCTGAGACGGTATTTTTTACGGCATAACTTGCAATCTGTCCACCGTTTGGGAGAACTGGGCGGAGAAGGGATTCCGATCTCAATGGCGTCGTCAGCTTCGCCGTCGCCCCGACCCATCGATGTTGAGCCGAAACATCCATCTTCTGCTCTCACAGCAGGGGCTCAAACCCAGGCAGAGAATGAGTTGCATCAGGGCGATCGCCTACGACATCAAGGCCAACTTGCAGCGGCGATCGCCTATTATCGTCGGGCTGTGGACTCTAATCCTCATTGGGCGATCGCCCATCAACGACTGGCAGAGGCATTAGAGCAGGAGGGGCATGTCGATGAGGCCGTCGCTCACTATCGTCAGGCTGTTGCACTCAACGCATTTGGCTCAAGAGCATCAGGCTCAGGTGCGTTCATTCCCAACGGAATACCAGCACCCTCTACTGCCTCCACAGACTATCCCTTCGCGCCGACTCTGCCCCTTTCTGCGGATGCTGAAATTAAATTGCAACAAGTGATCGAGGCCTGTGAGCGAGAGCAGTGGCAGGAGGCGATCGCCCAATGTGAGACCCTGCTTGCCGCCTACCCTCATGCTGCAATAGCGTATAAGCTATGGGGCAATGCTCTCCAGGCTTTGGGTGCAGGTGAACACGCGAGTGAGAAGTATCAACAGGCCTTGCGGGTGCAGCCCAACTATGCCGAAGTCTATGTCAATTTGGGCAATCTCTATGCCCAGCAAGAACGCTGGGACGCTGCTGTGCAGCACTATCAGCAGGCGATCGCCCTCAAGCCCGACTTTGCTGGAGCCTATCGCAATCTGGCTAAAGTCTGGACGCGGCAGGGCAAGTCTCGTTTGGCTGCTGAATGCTGGTATCAGGCTCTGACACTAGAGCCAAACACCGCTACAATCACCCAATATCTGACACTGGGCAATGAGCTGTTGCAACAAGGGCAGTTGTCGCAGGCTGAGACATGCTATCGACGGGTGATAGAACTTGATAAAACCTTTGCTGGGGGCTATTTTAACTTGGCTGAAGCCTTGGCTCAACAGGGTCAATGGCAAGATGCAGCACAGCACTATCGCCACGCAATGCGGCTGGGGTTTGCCAACCCTGATCTTTCAGCAGCGATCGCCCCTGCAACCACTTCACTCAGCGCAAACCTTGTCGCAACCCAATGCTATCAACAGGCTAAACGTCAAGCTCAGCAGCAGCAGTGGGAGCAGGCCGCAGCCACGCTTCATCAAGGTCTGCAGCGCCTTGAACCTGAACTGGCACAGATTTATGATTTGTTGGGTAGCACTCTTCGCACGAATGGAGACTATGAGGCCGCGATTCAGTGCTATCGCAAACTGGTCTTGCTTCAACCCCAGTCGGCAGAAGCCTTAGCTAATCTCGGCAGCCTCTATGCTCAGCAACAGCAGTGGCAGTCGGCGATCGCGACCTATCACCGGGCGATCGCCCTCAAGCCTGACTTTGCCGGAGTGCATCGCAATCTGGCGCGGGTGTGGACTCAGGTGGGCAATGCCCGTGCTGCTGCTGAGTCTTGGTATCGAGCGTTATCGATCGAACCCAGTTGGGCCAGTGCAACCGAACATTTTAAGCTGGGAGACATGCTAGTTCGCTACACCCAACTCGATTGGGCGCTGGCCTGCTATCAACGAGCCTTCACGCTTGACCCCACGTTTGCCCAGGCCTACTACAATGCTGCCATTGTGCTCAGTCAGCAAGAACGGTATGACGACGCGATCGCCTGCTACCAGCATGTGGTGCAACAGGTACCTACCCATGCTGATGCTTACTATCAATTGGGGCAGATCTTAGCCCAGCGCCACCAGTGGGACATGTCTACTACTTACTATCAACAGGTCATTACTCTAGAAGCTGATCAAATACGCGGATACATTGGCCTATGTGAAAGCTTGGTGCAGCAAACCCGATGGGCAGATGCCATTCCGGTCTATCAGAAACTGGCCTCACTGCAGCCAAGTGAATGGCGAGTTCATCATGAGCTAGGTGATGCACTGCTGCAGGTCGAGCACTGGCTTGGCGCTGTCGCTGCGTTTCACCGCGCCATTGAACTGAATCCTGATTTTATCTGGTCACACAACAACTTAGGAGATGCACTGATGCACCTAGAACGGTGGTCAGATGCAGTAGAGACCTATCGACGGGCGATCGCCCTAAAGGATGATTTTCATTGGTCTCATTTCAACCTTGGAGAGGCGCTATCAAAATTAAACCAATGGGATGAAGCGATTCACTCCTATCGAAATGCGTGCAAACTACGACCCGATTTGCCACTAATCCACGACAAGCTTAGACGAGCCCTAGAGCAAAAAATTCGACTGTATTCGGATGAAATTTTACAATCTCATCACCAAGAAATTGCATTAAATCCAGATAGCATTCAAGCATATTACAAAGCCTTAGAAGCTCGGCCCAAAGATGCGTGTTTATATTTGAAACTGGGTCAAGCATTGGTGAAGCAACACCAACTGGATCAAGCTATTACGTTCTACAACATTGCCTTAAAGATTAATGGAAACGATGCCCAAGCCCATGCTCTTTTGGGGGATGCTCTGGAGCAAAAAACGCATAGCCATCAGGCTATGCAAGCCTATCGTCGAGCTTTAGAGATTCAGCCTGATTTAAGCAATGTTCAAGCACGGCTTAATGCGTTAATGATAGACAATGGTACAACAAACACCCGTAATGGCTCTGTGAGCAGTGCGGCGCAAACGGTGACTCATGGCGATCGCTTGAGTCTCAGACCTCAGGGGATGTCAGCGTCTTTACCATTTGAATGTCTACCCCTTGCACCCATTGATATGTCAGGGGACGTCGGCTCGGAGATAGGTTCTACTGTGAGCCAAATCAAGGGCTGGCCTGCTCATGAATCCCTACTCCTGCGCTCGTCAACTGTGGGCGCACCCCTTGCTCCTCAGTTTGAGTTTCGACGTCATCACACTCCTTCTGCCTATGTCGTTGTTGTGCCTCAAGGGGGTGTCTGGGTTGATCAAAACCACCGCACAATTGTCACCTCTGATGGCAAACACATCAGTGATGTTGGCCCCACTCCGTTCAAACTGAGTTTCGTTTCAACCCAGTTTAAACAATGCGAATATATTGATGGCAATGTGGTGATGCTGTTGGTTGAGCAGCCAGTAAACAGCGTTAATTGGATCTTTGAACTTGCAGCCCAGATTGAACTCTTAAAGATATGCGGCATTTATGCCACGTCGATTGATCAATTTATCATTCATCCTTACTCAGATAACCTTGATAAAGCTCTATTAAACAGCCTGGGCATTGAGCCTCAGAAAATTTATCGGAGGTCTTCTGCTCAACTCAGAGCAAAGATCGTATTTGCTCCATCACAAATTTCCCAATCCGCTATTTTTTCGGAATGGATTTGTGCATCTCTCCGGCGGCAATTTGTAAATACTGAAACGATAAAAGGGCGATCGCATCCGAAAAATATTTATTTAATCCAGAGCCATCCTGGCTATCACATTGTCAATGAGCCAGAACTGATTTCCTTATTATCTGAGCTTGGCTTTGAGTCCATCGATCTGTCTGCTAAACCACTGATTGAAAAAGCCACATATCTGGCGTCTGCTAAGTCAATTATTTCACTGCAAAGCTCAGAGCTTTTGACTGTCTGTCTTTGTAATACGGGCACTCATCTAGTTGAAATTCTTCCTGAGAATAACTTCAACGATATCTATTGGATCATGAGTAATATTTGCCATCTCAGACATAGCTATATCACTGCAAGACAAGTAGATCCCTCTCCTTATATGGGCAAACCGTTGGCTCGCCAAAATATTAGTGTGGATTTGGCTCGTCTGTCTCAGCTTTTGCAAAAAATCAGATTGGGTAGCAACTAAATCAATCGCCAGGAAGAATCAATATGACCGAATTAACCGTGCTACTTTTGAACTATAAACGGCCCCAAAACCTGCCTAAGATTATTACTTGCCTTAAGGCGCAAACCATTCCAGTTAATCTATTTTTGTGGGACAATTCTGGCACCTGCGACTTTAACGATGACAGACTTGATCTCATTATTAGATCGTCAGAAAACAAAGGGTGTTCGCCTCGTTGGTTGATGGCTCTTTACGCAGAAACAGACTATATAATGACCCATGACGATGACTATGTTATCACCAAATCTAATGCTCTTGAACAAGTTGTTGATTGCTTAAAACAGCAAGATAACGAACGTACTATTGTTGGGTTTGAGGGGATTGTTATTGACCAAAGCAAGACCTATGCTCAGCATCTTGGCTATGAGAATCGGTATAAGTTTAATCACAACTCATTTGGCGTTGTTATTCCTCAATATCCTCATATAAAGACCTCTGAGCGAGTTCATCTGGTCAAAGGTCGGTTAATGGCAACCCAAACTGCTAACCTGTTAAGTCACGTTGACTTGGTGACTCTGGTTAAGGAGCGCGAAGACGACATTACCGTTTCGGCTATGCTAGGCCAACAAGAAAGAATCCATTACATCCCTTATTTTTTAAGAGACTGCATTAGTGAAATTGAAGACATTACGATTGAAGGTGCAGAAAATGGCATAGGAAATAAGGACAAACCAGAACATTATGTGTCTCGTAATGCAGCGTTTAATCATTACTTTATCGATGCACTGAATCCAAATAACTATTTAAACGCGTCTTCACGGCAAGATTCGGAATTCTCAACAATCAGTTACCTGGCTAGAGGTGATCAGGACAATTTATCCCTCCTTTCTAACCAGCCTAGATTTATTATTATTTCACCATTTTATAACACGCAATACTTGGAGAAGTGTCTACAATCTGTTGCGATACAGAGGTATACCAATTTTTTATGCGTTGCTATTGATGATGCTTCTCAAGAAGACTACTCAAGTGAGATCAAGCAACTATTGGCACTCAAAAACTTCGAGCTGATTGTTAATCCGATCCGCGAATATGCCCTAAAATCTCGAGTGATGGCTCTCGATTATATTAACTATAGCTGCGGTGGTCTGAATGATGATGATGTGATTATCCATCTTGATGGCGATGACTGGTTCGCAAATGAAAGTAGCTTACTGGCGATCGCCAATGCCTATTCAGGAGACACGTTAGCAACCTACGGTGGTGCAATGAGACTCCAAAATGGTCAACTATTTCAGCCCTATATGCACGCACTTAGTAACAAAAGCATTGAGAGAAAATGGGGTAAGACAGTCGGGGCACAATATCCGATTGAGATCATTCGGCGGCGAGACTACAGAAATTATCCCTGGGGTGCATGTCACTGTCGAACCTTTAAATATAAGCTCTATAAACAAATTTTTAGAAGTGACTTTCTAGATCAAGATGGCACCTACTTTAAGTACGCTACAGACATGGCAATTTTTTTACCCATTTTGGAAATGGCAGGCGATCAAATTCGCTATATCACTGAGACTATTTATATTTACAATCGTGACACTGGAACGCGTAACGTGGCTAGTGAATTCAAAGATCAGCACTACAATCACAATTTAATTCGGAGGAAAGCTAAATATAAACTCTTTGATGAATTAGAAGCCAACCAAAATCAGATTCAAAGTACGGGATGATTGACAACGCTGAATTCTGCATCAATGCGATCGCCAACGTGATTTTCAAACCATAATGAACTCTAATCAACCTGATCATCAGCAAATCCTTACGGCTAAGCTGAATAAAGCCCGCAAAACTTTGCGGGAACTTATTCGAGACTGGAATCAGCACTACAGCTCATTTATTGATGTTGCACCAAGCTTAAGTGCTCCACATTTGGACGGATGTAAGCTTGTGGCTGACCGATATCAGCTATTAGGCCATTTACCTGACAATGGAATAGTCTGTGAGGTCGGAACCGATAAAGGCGATTTTGCCTGCTGCATTCTTAATATAGCCTCGCCTGCAGAGCTACATATTATTGATATTAGCTTTGGACGATTTGACTATACTGCACTTCAAGCGGCTGATATCCGGCAGGTTGCTAAAACTTATGAAATGGATTCCTATGAGTGTCTGCTCACGTTTCCTGATCAGTATTTTGACTGGATTTATATTGATGCTAATCATTACTATGATGCGGTTAAACGTGATTTATCTGCGGCTAAAATCAAAGTTAAAAAGGATGGATATATTGTTTGTAATGACTATACGTCATGGTCGCCATCTAGCATGAGTAAATGTGGCGTAGCGAAAGCCGTCAATGAGTTTTGTATTGCAGAAAATTGGAAATTTGTATTTTTTGCCTTGCAAGGCAATATGTATTGTGATGTCGCACTTCAGCAAATTTAACTGGCGATCGCCAACAGTTTCATTTTTTGGAGCTAAAAAGAATGAATCTTGAACGAGGTCAAAAACGTTGGAATGTATTTTTAAGAAAGGCAAAACAGTATTTTGATCCTGGTAATGGTTCATGTCTTGATCTGGGCTGTGGTCGAGGAGAATTCGTCATCGCAGGGCTAAGGGATGGGTATGATGTTTTCGGGCTTGATGTAGAACTTCAAGGTATTAATCAATTTAATCAATCTGTGCACCGTCATCTAGGACGTTCAGGCTTTGAGGAGCAATGTCTTGCCTATGATGGAGAGCATATTCCGCTGTCCTCAGAGCGGTTTTCATCCATTCATAGCTGGTTTGTCTTGGAGCATGTTCCTAATTTAGAAGTTGTTTTGCGAGAAGCTGTGAGGGTCACCAAACGCGGTGGATTTTTAATGCTTGACGCGCAAGATGCTAGAACATTTTATGAAGGGCACGCCAATATTCCCTGGCTTCCATTTATGCCTAAGTCTATGATTCCAGCATGGCTTAAGGTGTTTGGTTGTGAAGAAAAGAGTGAGTACATTATGAATTCATGTTTTTACATCACAACCCCTCAAGTATCGACGATTTTAGAAACCTGTGGCTGTGAGATTATTCATCAATCAGGAACTCCTGAAGAGTTAATTCCTAATCATGTAGGGTTTTACTCAGATGAGGACTTGGTCAAGCTTGCCAATGAGGTTAAAGATCGCTGGCAAAGTCACCAGTGGCCTGCGCCTCAAGATAATGTGCAAATTATCGCTAGGCGGCGCAACCTATAATTTTGTTGTCTCTGTAATTGCTTTCTTAAACCCCATCAAGGTGTCCAGTTAGTGATCAATATTGGGGATAGTCATCATGAAATGTCCAATTTGTAGCGGCACTGATTTTGTGAGTAGAGCTAGTCGTAAACATGCCCGCTGCCGCAACTGTGGTGCAATGGAGCGAACCCGCTTACTATACCTTATTCTAAAGAAATTCAACATCTTAAAACCCAACATTAGAATCCTCCATATGGCTCCAGAGTTGGGATTGATGAAGCTGTTTTCAGATTTGTCACCAATTGGGTACTACCCGTGTGATCTTAATCCATCTGATTATGAAAATCCCTACTGCCAGATTAATCGCATCGATTTGTGTCAAGACTTAAGAATTTTCCCAGCGCAAATCTTTGATTTAATCATTCACAATCATGTTTTAGAACATCTTCCCTGTTCGGTTGAACAGACGCTTAAAGACTTGACCCGTGTTTTAAAACCTGATGGCTATCATTTATTTACGATTCCGATTGAACCTGGCTTAACTGATGAAGATCTCTCTGACCTGAGCGTTGATGATCGCACAAGTCGATTTGGGCAATTCGACCACATGCGAAAGTTTGGAGCGGATGACTTCATTCCATTACTGCAAGCTCTTTGGCAGACAGATGATGTGTATATCAGAAACTCTGAGTTATTCAGCCATTCTGAATATTTGGAGGCAGCTTTGCCAGCAAAAAGCTTTACGAAAGTATCTCCATCAACAGTCTTTTGTCAATCGTTACAATCGAGATTGAGTCATCAGATAGGAGGCTGATGTCTTGATCGGTCAAAACTAAACGGGAGCATGTCACGTTTGCTAATCTCCAAATTTGCCCTCATCCCCCACCCCCTTCTCCATGCTTGGCAGAAGGGGAGCAAGAAAGGCTTGAAGCCCCTCTCCCGCTCTGGGAGAGGAATTTAGGGTGAGGGCACGAAAGTGACATGCTCCCAAACTAAACTAGCTGTGGCTGTGCTATGAAATGTCCCATCTGTGGTTCAACTAAGTTTGAGGATAAATCTAGGCGTAAAAACGCTCAATGTAATGGATGCGGAGCAATGGAGCGAACTCGTCTCCTCTTTATGGTTCTCCAGTCATTCAACATCTTGCGCCCTAATATGAGAATTCTTCATCTCAATCCTGAGCGGATTTTAACTCAGGTTTTTTCAACTCTAGCCGCGTCAGATTATTATCCGTTTGCGGTCGATCACCGAGACTATACTACCGACTGTTGTGAGGTCTTAAAGCTCGATTTATGTGAGGATTTGTACAAGTTCCCTGAGCAAAGTTTTGACTTAATTATTCATAATCATGTGTTAGAAATAGTTCCTTGCTCTATCGAGTTTCTACTAAGAGGCTTATCGAGATTATTGAGACCAGGAGGCCATCATCTTTTCACGACGTTTGTCGAGAAAGGCTTCACTGATGAGGTTCTTTCTTCGATGACTCCTCAAGATCGACTGGATCGTTTTGGTCGCGTCGATCGTGTACGGAAATTTGGGCAGGAAGACTTTATTCCTCTGCTAAGTGATTTGTGGAAGACTCCAGATGTGTATGTGAAAAACTCAGAGGTACTGCGCCTAGATGACTATCTAGAGGCTGCATTACCTGAACAAGTTTTTCATTTAATCACGCCATCAACCATATTTCATCAGGTTAAATTATCTGATGAAAATGATCAGCTGCCAGTGATCATGTCTAGCATCAACTGATGCCATGCCATGGAACTTTGCAATGAGACTAAATCAAACTTGCGGTTGAGATCGGTTGAGAATCGAGTAAAGCTATCAACCCAGTCGGAAATGGTTTCTGCTTGTAGGTAGGGAGTATGGTTCAATGATTCTTTGAGGTAGTGTGTCATTTCTGTGAGATATCCGGTGTGGTAGTGATGATAGGCAAGCCAAACCAAGGTGCTATAGCGGATTTGCGACTCTATTTCGAGAATGGACGGGGGGAGATGATTGGTCGCAAACAACTTGTTGAGCACTGCCAAAATCGATTGAGCTTGGACGGGGGCGTTACGCGTCGTGTTGTGGCTATGCTCTCGATAACCTACGAGGATTTTACGTAGCCAGGTTGTTGGGCAGCCCAGATGGGCTAACCGCAAAACCAAATCGAGATCATGGGCCTGTTGTAGTTGAATATCAAAACCACCGACCTGTTGCAGCCAATCATTGCGGATCATCAGAGAACTGGTGCGAACGGGTTTCCATCTCAACCATGTTTCTAGATCTAAGCACGGTGCATTGAGCCACGGTTCGACATCGAGAATTTTTGCCCCCTGTTGATTGACTACGCACCATCCTGTGTGCAAACTTCCTAGTGCCGGGTTTTGGGTAAAGCAGGCTACCTGGTCTGCGATCTTAGTGGGAAAAAAAAATCGTCTGCATCTAAAAATGCGATCAGTTCCCCAGTTGCGACACAAAGACCGGAATTGCGAGCGGCAGCTGACCCCTGATTGGGTTGAGTGAGATATTGAATCTGGTGCAAGTAGGGTGCTAAAGCCTGCTCTGTCTGATCTGTAGAACCATCATCGATTACGATAATTTCGAGTGGAGAATAAGTTTGAGATAAAACGCTCTCGATAGCCTGACCGATAAAGCGATCGCCATTGTAGACTGGGATGACAACGCTCACCAACGGAACTTGGTAGTCTTTTTTAGTTAAGGATAAGGAAAAATGGGGCATCTTTTTGACAGTTTGATAGTTGCAGGCGAATCTGTTCGTTTCTGTTCGTTGAGCGCTAGTCAAACCCACTACTTGTTGCCTTTATCATCAACAAGTACCACAATTTATCCATTTCATCCAGATGTGCTGCTGTTGCGGAATGGCGATCGCTTTGGATGATTGCACTTTAGAACCCATGCTTGCTCTTAATATTCAACCTATTGGTGCTCCTGTTAGTAACGTCAATATTCCCAATCAGGGTGATCTGAGTTCTATTCAAGACATTGGTTCTCCGCCTAATATAGAAGCGATTTTTTCTCTCAAGCCAGACTTAATTATAGGCTGTGCCTATTTACAAGATATATATAAACAAGTTGCTCAGATTGCCCCTACTGTTATTGCACCGATTGAGTCAAGCGCTGATTGGCAGTCAGTGGTGTTTTTGGTAGCAGATACTGCAGGAAAAATTGATGAAGCAGAGCAAGTAATGGCAACCTATACGAAACGAATAGAAGCGCTACAATCCGAACTTGGTGAGCGAATTAACGCTACCGAGGTTTCAGTAATTCGAATTCATCCAGGACATATCTCTTCATATGCTAAAGATGTATTTATCGGTACTCTATTAGCTGATGTTGGGTTACCTCGTCCTAAATCTCAAAATCGAGATATCCCTGCCGTCGATATCAGTAAAGAAAACATCCTTGATGCGGATGGCGATGTAATTTTTGTTTGGGTGTATGGGAATAACAGGCAATTGTTAGAATCGGCAAAAATAGCGCTAAAGAAATTACAGTCCGATCCCCTGTGGCAAGAATTGGAGGCGGTTAAATCTGGCAAAGTATATATTGTCCTAGAGTATTGGATTGGGGCAGGCCCATTGTCTGCAAATGCTGTTATTGACGACTTATTTAAGCATCTGGTGAATTAAAAATGGTAGCAACTAATACTATAGAGCTATGTCGATTTTGTGCCGAGATCTCTAAGAGCAATGGTGAAGATCCCATTGGTTCGGCTGGTAAGTACAACCGATTTCTTTTGATTGAAGCACCCCTACCCTGGTCAGAGCAAATTTGGTTGAAGGCAGGTTCAATGCCTCAAGGGATAATTGATGCATTTCAAGTCGCTTGGGATCGTGACATCAAATTCAGACCCTTGGCGATCGCGCCTGATCAAAATACTAACGCCAAAATCGAGTCGATTCATGTGCTCTACTTCTCGCGCCCTGCAGTGCAATTTGCTATGTTTGAGCGACAAGAATACCTTATTCCCCAGGGTGAACTCTCCCAATTCCCCAGGGTGAACTCTCCCACTTGGTGATGGCATTACTTAACCAGCCTGAGCAATTATCTAAATTTCAAATGTTTCGGCAGGATAATAAGTCGATCCGCGATCTTTTGGTCTGCACCCACGGAAATCATGATGTGTCGTGTGGCCGTTTCGGATATCCTCTTTATCGGACATTAAAGCAAGACTATGCAGACACAAAGATTAGTGTCTGGCAATGTTCCCACTTTGGCGGACATCAATTTGCGCCAACCCTGCTGGACATGCCCGAAGGACGATACTGGGGGCATTTAGAGCCTGAAATTTTAGATTTGCTGATCTATCGTCAGGGTTCTGTTGCTGATTTACGGTCGTTCTACCGGGGCTGGGGGGGCTTACATGGGCCGAACAAATCGTCGAGCGAGAGATTTGGATTCAAGAAGGTTGGGACTGGCTGACCTATTTGAAATCAGGAGAAACCCTGGCTATTTCTGATCCAGAAGCTGACTACCCTGACTGGGTAGACGTGCAAATTCATTTTTGTAGCCCCGATAGAGCATACAGCGGCACCTACGATGCGCGTATCGAAACCTACAGAGAAGTTGAGACCATGTGGAACTCTGGCGACCTTGACTCAATCGAAGCCATCAAACAGTATCGGGTGACACGTTTAGTTAAGCGTGAGTATTCGCTACAGGTGCCGACTAGAAAGCTACCCTAAGCATCTGGTAGATTGTCTGGGTCGAGGCCGAGCAATCGCAAATAATCGGCCAGTCGCTCAGCCCGCTGTTGCTCTTGCTCAGCCCGTTGCTGCTCTTGCTCGACCCGCTCGGCAGAGGTCAGGTAGCGATCGCATCCTCCTGCTCAATCACGGCAGAGTGGAGATGGAAAGCACTTTCGATGAATTACCATCGACTTATGTCCGATAAATCCACTCAAAACTAGTGTCTGGCAACCTGTCTAACCCGTTCGATTTCCAATTCCAAAAGCTGGGCGATCGCCTCAATGCCCAAGCCCTGACTCAGTAACTTAGGCACCAACTCCAACTGAGTCTGCAGTTTTCCTTCTTCTCGTCCTTCTTCCCGTCCTTCTTCAAGAGCTTCTTGATACACTTTGGTTTGTTTGAGATCGCTGAGTTCAAACATGGCTTCAATCGCCTCCCGGCTAAGATTGGGAAATTTGTAGACAAAGATAGTTTCTATTAATTCTATGAATTTTTGCTGGACTTGAGCATCAGCAATCTCCTGTCGAGTCCGAGCAACAAGATTTTTTGCTCGTTCTGATGCTTCTTCAGAACGCACAATAATGAGCTACAAAAGGCTTAAACCAGGGGAAAGACCGGTTGTTTACCTCAATTCATCCAGATAGATGCGTCGAAATCGAGGACTGTCAGCAAAATCTTGATACTGTCTGGGCAAGACTGGATCGAGGTTGCGTTTGAGAAAGATGAGGGCTGCACACCAGTCATTCGGCGGTTGATAGTCGTGCAGATACAAGAAAATTTGGCTAAAAAAGCTGGAATAGAGAGTGCCCTGCGTGTCTTTGTATCCCTGAACTTCAACGAAAACGACTGGGAGATCGACGGCATAGATGGGTGGGAGCAAAATGCCGTCAATGCGAAAGCTGGTTTGCTTGATTTCTTGGGAGGTAAAACTGTAGGTTGCACCTCGTGGCGATGCCATATCCAGAAGCTCAAACACAATGTCAG
This sequence comes from uncultured bacterium, assembly GCA_964502605.1. GTDB lineage: Bacteria > Cyanobacteriota > Cyanobacteriia > CAZCXK01 > CAZCXK01 > CAZCXK01. Next base: position 13,685 of record CAZCXK010000004.1, read on the forward strand.
GAAAGGTTTGGAAGATTTCATAAATATGCTGTCCGTGTGCATAGCGATCGCTTCTGCCCTGAAAATAGTTCAAATGTGCCATACACGACACAAGGAATCATTAGCTGAATGGGCGATCCCTTCGGCAAGCTTCGCTAACGCATCCTCCATCTCAACGCTGCCGTGGTTGAGATGGAGGGCACCGTTAATGAACCATTATCAGCGTACATTTGTTAGCGAGCAGACCTCAGACAAATTAACCTTTGCTGCGTTTCATGGTTTAATACTTGCAATCCATTCTTATTAAGCTCTCACCATAATCGTAATGTCGATCACCCTGTCGCAGTCAGACTACTGGTCAATCTTTCGGGATGCCGAACAGCACACTGACTTAGAGAAACAAAGGATAGCCCACAACTTTCCTAAACAACTAGGTCACGGATACTACCAAGAGTTTGACCTGCGTGGAGATATTGAACTGGCGATCGCCGACTATTGCCTGCACGACGACCTCACGCTGCAATTGCCTGAACGAGAGCATTGCCTGGAGTACAGCTTCTTTTTGCTGGAGGAACGTGGCGATCGCCACAATAGCCACAGGGCAGGCGAATACGTGCTGTATGGGAGCGGCACTGCGCCTCAAGAACGCTATAGCTTACCGGGTCACAGGCACATCCGGTCAGTAGATATCCACATTACTGCTGAACAACTGTGCTCATTCATTGCCACTCCAGACGGTAGTTTACCGAACAGTCTTAGCCATCTCGTTCGGAGTGCAAACGACCCGTACTACATCCGTTCGGGCACCATCACGCCAGCCATGAATGGGGTGCTTCAGCAACTGTGGGCCTGTTCCTACCAGGGCATCATGCAGCGCCTGTATTTGGAAAGCAAAATTTGGGAGTTGACGGCGCTGCTAATCGAGCAGGAGATCACCCTTCAAGATGGAGCGTTAGCGAAGCTTGCCGAAGGTATCGTCTATCCTGCCCTCAAATCAGAGGATGTTGAGCGCATCTATCAAGCTCGGGAGATTTTGCGGGCGCATCTTGACCAGCCCCCATCATTGCTAGAACTGGCGCGGCAGGTGGGCCTCAATGATTACGCGCTGAAGCGGGGATTTCGTCAAGTTTTCAAAACAACTGCGTTTGGGTGCTTGCACCAGTTACGCATGGAACGGGCACGTCAGCTCCTCACCGAAACCGACATGACGATTGCTGATGTCTCCTATGCCGTTGGCTTTGCCAATCGAGGCTACTTTGCCGCATCATTTCGCAAGCAGTTTGGCCTTAACCCCAAATCCTACGCGATGAGTCAAAAAAACTCCGCATAGTGATCAAAAAAACTCCGTCCCGTGATCAAATGGCGATCTGCCCGAGAACATAAGCCTGTAGGCTAATTGAGAATTATTCTAATCAAGCTAGTCCGCCTGCATTCGGGGTTTGCACAGCCCTGAACGTGGGTTGCTGCCCATCATTCATTCCCATCATTCATTTAAGTCGTGTAGAGAAATGTTGAATCGCCTGCAATATCTGTTGGTCACTACCAGTATCCTATCTGTATTTCCTATGTCGATGGCGTGGGCCAATCCGCCCGTAGTTGAGTCAACTTCGATCGATTCCAGGTATCCTACGCCAGCAACCACTGTCGCCGAATGGGTGGCTCAAATTGATGCATCGCGGGTGCAAATTACCGATGTCCGGGTTGAATCGACAGAAGACGAACTATCGATTGTACTGGAAACTGCAGGGGGTGAATTAAGCAGCCCAACTACAGAAGTTGTAGGAAATGCCCTGATTCTGGAAATTCCCGATGCAGTGTTGGCCTTACCTGAGGGCGACTCGTTTGAACAATTTACTCCTGCCGAGGGAATTGCCCTGTTGAGCACCACGAACTTACCGGATGGTCGCGTGCAGGTGACGATTACGGGAACGGATGCACCGCCAGCAGCCGATGTGATTGCGACGGAGACAAGCTTAACGCTTAACATAGTCCCTGGAATTGCGCAAGCAGGGGAAACTGATGATGCTATCCAAATTGTAGTAACGGGAGAGCAGGACGAGGACTACGCTTTGCCTCCAACGTCTGATGTCACTCGACTTGATATTCCACTACGAGATCTGCCGCGATCGGTGCAGATCATTCCTGAACAAGTGATTGAAGATCAAGCCGCAACTCGCATTAGGGATGCCCTTCGCAACGTTAGTGGCGTCGTCCAGGATGGTGGCTTTGCGGGAACGGCGGATCAGTTCAATATTCGTGGCTTCTTCTCACAGGATATCTTCCGAGATGGGTTCCGCGATCCTGCTGAAATTTTTGAAACCTCAAACATTGAGCGCATTGAAGTTTTGAAGGGACCCGCATCGATTCTTTTTGGCAATATTGAGCCAGGAGGAGCTATCAATATCGTCACTGAGCAGCCCCTTCCGTTCCCATATTATGCGGCAGAACTGGATGTTGGTAGTTTTGGGTTCGTGCGCCCTAGCATTGACCTATCCGGGCCGATCACCGATGATGCGGCACTGCGCTATCGGCTCAATGCCACATACGAGTATTCAGATGGCTTCCGAGACTTTGATCAAAATGTAGAACGATTTTTTGTTGCTCCCGTCCTGGCGTTGGAGATTGGCGAAAACACCGACTTAATCCTTGACTTTAGCTATCTCAATGACGAACGACCCTTTGACCGAGGCTTTTTGGCGATCGGACGAGATATTGTAGATGTACCCATTCGCCGCTTTTTTGGAGAGCCCGACGATTTTCGCGAAGTGGAAGAACTCAGTGCAGGCTATCGACTCAATCATCAGTTAAGCGACAACTGGGAAATTCGCAGTGCCTTTCGCGTGGTGACAGTGGATGATCTTGATTTTCGAGCAGAACCTCTGGCTTTGGATGAGGAAACCGGACTGCTTTCTAGAAACTTTCGCTCTAATGACGATGTTTCAGAAAGCTACATCCTTCAAAGTGAAGTTCAGGGACAGTTTGCAACCGGAACGATTGACCACCGCTTAATTTTTGGTGTTGACCTCTCTCGACAAACCTCTGGGGGCACGCAGCGACGACTGCCAGCCGGTCTCACTCCCGATATTGATATCTTTGATCCCGAGTATGAACAAACCCCTCGGCCTGATTTTGAGGATTTAACGGATATTGTGCGCAATAACCTCGATCGCACCGATTCTCTCGGCATTTATGTCCAAGATCTGGTTGAGTTCACCGATGATCTCAAGCTGTTACTCGGCGGGCGCGCGGATTTTGTAGAGCAGGAAGGTCGCGATCGCCTTTCGGGCACTACCTCTGGACAGGATTTGGACGCATTCAGTCCTACTGTTGGGCTATTGTATCAACCCATTGAATTTCTGTCTCTCTATGCCAACTATGCGCGATCGTTTCAGCCTAACTTTGGTACACAAGTAGATGGCTCCTTTATCGATCCAGAACGCGGCACTCAGTTTGAAATTGGCGCACGAGGCGAGTTCTTGGACGGAGGCTTGACAGCAAGCTTGGCGGTCTATCGGATTAGTAAAGATAATGTAGCGACGACTGACCCGGACAACCCAGATTTTACGATTCCAACCGGAGAGCAGCGCAGTCAGGGAGTAGAACTGGATGTGATTGGGCGCATTTTACCCGGATGGAACATCATTGCGTCTTACTCGTATATCGATGCTGAGTATACAGAAGAAGTATTTGGAGTGCCCGAAGGCAGCCGCATTCAGAATGTTCCTGAACATTCAGCGAGTTTGTGGACCACCTACCAAATTCAGAACGGCAACCTGCAAGGCTTGGGCTTTGGAGCAGGTTTGTTTTATGTCGGGGAACGCGCCGGAGATTTTGAGGATACCTTTGATTTGCCGTCTTACGTGCGGACTGATGCTGCCGTCTTTTATGAACGCGACAACTGGCGAGCTGCCCTCAACATTCAAAATCTGTTTGACGTGGACTATTTCATTGCCAATAATTTCGGCAGAGTGGCGATTGAACCCGGTGCCCCATTGACCGTCATTGGTTCTGTTGCCATCGAATTTTAACGTAGGGGCATTGCAGTACAATGCCTCGCCAGAATAGTTCAATTCCTGACAATGTTCTATGGATAGACCAATTGTGTTTCACTGGCGGCATCTTTGGGCGATCGCCCTCAGCTTCCTGGCTTTTGTGGTAGTCATAGCCTGTGGCAGCAATGCCATCATCTTTGAGTCAGAGCAACCGGAGCGATCGCTCACTCCATCCGACTGCCGCATGGTCAGCCATGCCATGGGAGAAACCTGCGTGCCGCTCAGTCCTCAGCGGATTGTATCACTGGGCGGCCTTGACTACCTTCTAGCGCTAGGAGTTCAGCCGATCGCCAGCGATGAGATTGGCTACCACGAAGTTCACCTGCAAGACGAGGTTGAGGGAATTGAAAACGTGGGAGGGGCAAATGCCCCCAGTCTCGAAAAGATTTTAGCCTTGAAGCCCGATCTAATTATTGGCAGTGACTATGTCGAGATCAGCTATGATGCCCTCTCTCAAATCGCACCCACAGTACTACTTCCGTTTAGACACAGTGGTGAATGGAAAGCCTTTTTTAGGCGGTATGCTGAAGCCCTTGGCAAAACGGCAGAGGCTGAGCAAGTCATGACAGATTACGATGCGCGATTAGAAACCTTCAAACAGCAAATGGGTGATGCGTTGTCTGAAACGCAAGTATCTATTGTGCGGGTCTATCCCGAGCGCGTTAACTTGTATCTAAAAGATTCCTTCTGTGGCACCATTGTCGCTGATGCAGGGTTAGCTCGTCCCCCGGCTCAGGATCTGACTGCTGAAGAAGCCCAAACAATTACCGGAAACCCCATTCAGGTTTCAATTAGCCGAGAGCGCATCTCCGATGCCGATGGAGATGTTATCTTTTTGTGGACGACAGGACACACCGATGAAGTAGCTCAACAAGCCCGTGCAGAAAAAGCAAGACTGAAAGCCGATCTGCTTTGGTCACGATTAAAAGCAGTCCAGCAGGATCAAGTCTACGAGGTGCCTGGATATTGGATTGGCGACGGACCTTTGGCCGCTAATGCAGTCATTGATGACTTGTTCAAGTATCTTGTAGAAACACCGCAATCATGACCGCAACTCATGCCTTATTTGTTTGTAAATCCTGTAGTGCTGCCTTGGTTGACCTGTGCAGAGCACGTATCGCCCACGATGATGTCACTAACGACACCATTTACATAAAGTGTGTTGTTGCTTAGCTCGACTTTATCCATTAGGCAGATTGACCGTTTTAAGACAAGTTGTTGTATTTATTCTCAAACTTCACAAATTGCGCCGACTGTTTTGTTTAAGTTTGAGCACAGCGGACAGTAGAAAGAGGTGTTTCAAACTATTAGTGAAACATTAGGCAAAGCATAATCGTTCAGGGAGTTGACAGATTGTAATTGAAAAAAGAGGCGATCGCTTCCACCGATCATGAGGCGAAATGTGAAATTGTTGAGGGGCGATCGCCAATTGTTGGCTTCTCTTCGCATTTCTTGAATCCTCTGGAGGCTCTGATGTGGCTCATAGGTAATGGATATGGATAAAGTTATCTTTAACACTCAGTGGATTACGGTTAAGGAATCTCCCAGAGGATTTCAATATTTAGAGCGCAAGGGCAAGGATTCAGTTGCAGTGTTTCTGCTAAGAAAAAGTGGCAAAAATCTAGAACAGCATGAGGTGTTAATTCGCCAGCAACATCTTTGTATTGACAACCGAGAGGTAGATGGCAAGTTCAGGTTGTTTCCCTGTCCGGTGACAGGAGCATTAGAAAAAGGAGAAACGCCAGAAGCGGCGGCTGAACGAGAAGTGTATGAGGAGACGGGCTATACGGTTCAGGTTTCACCGTTGGGTCGGTATATCGTGGGGACTCAGGTGAATGAGATCTGTTATCTATACTACGCGGATGTCACAAACATGAAACCAGATGTAGCTCAACAGGATGGCACCTATATGGAGGCGATCGCCCACAATGAATGGCATCCGTTTGAGTATTTAGAGTCTTGCGAGTATTCAGCTTGTCAAATTGGCTACTTGAAGCTGCAAAAGATACTCTTCAAAAGTACGGGCTAAAACTCTAAAGTTGGGCAATTATCATTTATATCAAAAACTATGACAATCAATGTTTCAGACTGGATTGAAAAGAATAAAGACTATTTGATTAAGCAAACTGAGATGTTGCAAAGTGCGATCGCCCGCATGGCGAATAACTCCCTGTCGGTTAAACAGGTTGGGCTATCGGTGTGGTCAGCCCTTGTCGGGTTTGGATTTGCCAATCGTAGTTATGCTCTGTTTGTGCTAGCCATTATTTCGTTTCTGCTGTTTGGTCTTCTAGATATTTATTACTTGTATTTGGAACGAAAGTTTCGAGATAACTTTAATCGACTCACTCGAATTTTAGGGGGATATATTGCAGAAGGCGATGACGCATGGATGACACGAATGAAAGGGAATTTTGTTAAACCCGATTCATCAACTACATTCCTAAATCAATTTTTCAATACGCTCAAATCCTGGTCAAATCTGCCGTACTTAATTACGTTTCTACTGACCATTGCCCTTCTAAATATGCCACTGCCATCCAATCCTTGATGAAAGCGATCGCACCCACAGAGCATTAAGGTAGGCAACGCCCAAGGTCAGGATAGATGATGAGCCGGATGAGTCTTCGGCGAACCTACCAAACCATCCGACTCGGTTTTATTTTTGGATGGGCTTTCCCCATCGCCGGAGCAGACTGGACTCCCTGGTGTACGCCTGATCGAATCCCTTCGACCAGTTCTGACGAGTAGGGAGTACTCACGCTAAACCGCAAACCACCCGAAAACCGATATTGTTGTTGCGGTTGTCGGGGTTGTTGTAGTTGCGATATGCAGACCGACAGTTCGAGGGATTGTTGTTCCAAGAACCGCCCCGCATCAGCTACGAGACCTGCCCCGTTCAGCCTACCCGTACAAACAAGCATCTGAACCCTCAAGTTATATCATGAAACTCGTCTCGTCGCTCTTCATATCTGGGGATGCTATGGCTAGTGGACTGTGGCAGAAATCCACAGACTATTGTTAGTCTCAACTGATGACCCATGACTCATAACAAGTGACATTGACGCTTCAGTTTGAAAAAAATTTTATCGCGCTTCGCGCGATAAGAGAGCAAAGTGAAGAAGGGCAAAGAGCAAAAGGGCAAGAGGGTAAAGGGAAAGGCATGCCTCACGCTAAACCGCAAACCACCCGAAAACCGATATTGAGGTCGCGGTAGTCGGGGTTGAAGTAGTAGCGATATGCAGACCGACAGAACGAGGGATTGTTGAACCAAGAACCGCCCCGCAACAGCCTTCCAGCGTTTTTATTCTCTGTCAACCAGGCACTTCCATCAGTCGGGGCACCATCATAATTGCTGTGCCAGTGATCGGCACACCATTCCCAAACATTACCATGCATGTCGTACAGTCCAAACGCATTGGCTCCCCCAAAACTGCCAACAGGTGTTGTTTCCTGACGATACTTTCCCTTAGGACTCGAATTATAGGTCTCGGTGGCATCATAATTTGCCAGATCAGCAATCAAGATCTCTCCAAAGTGGAACGGAGTGGTCGTTCCCGCTCGACAGGCATATTCCCATTCCGCTTCGCTGGGCAACCGATAGGTGCGGTTGGTTTTGTTAGAGAGGCGATTGCAAAACTCCACCGCCTCCCACCAGGAAACCCGTTCGACTGGGCGATCGCTTCCCTTAAACCTAGAAGGATCAGGATCAAGGTCAATCTTGACTTTAGAAAAGGCAGCAACCGCTTTCCACTGTGCCTGAGTAACCGGATATTTGCCCAGGAAAAAAGGAGCAACCTGCACCTCATGGACAGGCTGTTCATCACCGCTCTCAGTCGAACCCATCGAAAAGCTATTACCCGGAATAGCCACCACGTCTAGAAAAATATTGTTGCCCAGATCTTCTAGGTAACATTTGGCGCGCTTGCGAGTTCGATTGACTTCTGGCTTTTTAAACAACCCTCCTTTTGTGATGGTCGCCACCTCAAACTCAAAGGTCTCGGTGGGGCGTTGCTTGCTTTCTGCCTCCTCTTCAAGCTGCGCTTGACGTTGTCGTTCCCATGCTTGTCGCTTTAGCCGCTCAGCCTCGGCTGCTTGCTGCTGTCTCAATTGCTCAGCTTGGCGCAGTCTCTCCTGTTCTTCCGTCTGTCGTTGCTGCTCTCGCTGAATTCGTTCCTGCTCTGCTGCTTCCTTAGCTTCCTGCTGAGCCAGCTGTTGTTTCTCCTGTTCTGTCGCCTGTCGCTCTGCCAACTTTTTAGCTCTGAGCTGATCTACCGTTTCTCGGATTCGTTGAGCCACAATCGTGAATGCTTCTTCCTGATCTGTCCAGCTCGTAATCGGTTTGGCGTGGGTTGGGAGGACGTTCAATTTACTGAAGGGCACATCCGCATGGTTCCAGTCGCAGGAGCGGAGAATAACAGGAATCACCCGTGCGGTTCCCTCAGTATGTCGGGCGATCGCCCGCCTTAACTCAGTGCCATAGCAGTATTTAGAGGCAATAAAATTGCGACTCACCAGCAACAGAATAATATCTGCCGTGTCTAGCTTATGGAGAATAGCTGGCTCCCACTCGGTGCCTGCTTCGAGTTCAAGATCATGCCAGGTGCTGATCTTGTTTGCTGCCCTCAGTGCCGATAGATGATCTTCTAACATATTCCGCATGTCCAGATCTTTGCGGGAATAGGAGTAAAAGATCTTGATGATTGCCTCTAACACCAATTCCTCCGGCAAACTTGAGATTAGGGCTTGCGATCGATTATAGTCTCCCTACAGATTAACAAAAACGCCTTCGATAGACACTTTGAAGGTAGGAACAGGGCGATCGCTTTACCTGGAAGAAGACGGTCAAGATATTCAGACGATGGCGACACGATGAATGACAAATCTCAGAAATACTAAATTAAAATAGTCGATCCCTGAACCAGGCACCCAGCAATGGAAGCTTTCGAATTCAAGCAACTCGTCAAAGAAGGCGTCCGGGAAGTCTTGCGGGAAGAACGCTTAAAGCTGTGTCTCGTCCTCATGCCCAGGGTTACAGATAAAGAAATGCAAACCCTCCGAGCCTAACTCGGTAGCCCCGCCGAGTACAACTCCGCCGAATTTATCAACCTGACCGACTGGGTGAAACATGGATCTTCTGGTCACTAAAGGTGCTGCCAAGTTTTTAGAAAAGCTCTCTGCCAAAGATGCCATCAAAATTTGTGAGAAACTAGCTACACTTCTCAATGCCATCGCAATTCTCTTGAAACTCATGCCCGATTTTGTAGAAACGTCGCAAAGGCAGCGATTTCGTTTTGTACTTGGGTCAAGGTTAGTGCGATTACATCAATGAATGGTTCAATTCGTTGAATGGTTCAATTCGTTCTGCATCAAATTGAAATGTAAACGACGGTTAACGCCGGTATGTTCTGTCATGAAATCGTGCTGACATTCTTAATGTCGGCGCTACATTAATGAAATTATGCTGACATTCTTGATGTAGACGCTACATTAACGAAATCGTGCTGATATTCTTAATGTAGACGCTACATTAACGAAATCACACTGACATTCTTAATGTCGGCGCTACCTTAACGAAAGGGCACATGCATATGCCAATGCCGAACAATTCAGGCAACCAAATGATCCGGCACGGCAGGATAAGCAACCCCTAGGAAATCATCAATTCTAGGTGTGCACATGCTTGTTCACTGAAGTCTTAATGCTTGAACATCTCCTAAGACCTCGGTGACTGACAAAACTCTTGAAAGCCTGATTCTGCCTTAGGATGGTTTAGCGCTAGCGTCACGTATCAGAACCATTGCCAGGGTTGGGGTCACTCCTGCGGAGAGGCTTCGCGTTTCGGTTATGCCTCTTGGGCTATACACGCTGCTCAACACCACCCGAATCATTTAATAAATATCATGCCAAATACAATAAATTCAACTCAGAAGCTGATAGAGAACTTTATACGTATCTTCCCCTAATTGACTGAATAAAACCTTCACACCAAAACTCATGTCAGTCAATTAGCATCATCTCTCAATCCTATTAAAAAAGCGGGTTCAAGACGACCCGCTCCTTATAGTTATCTGTGTTCTATGCACTCGCCACCGCATGGATTTCGATTTAGTAGGAGCGATCGCCTTAGTTTGCTGTTGAGTTCGATGAGTCTTGAGCATTACCACCATAGTTTTGCCTTGACTGTTTTAAAGGATGACTCTGAATGGTTACGCCATAGGGCAACATGCAATCGCCTTAACTAGGCCGCTTCCATCCAATCAAAAATGCGATCGAGCTGCTCGATCGTTATTAACCCGTACTTCCAGAGGATCATCGGCAAGGGGCCTGGATCTTGCTCACAGTGCTTAAGGGCGATCGCAATTGCAGCAGTTGAAACGGCTAAATCATCTTGTAAAAACTGAATAAATCGAGAGTAGCTTGCAGGCGTCATGTTGACTATCACCTCCTTCGGTGAACTGAATAAGTTGAGTGAACTGAGTAGATGGATTGCGTCGGCTAATCGCGTTAGCTAGGGGGCTAGACTGTTTACACGGGGCACTGAAACAGTCTGTCTGATTCGACCAATGAGAGGGTTACATGCACAGGAGCCTAATAGGGGCGACCCTTGTATGTCTACTCACAGTAGTATCCACATTCCGGTTTGCGGATTGTGGGGTAGCCACTCTTTGATCTGGCTCCCATGAGCCTGCCCTAAGTTGTGATGTCCTTTGAGCCGTACATCACATGCGGCAAAGCTGCTGTAGTAAGCCTGTCTAGCTGCTCAGCCGCCATGCCCCAGAAGCAGAGGGATGAGACTCTGTCGCCTGAGTGCATCTTGATTGGGGCAACATCTGCACGGTAGCCATATCCGCGACATGCAGATCTATCCATCACTTGAAGCCGCGTGACCCGGCTAGCTTCATCAATGCAACTGAAATGCAACTGATCGTGACGGTAGAGTTGAACCCTTCTCGAAAGCTGTCGATGAGATGCGCCCAATTCGCCTTAGATTCACCTTAGATTGGCTGCAAATCGGCTTTAGGCTGCCTGATGACTACTCATTAAACTGTGAGTCGTCTCTCATACCCTCCGCAAGAGTACTCTACTTTTGGGGCAAGAACGTCAAGAATCCTCGTAAAATCCACGAGATTCTGTGAATTCTAAACGAAGTATTGCAACGTTAAACCCGACGCGGGAGCGCTAGCATAACAGACCAATGTGACGTCTGCATAGGGGGTGTTGCAAAAAAATTTGTGATGACAGAATTTCTTGTGTCTGTCGATATGCGACACCCGCAGTCTATGATGCTGACAGTCTTGAGTTTGGAGAGGTCTAGCCATGACTCAGCCATCGACTCATATCGAGTCATTCTTTCAGTTTGAAGCCGATTTTGTCGAGTCATTGCGGTGCATTCCTATGCAGGTGCGAATGAAGCTCGACACCTGTGGCATTAAGCTCAAGCTCCATCAGTGGCACCTGTTTACGCAGGATGAGCGACAGGCTCTAGTTGCTCAGTCGTGCCATACGTCTGAGCAGGTATGCGCCTATCGAGAACAGCTCCAGCACCTGGTCTTAGCCCATACTGGAGAATCTGCCCGAGATCTGGACGTGCTCGAACATCCGCCATGGAATGACGCAGCGACAATTCCGGAGTCGGTGAGCCGTCACGCAGCCGAACAAGGAATCCACCTGGCTCTAGAGGACTGGGCAGGTCTGACCCCGTTGCAGCGGTTTGCGCTGATCAAGCTGAGTCAATCTCGTCATGAAAACAGCAATTTTGAGCCTGCTCTGCGAGAATTTGGCATTGGTATCGCGCCTGATATTGAATCATGACAGCATCTAACTCGATGCGCCGCCCTGATATTGGCTTCATCCCAACGCCTCTGGAGGCCATTGATGCGATGCTGACGCTAGCAAACCTGGCTGATGGCGATGTCATCTACGACCTGGGATGTGGCGATGGCCGCATTTTGATGCGGGCGGCCCAGCAGTTTAAGATTCGAGGTGTCGGCATTGACATTGACCCGCAGCGCATCCGAGAGGCTGAAACGCTGGCACACCAAGCTGGGGTGGGCGATCGCCTCTCGTTTTACCAGGCTGATTTGTTTGCATCCGATGTGACAGAAGCCACAGTCGTAATCCTCTATTTGTTGCCCCATCTCAATCTGCGGCTGCGGCCCCAGCTGCTGAGCCAGCTCAAACCTGGCAGTCGTGTCATCTCTCATGATTTTGATATGGGCGACTGGATGCCCAATCAGAGCGTTAAACTACAGCTTGAAGATGAGCTGACTCTGTTTTTGTGGCGTGTCTAAGCAGGAGGGCGTGTGAGCAATCAATTCCCCGATGAGTTTTTGTGGGGAGTGGCAACGGCTGCTTATCAGATTGAAGGGGCGATCGCCAAAGATGGCCGCAAGCCCAGCGTTTGGGATACCTTTAGCGCCACGCCGGGGCGGGTGTTGAATGGCGATACAGGGGCGATCGCCTGTGATCACTACCATCGCTATGAAGACGACATTGCGCTGATGGCCTCCTTGGGCATTCGCCACTATCGTTTTAGCATTTCCTGGTGTCGCATCATCCCAGACGGGCGCGGCGCGGTGAATGAAAAGGGCGTTGATTTCTACAAGCGGATGATTGATTGTCTGCATCGGTATGGCATCACGCCTCACGCCACGCTGTTCCATTGGGATAGCCCCCAAGCCCTCGAACAGCAGTATGGCTCCTGGCAAAGTCGGCAAATGGCCTATGATTTTGCTGACTATGTGTCGGCAGTGGTCAGTCGGTTGGGCGATCGCGTTTCTCGTTGGATGACCCTCAACGAAATCGTGTGTTTTACCCATCTGGGTTATCGGGTCAGCGAGATTCCTCCCCATGCTCCTGGCACCACCGTCGCAACCCATAAGGCAGTATGGCAAACGTCTCACCATGCGCTGCTAGCTCACGGGCTAGGGTGTCAGGCCATTCGGGCAGCCTCCCCTGCTCCCTGTGCTGTCTCCCTAGTGGATAACTTTGCGGTGTCCATCCCCCTCGAAGAAACCATTGAAGGCGTGGCGGCAGCTCAGAAGGCATTTCCGACCCTGGGGCAAAATGGTGGCATCCTTCTCCCAGCTCTCACAGGTGAATATAGCCCCGAGCTACTGGAGGAGTTGGGCCATGATGCGCCTGATATTAAACCGGGCGATCTGGAAACGATCCATCAGCCGCTTGACAGTCTAGGCTTTAATATCTATTCCGGTAGCTATGTCCGTCCGGCGGATAATGCCAAGGGTTACGAAATTTTGCCCTTCCCTCGCGGCTATCCCCGGCTGCACATGCCTTGGCTACACATGACCCCCGAATCGCTCTACTGGGGCATTCGTCATGTCAGCGAAACTGTAGGGCGATCTGATTTGCCCCTATTCATCAGTGAGAATGGCTGTGCGGCTGATGATGAAGTGACTGAACGGGGAGAAGTGATTGATAGCGATCGCATCCTCTACCTCAAGCACTATCTCAAAGCCGCCCATCGCGCTATCAGTGAAGGCTATCCCTTACAAGGCTATTTTGTTTGGAGCTTACTAGACAATTTTGAATGGGCTTGGGGCTACGATCGCCGCTTTGGCATCGTCTATGTCGATTATCCTAGCCAAACTCGCATTCCCAAAGCTAGCGCCGGGTGGTATGCCCAATGCATCCGCCACAATCGCATCGTTTAAGCTGAATGGTTGATGCTGTCTGCCAACCAAGCTTGGATCGCTTAAATAATGCCGCTAATTTCAGGGTGAAAATAGAATGCCAGCCCAATTACGACATAGGTCGCTAGCAATAGCGTCCCTTCTAGCCAATTTGAGCGCCCATCTGAGCTCACTGAATTCACAATTAATACGGACACCGCCACGCACACCAGCTCAAACGGGTTGAAATCGAGATCCATCGGCTGCCCAATCAGCCAGCCCACCAGAACCAAAAGCGGTGCCACAAACAGCGCAATCTGAAGCGTTGACCCCACGGCTACCGAAACCGACAAGTCCATCTTATTTTTGATGGCTACGGTCACAGCCGTTGTATGTTCAGCAGCGTTGCCAATAATCGGCAGTAAGATCACCCCTGTAAACAAGTGCGTTAGCCCTAAGCTATCGGTAGCGACCTCCAATGAATCGACCAATAGCTCTGACTCGATCGCCACCATGATGGTCGCAGCCAGCAGCACCCCCACCCACAACCACAAATTAGGTTTGTGAGCGTGTTCAGCAGAGGCCCCATGTGCGGAATCATCGACTTGTGCGAGGTCAGAGCTTGCATCACCCCCCGATTCGGCTGTGCCAACATCACAAAGATAGCTATGCGTCTTCATTGAGAACAGCAGCGTCAAGCCGTAGACCAACATCAGCACGACCGCCACCGCCACCGATAAGCGCTGAATCGTCAACTCAGTAATGCCATCGGATGTGAAATTTACCGCAGTCGGGATCAAGATGGCGATCACAGCCAGGTTCATTGATGAGGCATTAATTCGCGCTACTACGGGCTGAAACGACTGTTCTTTAAACCGCAGGCCCCCCAGCAGCATCGACAGCCCCAAGACCAGCAGCAGGTTGCCAATAATCGATCCTGTGATGCTGGCTTTGACAACGCCAACCAACCCAGCTCGGAGCGCAATCAGGGCAATAATTAGCTCTGTGGCATTGCCAAACGTCGCATTTAACAACCCACCCAGGGTTGGCCCAGCGACCACGGCAATTTCTTCGGTGGCAGTGCCCATCCAGGCGGCCAACGGCACGATGGCCAGTGCTGCCAGCACAAAAATAGCTAGCTCTCCCCATTCTAGAAAATGAGCCAGAATTGAAATTGGGACAAAGAATAGCAAAACAGTGAAAATAACATTCTTGACCACTATCACACTCCTGAAGGGGACGCAAACTATCGACCCACACAATCGAATCCTATGAATCCTAGCAGCTAATGCCTGATTCTGAGCCTGGTTTCAATGAATCTGGGAGGAAATTTGTTGGCACGATGAGCAATCCGATGTCGCTGAATCTGGAGTATGACTCTGGAAAATCCCTGGCGGCTCAAGTCAGAATCTCTTTAGCGCCTTCGATAAAGAATTTGGCAACTGGATGGTCAGTCATGGTTTCTAGAGCGGCGAAGCTCCCTGCTTTAAGATCGCCTGGCAGTCGAGATTTTAGCTGTGGATCTTTTTCAATTAGCGCCAGCAACTGATCCTGCGTCATACTTTACTGCACCTAAAGTCTCACATCCGAGGCTTCAAACTTGTTGGTAATCCAGGCAGACTGATAGGGTTGCAGCTCAAACGTGGCATGAATGTCGCTCATCAACTGACCACTGATCAGATCGCACCAGGGGTCAGTAATAATCAAGTTGAGGTTTGACAGCCGCAGCGTCTGAGGTTTATCGCTGAGGTTGTGAATTGAGAAAATGCTCTGATCGCGGCTCATGCTCTGTCGCCAAAACGCAAACAGTGCCTTATTCAGCGGGTGCAGCGTGTATTGTGTCGCATTGGGATGAAACGCCCCCTGTCGTCGCCGAATTTTGATCAGGCGGCTCAACTCGTGGAAGGCGATCGCATGGGATGAACTGGGATCATCCAGCTGAGCAATGAGTTCGTCATAATCCCATGAGTGACGATTAATCGAGCGTTTGCGCCCGGTTTGCTTCACTCTTTCATGGTCGTTATGGGTGCCCAGCAAACTGTGAATATAGAAGGCTGGAACGCCTTCCAGCGACAGCATGATGGTCTGCGAACAGATAAACCGCTGGATCTGCCACTCATCTTCACCATCAACCGTGCCTTTGCAGGCATCAAACAGCGAAATATTGATTTCATAGGGGCTTTCACTACCATCTGTTTGCTTGCGCATACTGATTTCTCCCCCAAACTGCTGCATCGTGACCAGCAGCATCTCATATTCATCTTCGGTGAGCAGTCCTTCCGCAGGGCGCAGGCCAATGCCATCGTGAGACGCCGTAAAGTTGAGATAGGCACAGCCCAGGGGTGCAGGGGGCATACTCATCATCCAGGTTTTGAGGTGATCCGATCGCCCCTGAATCAGTGCATTCAGCACCAGTGGCGGCAAGCTGAAGTTATAGATCATATGCGCTTCGTTGCGGTTGCCAAAGTAGCTGAGGTTCTCGCGGTTGGGCACATTGGTTTCGGTGATAATGGCAATGCTGGGATCAACCATCTGCAAGATTTCGCGCAGCAAACGAATGAGGGCATGGGTCTCCGGTAGATGAATGCAGGAGGTGCCCAGTTGTTTCCAAAGATAGCCGATGGCATCCAGGCGAAAAAACTTAGCGCCCATGTGAATGTAGAACACGATCACCTGCATGAATTCGATCAGGACATCGGGGTTGGCGAAATTGAGGTCAACTTGGTCGGGGCTAAACGTCGCCCACACATGCTTTAATCCGTTAACGGTTTTGACGTCAACCAAGAGCGGCGTGCTGCGAGGCCGTACAACCGCTGAGACATCTGCCTCTGGGTCAACCTCAATAAAGTAATTGCATCCAGGCTGCTGCCCCTGTTTAAACTGGTCAAACCAAACATGTTGGCTAGACGCATGGTTGACAACCAAATCAACCATTAGGTTAAATTTGCTGGCGATGCTGCGAATGTCGTCCCAACTGCCCAAATCTGGATTGATGGTGAGGTAGTCGATAACGGCAAAGCCATCATCAGAACTAAACGGGAAGAAAGGCAAAATATGCACGCCCGTGATGGTGCCGCGCAGCCGCTGATCTAAGAAACGATCGAGTGTCTTGAGTGCCGACTCCGATTGGCTAGAGCAAATGCTATCGCCGTAGGTGATGAGTAAGACGTTGTTTTCGCTCCACTTGTTTAGATCTTCTTCGAGCGTGTCGGAGATCAAGCCTCCCACCAAGGCAAATAGTCGATCAACCAGGCGATCGCGTTGATCAGTCCCGTAAACCATCTCGATCAGCGGCTGCACACGCCGTGTAAACAGCTCACGCGTGAGTTGAGAAGGGGTACGTGTCTGCACGATTCCATCTAAATCCGTCATAATCCATTACCAATCGTTATCAATCGTCTGCGATCGCCCAATTGGACAGTATCGAACCAAACAAAAACCAGAGCACCCAACGATTCGGCTCATTATGGAACATGGAGAATTGCTTTCTCAGTAACGACAGCTACTGAGAAAACAATCCGTTTTCGCCTATTGTGGCAATATCACTGAATTTCGTCGAAACGTGTCAAGCCCTCGATCAATAGAACGATGGAATATGGCCTCGTTAAGCTGGGTCAAGGTGAGGGGTGGAACCCTCCAGCGATAAGACTTGTAGGGGACTAGCAACGTCATAGTTTTTATCCTGCTTGACACGGAAAATTTTGGTTTGTTTAACGATTAGAGAATTATTGGACGGTTCTGGTGGTCAAATGGACTACAAACAAGAGCTCATTGCGACGATTCATGATTTAGGGTGTGATCTAGAATTTTTAGAGACGCGGCTGGTTCAACTGAGTGAAACAACCTCTACAGCCGTTCTCATTCCTGCTCTCTATGAAGAGCTAGAACGGCCTGCCCTGGCCCTCATTCGAGAGCATCTTAGGCAGTGCCAGTTTGTGAAGCATATTGTGGTTTGTTTGTTTGCTAAAACCCACGAGCAATATGCCCGCGCGGTTGAGTTTTTCTCGGAGCTGCCTCAAGATACGCTGATTATTTGGGAGAATGGCCCACGGGTCACATCAATTTTGGAGCGGCTACAAGATCGGGGCCTCGATGTGTTGACGTTTAAGGGCAAGGGTCGAGCCGTTTGGCTTGGCTTAGGCGTGGCATCGCTGACTGCCGAAGCGATCGCCCTTCATGATGCCGACATCACCACGTATGACCGCTCATATCCGCTCAAGCTGCTGTTTCCATTGCTAGAGAAAGAGTTTGGCATTGCCTTCAACAAAGCCTACTATGCGCGGGTGGGCAGTTCGCCGCGCAGTTTGCATGGGCGGGTGGTGCGCCTGTTTGTGACCCCGCTGCTGGTCGCCTTGACCGAGCTCTTTGGCTATCGTGACTACCTGCGTTATCTCAGCGCCTACCGCTACCCACTCTCAGGCGAATTTGCACTGACCAGCGATTTGGCGCTCAATATCCGCATTCCGGGTAATTGGGGCTTAGAAGTCGGGCTGCTATCGGAGGTCTATCGCAACGTCGCCCAAAAGCGCATTGCTCAGGTCGATTTGGGGTTCTTTGATCACAAGCATCAGCCTCTCGGCAAGACCTCAGATGAAGGGCTGCAGAAGATGTGTCGCGATATTTTGCGCTCCATTTTGCGGACGCTCACCGAAACGGAACCCGTCGTGGTCTCCATGGACTTGATCAATGCGTTGCGGGTCAAGTTTCGCCGAGAAGCACAAGACTTTACGCGCCAATATTTCTTAGATGCTCGGTTCAACGGCTTGCTTTATGATCGCCATCAAGAAGAAGTTACGATCGAACTCTTCGAGAAGGTAATCTTGCAGGCGGGGGAGCAATATTTCCTTAACCCTGCTGGGGCACAAATTCCCGACTGGACTCGTGCCCTAGCCGTCATGCCAGATTTGCGTGAGCAACTATTAAATGCCTCCCGCAATGATGCTGACGATGTGCGTCGAGCCAATAAGAACAAACCCGTGCGGCTCATATCGGCTTAGGCTCACTGATTGAGAGAGGGGCGATCGCCCTTGACGGCAACTCATTGCCAAACAACGTCAGCCCAGGCATTGCGACCTGGGTTCATTTTTTGAAAATTCCAACGACAATTCCAGTCACAGGGCTCCCTAGCGACCTCCATTCGTGGCGGGTGAGCGTAGCCTCTCCGATGGGAGAGCCGAATTTGACGGTGCTCGTTCAGGTATAAATTCTTATAACTACACAGTCTTGTAACTACACAGTCTTGTAACTACACAGTCTTGTAACCATACAGTCTCATCACAGTTGTTATAACAACCGTATCTAGATTGACTGCATTTCCTCGCCAAACCTCATACAGTCAGCTCAACTAATCTGTCCGATTCTGTCAAGGCTGACTTATGACCACCAAGACTTGGGGAGCAGAGCCCTATTGGGGCCTGGATTATGACTTTGACCCACAGTGGGTGCTGACCCCTGCCCAGCAAGACTTGCAAGCCCAGCTAATCGATCTCTGTGCAACGACACTGCGACCCAACGCGATCGCGTCTGACGCCAACCTGATCTATCCGAGAGAAAACTTTAAGGCACTGGCATCTCTGGGGCTGTTGAGTCTGTTTGTGCCTCAAGATTGGGGTGGCCTTGGTGAAAATCATACCTGTGCAGCGATGGTGGTCGAAACCATTGCCCGATATGGCTGCCCCAGCACGGCCATGTGCTACACCATGCACCTGGGAGCAGTAGCAGCGGCTCTGTTTCGGGCTCACGATAATCCTGAGTTGCAGCATCTTCTGCAACGGCTCGACGCAGAAGTGCTGATTGGCACGCTGTCATACTCTGATCCCGAAACGGGTTCACACTTTTGGTATCCGGTCTCGTCGAAAGCCGAACGCGTTGCCGATGGCTGGAGCGTTTTCAAGAAAGCCTCCTGGACAACCTCCGCTGGGTTTGCCGACTGGTATATCGTGCAAACCTGCAGCCCCAACTTCAACGGCAACTATTCTGATTTGTCGTGCTTCCTGATCTATAGCGATGAGGTCAAAGCAGAACCCAGCAAGTGGGATGCACTCGGGCTCCGAGGTAACCAGTCGGGTACGCTGCTAGTAGATGGAGTCACCGTTCCGACGCATCGCATGGTGGGGCCTGAAGGCGATGGCACTTCGTCGAATGATGAGATCGTTGATCCTTTCTTTTTACTCTGTTCTTCATCGTGCTGGAATGGTATTTCGATGGGGGCGATCGACATTGCCAAGCGCCATGTCACCCGCAAAAAACATGTCGATGTGGGCATGCGCGTTGCTGATTATCCAACGATTCAAGATTATTTTGGCGAAGCGATTATCGACACCAACGCCAGCCGCAGCTTTGTATTCTCCATGGCTCAGCTGATGGATCACCTGACCGATAACTGTGATTGGTCACTGCACTCAGATCTTTCCGCCCTGCCTCGTTCTAGCCACCTGCATTGGTATTGGCAAATTAAGTTTGCGGCAGCTAAGAACGTGGCTCATGTTTGTGACAAGATGCTGCACGCCTGTGGCGGCAGTGGCTTTAAGAAAGATATGGAAATCGAGCGCTATTTGCGGGATGGCAAAGCCGGATGGGTGATGGGGCCAACTAATGAAGTGCTGCGTCAGTTTGTGGGCAAGATGTCGCTACTCGGCGTGGAGTCGCTAGACTACTGGAACCAGGTCGTTAATGAGCGCGTGTTGCACAATGAGATCAAGAAACTTGACGCGGATAGTAAGCGCAGGCTGGCCGAGCAGCTTTTGGCAGAAGCGATCGCCGCTGAAGACCAGGCTGAGAAAACCCTGGTAAGTGGTACGGTATACGCTTAGCTAGTAGAATCCTGACACCATGTGGAATCCTGACTATCCTCACATTGTCGTTTCGTTCGACTATCGGGGCTTTATGATTCAGGTTGACCAGAGCGAGTTTGAGGGTCAGCCTATTTATGCGGCCTGGGTTAATCATGATTGGGGGTGTGCGATCGCTGACCCATGTGCCCTCAGCCGCAAAGAAGCCGTTCGCAATGCCAAGCGCTGGGTCGATCAGCGCCTGAGCGCTTACCCCACCTAGATACGGGGTTTAGACATTGGAGAACTGAGGTCAATCCAGGGGTAGAGCAGGCCCAGAAGGATGTGCGGATCGATCCCATAACACCTTAAGCAATCGCAATGCCTGCTTCACGGGCAGCTCGCTGCACAGCAGCAGCGACAGCCGTGGCCACACGCGGATCAAACACCGAGGGAATGATATGTTCGGCGTCTAGCTCGGCTGGGTTGACCAACGAGGCGATCGCGTAAGCAGCTTCCAGAAACATTGTGGTGGTCATCTCTTTGGCGCGACAGTCGAGCGCTCCCCGAAACACCCCCGGAAAGGCCAGTACGTTATTGATTTGGTTGGGGTAGTCGCTGCGTCCGGTGGCCATCACTGCGACTTCACCCGCTACGGCCTCCGGCTGAATCTCGGGAATCGGGTTTGCCATCGCAAACACAATTGGGTCAGCCGCCATTGAACGTACCATCTCTGGTGTCACCACTCCCGGAACGCTGACGCCCAAAAATACATCTGCTCCTACCATGGCATCGGCCAGTTTGCCTGATTTCTCTACAGCAAATTCACGCTTTTGGTCATTGAGGTCGGTGCGATCAGTGCTGATGATGCCCCGTGAATCGCAAAGGAAGAGGGTGGTTGTGCCTGCAGTTTTGAGTAAGCGGGCGATCGCCACCCCGGCTGCCCCTGCACCATTAATCACAATCCGCACGTCTGGCAACGATTTATGGACTAGCTTGAGAGCATTAAAGAGTGCTGCCAGCGTCACAATGGCCGTGCCATGCTGATCGTCATGAAAAATGGGAATGTCTAGTTCTGCTTGCAGCCTGCGTTCGATTTCAAAGCAGCGTGGGGCGCTGATGTCTTCCAGATTTACGCCACCAAACACGGGGGCAATGTTCTTCACCGTTTCGACAATCTGGGCAGTGTCTTGCGTGGCAAGGCAAATGGGAAACGCATCAATGCCTGCAAACTCTTTAAACAGCATCGCCTTCCCTTCCATCACAGGCAGTGCTGCTGCTGGCCCCAAATTGCCCAACCCTAGCACCGCACTGCCATCAGTCACAATCGCCACCATATTGCTCTTGACCGTGAGCTGATATGCCTGGTTGGGGTCTTGGGCGATCGCCATGCAAATGCGCCCCACCCCCGGCGTATAGGCCATCGCCAGATCGCTCTGATTATTGACTGCAATCTTGCTCTCAACGTGAATTTTGCCACCACGATGCAGGTTGAAGGTGCGATCGTAGACGTTTAGCACCTTAATGTCTGTGAGCGCCTTTACTGCTGTAACAATTTCTTCGGCATGTTCTGAGCTAGATGCGTCTACTGTGACATCTCGCACCAGCGTCTTGAGGTGATGTTCGACCAAGTCAATGTGTCCGACGCTGCCACCTGCAGCGGCGATCGCCCGCGTCACGTCGGCGAGCATCCCGGTACGATTGGGAATTTGAAATCGAATTGTCAGGCTATAGCTAGAGTTGGGCGTAAGGTTGACCATAGTAGAGTTTTATGAGAGACCAGACAAGTACAGCATCTAAATCTACCATCGGCTGGAGTAATCACCCTGGCCAAGATAGAGTTTTACGATTTTACCTGCAATCTGAAAGTCCAGATGTTTGAGCCACTGAGCCACGAACGAAATCCGCTAGCAAGTCTCTAGATTAATCGGATTTCTTAGCCCAAGATTGTACTCAGATGCACGAACAGTCTCGTGAATCTGTTGATCTGCTTAGTAGGTGATATGCCCAGTATCTATACCGATATTGAAATCAACGTGCCGCGTGCGATCGCTTGGCAAATCTTAGTGCAAAAAGAGCAGTGGCTCCGGTGGAATACATTTCTCTTTGACCGAGATACCGACCATGCATTTGAGCGTGGGCGATCGGTCTTCCTGTCGCTTAGGCGTCTTCCTGACGAAGCCGAAACTGAATTTCAAGCCTTGATTACGGTGATGCAGCCGGAGGTCTGTCTCAAATGGGTAGCCTCTGCTCCTGGCTTTTGTGCCGAGCATGTGTTTGAGCTACAAGACATTGGCGTCAATCGCACCAAATATACCCATCGCGAAAACGTATCAGGCACGCTCTCGCGGCTGTTTCTGCCATTTATTCGCCGCGATGAACAGCGAGGTCTGCGCCGAATGGCCTATGAGCTGAAGTACTATGCTGAGCAGCGTCACCTGGAGCAGCGTCGCCTGTAATCCTAGTGCTGGCGAGCAGCTTTGAGTGCTTGCACCACGTCTACATGCCCGACTTCTGCTGCCCAGATGAGTGCTGTCCAACGGTTGTCGTCTTTCTGGGTTGGGTCGGCTCCATGGTCGAGCAACACCTGCACGATTTCAAGTTGGCCCTGCGCCGCCGCACTCATCAGCACGGTCAGCCCAAAATGGGTGCGGGCGTTGACATCGGCTCCCCGGTCAATCAGTCGTTTGACTACATCAAGATGGCCCGCCGCAGATGCAGCCATCAATGCCGTCCAGCCTTCGTCATCGACAGCGTTAGCCTCATAGCCGTCTGCTAAGAGCTGATCTACGATGGTGAGGTTGCCAGCTTCGGCAGCAGCACTGAGCGTCAAAGGGGAGGTGTCGTCAGGAGAAGTCATGATTTATTCAAGTTGCCGATCAGGGGCGATCGCTGTTTAGGACGCGATCGCGCGATAGTTCTAACTAGGCTTGAGTCTGGTCTTTGAGCTGCCAATGCTTGCTCATAATTAGTCACCCAAAACTAATGGTAATGCGCTCATCTCATCGGGATTATATGGGGTTACTTTTATAGGAAAAACCGCTATGGGAAAAACTGCGCTCAAAATTGATTCTATGCTACCGCAATTTTGTTTAACTCTGGCTCTGAGCCGCAACCCTAACGCACTGTCCCATCAATAATTTGGCATCACCTTTTATGCTCATAATGCCATCTGACATTTTGATTCTCTCCAATGGGCCAGGAGAGCTGATGACCTGGGTGCGCCCGGTCATTAGGGAGCTACAGCAACAGTTGGGAGGCGATCGCCCCCACGTTCGCATTTCACTGGTGCTTGCCCCTTGCCCCAACGCCAGCGGCAAAGAAGAGGCGATCGCCCGCTCATTTCCTGAAATCGATCGCATTCAAGCCGCTCCGCACTTCTTCCCTTTCTTGCTCTGGGGCAAAACAGCTAAAAACTGGGACTGGCGCGATCGCGGCGTTGTTATCTTCTTGGGCGGCGATCAGATTTACCCCATCGTGATTGGCAAACGGCTGGGTTATCGCACGGTCATCTATGGCGAATGGGAAACCCGCTGGCATCATTGGGGCGATCGCTACGGCGTCATGAATCAAGCCGTTGCTGAGCGAGTGCCTGTCAAATACGCTCACAAAATCTCTGTGATCGGCGACCTGATGGCCGACGTTAGCTCAGAGCCAACATCTAACCGCCCAGCCCCAACCCCAGCCCCAGTCGCCCTCAACACCGATCCTGTTTCTGCCCTCCGCCCTCCGCCCTCCGTCCTCTGCCCTCCGCCCTCCGCCTTTCTGATCGGCCTTCTCCCCGGTTCCAAGCCTGCCAAGCTGGCTCAAGGGGTGCCCTTGACCCTGGCGATCGCCCAGCGCATTCATCAGATCTATCCATCGGCACGGTTTGTCATCCCGGTGGCACCCACCTTAGATGTACAGACCCTAGCGCAATTTGCCAATCCAGATTTCAATCAGGTGGCTCGGTTTTTTGATGCTGTTTCAGCTAAGTTAGTGGCCGATGGCAAGCAGCACTATCTCAAAACCGCAGAGGGCTTGCAGGTGCAACTGTGGACTGACTTTCCGGCCTACGAAATTCTGGCTCAGTGTCGCCTGTGTTTGACGACCGTGGGAGCAAATACGGCAGAATTGGGAGCGCTGGCAGTGCCGATGCTGGTGCTATTGCCAACGCAGCAGCTCGACGCCATGCGTGCCTGGGATGGCGTGCCCGGCTTATTAGCCAACCTTCCTGGCGTCGGCAAGGTCTTTGCATCGTTGATTAATGCCTGGTTTCTACGAACGTCGCGGCTATTGGCGTGGCCTAACATCTGGGCAGGCGAAGAGATCGTACCTGAGCTAGTCGGCCATCTGGCAGCCCCTGAAGTTGCGGATAGGGCGCTTGACTTGCTGCAACATCCAGATCAGCTTGACTCAATGCGCGATCGCCTCCGCAGCGTCCGAGGGCAACCTGGAGCCGCACACCGCTTAGCTCAGATGGTGATTAATGCACTGGATGCACCATGACACAGTCCGCTACATTGGTTGAGAAAACCCCGCCCCTACGATGTTTGGCCTAAGGTAAGGAGTCAGATCTCCTGACCCGATGCAGAATATAAGCTGGGCCTGGGGACTTGAAGCAGTTTTGCCAGTCAATTAGACCTAATCCTCGCGGTGTAGAACTGATTTATCCTAAACGTGAGCTAACTAGTCCCAAACGTGAACTGGTTAGTC
>CAZCXK010000004.1:38912-102916 GCA_964502605.1 uncultured bacterium
CGGTAGAGTGCTGTTAGCGCCAGCGTAACGCACCACCATGCGTTTATTTTTTTACTGCCTTAGAGCGATCGCCCCCTCAAGCGTTGCGTTGATGCAGTCAGTGCAGCTATCAAAAGTACCCCCGTGGGTGCCGCCGCTGCTCACATCTGATGGTCATAATCAAGAAAGATAGGCAATCCCATATGCTTCTTTCTGCTCAAGCCTACCACCGCTGCAACCAGGATAGGAAACAATGAGCCGCGATGCGTTGATAGTTGGCATCAACCGCTATAGCAATTTAGACAGGCTGCGATCGCCTGCTGCTGACGCTGAAGCGATCGCCCAGACACTGATGAAACACGGCGACTTTCGCGTGCAGCGTCTACCCGAAGTTGTGCAAGATCAGCAACTCAAAGTGGGTGCGACCCCGTCTGTGGGGTTAATAGAATTAGAAACAGCCCTGGTAACCCTGTTCAAACCTACGGGGAAAAGTGTTCCTGATACAGCGTTGTTTTTCTTTTCGGGTCATGGGTTGCGTAAAGTTCGCGGCATCCAAGAAGGGTTTTTGGCAACCACCGATAGCAACCCTGCCGAAGAAAAGTGGGGCTTGTCGTTGCAATGGCTGCGGCGGTTGCTGGCTGAGAGCCCGGTGCGGCAGCAAATTGTTTGGCTCGACTGTTGCTACAGTGGCGAAGCCTTAAACTTTGCCGAGGCCGATCCGGGGAGCCACAATCGGCAGTCGTCGCTGTTTTTGATTGCCGCCTCACGGGAATTTGAACCTGCCTATGAAGAACTGACCGGGCAGCATAGTGTCTTAACCGGCGCAATCCTCGACGGCTTGGTGCCCGAACGACAACCATCAGGGCTGGTCACCAATGACACCCTGATTCAGGTTGTGGAGCAACGGCTCAAGCGCGAAACCCAACAGCCGCTCTGGCTCAACCCCAGTCAAGAAATTTTGCTGACCGGCCAGCACGCCACCCTGATCGAGCCAAACCTGCACGGAATTTGCCCCTATCGGGGATTGAGACCCTTTAGTATTGAGACTGCCGCCTTTTTTTATGGCCGCTCTGCCCTGATTGATCAGCTCCTCGACGCAGTGAAAATCGGCAGCGGCAATTTTCTCGCGGTGCTGGGGGCATCGGGCAGTGGCAAATCATCGGTGATCCAAGCAGGGCTGATGCATCAGCTGCGGCAAGGGCATAAGCTGTCGGGGTCTGATCAGTGGCGACTCCGCAGCTTGACACCAGGAGCCCAGCCATTGAGCAACTTAGCTATGGCCTGGGTCGATGCAAATCTATCAGAGTTGGCCAAAGCCGCACAGCTCGAACAGGCGGAAAAAGCGATCGCCCAAGGTGCCGCAGGGCTAGCTCGATTCATCAGGGTGGCCCAGGCTCCGCGCACCGTGCTGGTGATTGATCAGTTTGAAGAGGTCTTTACACTCTGCCAAAATGGAGCCCTGCGGCAGCAGTTTTTTGCGTGTTTGCTGGGTGCTCTCGAACAGTTGCAAGCAGATCAGCAGACTGCTCATACCCTATGTCTTGTGATCGCGATGCGAGCCGATTTCTTTGGCAAATGCACCGAGCAGCACTATAGCGGCCTCGCCGACCAGATTCGCAATCATCTGGTGACGGTGCAACCGATGACTGTAGATGAGCTAGAGCAGGTCATTCGAGAACCAGCGCGACAGGTAGGGCTGCGCATTGACGATCATCTGGTAACTCAGATTTTGACTGATTTGAGTGTGGAAGATAGCACTGTGGCGGCAGCCAACACGACGGCCCCTGTTTGGGAGCCCGGAAGCCTGCCTTTGCTGGAATATACCCTGGAGCAGCTCTGGCAATATCGCACCCTAGACCGCTTGACCCTGGAGACCTATATCCGGTTGGGGGGGGTACGCAAAGCCCTGGAAAATCAGGCCGAACAGGTGTTTCAGCAGTTTTCTCCCAAACAGCAGCAGGCGGCTCAACGCATTTTTTTGGCGCTGACGCATCTCGGAGAGGGCACAGAAGATACGCGGCGACGGGTACTGCTTCATGATTTGATCAATCCTCAGCAGCCGGAATCGGTTGTCGTCGATCAGGTGGTGCAAACACTGGTGGCTCAGCGCCTGCTAGTCACCAATGAACTGACAGCCAAGCAACCCGACGCTCGGCCTACGGTGAGTCTCGACATCGCCCATGAAGCCCTGATTCGCCACTGGCAACGGCTGCGCCAGTGGATCAGCGGCAACCGCGACGCAATTCGCATTGCCCGCCGGATTGAGGCCGCCGCCCAAGACTGGCGACACCACACCCCGTCTGAAGATGTGGCGTATCTGCTGCAAGGGGCACGGCTAGCTGAAGCTGAGAATTTTCTTCAGGATTATGGTCACTTGGGGCTGCTATCTCAACAGGCGTATACCTTCATTCAAACGAGTCAGCGGGTACGCGATCGCCTCTTGCACGAAGAAGAAGCCCGACGACAACGGGAGCTGGCTCAAGAACGCAAAATTCGGAAGCGATCGCAACTAGCAGCCGGAATAGCTCTGATTGCTACCGTGATCGTCGGTGGTGCGACAGGTGGCATCTGGCACCAGCGCAATCAGGCGATGCAGCAGCAGATCTCAGCCACGGTGAATTTATCGGCGTCAGAATGGGCTCGCCATCACCAGCTCGAAGCGATGATAGCAGGTTTAGAGGCAGGCCAAGTCATTCGACATCTGAAACTGCCCCATGCTTTGCGGCTGCAAACCCTGACTCGCTTATGGGAGACGGTGCATGGCATTCAAGAATGGAATCGACTGACAGGGCATGGCGATCGCGTCAGCCAGGTCACCTACAGCACTGATGGCACCCGCATTGCCTCTGCCAGTTTTGATAACACCGTCAAGCTCTGGACTGACGACGGTCATTTGCTGCATACAATCGACGTAGATACGGGGCAAGAAGTCTTTATGAGTCTGAGCCCGCATCAGCCGCTGATTGCGACAGCCAGCACTGATGATGGCGGCAATGGTCATGCCAAAATTTGGGATGAAACTGGCGACTTGATTGCTGTGTTACCCAGTCCTGGCGTTTCGGCAACCAGCATCAGCTTTAGCCCGACGGATGCGGCTGTTGTCATTGGCTATCAAGACGGAGCCGTGAAACACTGGGCGTTTCATACTGACAATCCGCCTCACATGATGGGTCAGCACAGCGATCGCGTTAATCAAGTGGCATTTAGCCCCGACGGGCGGGTGATTGCCTCCGCCAGTGACGATCAAACGGCTCACCTATGGCGATTGGAGGGAGAATCAACGCCGCTGCCAGCACAAGGCGATCGCGTTCTAGATATCAGCTTTAGCCCTGATGCTCGCCAGGTTGTCACGGCCAGTCTCGATGGCACCCTACGCATTTGGAGCATGACCGGCGAGATGGAGCAATCCATCAGGCACACTGCCGAACTCACCAGCGCGAGTTTCAGCCCCGATGGCCAACTGATTGCTGCCGCCAGTCTCGATGGCACTGTGCCCCTTTGGCACTTAGATGGCACCCTGCTAACGACGCTGCGCGGCCATGACGACGCAGTGACCCATGTGCGGTTTCAGCCTAGTTCTCATCCGGCAGATCTATCAAAATGGACGCTGGTGACCGGGAGTGGCGATCGCACCATCCGCATCTGGAATGTTGATCACACCCCACGCAATGCAACGAGCCTCTCAACTGCCCCGTGGCTAGATCAGGTGCAAATTAGCCTCGATGGGCAAACCGTGGCGATCGCCGCTGGCACCACCGTGCAGCTCTGGCACCCCGACGAATCTACTGCGCCAGAGGTTACGCTGACACATCAAGTCCCCGTCATGCATATGAGCGCCAGCCTCGACGGGCAAGAATGGGTGACTGCGACCGAAGACGGCACCCTTACCCTGTGGACACGGGATGGAGACTTAATCGAGCAATTTGGCCAGCATGATGGGCTGGTTCAACAGGTCAGCATCCGTGCCGATCGGCAACAGATTGCCTCTGTCGGCGAAGAGCAAATTGTCCTATGGAGCCGCACTGGAGAACGCCTACAGACCCTTGAACGCGAGAATGAATGGTTTATTGCTGCACGTTTTAGCCCCGTTGATGCTACTTTGGCGGTGGCCACAGACAGCGGCTCCATTCTGCTGTGGGATGTCGATGATGCCCCCCATCAAACACCATCCCGCATTGATGCAGCTCATGATGGCTGGATTAATAGCCTCAACTTTAGCCCTGATGGAAAATACCTGGTCTCTACCGGAGACGATCGCACCGTCAAGGTCTGGACACGCAACGGCAACCCCGTGATCACGCTAATGGGAGAGGGCGATCGCGTAGTTGATGCGGCCTTTAGCCCTGATGGTCAAACCATTGCTGCGGCCAATGATGGCACTAACTCTGTGCAGCTTTGGTCGATCAAGGGTGAACTTATTGATAGTATAGAGGGGCGATCGCCCTCAATTTCTAGACTGGCTTTTCGCCCTGCGGGGCACACGTTGATCGCCGTCGAACAGACTGGTACGATGCTTCACTGGGACTTTGATCTTGAGCAGTTGTTAACCCAGGGATGCAACTGGGTGACTGCGTTTCTAGATGCACATCCTGACGTTCAACGCCAAACACCGATCTGTCCCAACGCGTCTGACGGATAGATAAAACAAAGTGCAGAAGAGGTTGATGATCGCCAGAAATATGTACACACAGCAGGCTCAAAACAAGGGCTCAAAACAAGGGCAGATTCAAGCCAATGCCAATTTGAAATAGCACGTTATTGAGATCTTGTGCGCCTTGGTCAAAGGTAAATGTTTCACCCAGCAAATACGAGATTGAACTATTGATAAAAAATTGCCGATTTACCTGATAGTTCGCCACGAGGCTAAACTGATTGCGTGCTCCAGTAGAGCGATCACCATCAAATCCCCTGCCCTCCGTTAGGCTATCAACCACAAGGCGATAGTCTAACCCTGTCGAAAAGCGAGAGGTGACTTGATAGTTAAGCCGTGCGCCTAGAGAATTGCTGATGCGGTTTTGCTTTCTAACATTGGTGAAGCTACCCCTCAGTTCATAAAAGGGAGTCAAGCTAAGGCGATCGCCCAATGCCTCCTGATGCAACACTGAAAACCGAGCCGAGTGGTCAGCCAGGAATGCGCTGCCGGATGTGGTGCGATCGTGCGTCCAGCCCACCTGAAGAAAGGTACTGCGCCCGACTCGCTGCTGCACGCCTAGCCCAAATCGCGCCACTGTATAATCATCGGCTGCAAACACCTCAGCCACATCGACACCAGCTCTGGCCACGAGACGAGTTCTGGTGCTGAGTTCAGGAGTAACCAGTAGCGTGGCACTATTCATCACGACAGAATTACCTTCGGTAAAAATAGGATCAGCAATATCTGACGTGGTGATGTAATTAGACCGCAGTAGCAACTGTGCCGTGGGCGATCGCCTGGGTGGAGCAATAACTTGAATCTCTCCCAAATCATTCATGGCTGCGTCTGGATCAGCGTTTTCTGTGTCTGGAAGGGGGGGCGGCAGGTCAGGTAGATTCTCCCAATCAACAGGTTCCTCGTCGTCCGCTATTTCAGAATCATCCTCTTCTGCATCTTGTGCAAACCAGGATTCATTAGCTTCATGGCTCCAATCGTTGTGGATAGAGGTACTTGCAGACTCTTGAATTGCTCGGATTGAATCGGATTCTATCGGTTCTGTAGCTTGAATCACGCTCGATTCAGAGCCAGCACTCTCCATTTGGAGAATCGATTCGGCAACAGTTGCCCCCTCCTGCATCAATGATTCAGATGCTGTGGGCGTTACAGGTTCTGCATAGGCTTCGGTGTCGATCCACTGTTTGCTAAACGACTGCTGACTCAGTTGAGCTGGTGATGATGGTGGCGATGATGGTGGCGATGATAACTGGGAGAAAGTGGGTATGAAAGACTCAGGAAGGGCGATCGCCCCCTGCCAACTTGATCGATCATTCTCGTAACCCCCTTCAGCGACCTCAGCCTCCAAATCGACCTGACGTGTTTCTGGTTGAGGTGCTGCTTGAGATGACTGATTGATGTTCCATGCCACGACGCTGGCAAGTGAACAGAAAACTAAAGTGGATACACGCATATGAAAACCTCTGATGAAGCAATTGGGACGGTTTACCCGTAAATGAAGGGAGAACTCCCTGATGTCTGATAAGATTCTTGAAATTTTGTCAGCCTGTGTAGCGTTGGTAGAACTAAACAAGAACGTGAATTGTTGGGCTTTCACTGAGGTGGTGGGTTATCAGAAGAGTTAGTTTCAGCACCACAAGGTGCGGTTCCAATTCCAAAGCATGATGGGATATCAGGAATATCAGGGACATCCGCCCAGTCTGACTGGTCATCTAGTGCAGCCAGTGTTTCCTCTCTGACTTCGCGCAACACTTCCTGCACATCTGGAGGTTCCCGCTCGATCAGATCATCTTGCCCTGGCCCTAACCCTGCAGCCAGATCGCTGGTGTCATAAAATCGCTGCAAGTCAAAAAAATCAATGGCTGCAATCACGCCATCTTGGATGGTGGCAACCTGTCCAGCTCTGAGTTCAACGGTGCGATCGCCCTCTCGGCCTGTGACCTCAACAGAGCCACCACCATCTGTGCTGTTAGTTAACACTCCCACCTGAGTCGTGCGTGTTTCAGGGCTGTGCCGCACAAAGAATGCGGTGCTTCTGGCATAGGCCGTTCCTTCTGGGGTGTCAATGCTGCATCCCCCTGGACGCCGCAGAAAAGAGAGAGCGGTTCCAGTTTGCAAGTAAATGCGACAGGCCGTTTCTGACCTGAACCAGGAAACCGTATTGCTGCCCTGACGCAGCCCGACATTTTGATTGGTAAACCAGATTTGAGCCAAGCCACTGGCTGTAGTTCTAAAGCGATCGAGCGGTGCGATAAAATCTCCAGACATGGCCTGGTTTTGAGCAAACACATTCCCACCCTGATGCCGTAAAATCTCGGCATTGGTAGGACGATCAATTCTGGCTCGTTCTAATGCCCAAGCAGGCAGGGCAAAACTGATTAGCCCCAGGATGCTGAGCAGAGATGTAGCGGTAATCTGCAAACTCCTGAACCGATTCAGCACAAGGAACTGAAGCATTGCTAACGCTCCTTGCTGGCAAAGAAACCAGCAATTATGACTTGTATTTTGTATTTGGTCAGATTTTAAAGGATGCTGTCACATATTCGCAGTACCCACTGCGGGTACTTCATCATGAAGGGAAGTAACACGATACAAGTATGTAGAATTTTTGTCAGTCGACCAGGGGCTAGGGAGAGGGTGTTTCAGACAATAATACCAAGATATTAAGTGATTAAAGCCTGGTTAAAACTGCTTTGTTGCTGCTTTATATCCTGCGTCTTTATCAGGTTTAATTTGAGTTTTAATTTGAACTAGATTCCCTATCCACTATAGCTTTGAAGGGTGTCAAATCAACCTGGAACTCTGACACAGAAGACAGAATACTTCATACGGGATCAGGGTCATAGGTTCATGCGAAGATTGCATACTTAAGATGCATAATGCTCATGAACAGATTTTTATTGTAGCAACCTATACGAATTTATCTGTCCAATTCTCAATAATAAACATCAAGCTGCAGCGAATGCTTTTCTTCTTGCTAGCAGGTAAGAATCGTAAAACGATAGCGATGAATACAACTTGGAAAAATGATATCTAGGATTATGCCTAAAGCGATGTGAATAATACTTAATTGTTGTTCTGTAATGGTTTTCGACACCTATAGACACTGACCTTTGACATGTTGGAGTTTGCAAGTTTAATGATGGGCAGTTTATTGGCGTCAGGTTTTTAGGTCTGTTTGTTTTTTGGATTGTTTAAGTCCATTGATGCACTAGATAGAGAGATTAGTCCCGTGACAAATGCAGCCACTAAGCCTACGGCATCACTGAATAAATTTGAAAGGTTCAAAGCAGAAAAAGACGGACTTGTGGTCAAGCAAGAGTTGGATCACTTTGCTGAAATCGGTTGGGAAGCGATTGATGAAACCGACCGCGACCAGCGGTTGAAGTGGTTAGGAATCTTTTTCCGTCCGGTGACACCCGGGAAATTCATGTTGCGGATGCGGATGCCCAACGGCATTCTTACGAGTGCCCAGATGCGTGTGTTAGCAGGGGTCGTGCAGCGCTACGGCGAAGATGGCAATGCTGACATTACAACCCGTCAAAATCTGCAGCTAAGAGGTATTCGCATTGAGGATATTCCAGATATTTTCCGGCAGTTGGAGGCGGTCGGGCTGACATCGGTGCAGTCAGGAATGGATAACGTCCGCAATATCACAGGCTCTCCAGTAGCCGGTCTTGATGCTGATGAGCTGATTGACACGCGGCCTCTTGTCCAGCAAGTGCAAGACATGATTACCCGTCATGGAGCGGGCAATCCTGAGTTTACGAATTTGCCTCGCAAATTCAACATTGCAATCGAAGGCGGGCGTGATAATTCGGTTCACGCTGAGATTAACGATATTGCCTTTGTTCCAGCCTATCGAGAAGGGGTGCTGGGCTTTAACGTGCTGGTAGGCGGATTCTTTTCGGCTAAGCGCTGTGAAGCAGCGGTACCCATGGGCGTCTGGGTTGCTCCTGACCAGGAGGTGGTGGCACTTTGCCGCGCCATTCTAGAGGTATATCGAGACCACGGCTTACGAGCCAATCGACAGAAGGCGCGGTTGATGTGGTTGCTGGATGAGTGGGGGATAGATGTCTTTCGCGCCAGGGTAGAGGAATATCTGGGGCGATCGCTTTTATCGGCAGCAGCCGAGGATGAGATTGATTGGGATAAGCGCGACCATATTGGTGTTAAGGCTCAAAAACAGCCCAGTATGAATTACGTGGGTCTGCATGTGCCTGTAGGTCGGCTCTATGCTACTGACATGTTTGAAATAGCGCGACTAGCCGATGTGTATGGCAGTGGCGAAATTCGACTGACGGTTGAGCAAAACCTGATTATCCCGAATGTGCCAGATTCGCGGATTGAGGCTCTGCTGCAAGAGCCTTTGGCCAATGATCGGTTTTCAGTTAAGCCTTCACCCTTGGGGCGATCGCTCGTTTCTTGTACGGGGGCGCAGTTTTGCAACTTTGCTCTCATTGAAACCAAAAATCGGGCGTTGGCGATGGTCGCAGAATTAGAGGCCGAGCTCAATGTTCCCAAAACGGTTCGCATCCACTGGACGGGGTGCCCCAATTCTTGCGGCCAGCCCCAGGTAGCTGAGATTGGCCTCTTGGGCACCAAGACCCGCAAAGATGGCAAAACCTTGGAGGGGGTTGATATTTACATGGGTGGAAAAGTTGGCAAAGATGCCCAGCTAGGCTCCTGCGTGATGAAAGGTATTCCCTGTGATGATCTCAAGCCTGTTTTGCGCGACCTGCTGGTCGATCATTTTGGGGCAGTTCTCAAGCACACGTAGTTGACTCGTGTTTCAGTTGAGCTGGATTGAGTCAGTCTATCGATCAGCCTCGAATGGTTCACATTGGGGTGTTGTCGCAGAGTGATATGAAATCGTTCATTGATTATGTTCAGATGTTGATATGAAATCCAGTTGATGATCTCTTGTGAATGGTCTAAATCCGTCAGTAACAAGTAGTTGTTTTTCCTTTCATAACCGTAAGCAAGCTAGCAGATTTGATAGTACGTCAAGGATTAGGCAGTGATGAAACAGATGTTCAAGATGTGGCTAGTGATAGGTGGCGCAAGTTTAACAACCGTAGTGCGGGCATCTTGCCCGCGTGATCGAGACGCTTGCACTATAAACAAACGGTTGGCAGATTTAAGCCGCAGACTACTAGTAGGAGACTGACCCATCTGCTTGCCTGAGGGCTAATTGAATCAACTCAATAGTTGATTGCATGGTAATTGAGAAGTTCTATCGTTAGTTCGAGTTAAGGTGATCGCGCGATCGCCCATAGTTGGTTTACATTTTTTCGACTGGTTGATGTTGGTGATGATATTCGGTGTTTGTTAATTCTTCAGAGAAGGGAAGGTGTTGAATGCTGAGAGAAATGTGGTCGTTTCATGGCCGATACAAAATTTTGCACATGACGTGGTTTGCCTTCTTTCTGTCATTTGTGGTCTGGTTTAACCTGGCTCCTCTGGCAACAGCAGTCAAAGCAGAATTTGGGCTAGATGAAGGACAGATTCGCACATTGGCGATTTGTAATGTGGCACTCACGGTGCCTGCCCGCATCATCATTGGTATGCTGCTTGATCGTTATGGGCCCCGGCTAACCTATTCACTGCTGCTGATGTATGCAGCCATTCCCTGTATTGCCTTTGGTCTTGCCCAAGACTTCAACCAGTTGGTGATTAGTCGTTTGGGGCTGAGCATCGTGGGGGCAGGCTTCGTGATTGGCATCCGCATGGTGGCGGAGTGGTTCCCGCCCAAAGAAATGGGGCTTGCTGAAGGGATCTATGGCGGCTGGGGTAACTTTGGCTCAGCTGCTGCCGCCTTTACGCTGCCAACAATCGCAGCCCTCCTTACTTTCGGCGGTGCGGCTGATGCCCTCAACTGGCGGGTGGCGATCGCCGGAACAGGGATTGTTGCCGCACTTTATGGCATGTTGTATTTCTTCAATGTGCAAGATACACCTCCAGATAAAGTCTATCAGCGACCCAAGAGCACCCGGGGCATCGAAGTCACTAGCGTTAACGACTTCTGGTTTTTGATGGCGATGAACGTGCCCCTCACTGGCATTTTGATGCTGTTGGCATGGCGCTTGATGAAGGTTGGCTTCTTCACGCCTACAGCTTTCTCAATTGCGCTCGTGTGTTTGGCCGGTCTCTATGTGTTCCAAGCTTACAACTGCTGGGTCGTCAACAAAGATCTACTGTCAGGTAAAAAGCGCTATCCCGCTGAAGATCGCTATCCCTTTTCGCAAGTGGCTTTGCTCGAACTCACCTATATCGTCAATTTCGGGTCCGAATTGGCAGTGGTGTCGATGCTGCCTGCCTTCTTTGAGCTAACCTTTGGGCTCAGTAAGGCTGCCGCTGGAATGATTGCGGCCAGCTATGCCTTCATGAATTTGGCCGCTCGTCCGGGGGGTGGCCTGATCTCCGATCGCTTAGGCAGCCGCAAGAAGACGATGGCCATTTTGACCCTATGCATGGGGATTGGCTATCTCATGCTCAGTGGTGTCACAGCTACATGGTGGCTACCCATTGCAGTCGTGCTGACGATGGCATGTTCTTTCTTTGTGCAAGCTGGGGAAGGGTCAACTTTTGCCATCGTGCCGTTGATCAAGCGGCGCATTACTGGGCAGATCGCTGGCAACGTCGGAGCGTATGGCAATGTGGGTGCAGTGGCATACTTAACACTCTATAGCCTGTTGCCCAGCGGTGATGTAGGCAATGCCGTTTTCTTCCAGGTGTTGGGCACGATGGCTGTCATTGTGGCATTCCTGTGTTTCTTTTTCTTGAGAGAGCCGAAGGATTCGTTTGCAGAGCACCATGCAGATGATATTGAAACGATAGCTACGCCTGTTGTTCCGGCTTTTATAGAAGAGTAGAGGTTCGCTTGGGCGAGGCTTAGGTGTCTAAGCCTCGCTGGTGCGATTAGTAGCCTTATCCAGGCTCGTTGAGCCAGCTCGTTAGCGGGAATGTTCAATAGGTACCAACGCATTTCTGCATTTCTATGACGATGATTAACGAGATCCCCCCGCGAGTCCTGGCATGATGCCACCTGGATTTGACAGCCCCATTTAACCCAGGGCGATCGCCTGATATGCAAGGAGCGTTGATCATGACTCACTCCACTAAAACTCTATGCCCCTATTGCGGCGTTGGCTGCGGGCTAGAGGTGTCTCCACCAGCGCAATCTGGCAAAGCGACCCATCGAGATAGTCAGGGCAACCCGATTTGGAAGGTTCAAGGCGATCGCGCGCACCCCTCAAGCCTTGGGCAGGTCTGTGTCAAAGGGGCGACTATTAGCGAATCATTAGATAAGAATCGTCTTAAATACCCGATGGTGCGCGATTCTCTAGATCAGCCCTTTCAGCGGGTTAGTTGGGAGCAGGCATTCGACCACATCGTCAGCCGCATTCATGCGGTGCGATTGACTCAGGGCGCAGATGCCATCTGCATGTACGGGTCAGGCCAGTTTCAAACTGAAGATTACTACGTTGCCCAAAAACTGCTCAAAGGCTGTCTGGGCACCAATAACTTCGACGCCAATTCGCGGCTGTGCATGTCGTCGGCTGTGTCGGGCTATATTCAGAGCTTTGGAGCAGATGGCCCACCGTGTTGCTATGAAGACTTAGATTTAACCGACTGCGCCTTTTTAATTGGCACCAACACGGCAGAGTGTCATCCCATTCTCTTTAATCGCCTGCGGAAGCATCACAAAAAGAATCGCCATGTAAAGCTCATCGTTGTTGATCCGCGTCGCACCCAAACCGCTGAAGCCGCAGATTTGCATCTCGCGATTCGCCCTGGCACCGATATTGATTTGCTCAACGGGATTGCCCATCTCCTGATGCGCTGGGGCTATATCAACGCTCCCTTAATTGATGAATGCACCCAAGGCTTTCCTGAATACGCCGATGTCATTCGTCACTATTCGCCAGAGCTGGTGGCTCGTCGCTGCGGCATTCGGTTGGATGAGCTGGAAACTGCAGCTCAATATTGGGGCAAGTCTGAGCGGGTGCTGTCGATGTGGTCGATGGGCATTAACCAATCCTCAGAAGGAACGGCCAAAGTTCGCACGATCATCAACCTGCACCTGATGACAGGAAACATTGGCAAACCGGGTGCAGGGCCCTTTTCGCTTACGGGGCAGCCCAACGCGATGGGAGGCCGTGAAGCGGGGGGGTTGGCCCATATTTTACCTGGTTATCGCCTTGTAAAAATGCCTGAGCATCGAGCTGAACTGGAACAGCATTGGGAACTCCCCGCAGGGCAGATTTCGCCCCATGCTGGTCGAGATGCCTGGAGCATGATTCGGGGGTTAGAAGCAGGAGAGGTGGGGCTATTGTGGATTGCGGCCACAAATCCTGCTGTGAGTATGCCGGACTTAGAGCGCACTAAAGCGGCTCTGCGGCGATCGCCCTTCACAATTTATCAAGAGTCTTACTACCCCACTGAGACCACAGACTATGCTCATGTGCTGTTGCCAGCCGCCCAGTGGAGCGAAAAAACGGGCACCATGACCAACTCAGAACGCATGGTCACCCTTTGTCCAGAGTTTCGCCGCCCACCCGGTCTGGCTAAAGCCGACTGGGAAATCTTTGCCGAAGTGGGGCGACGTTTGGGGTTTAAGGAGCAGTTTCGTTTCCAGACTGCCGCAGAGGTGCATGCCGAATTTGCACAGCTGACGCGCGATCGCCCCTGCGACATGACAGGCATCAGCCACGAGCGCCTACAAGAGATCGGCCCAATGCAGTGGCCCCATCCAGACGAGCCGGTCGAATCATCTGACTCGAATGATGACCTCAATTCATCGTCTGCCTCTCAACCCTCACCCCTTACTTCGCAAAATTACGCTAAACGGCTCTACACGGATTTGCGCTTTCACACGCCTGATCGACGGGCTCGATTTGCCGCTTATCACTCCAAGGGGCTGGCCGAACCCACCGATCCAGACTATCCGCTAGTGCTGACTACAGGGCGGCTCTACGGCCATTGGCATACCCAAACTCGCACAGGACGCATTGAGAAAACGCGCAAAATGCATCCGGCTCCATTTTTAGAAGTGCATCCTCGTGATGCCCGCAAACTGGGGGTCGATGATGGCGGATGGGTCGAGGTGCGATCGCGGCGAGGCTATGCGCGGTTGCTAGCTAAAGTGACGAAGGCGATCGCCCCTGGCACCGTATTTATGCCCATGCACTGGGGGGCATTGTGGGCCGATGATGCCGAGGTCAATCGCTTAACCCATCCTGAGACCTGCCCCGACTCGCTCCAGCCCGAACTCAAGGCTTGTGCGGTGCAAGTCCTGCCCATTGCTCAAGCGCTAGAGGCCAGTCAAACGAAAGTGCCGCAGTCAAGCTCTGTCTAGTTGACACCCAGCAAACCTCAACATGTACCAGTCTCAACCATGATCTGTGCAGGGTGTTACGAACCAGATTTATACATCCCAACTCAGCATTTTAGTTAGGCAATGGAGCCTTCACCATCAAGGTGAAGACAGGTTGAACGACCGCACCCATCATATGGCCTTTCTGCCTTCTATATTCTGCCTTCTGCTCTCCACCACAGATTCCAGCGAGGAGATCGCCAACTATTAGCGAGATAGTAGCCAATTTGATATCCATGATTCAGTTCAATCTTCAATAAATCTGCATAGTTGTAGTGATAGGTGTCGTCTTTTATCTTTGGCGTTGCTCTGGCTTATGACTCATCCTTCATCAACCGAATCGATTGACTCTCTCAATCCACAATCTGATGCAAATTCATGGGGTGGCGATCGCCAACTGACCTACCTGCAGCTCATTCTCTGTGCAGTGGTCATTGGCACTGCTGGAGGGATGGTAGCAACGATCTACTACTTTGTGTTAGAAACCCTGATGGAGGGCGCATGGGAATGGGCTCCGGCCTTGATCAGCCCCTACTTTCCTGACTGGCTGCCTTCCAAACACTATGTTTGGATCGCTACAACCGTTGGGGGCTTTGGCGTCGGCCTCATCCTGTATTTTTTGGGGCTTCCTGGCGAAATGGCACAGGTCGTTGATCGCATCCATCAACCTGGCAAAATTGATGTTCGCAAAACGCCATCCATGGTCATCGCCTCATTGGTAGCCATTACGGCAGGAGGCAGTGCAGGCCCAGAAGCACCATTGGTGCAGGTTAATGGCAGTCTAGGGAGCTGGTTGGGCGACCGCCTGCACCTATCCGCCTGCTCAATTCGAGTGCTGACGTTTTGTGGCATGAGCGCGGCATTGGGTGCTTTCTTTGGCGCACCAATTGGAGCCGCGATCTTCGCCCTGGAAATTCCTCACCGACGTGGGTTGGAATACTATGAAGCGATCGCCCCAGCAATTGTGTCAGCCATCTTTTCCTTTGCGGTCTTTCGTCTGAATACAGGCATGACCATCGGCGGCATCTACCACTTTGAGGCAGTTCCGGCGCTCTCTCCCATCAACTTATTGGAAGGGTTGGTGCTCGGTTTTGTCGGTGCATTAGTTGCAACACTGTTCGTGGTTGTTTTTCGTACCGTCGGCAAGATGCTGCATCCACTGGAATCCCATCGAATTTTGTTGGCTACCTTGGGAGGTCTAGCGATTGGCCTGATTGCGTTTGCTTTCCCTCAAACTCTGTTTTTTAGTGAAGAACAGATTCAAACTGTAATTGAAACTGGGGCCACCCTGACTGCTGCCATGCTGGTGGCGATCGCCATTGCCAAAATGTTTGCCATTGGTTTTACCCTGCATTCTGGGTTCTTAGGCGGATTTATCTTCCCGCTGTTTTTTATTGGTGCCAATGTGGGCTTAGCAATTTCACTGGTGTTTCCTCAGGTACACCCGACAGTGGGCATGGTGTGTTTGATGGCCGCTGTCAATGTGGCTGTTACCAAGACACCCATCAGCACCAGCATTATTTTGAGTGTGCTATCAGGAACGGCTATGCTGCCGGTGGTGGCGATTGCTAGCTTTGTCAGCTTTCTTTCCACAACCAAATTAGAGATGATTCGCACGCAGCGATCGCGTGACATCGCCGAACTGCAAATGACCAATGCGATCCAAGAAAAAGCAGTCTTTGCTCAAACAGCCTCAGCCAAAGCCTAGCCCTGATCACTCTAGCCAGAGGGTATTCCCATTTCTAGTCAAGCTCCTGCGTTCCTACTTGCCCACTCGCAACCCCTCTCTTGATGTCCGTTGTCAGCACAGCATCATCTAGACCCGATGATGCGCTACGCTAGCGCTAACGCATTTGATTCAATACTCTTTCCTGATGAGTGAAAATCTTGTGACCATTCGGATTGTAAGGTATGACGAGGCGATCGCCGATATTCAAGCGGTACGTTATGCTGTGTTTCAACTTGAGCAGGGAGTTGACCCCGCGCTGGAGTTTGATGGCGAAGACGAAACAGCCACTCATTTATTAGCCTATGTAAACCAGAAACCCGTAGGCACTACTCGCATGCGATATTTGGGCGATCGCCTTGCCAAGGTCGAGCGGGTTGCGGTGTTGTCATCCCATCGAGGGCAGCGCATTGGTCGCCTGCTGATGGAAGCAGCGATCGCCCACCTGCATACCCACGAAATTGCTACTATCAAAATCAATGCCCAAACCCACGCCCGCCAATTTTATGAAAAGTTGGGCTTTCTGCAAGTAGGTGACGACTTTGACGAAGCAGGCATCCCGCATATCGAGATGCGCCTGCCGTTAATGCCCTAGGTCTCACAGGAAGATTTTCAGGTTCATCATGCATCAATTCGGGAGCAAACAGCTGCTCCAAGAAAACAGCCGTTTGCCCTCACCCTAGACATTCCCGATCTGGAACCCCGATTGATTAGCAGATATGATTTTCCGATGCCTTAAGTTTAGAGAATTTCAGCAACCGCTTTTTCATCGGGCTGTACGACGCTCACCTGATGTTCGTTTTGAGACTGGGATTCGACTGGCGGCATCACATTTTCACCCGTAATCAGACGCGCCCCTTGGCTGCGGGTAACGTAGTTCCAGGCCCATTGAGTCATGACGACAAGCTTGTTATCAAACTCGATCAGGTAGTAAATGTGAACGAAGACCCAAATTAGCCATGCTGGCAGACCTGAGAGCTTGAGCAACCCTAGATTGGCAACCGCCGCGTTGCGACCAATCACCGCAAGGCTACCGCCGTCAGAATAGCGAAATGGGCCAACCGTCTTGATTTTCTGGCGCTGCTTGATCAGCTTGGCGACATAGCTGCCCTGCTGCATGGCGACCGCTGCAATTCCAGGTAATGGCGTCCCCGTCTGATGAACATAAGTCGCTAAGTCTCCCACGACAAAAATATTGGGATGCCCCGCCACCGAAAGATTTGGCTCGACCATAACCCGACCCGCGCGATCGAGGGCAACGCCTGTCCGCTGAGCCAACGTTGCGCCCATCGCTGATGCCTTCACTCCCGCCGCCCACAAAATGGTGCGAGCCTGAATGCGCTCAATACGATCGCCCTGTCGTGCTGTGACAGTAGGGCTGGTAATATCGGTGACCAATGTGCCAGTCTTGACGGTGACGCCCAAGTTAATCAGCGATCGCTCTGCATCAGCCGACAGTTCCGGCGGATACGGTGGCAAGATGCGATCCATCCCTTCTAGCAAAATCACCTGGGTTTCAGAGGTGTCAATTGAGCGAAAATCGTCTTTCAGGGTGCCATAGGCTAGCTCTGCCAGCGCTCCTGCCAGCTCGACTCCCGTGGGGCCGCCGCCGACAACGACAAAGGTCAGCCATGCCTTACGCTTTTCGGGATCAGGCTCTCGCTCAGCGGCTTCAAAGGCCAGAAAGATGCGCCGCCGCATTTCTAAGGCGTCTTCCACAGTCTTGAGGCCCGGAGCCGAGGTAGCCCAATCATCATTGCCAAAGTAATGATGACTAACGCCCGTCGCGATGATCAGCGTATCATAGGGCAATGATTCCCCTCGCAACCGTATCTGCTGCTGCTGGGGGTCAATATCCATGACTTCGTCCATCAACACATGCACATTGCGATGGCGATTCAGCACAACCCGCAGTGGGGACGAAATATCAGCAGGAGATAAGTTGCCTGTCGCAACTTGATAGAGCAGTGGTTGAAAAAGATGAAAGTTGCGCTTATCGACCAGCGTCACATCAACTGATGCACCCCCTAAGGCTTTGGCCGCATATAGGCCACCAAACCCTCCCCCCACAATCACAACACGGTGCTGGGGATCGGATTGAACTGAGTGAGACATCAAATACAAGCTCCTTCTGCTAGGGTGCGGCTACAGTCAATCAATTGAGTACGGAAATTGCCATCACTTTATCGGGCGATCGCCCCTGATAGACGTATCGGCAGATACTCCTGACGCAGCTATGTCTTGATTTAGCTCATGGGCTAAGAGAGCTGTCTAGTTGACTTTTGTTCCGGCGGCTCTACTTTTGTTCTGGATGGGTAGATTCTGGCCTGCTGGTTCCAAGCTGATTAATCATGCGGATCATTTC
The DNA here is from genome assembly GCA_964502605.1 of uncultured bacterium. Lineage (GTDB taxonomy): Bacteria > Cyanobacteriota > Cyanobacteriia > CAZCXK01 > CAZCXK01 > CAZCXK01. The sequence goes on from CAZCXK010000004.1 coordinate 57,010, forward strand.
ATATAGCCGCCCAAAATCCTTTTGGTTGAAATTCATGACCAGACGAGGCAAATTCGTCAACTCAACATTAACTTCTTGAGATAGCGCTTGGCTCCTCTCGATTTGACCTTTTTCTAAAATGTCGCTAAAGGTTGTATTCAACAAATCAAGGTCCCGATCAGACAATTCAGATTTGAGACGAATGACGAGCTGGTTATCGACGTATCGGCTCGAGTGAAACACCCGATAGAAGCTGGCGATCGCCTCACAGGCCACATCCAGACGATCTGTAATTGTGTAAAGGCTGCGGTCGTCAGGGCTGACCAATCCCAACTTCAACAAATTTTCCTGCAAATGCCGATCCCAACGATGCCAATAATCACCGCCTGGTTGATCAATTAAAACAAGCGGCACCACATCCGATTTGCCAGTCTGCATTAATGTGAGACATTCAAACGCCTCATCTTGGGTGCCAAACCCGCCAGGAAACAGCGCCAGCGCGTCAGTTTCTCGCAAGAAAAACAGCTTGCGCGTAAAAAAATACTTAAAGTTGATTAGCTTAGCGTCGCCCTCAATAAAGGGGTTGGCCCCTTGCTCAAAGGGGAGTTGAATATTGAGACCAAACGATTTATCCGAACCTGCTCCTTCATTGCCAGCCTGCATGATGCCGCCGCCACCGCCGGTCATCACCATAAACCCCATCTGCGTGACACAACGGGCAAAATCGACCGCCATTTGGTATATGGGGCTATTTGGAGCGGTTCGAGCTGATCCAAAAACGGTGATTTTACGCACATGCCGATAGGGATGAAAGACACGAAACGCTCGCTCCATATCTTGCATAGAGGCGTTCAAAATTTTCCAATCTAATCGATCTGCCTCCACTTCAGCCATTCGCACCAATGTCATTAGCGCCTGATGAATTAACTCACCGTGAGGCATGTCGATCAGCTGGTCGATGAGGGCATTAACCTCCGTGCGAAATGCGTCACGCTGTTGAGGAGTTAGAGATTGTCGAGGCATTGTTTATAGTCAATGGTCAGCACTCTATTTTATCCAGTTTCTAGGCATTTCCCCATGCAGATGACCCTAACCAGACAATCAAGACCTGCCTGAGGGCGATCGCCACGGTTCCCTCAGACTCTTGCCAAAATCACCCTAAAAAATACCTGCCGATACTCAATATCAGCAGGCACAGTCATAAATGATCAGTTATTCCACTTCAGGGAATGCTTATTCTGGCGTGCCAGCATTACCCAAAAAGCTAAAATTACAAATGCAGCTTAACTCTCAGGCTTACAAATACTTCTCAAGAGTATTTGCCAGGGTCGTCTTTGGAACAGCACCCACAACCATGTCAACCCGCTGCCCTCCCTTGAAAATCATGAGGGTCGGAATACTGCGAATGCCATATTGGCTAGCCACACTTGGATTCTCATCCGTATTGACTTTGACAACTTTAATCTGGCCGACATACTGCTCGGAGATTTCATCCACGACTGGAGCAACCATTCGGCATGGGCCACACCAAGGAGCCCAAAAATCGACTAATACTGGAACGTCACTTTCGAGAACTTCTTGCTTAAAGCTAGAATCCGTTACTGCGGCTGCTGACATGCCTGAAAATCCTTAGCCTATATTCACTACCACGATCTTACCATAGCGGATTCAATCGCTTAGGTGAAGTACTGAAAACAACTCAGTCAAATTAGCAGATTTGCTGGAGCAGCCTCTGGATCTGACAAAAGCTCTAGACGTCAAGCCTGGATTCAGGTTTACAACGAGCTCTAATCTAAGGGACTTAGATAGAGGAACCGCCTGAACAACAGTTCAGGCGGAGTGTGGTGTGAGGAGTGAACGGAAACATTCGTCTCCGCTACTCATCCATTTTAAGCGAGAGTTATGGTTTTACCAGTATTTCGTTCTACCTAATTGTAAAAACTTATCAACTAGACTGAAAAATCGTTCGATTAGGGGGTAAATACCAGAGAACGTTCTATGTTACTTGCCCATACCGAGTTGCTGAGCCTTCTGGTAAACCTTCCCTTCTGTTAAGAGAGAGGGAGCAATCACAACGTCAACCTGCTGCATTTCACGAATATCTTTCGCGCCCAGCGTTCCCATGCTAGTTTTAAGTGCCCCCAATAAATTGTGAGTGCCATCATCAAGTTGGGCAGGCCCTTTCAAAATTTGCTCAAGTGATCCAGTCGTTCCCACTCGAATTCGAGTCCCTCGAGGCAATACAGGACTGGGGGTAGCCATTCCCCAGTGATAGCCACGACCAGGCGCTTCCTGTGCTCGAGCAAACGGCGAGCCAATCATCACACCATCTGCACCACAGGCAATGCACTTGCAGATGTCACCGCCTGTGATCAGACCGCCATCCGCAATCACAGCAACATATCGCCCATCTTGCTGATAATAATCATCGCGAGCAGCGGCGCAATCTGCTACAGCAGTTGCTTGAGGCAGACCCACCCCTAATACTCCGCGAGAGGTGCAGGCAGCCCCTGGGCCAATGCCGACTAAAATTCCAGCGGCACCCGCTCGCATCAAATCTAGGGCGACATCATAGGTAACGCAGTTCCCCAATATCACCGGAATAGGCATTGATTGACAAAACTCGACCAAATCGAGTGGCGTTGTCGAGTCGGGAGATAGGTGAGCGGTTGAAACGACCGTAGCTTGGACAAAAAACAGATCAGCTCCAGCTTCAGCAACGGTCTGGCCATAGCGAACGGCTCCAGCAGGTGTGGAACTAACGGCAGCAATGCCTCCTTGCCGCTTGATTTCTTGAATCCGTCGGGTGATCAGGTCTGGCTTGATGGGCTCAGCATAAATCTTCTGCATGAGCGCCACGAATTCGTCTTTTCCGAGTGAGGCAATCCGATCCAGGATCGGGTTTGGATCCGCGTAGCGGGTTTGAATCCCTTCTAAGTTTAAAACGCCCAAAGCCCCAAGCTGAGATAGCTTGACGGCCATTTTTACATCAACCACCCCATCCATTGCGCTGGCAATAATAGGAATTTCACGGTCAATGCCCCCGATCTGCCAATGGGTATCCGCAAGAGACGGATCTAGCGTTCTTCGCCCTGGGACTAGAGCAATTTCATCAATCCCATAGGCTCTACGGGCTGTTTTCCCCCTGCCAATTTGAATATCCACGTATGTCAGCCCTCAAGCGTAAGAGTATTTGAACTAGATTATCAAATTTTGTGTAGTTCAGGATTTGATGATGTATGCCTCAGCACCAGGATGAGTCAACGGGCTCTAAGCCCTGTCATCTGGGGCATTAGAGCTGAGGGATTAGTAGTCTTGGAGTCACAATTAGATTCGCAAATAAGCTCGTTCCATGCTTGAAACTTCGTCTTGGAACCTCTCTCGGCAAACTTTATCTGGAAAATACTTTACCTATGAGTTGGGACTTGTCAAGGCCTGGAATAAATCTGACAGGATGTCGTTAGAAAAGAGGAACCCCTCTGGATCGCTTAACCGAATTCGCGCGGGGGTAGACCGAACATGCACATCGTGTAACTGGAACTCTGATCGATGCAAATCTGAGAGCGATCGCCCGTTTGAGTCCGTCACTATTACCCATTGCCGCTGGATATGAGGAGTCACACAATGGAGCAGAGACTCGACTTGAGGCTGACCAAACTCGTTAACTAGCTGACCAATGCTCAGTCCATCAGACAACCGCAGCCCGAGCATAAGCGTATCAAGCAGTTTCTCAGAAAGAGGGGTGGGTGGCCATTCAATCTGGCCAGAGCTTTCAACAAACAACTGTACCCAGTCGTAATAGTCTCGCCGGGTGCGAGGCCGACTAAACCGCTGCTCCCGACTATAGCTAGCCGCCCCCATGCCAAATCCGTAATAGGGAGAGTTAGTCCAGTAGGTGCGGTTGTGTTGGCACTGATATTCCGGTTTGGCGTAGTTTGAGATTTCGTAGTGCTGGTATCCGGCTTGGGTTAATGTTTGTTGAGCCACGCGATACATGGTAGCGGTGGCCTGATCAGACGGGAGGGGAGCCATACCCGGTTGATACCACCGATTGAAGGCTGTCATCGGCTCAACAGTGAGGTCATAAATTGATAGGTGCCTAGGCTGGAGGGCGATCGCCCGTGCAAGAGAGTCGTGCCAATCGTCTAAGGTTTGGTGGGGTAAGCCCGAAATCAGGTCGAGGCTGATGTTCTGCATATCGGCCTGATGCAACATGGCGATCGCCATCTCAATATCCGCTGGGGTGTGGGTGCGCCCGCAGGCCATTAGGATGTGTTGCTGAAATGCCTGCACTCCCAAACTGACGCGATTGACGCCTGCGATCCGGTATCCATTGATGCGGCTTTGATCAAACGTGCCCGGATCCATTTCGATCGAGATTTCTGCCGTATCCACAAGGCCAAATTGGTGTTGGAGGGCATCTAGAATGCGTTCGACCTGGCTGGCTGTGAGTAGAGACGGCGTCCCTCCACCCAAAAAGACAGTCTGCAAGGGGTCGCCAGCAGACGGAGTTGCCTGGATCTCTCGCAGCAGATACTCTAAATATTCGTCAATAGTTTTATAGTGCTGGGTTGAACCAGATTGCCTCGATAGTGGAGGGCGATCGCCCACAATCGACACTGGGAAATCGCAGTAAAAACAGCGCCGCCGACAAAATGGAATATGAACATAGGCTGAGCGAACACTGTCCACAGCCACGGAAGCAGGCACGGCCCCAGATCTATCCATTAAGCGCACCGAACAAGGCAGTTTCACAGCTTTTCTAATCTACCGCGTTGCTTCTAAGACCAGCCCAACTTAAGATAGCCTCGACGAGAATGCTAACGTAAAATCGTCAAGTCAGTATCTAACTAAATGGGACTAATAGGGAAGGTCAATCGAGAAAGCGTTGGCCTTAAGCAAGCCGTTGCAGACTCAGGCGATATAATTAAATCTGAGAATCATTTGTATTGAGCTTGATCCAGCATTGATCATGCGAAGTTTGCACTAAGGGCTCACTAGATTATCTGGACGGCCTCATCTATATTATTTGCACTGTTGGCTTGCATTGTTTTCGGCTCAAGCTCAGACATATATCCATATGGATCGACATCATGCTTGATGCAATTATTATTCTGTCTTTTATCCTAGCAGGAGCAGGCATTGGCTTTTATAGCGTTGACTTGCTGCCTGATACTGTCGTCGAACAAGTGACCAATCTTGATGGTTTGAGTTCGGTGATCGCCGGATTTGGAGCCCTCATCGGCGGCTCAATTGGTCTCGCTGCTCAAACGGGTTATCGTCGGCTTGAGTCTCAAATTCGTAACATGCCGGTAGATATGCTGCTGAGCCGATCAGTGGGGCTGGTTTTGGGCTTACTGATTGCAAATCTGATGCTGGCACCCATCTTTTTGTTGCCTATTCCTAAAGATTTTACGTTTATTAAGCCTCTCACCGCAGTTTTAGGCAGCATTCTCTTTGCCTTCTCAGGGATTAACTTAGCCGATACCCACGGTCGTGCCCTGCTGCGGCTGATTAATCCCAACAGTGTTGAAACGATGTTGTTGGCAGAAGGGACGCTCAAGCCATCTGCCACCAAAGTGTTAGACACAAGCTGCATTATTGATGGGCGGATTGAGGGCTTACTGGCCACTGGGTTTCTTGAGGGGCAGATTTTGGTGCCCCAGTTTGTTTTACAAGAGCTGCAGCAAGTGGCGGATGCCTCAAATGATCAAAAGCGAGTGCGGGGTCGGCGCGGGCTCGATATTCTGAATCAGATGCAGGCTGCCTTTCCAGAGCGAATTGTCATCCATCCTGCTGATTATGATGATATTGCCACTGTCGATGCCAAGCTGGTGCGGCTGGCGCAAGAAATTAATGCCATGCTGCTGACCAACGATTACAACCTTAATAAGGTCGCCAGCTTGCAAAAAGTGCCTGTTCTCAATGTCAATGACTTGTCGCAATCGCTGCGATCGGCCTATCTCCCCGGCGACACGATTGACCTCAAGATTCTCAAGCAGGGCAAAGAACCTGCTCAGGGTGTCGGATATCTAGATGACGGCACCATGGTGGTTGTAGAGGATGCCAGTGAGTATGTTGGCGGTGAGCTGGCAGTCGTTGTCACAGGATCATTGCAGACGTCAGCAGGTCGGATGATCTTCGCTAGACCTGAAGCGTCGGTTGCGGTGTAAATGCGATCGCCTCGAGTCAAATTGTGCGATCGCTGCATGATCAAAGCAGCAGCCCTTTACAGAATTCGGCTGGATAGATCTGAGGCGTGGCAATTTGTGTGTAACGCTTGCCTGCCCCAGATTAAAGCCAGTGACCTACACTACACCTATGGCGGCACCTGGAAGGCACACAAAAAGCATTAGCTTCCAGATGGCTTGAGGGTGCGTATTTGCTCAATCACAGTATTGACCAAGCTCATGCCGCCGTAGAAATATGCACCAATAATTGCCGTGGATACGACAAGGGCGATTGTGCAAACGGTAAGACCCGCCAAACCAACAAAGCCATCATCTTCAATCAGGCTAAATCCGGTAATAAACACGCCGATCGCCGGAAACGTATTGGTTAACGGTAGCGGAATCATCATCGAAATGGCCATCAGGGCGATCGCCACCCCCATTGCCACTTCACCCGCGCGGCTCGTGCAGACACCACTCATCCGGGGTCGAGACACCCCCTCCAACCGTCGCAGCCACGGCAGGCCTGCCTGCAAGAATTTTTGAACATGCTTGAGTGCGACCGATTTTTTCTTGTATTTCTCGGGAAACCATGGACGTTTTCGTCCGGCAATCATCTGAATTGCTAATAGAAAGATCACAATTCCAAACGGAATTGAATATCCAGGGGCAGGAATAGGCAACGCAGACGGCAAAGACAAGAGTACCAGGAGAAATCCAAACGTTCGTTCTCCAGCCAGTTCCAAAATATCAGCCAGGGTCACCTGAGGCTGTCGCTGATCGGCCTCTTCAACAAAGAAGCGCTGTAACTCGACCGAAAATTTTGCCATGCCAATTCTCTGAGAGTAGTTGAGAGTTAAGGGTGGTAAGACGGGTGCTAGAGCCCGCATTCTTGAGTAACAACTGTTCTAGTCGTGACGACACCCTGCAAACTAAGTGACGTAACGAGCCTCGATCTAGCCTCAACTGGCCTTGATCTGGTGGCCCTCTTGGGATCAACGCCTTAACGGGAGAAAACCGAATCAATTGTGGCATAGTGACGGAGCAAACCGGGAGTCCTGTTCCGCAAACAGCTATCCAGTCCGGGCTATAGCTTAGTCATGCAATCGCAGAAACACAGCCCCTCGGCGCATCGTAGGCGTGCTGCCATAGCTCGTAATAGTGAGCGATCGCCAATGGTCAAAGAAGGGCTTGCCCAGTCCTTCAATCAGGCCGGTCAGCGGCAGATGTTGGGCAATGGGAGCGCGCAGAGCAGGCCAATCGAGATAGAGGTAGCCATCATTGGCGTCATCAAAGGGGGCGATCGCCCGCTGAAAGGCAGACGACGAGGCCATTGACTGTTCAGAGGTGGTAAGCACCTGATTGATCGCAGCCACAGACGTGGCAAAGAGTTCGTAGCGACCCACCTGAGCATGAACGCCTTGCACATCAGCCGAGAGCACCAGGTCATCTTGCGATCTGGGTTTGCGCGCCGTAGTCGCCTGCGCGGAGAGGTCTGTCCAGGCTGACACCTGCTGATCGCCCAAGCGGATCGGGCCAATATTTAAGCCTTGCTGTCGGGCGATCGCATCGAGCTGCTCAATCCCCTGGGTCGCATCAGGAGACGTTTCTGCCACAAATATCCAGTCTGAGGTCGCCAGATCGAGCCGAGGCACGAATGCCAATCCATAGTCACCCGTGACCCACTCAAACACATCATGGGGCACATCCAGCCCCCAGCGAGATTGCAGCGTTGTCTGCAGCACATGCGTCAACGTCGCCAGCGGATGGGTATCAGGCAACCCTGTCACGATTTGCGACCAGAGCTGCTGCAAATTGGTGCTCGATGCCACCATGGGGCTGGTTGCCGGCATAAAGCGCAGAATTTCAGACAGTCGAGACCGGGTGGGGCGCTCGGCCAAAATTGTTTTCCCAGGGGCAGTCAGCAGGGCGGTTTCTCCAACAACACCGTCTCGCTCAAGCTGGAATGCCATCACCAGGCTGTGATATACCCAGTCTGAATCGGCAGTGGACGTCGGGATTGAATCGGAAGAGCCTAGCCATGCCGACAATTCGGGGAGATTGACGACAGCTAAGCCAATACCTGATGTGGGCAAAGCCTGCAGGGTGTCTTGATACACATCACTGCTGACTAGGTTGAGCCCCGGAGCTTGCACATTCGTAATCGCGTCGCGCAAGACCTTGGGATGATTGGCAAACAAGATAAAGCGATCGCCCACCAGAGCACTGGCGATCGTCGGAGTCAGCGATTGCGCCGCCATTTCAGCAGCTAGCACTTCAGCCGCTGCCCCGGTCAATTGGGCAGTTGAACCTAGACGCTGAGCCTGGGGAGGCGTTGCATAAATCAGCTTGACTCCCGAATACTGCTCAAACACCAAATTTTCGCCAGCAACAGCTCGTTTTTGCCAAAATAGCTGCAAAAACTCGCGCGATCGCTCCGGATCGTCCGTCGAAACAATCAGTAAATACCCCGGCTGTGATCCATTTTCTAACGTCCGGTCAATATCTGACGTCGTTACTGCAAATGTGATTTCGTCACCGATCCAGGGTTGAATATCGGCGCTATATGTCAACCCAGTATTCGCCAGCACGCTAGCTTCCAACTGGTCTAGCTCCGCCCGAACCAGCCGTCGTCGTCCTGGTGCTGCTGCCGCCACCCGAAAGTCTTTAAGCTGATCGAGATCGACACGCAACGACGCCATCAATGGAGCCTGTCGGGGCACAAAGATTGCGGCCTCAGGCTCTAGCCGCTGTGCTGCTCGTGCTGTTGCCAGCGGATTGTGAGCAGTCAACCAATATAATCCACTGACTCCAACCAACAGCAGAGTCGTGACAACGGCGACTACAATGGTGAAAAAAGATCGAAGCTTCATCAGGAAAAGTCCAAGCAGAGGGCATCTCCAGCCAATGTGAAAGCAGTCATCTGTGCTGGCGATGACGCGCGACATTGCCAAAACTTAGTTTAGTACCGTAGGGGGTCGAGCAATCAGAAGCACGGCAATATTGAGATGATTTAATACGATTTCTATCAACCCATATTCAGGTCTCAGTCCAATACGCGACGATTGAAACCAAATCAGCGCTCTGCCAAGCCGAGCGATCGCAGGCCTGCACGAGAAAATGATGGTATTTTGAACAAATGGATGATCTCGAGCAATGCTATAAAGTGCTTGACTTAAAGCCTGGTGTTTCGATGGATGAAATTAACCAGGCGTATAAGGATCTGGTGTTTATCTGGCATCCGGATCGCATTCCTAAAGATAATGAACGGCTTCAGCGCAAGGCTCAAGAAAAGCTGAAGGAAATCAACCTGGCACGCGATCGCCTTCGACTTCACCGCAACGGCCAAAGTCAAACCAGGCGGACGGCATCAGCGGCTAAAACCTCATCGGCATCAGCCTCGTCGCCTCAAGCAAGATCGCCAGCTCAGTCATCTACACAGTCGAGAAATGGCTATTCGGCCCACTCATCTCGCTATGCCTACCGCCCACCTCCGCGACCGGGCTATCACTATCGCTATCAGCCACCGCCACCAGCTCCTCCACCGGGCAATGCTGCATCGACTCAAACACGCCCACAAGACACAGCCTATCGGGATGCAGCCTATCGGAGAGAGCCATCACCCCAACCCCAGCAGCCCAGTCCATCTCCCTATCGACAGGATCCTGACCTGAGCGATGTCGATTGGAGTGGCAAAAACCTGAGCGAAAAAGACTTCTCAGGCAGAAATCTGAGCAATGCCAACTTGACCGATGCCAACTTATCCGATGCGTTCTTGCATAAAATTAATCTCAACCGAGCTAACCTGCGTCGCGCCAACTTATTCCGCGCTAATTTGCTCCAGGCTAATCTGAGCCATGCCAATCTGCGGGAAGCCAACCTGATCGGGGCTGATCTCAGCGGCGCAAATCTCAGTGGAGCTGATCTCAGCGGGGCCAAGATTGGCGTCCCTGGCAAAATTATGGTGAAGCTTACAGGCACAATTCTGACGGGCGCTATCATGCCTGACGGTACGATTCATGAATAAGCTGTAGAAATTTTCAGTTAGTAGAGAACTTTGCTAGGCTAGTTCTAATTACTGAACGTGATCGTTCAATGCAAATGGCAGCCTTCGTTCTCGCGTTAGCTTAATTACTCATGTCACCTAGCCAGCCTATTGATCAAATCACAGTTGAAGACCTCGCAATGTCGCTAGCGACTGCCCCTGAGTCTGTCCAGCTTGTTGATGTGCGTGAGCCTAACGAGTTGGCGATCGCCAGGATTGATGGGTTTATTAGCTTGCCATTAAGCCAGTTTGCCGAGTGGAGTCACGCCATTCGAGAACACCTGAACGAGGAGACCGAAATCATTGTGATGTGCCACCACGGGATGCGTTCAGCACAGATGTGTCAGTGGTTAGTCAGTCAGGGGTTTACCCAGGTCAAAAATTTAGCTGGCGGCATTGATGCATACTCTGCCATGATTGATGCAACGGTGCCCAGGTATTGATAGCTACCACGACAGCTAGGGCAGTTCAGTTAAATTACGACATCTAGTCGATCATGATTAGTTGATCACGATATCGTCGGTTACGTTTGGCATCCGCACTTTAAGAAACTCGTATGCAGGTAAGGCTGAGTGAGCGTCAACAGCAGGTTCTTTGGGCAACTGTGCGCCACTATGTTGCCACAGCGCGGCCTGTTGGGTCTGAAGCACTAATCGAAGAATTCAACTTAAGAGTCAGCTCGGCAACCATCCGCAATGCGATGGGGCGGTTGGAGAAGGCGGGTCTACTCTACCAACCTCACACGTCGGCGGGGCGAATTCCGTCTGACTCAGGATATCGCATTTATGTCGATCAGCTAATTCAGCCGTCTGATCGGGTGGCTCGACAGGCGGATCATCTATTTTCAAATCAGCTTGACTGGGAGAGCTGTAGCTTAGAGGCAGTGCTGCGGGGAGCCGCGCAAATTTTATCGAGCATTAGCGGCTATATTTCGTTGGTGACCTTGCCCCAAACTCCAGGGACAACAGAATTGCGCCACCTCCAAATCCTGCAAATTGAGCCTGGAAAGCTGATGCTGATCGTGGTGCTCGATTCGTATAAGACCCAGTCCATCACGATGGATATGCCCGACGTTGTTCGAGATGACTCCACAGACTCTGAGCTGATTGAGCGCGAACTGCAGGTGCTCTCAAATTTCCTGAATCATCATTTGCGGGGGCGATCGCTACGTCAGATTACCAATCTCGACTGGAGTGAGCTTGGGCGCGAATTTGATCACTATGCCGACTTACTTTGCACCTCGCTGACTGAAATTGGCCAACGCAGCCAGCAGCCCATTTCTACACAGATTTTAATTAGCGGGGTGGCAGAGGTGCTGCGACGGCATCCAGAGTTTTCAGAGATGCATCAAGTGCAGACGATTATTCAGTTTCTTGAAGAAGAGCCTGACCAGCTATGGTCGCTGATTTTTGAGTCAGGAGAGCTAGAAACTGGCAGCAGCAAAGTGACCGTGCGGATTGGGGCAGAAAATCCACTAGAGCCCATTCGCACCTGTGCGCTTGTATCGGCCACCTATCAGCGGGGTGATTTACCCGTTGGCAGCGTGGGCATGTTGGGGCCGACGCGGATGGTCTATGAAGATGCGATCGCCCTGGTAGAAGCCACGGCACGATATCTGTCAGACGCTATGAACCCGACCACATAACCAGATATCCAGGTATCTCCTTATCGCAGGTTGGCCGCCCTCATAGTCGTTGATATCTCAGTCGTTTATTTCTCTACCCAGTCACCGATGCGCTGCAATTTACAGTCTGTTCGATCTGCCTATCGACTGGCAACCAGTCCATGGCGATCGCTCCCTGACTTCATCATTGTGGGCACCCAAAAGGGTGGCACCAGCTCACTATATGCGTCATTGTGCCTCCATCCTCAGATTCTTCCGGTGACTGCAAAAGAGTTGCACTTTTTTGACCTCCAGTTTGATCGGGGCATAGCTTGGTATCGAGCGCAGTTTCCGCTGCAGCCCTCTCGCCTCTATGCTCGCTGGACAAAGCATCCTGTCACCCTCAGTGGCGAAGCTAGCCCCTATTATCTCTTTCATCCCCATGTGCCCCAGCGGATTGCGGCTCTGGTGCCCCATGTCAAACTCATGAGTCTGCTGAGAAACCCAATCGATCGCGCCTATTCCCACTATCATCACAACGTCCGCAAGCAGCGTGAATCTCTGTCGTTTGCAGAGGCTATTCGTCGAGAACCTGAACGCCTGCAGCCCGAACTTGATCGCCTGCAGCTCGATGACCGCTATATCAGCCCCACCCATCAGCATTTCTCCTACTTAGCCCGAGGCCTCTATATCGATCAGATTCAGCGATTTGAGGCTGTTTTCCCGCAGGCACAAATGCTAACGCTATCTAGCGATCGCCTATTTGAGCAACCCCACGAAACCTATCATGACGTGCTGGCATTTTTGGGCATCCCCCCATGGAGCCCCCCCCACTTCAAACCCCGGAATGTTAACTCCTACACTCAAATTGATTCTGCCACCAGACAGCAGTTGCGCGACTATTTTGACCCTTATAATCAGCGCCTGTATGCTCATCTGGGCCAAGATTTTGGTTGGTGCTAGTCGGCAAGAGGGCGCGTGGCGTGCACTAGTTGTCACAAATACCTCACCCCCCGGCAAATGCCGTCAACCAACTAGAGCCGATTTGACACCCTAAAATGATAGGGAACGCAACGGGGGATATCGGGCATGCCATCTGAACAATCGGTGCAAAATCCAGCTGCCAGCACCATCCAAATTCCAGCAGCGACGCAATTTTATCAATGGCGCGGCTATCGTTGTGCTTATGAAGTCCAACGTTCAGGTGTTGCCGAGTCAGAGGCGACGCCGATTGTGTTGATTCATCCGATTGGGGTCGGTCTGTCGCGGCGATTTTGGGATCGCTTTAGTCGGCAGTGGTTTCAGTCGGATGGCCGCAATCCGATTTATAGTCCTGATTTGTTGGGCTGTGGCGAGAGTGATATGCCGCGAGTGGCCTACTGCCCCAAAGACTGGGCCGAGCAGTTGCATCTCTTTGTAAAAACAATAGTGCGCCAGCCCGCTATTTTCATCGTTCAGGGGGCACTGTTTCCGGTGGCGATCGCCCTTAGCCAAATGGACGATGCTGATGAGGTGATGAATGGGCTGATTTTGGCCGGCCCACCCGCTTGGGCAGTGATGACCCGCGCCGCTGCCTCGTGGCAACAGCGCCTCAGTTGGACCCTGTTTAATTCACCATTGGGGCAAGCCTTTTATCGCTATGCTCGACGACGGCAATTTTTAGCATCATTTTCAGCCAAGCAGCTGTTTTCTGAGCCAAAGAGGGTAGATCAGAACTGGCTTGACATGCTGGTCGTAGGAGCCCAAAAACCAGAGAGTCGCTATGCTGTGTTTTCATTTTTAGCCGGATTTTGGCGACGCAACTATGCAGAGGCGATCGCCCAGATTCAGGTTCCAACGCTAGTCGTGATTGGCAACACGGCTTCGAGCATTAGTCGTTCAGGCCAAGGTGAAACTCCAGAGCAGCGGATGAACGATTATCTTAACTATCTCCCTCATGGGCAGGGACGACAGATTCCAGGGCGCAACGTGCTGCCCTATGAAACAACCTCTGAATTTATTGAGGCGATCGCGCCGTTTATTCAAGATGTTTCACATCGTTGACGACTGGATATAATTCAAGGCTAGAGCAATTGTGTATGCAATGGCCCTTGCCAGCGTCGGCTGAAGAACGGGCAAAGCAGGGATTCGGGGATGAGAAGCCAAAGGTTTATTTGGTAGTCAACCTGCTCAATATGTCGATCTGCGGCCTCAATATGTCAATCTAAGGCTTCAATACGTCGATCTGCGGCCTCAATACATCGATCTATTGTGCCAGTTTGACGATTTGAGAGGGTGCATGAGAGTATTGGCCGATCGCTCTTACGCCAATCTTTAACCATGGCTTCATTGATAGTCCAATTGCCTGCGGCAACCATCGTAATGATACAAATCTAACGTCGAGACGACATGACAAAACTCCATCGCTGTGAATGGGTGAAGGATGATCCGCTTGAGGTGATCTATCACGACCAGGAATGGGGCGTCCCTCTCCACGATGATCAGCGGCTCTTTGAATTTCTGATTTTAGAAGGCGCGCAAGCCGGACTAAGCTGGATTACTATTCTGAAAAAGCGAGAGCATTACCGTCAGGCGTTTGACCAGTTTGATCCCCAAATTGTGGCGGGCTATGATGACGCCAAGCTCGAATCACTGCTGCAAAACGCAGGCATCGTGCGAAATCGGCTGAAGCTCACATCTGCAATCCAAAATGCGCGGCTATTTTTAGAGGTGCAGGCTCAGTTTGGCAGCTTCGATGCTTATATCTGGCAATTTGTTGAGGGTGTGCCGATCCAAAATGGATGGCGATCGCTAGCTGAGATTCCAACGCAGAACAAAGCCTCTGACCAGATGAGCAAAGATCTAAAGTATCGAGGCTTCAAGTTTGTCGGCTCAACGATTTGTTATGCCTTTATGCAAGCGACGGGCATGGTAAACGACCACACCGTAGACTGTTTTCGATATCAAGAACTCACAGGTTAACGACCAAGGCCACAGCGGACAGGTTAGCGATCGCCCCGTTTCTTGCCTTGTTGCCGCTTCGCCACAATTGACCACTTATCCACCATCGTAATCATGGCGGGCATTTCAGGAGAGGCTTTATCTGTTAGCTCCAGTTCGGCGACAACCGTATCAAACGTTTTGCCCTGGGTCATGCGGTAGGCGATCTCTTCGACCTGGTTCCAGGTGAGGTCACTGTAAATAAAGGCGCGCGCCATCGTGTTGAGCAAATGTTCATAGTCGTTGCCTTCGCTCTCTGTCATCATCGTGTGAGGAATAT
Organism: uncultured bacterium; assembly: GCA_964502605.1. Taxonomy (GTDB): domain Bacteria; phylum Cyanobacteriota; class Cyanobacteriia; order CAZCXK01; family CAZCXK01; genus CAZCXK01. Next base: position 72,066 of record CAZCXK010000004.1, read on the forward strand.
CGAGAACCCGGTCAAATCGGTGATACCAGCACTGGGGCTGATGTTTGAGCGCACTTTCAAACAGCGCCACATGATCGCTGTTGCCAACGGCGCGATCGCTCTCACTCGAAATTGTGAAAATGGGCGATACAGGGGGCTTTTTCACCCGCTTGAGCACATATTGCCCCACCAAGAGTAGCGCTCTCAGTGCCGCCAGCGGAAACCCTGAATAGGAGGGGCCTTTGACATCTGTCCATTCAAAATAGCCACCCATATTGCGCACGAAAAGGTCAATCACGCGACTGCTGCTGCTGAGAAACGGCGCAAACAGGAGGGTGCGATCGATGGCGTCTGCTTTTTCAAGTGATAACCACGCTGCCAGAGTGCCACCGCCCGACAGCCCGCCCACAATGACGCGATCGCCCAGTTTTTCTGCTAAATTGAGCCACTGCACTGCAAACTTCAGATAGTCTTGAGGGTCGGTCAACAAGGGAGGCGGATTGGTTTTATTCCAGTTTCCAGCCTGCCCATGCCCCGGCATTAGCGGAATGATGACATTATGGCCGTCTCGGTGCAGCGATTCTGCTAACGGCATAAACTGATATGGGCCTGCCGTAAAGCCATGAAAGAATAAGAACACCCGTGGAGTTGGCTGCCCGTGCAGCAAAAAGCGAGAGCGCGATGATTCACTCATCAGGGGCAACTTGTCTTCACGAACTTTAAAGTCTTGAGTTAGCGTTGTGGCGATCGCTGAGTAGTTGGGCATAAGCTAAGCACTTGAGCATTTAAATACTGCTGATACCGGGTCTCAAAACTAGCGCATCGCACCAGTTCTGGCGCAAACCCAACGACCCATCTTCATCAGTTTAACGGATGGGACTCGCAGTTGAGCCAGGAAAAATCTGCTGCGTTAGCAGATAGCGATCGTGATCTTCAAATCCAAGTTTGCGATAAAACCGCTGAGCTAGAGTGTTGTCACGCTCCACTTCCAAATGGAGGGCTTGCACACCGAGATCACAACAGGCATTCTTGACGAATTGAACGGCTGTTGTCCCTATCCCCTGATTGCGATCGCCCTTGCGGATAAAGAGTTCATCAATGAAGGCGTCACGACCGCGATACTCCAGGCTATAGCCAAATGTCAGTACAACATACCCCACCTCATCGTCGTTGAGGCAAATGAACCATGCTCGCCCCAGTGATGGGTCTTGAACCAATTGCAACATTACCGAGCGTAGAATAGTTTGATCAAACCGATACTGATCTTCTGCATAAAATGCGGCAATCAGCGGCAGCAAACGATCGAGGTCGCGATCGCTGACTAGCCGAAACGATAGGGTTGACTGAACATCTGCCATAGAGAACTGTGGATGTGACTTAGACTATTGCTGTCATCCTGGGTTAATACTGCCAAATCTTGCCGCGCCAGCGTTGCTAGCATCTTCGGTAATCCGTCACCATCAATCTACCCTAGAGGAACGCATCAATCCAAAATTAAGACTGTCTAAGGCTCTGTCTCAAGCCAGCCTTAAGCTGTTATTTGCTTTCTACGCCAACTTGAACCCATCTAGATCAATATTGATTTGCAAGGAAATGTAAACTGGCAAGAAGTCAGACAAGAGCATGCAGGTGTAGAGTAATTTGCGTAGGTCTGGGCCTCATTGGTCACGCCGTCTTGGGCAACTCAGCCTCACGCTGCTGCAGCTGATGCATATGATTAAACAATTGCCAGCAATAGGTTTCGGGTAGACCGCAGGTCACAGCTCCCCGTAGCACCACTTGAAAGTACCAGTCATTGGGAGCATGTTCGGCGGTGAGTTTGTCAATCACGGTGTAAGTGCGGACACTAGAATACAGATGCCCCTGGCAATCAACCTGAATGATCTCATGGCAATAGCCTTCTTCGCGCTCATCGAGGCGATCGCTCAACGTCCATGGCAGTTGATAAAGCACACCATGCACCACTGAATTGGAACGCCGGACAATATCCAAGACGCCACAGTTGCGCCGATGCGATCGCCGAAAAAATCCCAACTGATAGTTCGATAAGGTTGCTGGCCCTAGCACATAGTCATGGGTGAGCACTCCAAGCGATCGCTTGAGGTCAACCGGACACATGCAAGAACCATAGGCAAAATAGTAAAACGTTGAGACTGGGTCGGGGCGATCGCCCTTAGACCATGCTGAAGTCAAACGTTGCTCAGGATGCAGGGGAGCAGGATCAAGTGCCATGAGACTGAATTGCGAGATAAACGCATAGAGATGCTAAAAAGCATAGCAAAAGCGATCGCAGAAATCCTCCCTAAAGACCAGTATCTCGACTGACATACTGTAGTTTGAAATCGCTTATCGCCGGATCAGCGTGCTAAGACAACCCCAGCAAGCTCACATTGAAAATTTCTTGCGTGCTAGAAACCACACCCCTCTACCGATTCAAGTTAAAGAGTACATCAGAAAGCCTCAGAGAATGAAACCCCATCACTCTCCCTCATGCGCCACCGAATTGTGATGATAGCCAATAGCCTTCAACGAGTAGGCCGGCGTCGCTGTAAAAATTCTGGAATATCGAGCCCGCCCTTACCTTTAGAATCAGACGGAGAGGTCGAACCCAGCGGCGGTGGAGCCACTGTTCGTTTTAACGGTGATACCCGACTAGATGCGGAGGAGGCAGACTGAGCTTCCAATGTGAACCCTGTCGCAATGACCGTGATCCGGACTTCTCCCTGGAGTCGATCGTCAATCACCGCACCAAAAATGATATTGGCATTCGGGTCAACAGCCTCGTAGATAATTTCTGCCGCCGCATTCACTTCATGAAGCGTGAGATCGCTACCTCCCGTAATGTTAAAGACAACGCCCTTTGCGCCATCAATCGAGGCTTCCAGCAGAGGAGAACTAATTGCAGCCATAGCTGCCTCACGAGCCCTAGATTTCCCAGACCCAACGCCAATGCCCATCAATGCCGAACCTGCGTCGGCCATTACAGCCCGCACGTCAGCAAAGTCAACGTTGACCAAACCCGGAACGGTGATGATGTCAGAAATGCCTTGCACGCCTTGACGTAGGATGTCATCAGCAACGCGAAACGCTTCCTGCACGGGAGTTTGCTCCGAGATTACCGATAAAAGCTTATCGTTGGGGATCACGATGAGCGTATCAACCTGAGTTTGCAGCCCCGAAATCCCGTCGTCGGCTTGCCCTGTCCGACGTCGCCCTTCAAAGGTAAACGGACGCGTCACCACACCAACAGTTAGAGCGCCTGCTTCTTTCGCTACCTCAGCCACAATCGGAGCGGCCCCCGTTCCTGTGCCCCCTCCCATGCCAGCAGTAATGAACACAAGATCCGATGATTCTAAGGCAGCTGACAACTCATCTCGTGATTCTTCAGCGGCCTTTTGGCCAATTGAGGGATTGCCACCTGCGCCCAATCCCCGAGTTAGTTTCTGCCCAATTTGCAAGCAGTTATGAGCAGACGAATTTGTCAATGCCTGGGCATCGGTATTGATGGTCCAAAATTCTACACCTGCCACTCCACTGGCGACCATGCGATTGACAGCATTGCACCCACCACCACCAACCCCGATGACCTTTATTCGCGCTACACTGCCTGGCACAATTACATCACTCCTGTCCTCTGACGGAATGCCGTTGACATCATGACTGTGAACTTGACCCAAGTGTAGCCCAGAGTTTGTAAAAGGATTTGAAGGATTCGACGTATTCATTGATGTTGAAAGCTACTTGTCTCTAACCCTAAATGCTTCACCGGGGTGACGACCCACTTACCGCCACATTACGCTTGAGTTAGGAATGACTGATACGTCTAGATTTCCGCCCTCAAGCTGTTCTAGTTAAATATAGGGTAAGTTGTCTAAAAAACCAATCATACTCACTAATGTCCAATGGTTCAAATCACGCCATTTCAAAATACAAAAACTTAACTTTACTGAAAAGCGCTGCCGTCATCCTCTTATTCAAGTGAATCAAATACTTCAGACTGATCCAGCAGATTTATAGCCTGAGTTAATTGGCATCGCTAATAAACCCTGTCTACCGTTTGAATCAACGGGTTATCAGGAGCCGACACATCGATATAAGCAATTTGGTCAGAGTCAATCTGCTCAGGCAAACTTCTCATCTGATCAAGCACAACTAGCTGCTTGCCAAATCGTGTTGCATCATACGCTCCAAAATATACAATGCCGAGGTCTGTATTCAAAATTAGATTTGCCGGATCTTGCCAGTCAATCTCAAAGATTTCGAGTGGGCTTTGGCTGATTTGGCGATAAAGGCTGACCCATTGAGGCCGATAGTGCTCTTGCATGCCAATAATTCTTAAGTCAGGCAATTCTAGAGAATCGTCTAGAGCCGTGTAATTTTCTAGCGGAATCAGGGTGCCATTTTCATCAATGAGACCTGTTGGAGCCAGGCGACGGGTTGCTTGATTGAACCTGAGCCCGTCTGAATTGGTATCGCTATCCGCACTCCCATATGATCCGCCAATAAGCATCGCGACGGGGCGACGTTCTTGAATGGTGATGGTCAGGCTAGGTGGAAACAGCTGGCGGTTAATCAGCACCTCTGCAATCGGGCCTCGTGCTTTGAGATGGCGCTCAATCCCATGAGGCCGAATCTGAATGATTGATTCTGGGTAGTCGATCGGCAATAGAGATTGAACCGCTTCATCTGGCAGAAATTCATTGCCATCGATTGCAATCTGTTCAGGTGAATAAATAATCCACCCTGGCAGGGTTATTACCCATATTAAGCCACCTGTAGCTGTAACCACTAGCAAGAATCGCCAAAGAGATTGTGCTGCTCGCCATCGACGCTGACGACGCAAACGGCGGCGACGTTCGACAAGCTCTGATCTAGATATGGCAGCAGGTTTAAACATGCAAATCGCTTCAGCAGGGGGAGACTATAGCGCGACCCAGGACAATGTTAATCTCAAACCACTTGACCCTAGATCACCCTAAATCAAGGCTTGGTGGAGTGAGATGCCTCAGCCACTGGACGGCAAGTTTCAACTCAGTAAACGGAATACAGATCGCAGGGCGATCGCTCACTTGAAACTCGAGATGAATTTTTCGAGCATTTTGCGGTAGATGGGTTTCATCTAGCCATTCACCGTCAGCCGACTGGCGATCAACGGACTGACCATCAACAACTAACTGGATAGAATCAACGGTCTCAAGTGAAAAGGTTTCTAGATTCATAGGCCCTTTTCGAGTCGGCTTGCCCCATGTAATCTCGTTTCCATTTTGCCCAAGAACCGCATAAATGTCGTATTTCGCGTGCTGAAATTGATGCGCCCAAATCCGATAGGCCTCGACCTTTTGATATTCATTCCAGCCCGCCCATGCGAGCCAAATAAATACGGCAAGAAGAGGGAACCACAGGAGACCCTTGATCATAACTGGATTAATACTCAGTACATTTTCTGTCTCTAACTTACCTTTACATTGGATTCAGGCTACTGAAGGCTACTGAACCAATAACAAAATGCTCGTTTGGGGGTGTGGAGTATGCTTACGTTTTCTCATGGTTGAGGAGTGGTGAGTTATGGTGGGGATGATTATTTGAATTGCTGTGGCTGGGATCTATGAAAAACCTCTTGTGGAGTGGTCTGTTTCTGCTAGGGATGGTTTGGGCGTTAGCTAGTTTTTCAGGGTTGGCGGCTCAGGGGCAATATGACTCACTTGTGCTGAACTTTCGGGATGACCTCACGCCACAACAGATCGAACAGGAGATTGGGGCGATCGCCCAACAGTTTAACGTCGAGCCTCAGCTCAATAGCGAATTTTCTCAGACTGAACAGGTTTATGTGATAGATGGAGATCGAGCACTGCTCAAGCAGCTACGGCGTCAATCTGAGCTGCGATCACGAACCGAATCTATTCAGCCCAACTATATCTATCAGACGCAGGACGTTCCCAATGATCCTGACTACAGCAAACAGTGGAATTTTCGCAGCATCAATGTCGAATCTGCCTGGAATGAAACTAAAGGACGAGGGGTTACAGTCGCCGTTATTGATACGGGGATCAGCCGCGTCCCTGATTTAGAGCAGACAGAATTTGCAGCCGGATATGACTTCGTCAATGATCGAGAAAATGCCACCGACGATCATGGGCATGGCACCCATGTTGCTGGCACCATTGCTCAATCTACTAACAATCGCTATGGCGTCGCCGGAATTGCCTATGAAGCGACTCTGATGCCTCTCAAGGTGTTGAGCCGCACGGGGCAAGGGACGATCGCGGATATTGCTGAGGCTATTCGGTTCGCGGCTGATCATGACGCCGATGTTATCAACATGAGCCTCGGTGGCGGTGGCGATAGTCAAGTTTTGCGAGAGGCTATTGATTATGCCCACAGCAAAGGGCTTGTGTTAGTGGCTGCAGCAGGCAATGCCAACACAAATGCGGCTGGGTTTCCGGCTCGATATCCTCATGTGATTTCGGTGGCTGCTCTAGATGCAACTGGGGCAAAAGCTCCCTATTCTAACTATGGAGCTGGCGTTGACATTTCTGCGCCTGGAGGTTCGATGGCGACTGGCAGCATGGCCGGGGGCATTTTACAAAATACGATCGATCCCCAAACGGGAGACCCCGTATTTCGGTCATTCCAAGGCACCAGCATGGCCTCTCCTCACGTTGCAGGAGTTGCCGCCCTGATTAAGGCGGTTGGGGTTGACCCACCAGAGGAAGTTGCGACTATTCTGAAACAGTCGGCTCGCGTGATTGAGAATGATGAATTCAATCACTTTGGAGCTGGACAACTAGATGCCAATGCGGCTGTCACACTGGCGCAAAAAGGGAAAATCAGCCCTCGAGATTTCTTCCGCTGGCTGCGCGACAACGGCTACCTCAATTTACGGTTTTGGTTTGATGGTGGCGTTGTGGCTCTGCTCCCTAAGATTTTGATGGTCGTAGGATCGTATCTTCTGGCTTGGTTCTTGCGCTTCTATCTGCCGGTTTTATGGCATGGGTTCTTGGCAAGCGGGCTGGTCATGGGAAGCACAGGACTCTTTTTCCTGAAAGGGCTCTATGTGTTTGATGTGCCCCAGTGGCCCTTTAGAGTGATGGGCAGTTCAATTCCTGAATTGGGGAGTGCTCTGCAAGGGAGTGCAGCTCTAAACCCGATTTTTGCTAGTGTTCTGATTCCATTTGGGCTAGTCGTGCTGCTGTTGAGTCATCCACAATGGAAGTGGTTTGCCATTGGCTCATCTCTGGGGGTCGCGTCATGCCTGACGATTAGTGCAATCTGGGCTCCCCATGTTATGAGGATCAATAGTCAAGCGATCGCCCAACTGTTCTTAGTTGTAAACGCGCTACTCTGCATTGGACTTGCATATCTAGCGCTCAAAACGGAGGAAAAACCAGCATGAGCACAATTACACTCCACGGCACAATTGAGCCCTCAACTATGGGTAGTGGCGTTTGGTCACTCGTCACCCCTGAGGGCAGCTATGAAATCTATGCAGGAGCACCAGATGAATTGCTTCAATCGGGTTTGAATGCCACTGTGACAGGCCGCATCCGAGACGATGTCATGTCAATCGCTATGATTGGCCCTATTTTAGAAATTACTAGCTTTGAGATCAGCGCGAGCTAACCTGCGACAGCAAGACGATTCTTGCTACTTAGATTCACCGACAAAATCTTGCAGCCGAGTGCGAAACTCGCCTTTGGGGTGCCCCCCTTTGACTTCGCCCAGAATTTTGAAGTTGCCTTCGGGATCATCGCAGATGAGATAGGTTGGCCATCCCATATCTGCCTTGTTGGGATATTGCGTCAGCAGAATGTGGCGATATTTGCGATAGGTTGCTGTGTCTTGCATTTTGACATCAATGAAGTTTAACCCTAGCTCTGCAGCAACCTTCTGGTCATAAAAAGACATTTTGTGGCAAATCCCACAATCTTCTGATGAGAATTTAATCAGGGTATGGCTCATCATAGCAGTGAACAATTAATGGGAATTTTGCAGCTTTAGCAAACCTGCATCTATTTAAGAGTGCCAGGAATAGAGCTTCAACGCAATTGAATGTAGCAAATTTCTATAGTCGGGTAAGAGAACTAAAGAAGCGATCGCCCGGTGAAATGCGATCGCCTCAGTGTACTTCACCTAGCGGTTACTCCGTTTCGCGCTGCAAATGCTGATGGAGTGTCCACCAAGTCCAGCCTGTGGCGGTAAGTAAAAGCGCGCAGACAACTAACATACTCAATTGGCACATGGCATAGCTGCCCATTGCTAATAGTGCATATAAACCCAGTGTTTTAGCCGTAATCATGATTTGGATGCCCCTAACATTCTATGCCAAGGATTCACGGCTTTAGATGAACAGCTACTCAGACTTTTGTCGTAAAGGTCTACGCCATTTGGCTGATCTTTAGGAGTAGGTTCAGTTCGACGATCCTAGATTTTGTAACGAAAACTGGGCCGCTGCCGACACGTTGGGGTGGCTATCTTTTTCTAGATATTTTAGAGCTGAGATGCTTTGGGGCGACGGCAATTGCCCCAAAGCTTCAGCCAGCCGCTGACGAATAAGCCAATCATCAGATTGGGCAAAGGTCAGGAGTTTTTCAATTGCGTCGATTGCTTTAATCTCACCCAATGCCGCGATCGCACCCTGTTGAACGACCACCTCTTCACTGTCAAGAGCGTCCATGAGCACAGAAAATGCTCGGCCATCTTTCAAGTTGCCGAGAGCAACAGCCGCACTAAATCGCACCAACCAATCTGTATCTTCGTAAAACGCCCGCACCAAGGGCTCAAGGGCTCGCAAATCTTCTAGATAACCCAGCGCTCCAGCTGCATCAGCCCGAATGCCATAATCGGCATCAGATTCAAGCAGGCGCACTAAAATCGGGTAGCAGTCTTCAGTTTGCTTGAGGCCGAGGGCAAATATCGCCATCGAGCGAATCTGGAGATTATCATCGTCAATCACCTTTTTGATTAAAGGAACAGCATCAGCTGCTGGAACATCTCGTAATTGGGCGAGAGCAACCATGCGATCGCGTGAGTTGTCGCTCTCGAGCTGAGCCAAAATAGTGGTAAGACTAGCCTGATTCATGGATGATTTTACATAAGTTTACAATTGATATTTTCTATTATATTTCTAAGTCGAGCTGGATGTATGATTTCTGACGCATTTCTGGGTTTGCGACCTCTCCTCACATGCTGCCGTTGGTCGTGTAGCGGTTTAGCATCTTGCCTGAGAGTTGAGAGGGGGATGTAACAGACATTCCTATTGACACACGTTAATATAAGATATTCGGGCGATCGCTAGTTAGATCCGGAACATTTGGTACAAACGTTGACGGATCGTGACGGTATCGTTAAGGCATGATTTTTATATAACCGTCAGTAATACTCGTCAGCGGCATCGTGTAGCACACTAGCTCTTCAGGATGTAGTTTATGGCAAGGGCGGCCCTGCTCATTGGAGTCAGCCAACATGGATCGGGGTTAAAGTCCCTGCCTGCTGCGTCTGGCGATGTTAGAGCAATGCAGCGGGTGCTTCAGGCTCGTGAGTGGGGAGATTTTGAGGTGGAATATCCCCTCATAGATCCCGAGTCTACGGATATGCAGGTTATTGTCGAGAAGTTTTTTGTCTCCAGAGCGCCTGACGATCTGGCACTGCTTTACTTTTCTGGCTATGCGCTTTTAGATGATCGAGGTCGGCTCTACCTTTCGACTCGTTCGACGAATAAAAGCTTGTTTCGAGCCACGTCGATGCCAGTTAGCTTTTTGCAAGATGCACTCAGCGCTAGCCCCTGTCGGCATCACGTCCTGATCTTTGACTGCTGCTTTTGTGACGAAAGCCGCAAGCTGATCATGAAACGCGATCGCGCTATTACGGTGAGCCAACAATTGGGACATGAGGGGCGTGTGATTCTGCTTTCATCAGATACAGCCGCCTATTCGTTTGAGCACAAACAGGGCGATTGCTCGACCTATACTCGCTATCTGGTTGAAGGTATCGAAACAGGAGCGGCTTCTGCGGATGCAACCCGCTCTAGCCCTTGGCTCACAGTTCAAGACGTACATCGCTACGCCAGTCGAAAAACTCAGATTGCCGCGCCCTTGATCGAGCCCAATATGATTGCCTCAGATGAGGCAGATACAATGCAGCCGATCGCCAAAATTCAAGCGCCAGCGGCCATTCTCAATTACCGTCAGGCTGCGGAAAGATATGCCTATCTGGGACAATTTTCACCCGTCGATCGCGCCATTCTCGAAACCTGCCGATTGCAGCTTGAGGTGTCACCCGAGGCGGCAGCTGAAATTGAGGCTCAGATTTTACGTCCATATCAAGACCGTTTCAAAGCGCTTCAAACTTACCGCGAGTTTATCCCCATTCTGCAAGAGCGCTACCCTCTTGATCAGTTGGGCGATCGCCTCAAAGAGCTGCAGATTTTTCTCGGCTTGGGCGATGACGACGTGGCCTCAACCAACCACGATATCTTGGCCCATGCAAATGCCCGTCAGCAGGCACTTAAATCTCGCCAGCGACTCGAAAACTTGCAGCGCTATCGCAGTGCTGTTGTTGCTGCCGCGCAAACCAGTTGCCCTTTGAGTCAGGCCGATCAGGAAAAACTGAAGGACTTACAAACTGCACTAAGCTTATCTGATGACGATGGAAATCTGATTCAAGCCGAAATCACCAGTCGAATCATGGCTGAAGCCGCCGAACGTGATCACAAACTCAAGCAGTATGGAGCTGAATTTTCGCGGCTAATTCGTCTGGGGCTACCCCTAAACGCCCTTGCCAAACAGGAGCTGGCCAAGTTTCGGCAATCGCTAGGTTTGACAGATGTTGAGGTTGCCTCATTAGAGCAGCGCCTGCTCCAAATTGCAGAGACAGGTGCGGCTCATTATCCAGATCACCTCAAGCGCTATGAGCAAGAATTGTTGCAGGCGGTGGTGCGCGAATATCCTCTGAATGATTTAACGCAGGCACGACTGAATGCGTTTCAGAAAGCATTGGGCCTCAAGCCCGACGATGCTCAGGCTATCCGACAGCGGGTGTTTGCCGAAGCAGATGCTCAACTAGAGCAGCACCAACAGCATTTGACTCGTTACCAAATAGAGCTGGCTCAGGCGATCGCCCACGAGTTACCGCTCACGGCAGCTACTGAGGAGCGACTTACAGACCTGCAGCGATCGCTAGGCTTGAGTGATGTTGAAGTCGGCCCCATGCGTCAGGAGCTGATCAATACGGCCAAAGCTAAAGAAGCTGAGCATCAGGAGCATCTCAATCGCTATGACAAAGAATTTGTGCGGACGCTCAACCGCGAATACCCGCTCAGTGAGGGTACCCGCAGGCGGCTGACTGAGTTTCAAACCTTCTTGGGGTTAACGTCATCCGAGGTGCAGCCGATCGAAGCAGCAGCGATCGCCACATTTCAGCGGGAACGTGATGTGTCTAGGGTGGCTGCCTCACCATTGACACCCCCAGCCTCCCTAGATCATCACCCCCAGCCATTACCCACTGCATCTGCCTCAACCCAATCTGCCTCAACCCAATCTGCCTCAACCCAATTGACTCCAGACCAGATGGCCGCGCCCACCTCCCTCTCAGATGCCGATTCAGATGCCGATTCAACTGTGATGCAGTCCTTTCCAGACCTCTCTAGCTCCGCATTTTCAGTGTTATTTGCCGAATTACAAAACCTGCTGGAAAAAGGGCTCTGGAAGGAAGCCGACGAAAAGACCTTTTCATTGCTGCTGCGACTAGCAGGCGGAGACGATGCGTGGCTTAGCAAAGCAGCCGTTGAGTCTCTCTCATGTGGAGACTTGCAAAGTTTAGATCAGCTGTGGGTCACCTATAGTAATGGGCAGTTTGGCTTTAGCGTGCAATATCAAATGTATTCGAGCTTGCCCAAAAAAGAAGCGATCGCCTTTGCGAAACGGGTGGGGTGGTGGCAATCTGGCCTCGAGTTCTTTAAGCTTTACCGTCTTTTAAGCTTTTCAACTGCTGCACCTAGAGGTCATTTACCAGCCAAATGGTTTTGGAAAATATCACCAGATGAGTCGCGGCAGGCTTGGGGTCTGGGGCTCGGTCGCGGCGGGACGGCTACTGATACCTGGCTGCTGTCTACCTTCATGCAAACTTTGGAGCGCTGCCATCTGCCATCTCTAAATCAGGATGATCCAGATGCGTGAGGTGAATAGAGCATGTCGGGGCGTTTCGCGCCATGCCTCAACAGCACGTGTCAATAGCCACAAATCATCCTCAGATTCAGCAACGTCGTCATGTTTATCTCTACGACATGCTGCTGCAAGCTCCAACAGGCACTAGCCCAGAGCAAATTCGGATGATGTGGCATTTATTTCATCGTCAGTGGATTCTTGTAAAACACCATCTTCCAGATAGATGATGCGATCGGCGACGCTCTTGATGCGAGGGTCATGAGTCACCATCAAAACGGTATGTCCGCCTTCGGTGGCCAGCCGACGCAATAGCTCAATCACAGCCTGACCATTTTGTGAATCCAGCGCTGCTGTCGGCTCGTCTGCCATGATTAGAGCAGGGTCTCCAGCTAAGGCTCGGGCGATCGCCACCCGCTGTTTCTGCCCCCCTGACAAATCGCGCGGCAGATGACTGGCATAGCGCTCTAACCCAACTTGCTCCAACAATCGCTTCGCTTCGAGTTGAGCCGCCCGTGGCCGCAACCCTTTCATCTTGAGGGCAACCTCAATGTTCTCGGCGGCGGTTAAGGCTGGAAATAAATTAAATCCTTGGAAGACGAAGCCGATATTCTTCAGCCGAAACTTAGACGCCTCTGCTTTCGACATTGTTGTAATGTCATGCCCCAGCAACCGCACATGCCCTGCAGTCGGTTGTAGAATGCCACCGAGAATTGACAACAGCGTTGTCTTCCCAGACCCTGATGGCCCCATCAACAAATGGACATCTCCTTGAGATAATTCTAAATTGATCCTCTTCAATACCTGATAGCGTTGGTTGCCCGACTGAAAAACCATTTCAATACCATGGGCTGAAATCGCCCCATCACTCTGCTGCGCTGCTATGGCATTGACAGGTTGATGATCAATGATTGAGCCTAGTGTAGAACCCATCATTGGGCTCGCCATTAGATCAGGCATTTCGGCAACATAAGGAAGAGACAGGAATGAAAGAGTCATTGATCCTCTCAAATCAGAAGGGACACGCTTATTGAAATCTAACGATTAATTTGCAAAGAATAAAGATGGTTTATCTCAAGCTTAGATGAAGAAGCGATCAATGCCTTCGTCCATCTGCATCACCTGGCTGGGTGATTTCAACGATGTCAGCACGTCATGAGAAATGCAGGATTAGTATGCTATTCAAACTTCATTTTTAGGATGAGTTAATGCCATCTAAATTAATAAAGTCTTGATGAGATCTCAGTAATTAAAACATGCTAAATCAACCACATTAAATCGATTCCAACACGCAACTGTATTGATTTCTCAAGAGAACGCATTCTATTTCTAAGATGATTCCACAATCTGAATCTGGCCTTTTCCGGAAATGAGAAGTTCCTGATAATTTGCTGAGAACATTGAGATCTCTGCTCTGCGAACAAATAGTCCAGATACCCTATTTAATTCTCAGCTCATCTGCATCCGCAGCATGTTGTGGATGTGCCAGAAATGTGATCGTCCGATCGACACCTTAGCCATGAGAGATCGCTGTACTGGGTTTTAATGACGTCTGAATCAAGTTCCGCTCAATTAGAGTATCGAATGTTTGAGACGTCAATATTAAGCACGCATTAAATTAAACTGCATCTCAGCCCAGAACTGGAGCTCTGCCAAGGAGAGCACCTGATTGACGGACAAAACTATTTACAACCCATATCCTGTATTGGGTCAGGAGACCTGACTACATCAGATGGACTACCGCAAGGGTGCGGTTTCCACAGTCTCAACATACAAGTCAACTAGGGAGAGCACTCCAACTCTCGAATGGGCTACTTGATATCAATTGTTGAGTTTAACGGGATTGGTTCCAGATGGCGCTACAGTGTGACGAGTTCTCAAGTTTCGGGAATTGTGAATTAGCCAGTCTATGGTGAGGACTTGTCATGATTCGGTTTTGCTCAGGGGGTGGGTGGGTTGGAGTGGGCCTAGGTGTGATTGGGGTGTTGAGTCTAAATCTCTGTTCGGCACCAGCACCAACTGCATTTGATGGCACGCTGACGGTTATTGGGTTCAATGTAGAATCGGGAGGTGCAGACCCAGAGGTGATTGCCAAGCGTCATTTGGGGCCACTCTCAGATGTTGACATTTGGGGCTTTTCAGAAGTGCAAAGTTCATCATGGTTGACCCATCTGGAGCGGGGGGCTGCAGCCGGAGAATCTGGGGATTTTCGCTCGATTTTGGGCACAACCGGAGGGGGCGATCGCCTAGCGATTGTGTACGATAGTGATTTACTAGAGCCGCTTCGCCATGAAGAATTAACAGATCTCAGCATGGGGGGGCGAGTCCGCGCTACCTTAGTGGCTCAGTTTAAGGTTCGCGCTACCGCAGTTGAGTTCTTGTTTGCGGTCAATCATCTCTACCGCAGCGATGAAGCCGCCCGCCACGAGCAGGCTAGGCTGCTAAATGCCTGGGTGCAGACGCAAACACTACCAATCATTGCCGTAGGCGATTATAACTTTGACTATGATGTAACGCGAGGTGACATCGGCAGTCGAGATGTTGGATTTGACCTGATGATAGCCAATGCGGCATTTACCTGGGTGCGCCCTGAGGTCGTAGTTGCTACATTTTGCAGCACTCGATATGACAGCGTTCTGGACTTTATTTTCGTGGCTAATGCCGCTACCGCTTGGACGGTTGAGTCGTCCGAGATTTTATTTGCTGCCCCTGAGGCAGCCTATTGCCCAGACGATGACACCACGAGCGATCATCGACCTGTCGCTGCCACATTCCGGCTCTCCGATGGGATTGCTCCGAAGTAGGCGACTCTACGGGATAATTTTTAACACGAACGCTTGCGTCCATTTAGTTGCGATTTGATCAGACTATGCACAACTTTTTACCCATTGCCTATTTTCAGAACCAATTTGTTCCATTTAATGACGCCAAAATTTCGATTGCGACTCATGCTCTCCACTATGGCACTGGGGCATTTGGCGGCATGCGTGGGCTCTGCGATCCCCAAAATTCTCAGCAAATCTTGCTGTTTAGGCTCGATCGCCACTGTCAACGGCTCAGTACTAGCGCTCGATTTTTAAACTACGACTTACCTGCTGACAAGATTCAGACCATTATTCTCGAATTTGTCAAGCGAAATCAGCCTAAAGCTTCGTTTTATATCCGTCCGTTTGTCTACACCTCTGATTTGGGCATTGCGCCTCGGTTACACAATGTCGAGAAAGATTTCTTCGTCTATGGGCTAGAGCTAGGCGATTACCTTTCTCCAGAGGGCGTGAGCTGTCGCATTAGCTCCTGGTATCGCCAAGAAGATCGAAGTCTGCCCCTGCGCGGCAAGATTAGTGGAGCTTATATCACATCGTCTTTAGCCAAGACAGAGGCTGTTGAGTCAGGGTTTGATGAAGCCATTTTGATGAACTCTGAGGGCAAGGTCAGTGAGGCCACGGGCATGAATATCTTTATTGTGCGCAACGGACAGCTGATTACGCCGGGATTTGAGCAAGATATTTTGGAAGGCATTACGCGAGATAGCGTGTTGGCGATCGCCCATCAACTGGGCATCCCTATTGTCGAGCGGCCCATTGACAAATCAGAGCTTCTCATTGCTGACGAAGTCTTTCTCAGTGGCACAGCGGCTAAGATCACCCCGGTCAAGCAGATTGAAAACTATTATCTATCGACCCATCGACCCATCACCGATCGCCTACGTGAAGCGTTAACGACTATCACCGAAAACCGAGATCCAGCCTACAAAGATTGGATTACCGTCGTGTCGCTGGCTGATTCTGTTTGATCAGCTTAATCCACTTGAGCGCCTTAATCCACTCGTTTGCATCAGCAGATTGATTCTAAGACTTCTGGGTCATCTGTTGGCAAGTAGGACTTCCTCTGTAAACTATGGGCATTTCTAATGCAGTGCTACTGGTGCAGCTGCTAAGTTTGGTGAGGAATTGCATCGGTAAACGTTCGGGGGGCATTCAGATGCTCATTTGTTTATCATGCATCACTCAGAAGCATGATGCGCTTTAAACTCGGTCTCTCTAGGATCAGCGCAGATTAGATATCACCAAGCATAAAAGCCACTGTGCAAAATCAACGCAACACCCTATTTAATCTGTTCGATCGAGTTAATTATCTTGCCATTAGCGCAATCGGACTGGCAATCGTCTTGGCAGCATGTGTTCTTCTATGGCAGCCCTCTCCTCTGAACGCAACTCCTCTACAAACTATGGATCATCCCGCAGTTGAATGGCTGAAATTTCGAGTTCCCCCGCAAGAGCAAGCTTTCTTTCTGCAAAAAGACGACGAGATTTGGACTCCAGTTCTCGCCAGTTCTCCAGGATTTGTGGGCAAAGAGGCTTGGCAACATCCGTATCATGCTGATGAAGTGATTTTGGTCATTCGCTGGACAAGTCGAGACGATTGGAAAGCGATTCCGGAAGACTTGTTAGACCAGACCACTCAGCGCTTTAATGAAGCAGTTGGGGCCGACTATCCGCTGCTTGAGGCAACCGAGTTTCGCCCCATTGCTGAGTCCATGTCTTAACTAGAATTTCATGAGAGATTTTCAGATGTCGGGGCGATCGCCTGTTTATGGCACCCGGGGGATAGCGGCAACGTCGCATCCGTTGGCAACCTTGACGGCAATTGATGTGCTGCGGGCAGGTGGCAATGCAGTCGATGCGGCGATCGCAGCCTCAGCGACTCTTTGCGTCGTCGAACCGCAATCAACGGGCATTGGCGGAGACTGTTTTGCGCTCTATGCTCCTGCCAACTCATCACAGGCGATCGCCTTTAACGGCTCAGGACGGGCTCCATCTGCCGCCACCGCAGAGAACTTGCTGGCTCAAGGCATCACTCAAATCGACCGTCACAGTGCCCATGCAGTTACCATTCCGGGAGCCGTAGACGGCTGGTGTCAGCTGGTGCAAGACTATGGACGTAAAGACCTGGGTGACCTACTTCAGCCTGCGATTCGCTATGCCGAGGAGGGATATCCGGTGTATCCACGGGTAGCCTATGACTGGCATCGAGCCCAGGCTGCGCTTCAGACCAGTGAAGCCGCAGCGCGAATTTTCTTGCCGGGTGGGCGCTGCCCTCAAGCGGGCGATCGCCACAGACAGACCCAACTGGCCCAAACCTTGAAGGCGATCGCCCATCAGGGGCGTGACGGCTTTTACACCGGAGCCATTGCGGATGAGATGGTGTCGTATTTACAGGGGTTGAGTGGGCTGCACACGTTAGCTGATTTTGCTGCCGCTAAGGGTGAATATGTGACGCCTATTTCCACGGCTTATCGTGGGTTTGAGGTGTATGAGTGCCCGCCCAACGGCCAGGGATTAGTGGCATTGTTGATGCTCAACATTTTAGAGGGGTTTGACCTGAGCCAGCATGCGCCCCTTAGCGTCGAGCGACTACATCTCCAGATTGAGGCGGCACGACTGGCATACCGCGATCGAGATCTCTACGTAGCTGATCCGACCCAGGCAAACTTGCCTGTTGCCGAGTTGCTCTCGCCAGCCTATGCCGCTGAATTGCGGAGCTTGATTCGGAGCGATCGCGCTATGCCTAACTTACCGCCGCCCAAATTTCCGACGCACCCTGATACGGTATATCTCTGCGTAGTCGATGATGAAGGCAACGCAATGAGCATGATTCAGTCGGTGTTTCATTCATTTGGTAGTGGCCTGTGCAGCCCTAACTCTGGCGTAGTGCTACACAGCCGAGGCTCAGGCTTCCAAGTTGATCCTCAGCATTTCAACTGCATCGCCCCCCACAAGCGCCCCTTACACACGATTATTCCTGGAATGTTGATGCAGGAAGGTCGCGCCATCATGCCGTTTGGGGTGATGGGAGCCGACTATCAACCAACAGGGCACATGCATTTGCTTGGCAATATGCTGGACTATGGCATGAACGTGCAAGCAGCCCTCGACTGTCCGCGTGTGTTTGCCTATGGCGGCATCTGTCAGGTCGAGCACGGCATTGCTGCAGACGTTGCTGAAGGGCTTGCAGCTCTGGGGCATCGCATTCAGCCTGCGGTCGAGCCTTTGGGTGGCGGGCAGGCCATCTGGATCGACTGGCAAAAGGGCATGACCATCGGAGGCTCTGACCCTCGCAAAGATGGCTGTGCGCTGGCCTACTGACGCAAAAATGCAGCTAGGTCGGTCACTTTTTGCCAAGCTGCACCGCTTTTGAGAATATCTCGTGCCAGTGTGATGCCGTGCAAGAGTGTTTCTGTGTCAGGGGTTGGGGCGATCGCCCCACCAACCATCAGAGCCAGAGCCGCATTGAGTGCAACTACATCTTGCTGCTCCTGTGTGCCCCCCCCCTGCAACACCGAGCGCAAAATCTCGGCATTTTCAGACGCCTCTCCGCCTTTCAAGGCTGAGGTCGGCGCTGTCGCCAATCCCAATTTTTGTGGATCCAAAACCAGCGACTGCACCTGCCCCTGTGATACCACCGCCATATCGGTCACATCGGCTAGACCGGCTTCATCGAGCTTTTCGCGCCCGTGCAGCACAATTGCGTGCGATCGCCCCAGACTATTCAGCGCTTCAGCCACCGTCTTGACCAGCGACGTATCATACACCCCGAGAACCTGGCCGGTAATGGGCATCGGGTTAACCAGGGGCCCCAGCAAATTAAACACCGTTCTCACTTTAAGGGTTTTGCGCAACGGCACCACCGACTTCATGGCCGGGTGCCAACCCGGCGCAAACAAGAAAGTGATGCCGACCTCATGTAGTGCCGCCTGAATGATTTCCAATGGAGCCCCAATCGTCAGCCCCAATGTTTCGAGCACGTCTGCCGAACCAACCTTACTCGACGCGGCTCGATTGCCATGTTTTGCCACAGCAATGCCCGCTGCCGAGGCCACAAATGCCACAGCGGTTGAAATATTAAATGTCGAAGCTCCATCTCCCCCTGTGCCGCAGGTATCAATCAGCGGAGACGGCATGTTCGTCTGATCAAACGCCCCGCCCCGCGACTGGCCCTGGAGCACCTGCGCCATGCCTGCTAGCTCAGAGGCCGACACACCTTTCGCCTGAATCGCTGCTAGAATAGCCCCTGACAACACAGGCGGAATGTCTTCGGTTAGCCAGCCTTGCATCAAATCGGCGGCCTGCTCGGTGGTCAACGACTGTTGATCAAGGAGTTGCTGCAATCGAGCCGACCAGTCGTGAGCAGAAGCAGATGGTGCAGTAGATAGAGGTTGGGGTGTAGAAGCAGTCATAGTCTTAGCGTTGAGAATGCAAGAGTCAATTGAGAGGGCTCCCACGATCCAATATGTGGATCTGCCCGATATAGAGTATTGCTGTGGGTTGGCTAAAGCACGATCGCCCGGCTTGGTTGGGTAGTGCGGGCGCTTTAGCCAGCTGACATTACCCAACAGTTTCAGACTGTTGCTCCACTAGAACCCATCCAGCGCAGCGTACCGCGCAAAGGCCATCCTGACAAGTCGAAGTGCCCCAATTGATTGGAATACTCTGAGGCGGCGATCGCTCTACTCCAGTAAATCAGGTTCTTCGCGGACAATCTTTGCGTAGAGCGACTGGAAGCTAAACCAGCCAATGTGATGGGTGCCGACTTGGCTGTAGGTTAAGCTCGCGACATCTGGATCAATTTGAACCGGAGTTCCGGCGGCTTCAGCCATCAGCTGTGCCTGACAGGTGCGATCGAGGGTAATGAACCACCAAGCCGTTTCATCCACCGTCTGCCCCACCGTCAGCAAGCCATGATTGCGAAGAATGATAGCCTTGCGATCGCCCAATGTATCTCCGATGCGCTGGCCTTCTTGGGTTTCGAGCACCACCCCCGTATAATCGTCAAACAGGACATGGTCATCATAAAAGGCGCAGGCATCCTGCGTTAGCGGGTCAAGCAATCGACCTAGTGACGCCCAAGCTTTGCCATAGAGCGAATGAGCGTGAGCCGCTGCCACCACATCTGGACGCGCCTGGTGAATTTGAGAATGGATCGCAAACGCTGCCGCATTAATGGGGCGATCGCCCTCGACAATTTCGCCTTTGTGGTTAACCAGAATTAAATCCGATGCCCGCATATGCCCAAAATAGACCCCAAACGGGTTGACCCAAAAGTGGTCAGGGTATTCCGGATCACGAGCCGTGATATGTCCAGCCACTCCTTCATCAAATCCATAGCGAGCAAAGAGGCGAAACGCAGCAGCTAACCGCTGTTTGCGATGGCGGCGCTCATCATCAACCGAGTCAAATACGGGAGGCGTGGGAACAGCAAGCTGTGACATAACATACCTCGGGATTGAGAATGGGAACAGGGGGCTTAAGACGGCTCCGCACGAAACCAAAACTCAATTTCAGACGTGGCATTTTCAAACTGGGCGGCATGAGTTGTTTGTGCGGGAACGTGATACCAATCTCCTATTTTATATCGGGTTTCTTGATCATCCATGACCAGAATCAATTCACCTTGAGTAATTACCCCCACATTATCCGTATCATGGATGTGGGGCGGGATAACCGTTCCGGCTGGATAAGACGCAAACAAGACATCACAGTCATTGGCTACCAGCTTGAAGGCATCAAATGGCCCATCAAAGCGGGGAAGCGATCGCAGCAGACTAGGAAAATGTGTCATGAAGTATGCAGTATAAGTACGCAGTATCAAACACTTTATCCATAAAAGGCTCTATGTAGATCAGTACCACACATTGCTCAAATGTTCGGTAATGGGTAAAACGATTGATCCATCATCGTCATCATCCATCATCGTCACATCATCCGTCATCGTCATCAATGACGGCACTGCGATCGAGTAACAGTAGATGACGCAGCTGATCAGTGTCAAAGTCTGTGAGCCAGTTTTCACCTGTACCAACAACCTGTTCAGACAGGACTTTCTTGCTCTCAATCAGTTCATGAATGCGTTCTTCTAAGGTGCCGGTGCAAACAAACTTGTGTACTTGCACATTGCGAGTTTGCCCAATGCGAAACACCCGATCAGTTGCCTGATTTTCTACCGCTGGATTCCACCATCGGTCAAAATGAAACACATGGTTGGCGCGGGTCAGGTTGAGGCCAACCCCCCCTGCCTTAAGTGACAGAATAAACAGCCGTGGCCCTTGAGGATCGTTTTGAAACCGATCAACCATTTCTTCGCGCTGTTTCTTAGAACTGCCGCCATAGAGAAACAAAACTTCGCGCTCAAACTGACGCTCTAAGTAACTCTTGAGCAGCTTGCCCCATTCAGCAAACTGGGTAAAGATCAGGGCGCGATCGCCTTCTAACAACACCTCTTCTAACATTTCTTCAAGACGCTGCAGCTTACCTGATAGATGCTGAAACGCTGCCGGATTTGAGGCCAAGTTCACTCGTTGAGCGGCATTCTTGCTCAAAGATTTAGTCAAGGCGTCTCCATCACTGCCGCTCACCAAACCGGGATGATTGCAGATTTGCTTGAGCTTTACCAGCAATGCCAAAATCATGCCCCGCCGTTGAATGCCTTCTGCCGATTCGATTTCAACCAATGATCGATCAACATGGGTTTGATAGAGGGCAGCTTGCTCAGCTGATAAGCCGCAGAAGATGGTCATCTCTTGCTTTTCGGGCAAGTCTTTGATGATGTCTCGATCGGTTTTGAGGCGACGCAGAATGAAGGGCTGCACCAGCGATCGCAACGTTTGTAACGAGTCTGTATCGCCATAGCGCTCAATCGGCACCGCAAATCGCCGCTGAAAGAAATTGCGCGGCCCCAGATAGCCTGGGTTTAAGAAATCTAAAATCGACCACAATTCTGACAAGCGGTTTTCAATCGGAGTCCCTGTCAGTGCAATCCGAAACTGAGCATCAAGCTCGCGCGCGGCTTGAGACTGCTTAGCCTCTGGGTTTTTGATATTTTGGGCCTCGTCAAGCACAATTCCCTGCCACGAAACCCGCTTGAGATCCTTAATATCTCGGTAAATGAGCGCATAGCTGGTAATAATCAGGTGCTTGTGCTCTACAGCAGCGACAAAGGCTTTGCCCGCCGGGCGCTTGTCGCCATGATGCACCATGACACCCAAACTGGGGCCAAACCGCTTGACTTCGCGCTCCCAGTTGCCCAACACCGAGGTCGGGCACACCAACAGCGTTGGCTGTTCGAGACTACCCTGCTCTTGCAAATGGAGCAGCAACGCAATCAGCTGAATGGTTTTGCCCAAGCCCATGTCATCTGCCAGACAGGCTCCTAAGCCCCATCGTTCAAGAAAGGCCAACCATGCCACGCCCCGCAACTGATAGGGCCGCAGTTCACCGCGAAATCCACTTGGAGTTGGAATCGGGTCAACGCTTTGGTTGCCTGTAGTCAGGGTCTGAATTAACTCTTCGATGGTGCCCGATGCTTCAAAATTGACGACAGGCAATTTTTCGATCGTCTGAGTGTCGCCTGTGCTAATGCGTAGCGCATCTTCAAGGGAAAGAGTCATCTGATCTTTGCGAGTCTCGAAGAATGCCTGGGCTGCTTTCACATCTTGTTGCCGGAGTTCGACCCATTCACCATTAATTTCAACAAGCGGCGTATTTAAGGCCACCAGACGGTCAAAGTCAGCCTTCGACAACTGCTGCCCGCCGATGGTAAGTTCCCACTTGAAGTTGAGCAAGCTTTGCAGCCCTAAACGCTGATGTTTGCTCCGTTTGGGCGCTGTGGTGCGAATGCTCAGCCCTAGCCGACTGGCCAGCCCATCTGGGTTTGCTAAACTCGGAGGCAAGATCACGCCAAAGCCGCTGTCTTGCAAGAGCCACGCTACCGATTTAATCAGTTCATAGACCTGGGTAGATGTCAGTTGGCATTGAGACGGCTGCTGCTCTTGCAGACTGGGCTCAAGGAGAGGATAGAGACGAGCGGCCAGCCCTAGGCCCGCCAAGAGAGTTTCTTGAGGCTGATGAATCGTGCGGCCAGCATAGGCTAAGCGTTCGACAGGGCTTTCCCAAATGGTGGTAGCAGAGATGAGAAATTCAGGGTCGTCGTTGGCTTGCAGGCAATAGTGCAGCGTCCAGTTGGTGTTGGCCGTGGCCGGAGGACGCAAGTCAAAACAGGTGCGGAAGCGAGCAATTTGCTGAGTGAGTTGGCGTTCGAGGGGGGCAAGCCAGGTGGTGAGGGCTCCTTCAAGGCGATCGCCCCGTTCAGGTTCTGCAGCAAGGGTAGGCCGGTTGCCCAGCGCCTGCAACCATTCGCGCAGGGGCAAATCTTTAGGCAACTGGGTCGCTGGTAACGGCAACGATGAGACGATCGCACGCACCTGAGCATCGACTGCACAATTGAGAAAGCTAAAGAGCAAGTCTTTGGCCTGCTGAAAGCGCTGTTCATCGTCTGCAAGCAGGTGATAGAGGCGCTGAGTTTGAACCTTTGGCCTATCGGAGGGGGCCAAGTGCTGCTGATAAATATGACAGACGGCTGGCATGTGCCCAATAAAATGTCGGAGTCGCTCCTGGTCAGTGCCGCTATCGAGCAGGGCTTGCCAGCGGGTGACGTGTGACCCATCACTGCCACGGATGAGCGTAGGCAAAAACTTAGAGCGGGCGAGCAAATCAAGCGTCCAACGAGCCACATGTGACCAAAATCGCAGCTCGGGAGAGAAGCGCGACTCGTTCTGCATTGCCCCCAACGGCAATGCCTGGAGAAACTGAATCGCTTCCAGCGGCGAGAAGCAGATGCCACAAATCGTCCAGGGCTGTAGCTCTAGCTCAGGCACGGTAGCCTCATGCCCCGAGGGCAAAAAATCATCAGACGCAGCCGAGGCCGAATGCTGCGGCATCATCATTTGAATGGTGCGCTTTTGCTGAGCCAAAGACATCTGATAAGTCGGCAACGCCAGAGTTAGCGTTTGCCACCGAGGAGACTGAGGCTCGACAGCAATCGTCCACTGGAGCTGTCCTTGTTGCTGGAGCGATCGCACCCAGTCGAGAAACTCGTCAGCAGCCATGGCAAACGGGTGCGGCAACACAGATCCATTGGGTGCTCCCTCTGCTGGGTCAATTCTGCGCCACATTTCTCCCCAGATGAAGAAGTAGCCATTGACGCTGGCTCGCTGAGCGCTATACGTCTGCACAGGCTGAGCAGACGATTTATCCTGACTGTAAATTAACCAGCTACCGTGAAATATAGCCATGCAACCTTAATAAATCACTTAAATTGCGACACTCCGATTTGGCCTAATGCTCGGGGGGTTGAAATAAACCAAGGTCACGCGGAACCATCGGAACGCTGACCCCCTAATCAACGGTTGCTCTCCATGTCGAATAGGCATGATGCAGCTTGGACAAAATCGAGGCATCTAACATCTAAATAGCTAGAGTGCGGCATAGCTGGATGCGCTCCAGCAAATTGCTTCAGGCGTTCGGTTTAACCTTGAGAGCCAAGTCAGCTAGACTCAGCCCAGCTTAAAACTTGGAGCTTTTTTCACAGGCAAAACTCCAGCTCTGGACTTGAATGCGGTTCATTTCTGCAACATTTGATTTATTTTACAACTTAGAACCGAATGTCATGGGGTGTCTGATGGAAACAGCATCGGTCGATTGGGCATCCGCGCATCTAAGAATCAGCCCAGGGGCGTAGCGCAGCCATGAGCTAAAGCAAGAGAAAACGATATTGTAAAGACGGGTATGTTTGACGCAATAGTAATTGGATGACAGGGCAATACACCAAGGAGATGGCGCGTTGGTTCCCTTAAATGATGACAATCCGACTCGGATCACACCCTTCGTGACCTATGTTTTGATTGCAATTAACGTTCTAGTTTTTCTGCATGAAATTCAGCTTTCCCCACCCGAACTGGAGCAGTTTTTTAGAACATGGGCGGTTGTGCCAGCCCGGTTAACTGAAAGTTTTCGGGGCGAAATCTCGCCGACCGTCTGGGTTACGCTCATCACGTCGCAATTTATGCATGGGGGGGTGCTCCATATTGGCGGCAACATGCTCTATCTGTGGATTTTTGGCAACAACATCGAAGAGAAGCTAGGACGATTTAAGTACATCGTGTTTTATCTAACCTGTGGTGTGCTGGCATCGTTGGCGCAATGGTTATTTTCTCAAACATCCGAAATTCCATCGTTGGGGGCAAGTGGGGCGATCGCGGGCGTCATGGGTGCTTACATTATCCGATTTCCGAAAGCCAGAATTCTGACCATTTTGCCGATTTTCTTCTACATCACCGTGATCCGCATCCCGGCCTATGTGTTTTTAGGCATCTGGTTTGTCCAGCAGGCCTTTTATGGTGTGGCTAGCCTCAATGTGCCGAGCAACGTCGGCATGGAAAGCGGCGGTGTGGCCTATTGGGCTCATGCAGGGGGGTTTGCCTTTGGAGCCTTACTCGGTCTGATGTTTGGCTTATTTAGCGATCAAAATCGCAATCGTTATTCGTAACATGTTATGAACCGATTCATTCGACTCATGCGTCGATGGGGGTTGCTGATGGTGCTAGTGGTAGGAGTGATGGCGATCGCCATGATGTCCCCATTGACGGTAGGCCAAGCTGCTGCACCTGTGGCTGAAATTAGTGCGGCTGCGAAGCCCCCGGCTGAATCGATTTCTAGCGCTGGGGCGATCGCTGAGGCTCAGCAACGGGTATCTGCCATTGAGCGTACCTGGAAGCAGCAGTATGAAACCTATTTGGGTCGCCGTCTCGGTACGCCGTCACTCGATGCTGACGCGATCGCCACGACCCTAGCCCGACTCTCCAGCGAAACGGACAAGCAGCTAGCGCTACTCTATGTATTTCCCCATCCGAGTGGGTTAGAGCTGGTTCTCATTCGTCCAGATCAGCCCCCCGTACGCAAGACCTTTGCTGATGTGCCCCAACGGCGACTCATTCCTGTGGCTAATGAGTTTAGATTTCAGGTATCTCGACCGACCGGAAGAACGCGCTACTTGGCGGCAGCCAAACAGATGTATGACTGGATCATTACTCCGATGCAGTCAGAATTAGCGGCCCAAACAGTAGATGCGCTCGTGTTTTGCATGGGAGAAGGATTGCGATCGCTGCCAGTGGCTGCTCTTTGGGATGGAGACGCGTTTCTGATTGATCACTACAGCGTGGCCGTGATTCCAGCATTTAATTTGACAAATCCAACGCATCGTCCCGCGTTAGGTCTGCAAGTGTTAGCAATGGGTGCATCTGAGTTTCCAGATATGAGTCAGCTGCCAGCGGTGCCCCTTGAGCTAAGGGCGATCGCCCAAGAGGTAGGCGCGCAGGATGTGTTTCTCAATCAAGACTTTACGCTCAGCAATTTGCGCCAACAGCTTGAGACCCAGAAATATGGCATCGTCCATTTGGCAACCCATGCCCAATTTAATCCAGGAACGCCCAACAATTCGTTTATTCAACTGTGGCAGCGCGATCGCCTCCGACTTGATCAGGTGCGGCAGCTCGACTGGAGCGAGTTACCCGTTGATTTGCTGGTGCTGAGTGCCTGTCAAACGGCACTGGGTAATCCACAGGCTGAGTTGGGCTTTGCTGGTTTGTCGTACCACGCTGGGGTCAAGTCAACCCTGGCGAGTCTGTGGCGAGTGAGTGACGTGGGCACGTTGGCACTCATGCGCGAGTTCTATTGGCAGTTGACTAATCCAGAAATCACGACCAAAGCAGAAGCGCTGCGGCAGGCACAACTGTCGTTGCGGCGAGGACAGGTGCATCTCAGTCGAGGGCAGATCACAGGCCCCAGTGGCCTGATTTCATCGGATGATCTGAGGCAGATTGAGGGGGTTGACTTTTCGATTCCATATTATTGGGCGGCGTTTTCTCTGGTGGGTAGCCCCTGGTGATCAGGGTCTTCTCAGCGTTTGTTCAGCCAGAATTTATACCGCCACTCTATGATTTTTAAGACGAATTCTATAAGCATGCGAGACTCGTGGCGAGCCCTGACCACATCATTGTTTTCACCCGCTATCCCGAACCTGGCCACACCAAGACGCGGCTGATTCCGGCCTTGGGGCCAGAAGGTGCGGCTCAGTTGCAGCGCCAGATGACTGAGCACGCGCTAAGCCAAGTCAGGCAACTGCGGCATATTTACCCGCAGCCGGTTTCGGTTGATGTGCGATACACCGGGGGGCGTTTAGCGCAGATGCAGGCATGGCTAGGATCAGACTGGCATTATATGCCCCAAGGGGATGGTGACCTCGGCTGCCGGTTGGAGCATGCTGTGGTAGAAGCGTTTGTGAATGGGGCTGAGCGGGCGATCGCCATCGGGATCGATTGCCCAGGGTTAGGTGCTCCTCGTCTTGCTGAGGCGCTACATGAGTTGCGATCGCACGATGTAGTGCTGGGGCCAGCCACAGATGGGGGCTACTATCTCATCGGCACGCGGCATAGGGTGCCTGAGCTATTTCAGAATATCGCCTGGAGCACAGCGGTTGTGTTCCAGCAAACAATTGAGCAGGCTCAGCGTCTGGGGCAGTCAGTAAAGGTTTTGGATCAGTTGGCCGATGTCGATCGCCCAGAGGACCTCAGCACCTGGGTAAACGCAACCCAAACCCTGCCCTTTCAACCGTCGCTCTCGGTGATCATCCCTGGATTAAATGAAGAACATATCATTGCTGAGGTGGTCGCCCATGCCCTCTCAGAACCGGGGATTGAAGTCATTGTTGTCGATGGGGGCAGTGGCGATCGCACCGTTGAAGTTGCCACTGCAGCAGGGGCGCGGGTGCTTTCAACGGCGGCAGGGCGGGCTCAGCAAATGAATGTGGGAGCAATGGCTGCAACGAGCACAACGCTCCTGTTTCTCCATGCTGATACGCGGCTGCCCGATGGGTTTGCGACTCAGATTCAGCGTACCCTAGCGCAGCCTGGGGTCGTGGCCGGAGCATTTGAGCTATGCATTGATGGCGATGTTCCAGGGTTAAGTCTGATTGAATGGGGTGTCAAATGGCGATCGCACCTATGCCAGATGCCCTATGGCGATCAGGCCATTTTTTTAAGGACATCTACGTTTCAGCGGGTGGGTGGCTTCGCTGAACTGCCCATCATGGAAGATTTTGACCTAGTGCGTCGGCTCAGACTCCTTGGCAAGGTGGCGATCGCTCCCTCTGCTGTGACGACATCAGGACGACGCTGGGAAAAGCTGGGGGTACTCCGCACGACATGGGTCAATCAGGCAATAATTGTGGCGTATCTGCTGGGTGTTGCGCCCCAAAAAATTGCCCGGTGGTATCGATAGGGTTGATTCTCTAGATGAAAGCAATTAGGGTTGACAAATCATACCGAAACAGACGCATGGCTTTTGTGATGGAGGCATGCCCCGCGTCACGAAACCACGAGATTGCCCAGGAACGCAAACGCACCATCAGCGTTGCTGGCTTAGCAGCATGAATCAAGGAAGCATCTTCACCTTGCACCACATCTTTAAGCCAGTGCACCTTATTTTCTGTCGTCCCTGCTCGGAACCATAGCAGTTGTGTATATATGGTAGATCCTGATTATTGAATCTGCGGCCCAAACGGCTGGGTTGCTGCTGAGCAGTAAGGTTCTCAATCCTGGTATTCTAAGGGCTGATTGGTTGGGTGGTTCCCTTGATTGAGACCTCAGCACTGTGAAACTGATTATTCAAATTCCTTGCTATAACGAAGAAAAGACTCTCGGTATCACCTTATCAGCTCTGCCGCGACAGATTCCAGGAGTTGATGAGGTGGAATGGCTAATCATCAATGATGGTAGTGGCGATCGCACTATCGATGTGGCCCGCGAATATGGCGTTGATCACATCGTCAGCTTTGAGCACAATCGAGGGTTGGCGGCAGGTTTTATGGCTGGGTTAGAAGCCTGTCTTAAAGCCGGAGCCGACATCATTGTTAATACGGATGCAGATAACCAATATTGTGCTGACGACATTCCTCAGCTAATCGAACCGATCTTACGAGGAGAGGCCGAAATCGTGATTGGGGCTCGCCCCATTCACAATATTGACCATTTCTCACCCATCAAAAAGCTGCTGCAAAGGCTAGGCAGCTGGGTAGTGCGGCTAGCTAGCAACACCCAAATTCCAGATGCGCCCAGTGGGTTTCGCGCCTTTAGTCGTCATGCCGCTTTGCAAATTAATGTCTTCAATGAATACACCTATACGCTAGAAACTATCATCCAGGCTGGACAAAAAGGTATGGCAATCATGTCGGTGCCGATCCGCACAAACGGTTATTTGCGTCCGTCTCGTCTGGTGAAAAGCATCCCGTCATATTTGCGACGATCGATTCTCACCATCATTCGCATTTTCATGGTGTATCGACCGCTGCGCTTTTTTGCCATTATGGGGGGTCTCCCATTTGGCATGGGTTTGTTTCTCTGTTTGCGCTGGATGCTGTTATTTTTCTTTGGCGATCCCTCGCGAGCACGAGCACCCAGTCTGATTTTGGCGGCTATCCTGATTTTGATTGGCGTCCAGCTATGGATTTTGGGCTTAATTGCTGATCTACTCGCAGTCAATCGCAA
Source organism: uncultured bacterium (assembly GCA_964502605.1). Lineage (GTDB taxonomy): Bacteria > Cyanobacteriota > Cyanobacteriia > CAZCXK01 > CAZCXK01 > CAZCXK01. The sequence goes on from CAZCXK010000004.1 coordinate 101,637, forward strand.
ACTGCTGGAAGATATCCAATTACGGTTGCGGCGGCAGGAGGTCGAGGCGTCTCACCCTAGCAATTCGACCAGCCCTCATCGGCGTTCTCATTCAGTGACTCATCGACCTGACAATCATCGAGTCTAGCCGATGCTCTCTGAGTGAGGGCGATCGCTCTTCAAAAATCACTGGAGCAATAAAGGGGCGATCGCCCCTTTTATCGATTGTATTTACCTCAGCAGATAGAACTATTGCATCATGCCGCCATCCATTTGGCTGGGTGATTCTTCCAACGTTCCAGGGTCGCTGGAAGGAGGCATCTGCTCATCCATTGGCGTATCGGGCGTCATCTCGATTGAGTCTTCTCTGGGAGGGGTATTCATCTCTGTATCATCTGGGAAACCCGGTGATTCATTCGGCATTTCGGGTTCCATTGTAGGCGGAAAATTTTCGTCAGGAGTCGGCATAGCTTCGCCGGAACAGCGAGAATTGAGCGGAAAGCGATCGCACAAAATTTCTAATCCTTCTGGAGATAGCTCAATCTCAGAGGATTCAGATTGTGCAGAAACGGGGAGGCTAAGTGCAAGAGCTGCACTGATCACTCCGGCAGCCCCAATGACGCATTTGATACTAGAAAAAGACGTTTGAGTATTCATAGGAAATCCATCCTTTAGTGTCAGTCTGATTCGACTAGACTTCATTGAATCACTAGATTTTTCATTAGCTCTCTATCTGAAGCCATAACATCACCAAATCGCCTGATAGATTCTCGCCAGATTTTGATCAATAGCATTTCAAACTATTAATTAGAAGCTTTAACTAAAATCTCAATATCACGTATTTCTTTCCTTTAAAGAGAGCATTATCTGCATCAATTAGTATGCAAACAGGCTGAGGGCGATCGCAGTGGTCTGTTAAGAGGGTGTTTGAAACGAGTCTGATGGTGTAGCGTCAATATGGTGTGAGAGTTGCTGAGTGTGTCTCACATCACCCTAACCTTCTACGCACGCAAATAGATGCCATCAATAGAACCCAACTGGCTGCAATGGGCCAAAGAACTCCAAGCGATCGCCCAGATTGGTCTCACCTATTCCACCGATAATCCGTTTGATGTCGAGCGCTATACGCGCATTCGAGACCTGTCTGTCGAAATCTTGTCAGCTCATAGCACTACCCCACAGGAGATATGGGTAGACCTATTTCATTCTGAAACCGGATATGCAACCCCAAAAGTAGACGTGCGCGGAGTGGTGTTTCACAACAACCAGATTCTCATGGTGCAAGAAGCATTAGATGGCGG
>CAZCXK010000005.1:0-46701 GCA_964502605.1 uncultured bacterium
TGGCGATTAAATCTTATGGCACTCCTCCTGTTTTAACTGCGTGTCGTGTAACAGGAGTTAGGCCCCCGCATCGCGGGGGTTCGGGGGAAAGTCCCCCGATGGAGACTGCGACTCGAGTTAGGAGATGTGCATCCGTAGCCCCGCTTGGGGAATGTGCCCTATCCTCCCAAGTAAAAGACGGTTGCGTTCCCCAAACCCCCTCCAAACGAAATAGCTGACTGGCGTTTCGAGACTGGGGGCGTTTCGCTGCGCGACATGAAAGACTCTGCCTATGCGTGCAAGTATCGTCAGAAATGTGTGTACAGAGTAACCCAAAATGGGAGAAAAACCGGACAAAATCGCCTCTCTTCCACTCTGGGAAAGGGGTTGGGGTGAGGGGTAAGAGAGTTTTGCCAGTCAACTAGCCGTTTAAACACTTGCTATTCAAGTTACAAGTGCGATCGATTTGACAAACTCTAACGTGAAAGGTGAGATGACGCACGCCATTCACGATGAGTCATGTTAAATTCGAGATGCTCTTGCCAACGCTAGCACCTCTAGCTCATCAGGAGGATTTGCCGGATGATAGCTCAAGCACAACGGTGACTGAATCTTTGTCGGAGTAGGTAGCGCCTCTGAAACCGCGTAAAACTGACCTTTCTCCAGATTAGCAATGTCTTGCCCAGTGCCACCCCGTTGCATCAGCTGCTGCCGAATCACATCAATCCCTATGGGGGCATTGGTGCGTCCATAAAACTGGGTAGAGCAGTTGGCAATAATCTGGTTATCAATGCTTTTCGGCTCTTGAGTCGCAAAAATCAGACCTAATCCATATTTGCGAGCTTGAGCCGTTAGCCGAATTAGACTGGCCTTGCAGGGAGTGCTCCGAATGGAGGGCACAAAGTCTTTGGCCTCATCAATCACCATCAAGCCTCGCAGTGGCACTCCTGGTGGGGCAGGGTTTTTCTTGATCCAGGTGAAAAGTGTCATGGCAAGCTGGTTGAGAAACTGTTGCTGGGCAGGCAATCCAGCTAGGCCAACTAAATTGATGATAGAAATTCGCACGGTCTCAGACGGCCTATCAATGCCAAATAGCGTCGCTGGATTCATGGCCATTCCGCTTTGGCGTAATAGAGGATTGTTGGCGATTTCAGCCATGAGCAAGTCAGACATTTCGGGGATTAGCTTTTGAGCTTTTGCAAATCCCTCTGCGGCGTCAGGAGGCAGGTCAGATACTAGTGATGCAAAATCTTCTAGAGTTCCTCCCCCACTGCTTGCAAAATATTCCAATGCTTTTCGCAAAATGCCGCGCTTTATCCTGGCATTGGCTGCATTGCCTGTGGCAACAATTTCTTGTAGGCTATCGCGTGCCATATCAATCGCTTGCTCTAGCTCGTCTGAGTCATGGGCGATCGCCTCAAAGTTGGGCAAGGGCTCTAGATTTAGCGGGTTGCCTGCTTCTCGTCCGGGAGTCCAGACGATGACCTCGGTGGCCTGATGGTAGCTGTCTGCTTTTTGGTGGTCGAGGGTACTCCAACTGTCAGGAGGGTGCGGCCAGCGATCGCCCATGCGAGACAGATCATTGGCTCCATCAATCACAATGGCAGGAATACCTTGCAAGGCGGCTTCTTCAACTAATCGTTTGACTAAAACCGTCTTACCAGAACCACTCCCTGCCAAAATCACTGCATGTTTCGTCAAGTCTTCCAGTCGAATGGCAATTGGCTCTCGGGTTTGCTGACCTACCAACCTGGCCCCGATGGGTAGCCATCCCCGTGGTATAGATGACACAGATTGTATTTGCGGCTGGGTATTCCTTGGGATCTGAGGTTGGGAAGCGATGCCAGGGTTGCCCGTATGTCTGTCTTGAGGTGTGAAAGGAGACGCTGTGTCACCCGTTGCACCAGGAATGTCAAGCTGTTGACCATTTGAGAAAGAGAAAGGATTGATCAGTTGAGGTTGGACACTTTCTTGGACTAGCGTTGACGGGGTGCTACGCGTCATAATGCCAGCAAATAGCCAGTTGACAACCTTCTGCATAAACGGCAGTTGAGAGACTGGGCGGCGATCGCGCAACCAGCGTTCAAAGTCGGGGAGTTGCTGCTGTTTGAGTTGGTGCAGTGCTCCTAGAATTCTCAATTCATCGTCAGTGGGTCGCAGAAATACCCCATCAGCAGCCGTAAATGCGTCAATCAACTGTTTTGTCTTTGCGCCCCTCGGCAATGCCTGAGTTCGCACGATGGCCAACTTGCGAAAGCTCAAGGCGCGATCGATGCCCGACGCGGTCATGGCTGCTCGCAGTCGGGCTTGAAAGGCGGTGGCATGGCTATGCTGTAAGGCTCGCAGACAGAGATGCGTTTCGCGATCGCCTTCTTCATGAAACACGAGTCGCGCCCTAGCATGAAGCAGCGGATAGTCTTTGCCACCTGGGAAATGAGCCTCAACAAGGGTGTCGATATGGCTGGGCGTCGGATTCTCAACCTGCAAACACTCGCAAGCCACCTGGAGCAGGATGCCTAAATGACTATCTTCGTTATTTTCGTTGAGTAATGGCGCGATTTCGACCTGCGACTGAAGGGCTACAAACTCTCGATCAAACCCTGGCGGTGGCGGTAGTGGTGTCGGTGTCGGTGATTCTAAATCAAAGTGCTCTAGCTCAACCACAGTTTCGTGACTAATACATTGGTCACGGTGTTTACTGCACCGTTGCAAGATATTTCTGGGGTACTGACCTTGTGCTTCCTGAAAGAATTGATCTGTAAACGGCCATGCCGGATAAGGAGGCTGAAAGCTTGTACTTTTATACGCTCTCTCAAGACGCAATTGCACCAGATGTTGAGCTATTCCGCTAGCTCGAACAGCACTTAGAGAGATTTCAGGTTCAAATCTATCTTGGAAAGGCTTGACTACGTTTTGCTTCAGGATTTCCCAAGTTGCGCGCAAACAAGAGATGACAGTGAGCGTGCGAAAGGATTCGTCACGTAGAGCCATTAACCCGCCGCCAATTCCCTCAATGATTGCCCGCGAGAGGCGCTGTTCATCGGTCAAGTCATTGTCAACAGATGCTCCAGCAGCAAAATGGTGCTGCATTACCAGGGCATCTAGTTGATCGAGCGCTAAGACGGTAGGAGCGTAAAGATTCGCAATCCACGATAGCCCTTTGACAATTTCACTTTGTCGTCCTGCTCTAGTTGAGCGAAAGCCAAAATTGGCTTTATCATTTTCCTCAATTTCAAATCCTTGAAGCCAATTATATCCAATTCCTGAAATCGTAAAATCTTGTGAATTTAGCAATATCAGCGCTCGAATTATGTCCTGATATTGCAGCGTCTCCTGGCGATGTGGTTTTGCTAGCGCATTGAGAATTGCTCGAATTGCATTTTTAATCATGTTCTCTGGGGCACGGGCCAATTGAGTAGCCGGAACATTTTTCCCCGTAAATCCAATTAAGCAATTAATTAGTATTTCACATTGAGGAATTCGGGCACTTCCAATTTCTTGTAGAGAGCTAATAAAACCTTGCAAAACCGTTTCCCAGAAATCACGAACGTCTGTCATATCGACCAGGATAAAATTCAGACCCTGTGAAATAGAATACTTACGAATTACACTCAGGAGGTGTGTTTTTCCTGAACCGGCAGGCCCAATGATAACTGTCCCTAAAGGACATTGGATATTTTGAGATTGAGTGAGTTGATCCAGTTTTCTAAAGATTACCTCTCGATCCCGTTGATGAACCTTAGCAACATCACCATCTAGATCACGCCAGATGCTCCTGATGTGCATCGTCCAATCAAAGTTGGTAGCTTGTAGCGCTTGCAAAGCAATTTTTTGATTGACCATAACCTCAACCCATATCAACAATGTGACGCTTGCTGCCACCAATATCAATTGCAGCTTCTTGATCCTCTGGTTTGATAGCTTGAGGATCATCGATTGGCACTAAGTCAAGCTTTTCGGCTAGATACATTGTACGAAGTGTTTCATCTAGCTCTTGACGAGTAAATGTATTTAAATGTCGCCGCAAGCTAGATAAGCGGACTCCAACGCCACTAGCACTATGTACGTTAGTGTAGGCTGCTTGAATCTGATTTTCTAAATTCTTTTCTGGATCTGGCGTTTCAGCAGGTTGAGAATGAAGTAGATCCGCGAGTGCAACTCCATGAGATTTAGAATAACGACCAATCTTACTTAAGAGGGCTTGCAGTACGATGGCGGCAGACGATGATCTATATATCTCAGTATCAAAATTTTCGACTGCCCAGTCCCAAGCTCGATCGGTTGGCACAATATGAGTTGCACGACCTCTTCTTTCCAGAAGAATTAACCCTGCTTCAACTAGTAATTCTCGTTCCACAGGCAACAGTTCAGGTTTTACCTTAGACATCATGGGGTTTTCTCCTGAAATCAAGAGATTCCAGACTACAAGAAAATGTTTAGGGGATAGTTCATTGGTCACAAGTACACCTCACGTAGACGATTTAGCTTGACTGCGGCGAAAGCGGACAACATCGCGGATCTTCTCCACAGCAATTTCAATATCGTTGATGACATCCTCATGTGGCAACCGTAATACCAGATAGCCACTAATCAGTAATTCATAATCCCGATGGCGATCGCCCCGAAAGCTAAAGCGACTACCATGATGGCGATAGCCATCTACTTCAACCACCACCTGCCCCTCTGCCCAGACCAAATCCACCAAATAATGCTGATGGTGGACAGTACGCACGGTTTGATTGAACTGGAACAGCCCACCCAGCTCAACATCAGATGCTAGTTTTTTTGCCAATTGCTGTTCGCCAGGGCTAAACGGGTGTGGCTTGCCACGAATCGGCCAGATCGTGAGCTTTGATTCTAAGGGAGTGCTTACCTCAGGAGCACGATGGTCTGACTGAGGCAGCGATGGGACTGAAACTGCCCCATACAAAATTGAGTCGAGTTCGGCAGGGTGCGCTAAGTCTGCTGGCAGCAACACTGCGACGCGAGTGCGAGTGTTGGTGGCTAACCAAGCTGCGGCTCTGGCAAAGCCCAACTGTCGGTAGGGCTGAGGATTGGGGTCATCCACAGCCAGAATCAGAACCAGATTTTGAGGCTGAATGGCGATCGCCAGTTGAGAAAGCTGTAAGACCCGCGAGAATTGGTTCACTATGGGCAATTTGCCTGCTTCACACAGAGAAACGGCAGCTTTGATCCAGGGAAGCGACAGGTCTGGCTGAGTTGCGCTCAGATCCTTGATTTGAAATAGGTTGAGAATTTTGTCTTCCAGCGCTGTTTCAGATGAGGCATGAAATACATTATCTTGGTTGTACCAAGACGGCCACAGCCTCAGGCTAATTTCAGCTAGCGATCGCAACACGTCATCTACCATGCCCTGCTGGTCAGGCAAGATATCCCAATGTCGAACAACTATTTTGAAATCAACAGATGGATGTAATGTTGATGATTCTAGATCAGATAGCACCTCACGCATGTCAGAGCATAGGAATGACCTGACTGCACCTGCTGGGATGTGGTTGAGATGATCAACGATCATGACCTTAACTCTAACAATGGTTTAACGCATTAGAGTACTACGATGCCGAGACGACTGTGGATGGGAAAATCGACGGAAAATAAAGCCCCAACTCAGAACGGTCATCGTATCAGCTCACACCAACGCGATCGCGCCCGTTTGCCTTGGCTTGATAAAGAGCTTTATCGGCCTTCCCAATCAAATCATTAGGAGCTAAACCTTGGATAGGTATCGTACTGGCAACACCAAGGCTGAGCGTTAGAGGTGTTTGCAATGAAGCCATCGGATGCATAATTCCCAGATTTTTCACATGCCCTCGGATCGATTCTGCCACCTGAGCCCCACCGTGTAAGGGTGTATTAGGCAGCAGCACAACAAATTCTTCGCCTCCATATCGAGCTACCAAATCGGCTGGGCGGTTAACGACCTGATTGATGGCCTGCGCTACTGCCCGCAAACACGCATCGCCAGCCAGATGCCCAAGCATATCGTTATAAACTTTGAAAAGATCAATATCTGCCAGGATGAGTGTTAGGGGAGCCTGTTCCCGGATCAGCCGCAACCATTCTTGATTGAGATAGGCATCAAAGTAACGACGATTGGCCACTTGAGTTAGGCCATCGATGTTCGCGAGGTTTTGCAGCTCTTGGTTGGTCGCTTCTAACTGGGCCATCAGCATTTCAATGTGCCGGGATTGCATAATCTGTTCTACCAACCGTCGCACGCGCTGCCGTAACACAGCCCAGTGGATCGGTTTAGTCACATAGTCAGCGGCTCCGGCAGCAAACGCTCGTTCTACAGAGTCCTGATTATTGAGTCCAGTGATGATCAGAATTGGCGTTGCTCTGGCCTGGGGCAGAGCTTTCAACGTCGAACAGCAGCTAAATCCATCCATTGGCTGCATCAGGGCATCGAGTAAGACGATATCCGGCTGATGCTGATGAAATAGCGCGATCGCCTCCTCGCCCGTTGCCGCTTCGAGGGTATGATACCCGTCTTTTTGCATAGCAATCTGAAGCTGAAGCCGGGTGATTCTATCGTCATCGACGATTAGAACGCAGAATGGAGTCGATGGGGGTGGGTGGGTGTTCATTGGGTGGATGCGGGGAGGGAGAGCGGGAGCGAGAGCGGGAAGGCGGGAGTGGGTGCATCTCCCTATACCTCTATTTTGATGGCATCAATGTAAAGTAGAAAGTCGTCCCTTCGCCGACAGCGCTGTCGGCCCAGATTTTGCCGCCGTGGCGGTGAATGATGCGTTGCACGGTGGTGAGACCGATGCCTGTGCCAGGAAATTCAGACTGGGAGTGGAGGCGTTGAAAAGCTTTGAAGAGGCGATGGGCGTGCTTCATGTCAAATCCGGCACCATTGTCGCGGACGAAATAGACGGTGTGGTTGCCAACCTCGGTAGTGCCAACTTCAATATGGGTGGGGGAGCGATCGCCCGTATATTTCCAGGCATTTCCCAGCAGGTTTTGCAGCGCGATTTGCAAAAGGTGGCGATCGCCATTGACACATAGGTCTAGTGCAATGACCTGCTCGACTTGGCGGTTGGGCTCAGCCTGCTGCAACTGCCTAAGGATCTTTGCTGCGATCTGACTGAGATTGACCGTATCCCAAACTATATCTGCTCGACCAACCTGGGATAGCAGCAGCAGATGATTGATGGTATCGGTCATCTGCTGCACAATTTCTTGAATAATGCGGAGATAGTCGTTTCCCTTGGCATCGAGATGATCAGCTTGGGTATCTAGCAAAAGCTGGCTGAAGCCCCGGATATTGGTTAAAGGCGATCGCAAGTCATGAGACACTGAATAGCTAAAAGCTTCTAGCTCCTGGTTGCTAACTTTTAGAGATTGAATCAGATGACTCATTTGAATCATCCGTCGGATGCGCTGTCGTAAAATAGCCCAGTGAATCGGTTTGGTGATGTAATCATCGGCTCCGGCTGCAAACGCAAGCTCAACGGAATCATCATCATCAAGAATGGTCATCATCAAAATCGGAGTGTGATCGCTATTGGGCATCGTTTTGAGCCTGGTACAGCAGTCAAAGCCATCCATAGGCTGCATCAGCACATCGAGCAACACCATATCAGGCTGCATCTGCCGGTATTTGTCTAATGCGTCTGCCCCGCTAGCGGCTTCCATCACTTGGTAGCCATCATATTCTAGACCCGTTCGGAGTTGATGCCGCATCACTGCGTCGTCATCTACCACCAAAACTATAGAGGAGCGTTTAGGCTCCATCGCTGTATTCATGAAACACCTCTTTCTTCCTTAGCGTTCGCGCTGTAGCGCAATTTGAACTTGTTCATATTCAACCTGGACTGTGGATATCCACGATTCACATTCGGTTTCATTGCCCCACTCAAGCTGTCCAGCATGCCCCATTTTTTCTAACTGCTGGCATAACTTGGCCAATCGCGTTGCGCCATAGGAAAAGCTACTAGACTTGAGGGTATGGGCTGCATGCCGAAGGGCAACAGCATCTGCATGGGCGATCGACTCACAGATTGCCTCGACCAATTTGGGTGTTTCTGCCAGGTAGCAATCGATCAAGGCTGTTTTAACCTCATTGGCATGATCACCCGCCATTTCTTGAATCGTTTGGTTGAGAAGATCGGTATCAATCGCAGAGGGCTGGGATGCATCTGCATCCATGGCACTTGTAGCTAGAGAGCATTGTCCTAATGATAAATCTGAAATCGGTCTCGCAACAGTGGGAGTCAGCAATTGAGACTCAGACATCTGGAGCTGAGAACAAACCTGAGCACGAGACTGACACTGCATCAACGCCCGCATCAGGATATCTCGACGGATGGGTTTGCTGATGTAATCGTCCATGCCTGCATCCAGACAAAGTTGGCGATCGCCCTGCATGGCATTGGCGGTCATGGCAATGATGTGGGGGCGTGTTTCAGAGGGCCATGCCTGACAGATCTGGCGAGTAGCGGTGTAGCCATCCATCAGCGGCATTTGCACATCCATTAGCACCACATCATAGGGGGTTTGGCGCAACGCCTCAAGCACTTCCAGCCCGTTGGCAGCCACATCAGCACGATAGCCCAATCGCTCTAGTAGCAAGAGCGCCATTTTTTGATTGACAGCATGGTCTTCTGCCAGCAAGATTCGCAGGGGCAACTGCTCAGCCAGACGATCTGACGGGATTGCTCCAGTGGGAGAGAGTTCATCTGCCAGCGGCACCGCACCGCCAAACACCTTAAGCAAGGCTTCATAGAGATGCGACTGTTTGATGGGCCGCCGCAAACAGGTGGTGAAATGGTGGGCGATCGCCTCTGCATCAAAATCTGTGGTGCGATAGGCCGATAACAGCATCAAGGGTAAAGTTTGATGCTGTGGTAGTTGGCGAATTTCTGCCGCCAGTTCTAGACCATCCATTTGAGGCATTTTCCAATCCAGAATGGCCAAATCAAACGCCTCCTGACGCAGCCACTCTAAGGCTTCCAGCCCCGAAGCAGCACAGGCAGGCGTCATGCCCCATTTCTGAGTTTGCAGCATCAAAAACTGACGATTGGTGGCACTATCATCCACAATTAGCACTCGCTTGCCACCCAGCGGCGATGTCAGATCATTCTCATCAGGTCTCGGCATGTCAACGATAGCTGTCGCTCGAATGGTGAAATAAAAGGTTGATCCTCGCCCAACCTGACTTTCAACCCACATGCGACCTCCCATTAGCTCACTCAGGCGCTTGCTGATGACCAGACCTAAGCCGGTGCCACCATATTGACGGGTAGTGGACGCATCAACCTGGCTAAACGACTGAAAGAGTCGATCCATGCGATCAGCTGGAATGCCGATCCCTGTATCTCGCACGGCAAATTGCAGCTCATACTGGGTTGCTGAGTCATCTTCGCCAGTAATCGGCTGACTCGTCACCTTAATGACAACTTCGCCCTGCACCGTAAATTTCACGGCATTGCTGAGCAAATTCACCAAAATTTGGCGCAGACGCGTTGCATCCCCCACAAGATAGTTGGGGGTTTGAGGATGGAGCAAATATGACAATTCCAAGCCTTTATCAAGAGCTGAAGATGCGAGTAAATCAACAGATTCTTCCAGGTAAGTTTGCAAATTAAAGGGATACTCTTCTAGTTCAAGTTTGCCGGACTCAATTTTTGAGAAGTCGAGAATGTCATTGATGATCGAGAGTAATGAATCTCCTCCCGTGCGAATGGTGTCTACAAAATCGCGCTGTTGCAAGCTGAGGGGCGTGTCGAGGAGCAGCCCAGTCATACCAATCACCGTATTCATTGGCGTGCGGATCTCATGGCTCATCATCGCCAGAAATTCACTCTTGGCTCGGTTGGCGGCTTCGGCTTCCCGTGTCGCACGCTCGAGGGCAAAGTTTTTGAGGGTGAGTTCTTCACTTTTGAAGGTGAGTTCCTGACGCTGCCGGGTTTCTTGCTGGAGGAGATGTGCTTGAGCCAGTGCAATCCCCATCTGAGCTGCAACCGCTTCGAGCAGCTCAATCTGATCAGGTGTCCAGTGGCGGTGGCGATCGCACTGATGTAACACAATCAGGCCATTGGGTGTTCCTTGAAAGGACGTGCGGATGGCCAGCATTGATTTCAGACCAATTGCCGTAGAAACCTTGACAAAAGGACTCAACAGAGGACCTGCAAATACATCTGGGGAGGCGATCGCCCGATCGTAAGCCAGTAATTGTTCAATATATGGATCTCCTGTAACCGAAATCTCCATGCCCATCAGCGACGATACCTCTGGTGTCAAATATTCAGCCACCATCGGAATTTGCGGCTCCGGGTTGACTCCATACGCATGGATAATGCAACGGCTGACTTCAAACGCTCGACCAATCTGAATGGCTGCCGTATCAAAAATTTGCCGCGTATTTAAGGTTTGACGAATCTCGTGGGTAATTTGCTTGAGCAGTAATGTTTTCTTGACCTGCTGTTGTAGAGCTACCTCCGCCTGTTTGCGATCGGTAATATCTTTCATAAAACAGTGATGCCCAATAAACTGCTGCTGTTCGTCGTAGGCAGAAATCATGACCAACTGTTTATGAAAGATGGAGCCATCCTTACGAATGCCGCGTGCTTCTACTTCTACTTTGCCTGTGGTCAGCATATGCTGATAGGCGAGCTGCATGCGGTCGAGATCGTCTGGATGGACGGTGCACCGCCAATCCATGCCGATCATGTTATCGGGTTGATAGCCGACCGTATTGGCATAGAAGTTGTTGACCGACAAATAGTGACCTTGCGGATCAAGTTGTGAAATCCCGGCCACTGCATACTCCATTGCCGTGCTCATCTGCCGCAGTTTAGCTTCAGCCTGCTTGCGATCGCTCACATCTCGCACAACGCCGATATACCCTAAAATATCGCCACTCACGTCTTTCACAATAGAGCCAACGGTTTCGCTAATAAATGTTTCACCTGTTTTGCGACGATAGGTAACTTCATAGGGTTTCAACTGATCCTTGGCGTTCAGATTAGACCGCTGTTTTCCTTGTTCATGATAGTCAGACGGGTTTGCGTAGAGGATCTCTTTGTGCTGACCAAGAATTTCTTCAGGCTGGTAGCCAAACAGGATTTGAACGGCTGGGTTAACCCGGTGAATGCTGCGATCGGGGTTGGCAAACACGACTCCATCAGGAATCGCCTGAAAGATGGCTTCAAACTCAGCCGTTTTCTGTCGCAGGGCAACTTCTGCCTGCTCTCGTTCAATCTCGCTGCCTAGCCATTGAGCCATTAGTTTAAGCAATTCTTTGTGAGTCGGTTTGAACCCAGCTTGTCGAGGCGAGCGGCTCGAAAAACTCAGTGTGCTATGTACTTCTCCTGAGACTAAAACGCGCGTGCCAATATAAGACTCCATTTGAAAGGCGAGATACGCGGGATGATTACGCCATTCAGATACTCTCGCGTGCTCAATGGTTAATGGTTCAGCAGTATCCAACACTTCACAACAGAAGGTTTGGTCAACTTCAAAGCGATCGCCCAATGTCAGTATGTGATCAGGCGATCGCGCAGCCATGACAGTATAGTATCCAGCTTGAATTCGGCCTAAAAGACCAAACTCAACATTAAACAGTTGACAACCCATCGCTAATAACTGTTGCACTCGTTGCTCAAACGTCAGATTTTGGGTGGCGACAACCTGATAAAGTGCTCGGATGGACGCTTCACTTTCTTTTAGTTCATTCGTTGCTTGTTTGTGTTCAGTGATATCGCTGGCAATACCCAAAAAACCGGTTAATTGACCTGTTGCGTCTTGTAGGGCCGTCACTGATAACAGCACCGGAAAGCGTGATCCATCTTTGCGAATATAGGTCCATTCTTGTTCATCGATTTGGCCCCGTCGGGCTTTTGCAACAAACACTTCAAACCCAGGTTCAATAGGCACTCCTAGCTCTTGAGAAAGCGTTTGTGCTCGTTGAGCCACTTCATTTGCATCATGAATAATTGCAGGAGTTGCTTGACCAATCACTTCAGAGGCTTGATAGCCAAGCCATTGCTCAGCCGCTGTATTAAAAATTATAATTGTGCCATCAGCATCCACAGCAATGATGCTGTAGTTAGCGCTGTCTAAAATTGCCCGTCGCAGGGTTAGATTGGTTTGCAGTTTAGCCTCTGCTTGCTGGCGTTCTGCAATTTCCTGATTGAGTTGCTGATTGATTTGGTGAATCTGGCGCGATCGCCGTTTTGTCGCCTGAGCCAGATACACAGCAAGTGCCAATATCCAGGAACTGATTAGCCCCGACACTAAGACCACTTCAGGCAGGGGCGATCGCCCCTCTTTGAGAAGAGCAGGGGTTGGTAGAACATTGAGCTGCAGGGTGACGCCATAAAGGGTCATATCAGTCAGCAAAGGCGGATGATTGGACAGGTGATTACTAGTTGCACGCACATAAATTCGTTCATCACCATCCATAATTTCAACGGTGTAGTCTTGAAACGCAGGCTCATCTAAAATGGAATCAAACAGTGGCTGCACTTGAAGCACACCCAAAATAAACCCATCAAACTGGTTGCCATCGTCTAAAAACAATGGGTTGTAGACTAGAAACCCTTTGTCACCTTGCACCAAATCGACCGAGCGGGTAAAGGTGATTTGGCGGCGATCGCGGGCTGATTCTAGAGCCGAACGGCGACGCGACTCCTGGGTTAGGTCAAGATTGAGCGCGGCCTCGTTGCCTGCAAGTGGCACCAGCCAACGCACATGAAAGCTTGGATCAACCCAATTAATTGCCCGATAGCCAGCAAAATCTTTGAGATAGGTGGTGGCATCGGCTTCCCATTCGGCATAGGGTGTTCCTCCGCGCACCTCCCAGCGCTTTGCCATGCGCTCCAAGCCTTTAACCCGTCCCTCAATTTGAAATGCCAACTCCGTTTTGATAGCAGCGGCTCCCACCTGCACGATTTGTTCAACTTGTTCTTGTTCCTGCACCATCAGCTGATACCAGATGCCAAGGGTTACAGCCGAGAGCGAAATGCCAAGCACCACCGATGAGAGTTTATAGGCAACAACTAGGGGCGATCGCGGTGATGGGGGCGATCGCCTGTGGAGAGTAGGGCGAACTCTATGAAGTTTGAGTATTGAGCTAAGACCGTTTTGCCTAAACATACCCCTTACCTCAGTAATTTGCAGGAGTATTGATTAAGATTCCCAATTTAAGGACTTAGATAACCGCGAAAATACAGAGAACTGACGGCTACCCTGTCTGATCAGCTTTCCGGCGTTGCGGAATGTAGCTATGATTCGTGAACAGCTCTCATTTGTCAATAGCTCATCCATTTAAGCCTGATCAGCCGTCAGGCGCTATTGCATTAGGTTACCTTTTGAGCAACAGCAATCAGTGAGTATGATCCATCAACCTCTTCGACGGTAGGATAGGCAATTAAATAGGCCAGATGGCGAACGATCTCAGCCTGGTGGAGGCATGAATAGTCACCGATGCGCTGTTTGATAGACCGATGTTTGAGCAGTTGAGATTCTCGCTTAAATAGGCTATTGGCGCAGGCTTGCCCCATGCGATAGGTAATCTGAAAGTGATGTTGCTCTAAGAGATGAGAGAGCGATCGCCAGTTGAACAACTGCTTATGAACTAGATTATTGGGTAATCCTGTTCTACCTCGAGGTTCATAGAGCACATTGGGCACAGAGCAAATCAGAATCCCTTGAGGCTTGAGAAGTGCTGCAAATTTTGCGATCGCAACTGCCGGATCAACGAGATGCTCTAGTGTTTCATAACTGACAATCGCATCTACGGACGATGGGCGTACTTCATGCGTAAACACACCCGGTTGATCCAAATCATGGTTGATCAGCTGCGTTTGGTTAGTCTGATAGTGTTCGGCAGCTCGCTCTAAGCTGTCACAATCTGCATCGACCCCGATGACGCGATTTGCTATCGTCTTTAGTTCCGGTAGCCCATAGCCTAAGCCGCAGGCAATATCAGCAACGCAATCTAATTTGAACCGTCTGAGATAATCAACGGCAAACAAATAGCGCCCCAAGTGTTCTAATTTGACCCAAATATTTTCATTGGTTTCATCAAAGGGGTCGATGGTGTCGTCACTAAAATTTAGATCTTTGCAAATTTGCTCTGTCAATCACGCTCTCCTTGCTTAACCGCTTTCAAGCTCGAGATCTAAAACATGACTTCAATTAAATTTTGAGCTTCTTGATAGGCTGCCATATTACCTTGAGCCTTAGATAATCGAGCGGCTGTTTGCAAATCTTTGAGGGCAGCTAGCTTGTTGTCTAGTTCTATATATAAGAAGCTGCGTTCTTGATAAACTCTGGCATTCTGACGATCAATTTGGATCACATCGGCAAAATCTGCAAATGCCTCTTGATAATTTTGTAGCAGACGATGGGACAAACCGCGATGCAAATAGCTGGACAGCATCAAGCCCTCAGATGCAGCAGAGACCTGATGCGAGTCACGGCGAAGCACTTTGCTAAAGTCGTCAATTGCAGCGCGATATTCTCCCAGCTTATAGTGAGCAAAGCCACGGTGATAATAGAGATCAACTGTATCGGGCGCAAGTTGAACTACTTCATTAAAGTCTCGAATTGCAGATGCATAGGCTTCTGCAGTGACTTTATCGAGTCCTCGGTTATATAATTCTGCGGCATCCATAGAATCGCCTCCTAATCAGGGTTGCGGCCAACGTTGAGAGGTCGTGATTTTGTCATTTTGCCGCTATGGTTGAGACAGCAACATGACAGGCAGTTATCTGCGTTGAATCCGGTCATTTGTCATGGTTTGGCGATCGCCCCTGATTCAGTTGCAACTCGTTAAAACAGGAAATAGCGCTGCGCCATGGGCAGCACCTCAGCCGGTTCGCAGGTTAGCAGGTCGCCATCAGCCCGCACTTCATACGTTTCGGGATCAACCTCTATGTGAGGCATATAGTCATTCAACTTCATATCATGCTTGGTGATTTGCCGCGTATTAGACACTGCAACCACCTGTTTTTGCAGGTTGAGTTGGGCGGCAATATCTTGGTCTAGTGCTGCTTGAGAAACAAAGGTCAGCGATGTGGGGGCGATCGCCCCACCCAAACTGCCAAACATGGGGCGCATATGCACGGGCTGCGGCGTCGGGATGCTGGCATTGGGATCGCCCATTTGCGCCCAGGCAATCAGACCGCCTTTAATCACGAGTTCGGGCTTGACGCCAAAGAAAGCGGGCTTCCAAAGGCATAGGTCGGCCAGCTTCCCGGCTTCAACGGAGCCGACATAGTCAGCGATGCCGTGGGTTATTGCTGGATTGATGGTGTATTTGGCCACGTAGCGCTTGGCGCGGAAATTATCATTGCGATCAGAATCTGGCGTCAGTGCACCTCGCTGCACTTTCATTTTGTGCCCCGTTTGCCAAGTGCGAATGATCACCTCACCTACACGCCCCATCGCTTGAGAGTCAGACGAAATCATGCTGAAGGCTCCCAAGTCATGCAAAATGTCTTCAGCCGCGATTGTTTCTCGGCGGATGCGCGATTCGGCAAAGGCCACGTCTTCAGGAATGCCGCGATCGAGGTGATGGCAGACCATCAGCATGTCTAGGTGTTCTTCCAGGGTGTTGATCGTATAGGGTCGGGTCGGGTTAGTCGATGACGGCAACACGTTAGCTTCGCTACAGACTTTGATGATGTCTGGCGCATGGCCACCGCCTGCTCCTTCGGTGTGATACGTGTGAATGGCACGATGCTTGAATGCCTGAATCGTATTCTCCACAAAGCCCGCTTCGTTGAGCGTATCGGTGTGGATTGCCACCTGAATATCGTACTCATCGGCAACGCTAAGGCAGGTGTCAATCGCTGCTGGGGTGGTGCCCCAGTCTTCGTGCAGTTTCAGGGTCATGGCTCCAGCCTCAACCTGCTCAACCAAGCCTGCGGGCTGGGCACTGTTGCCCTTACCCATCCACCCCAGGTTCACTGGAAACGCCTCCGACGCCTGCAGCATACGGTGAATATTCCAGGCTCCAGGAGTGCAGGTGGTGGCGTTGCTGCCTGTGGCTGGCCCCGTGCCGCCACAGATCATGGTGGTGATCCCCGAGGCGATCGCCACCTCCATTTGTTGGGGGCAAATAGCGTGAATGTGAGCATCTAGACCACCCGCCGTCAGAATCATCCCTTCTCCGGCGATCGCCTCGGTTGAAGGCCCAATGATGATATCGACATTGTTTTGAATATACGGATTTCCGGCCTTGCCAATTTTGTCAATCTTGCCATCTTTGATACCGATATCGGCCTTGACAATGCCCCACCAATCAAGAATCAGCGCATTGGTAATCACCAAATCTACCGCGCCCTCTGCCCGTGAAATGGGTGACTGCCCCATGCCATCACGGATCACCTTGCCGCCCCCAAACTTGACCTCATCGCCATAATCGGTGAAGTCTTGCTCTACTTCAATGATCAAGTCAGTGTCGGCTAATCGGACGCGATCGCCTACTGTCGCTCCATAGGTTTCGGCATAGGCACGGCGATCCATTCTGTAGCTCATAGGTGACTCCTGATGTGGGTGGATATGTGGAGAAAATGGTGGATGGGTAAGGGAGTAGGAGGGTAGATGGGTAAGGGAGTAGGAGGGTAGATGGGTAGGGGAGTAGGAGGGTAGATGGGTAAGGGAGGAGGAGGGTAGATGGGTAAGGGAGGAGGAGGGTAGATGGGTAAACCATAATAAACCCGTGAACTTAGGGAGAATAGAGGAGTGAAAGTCACCCCCATTCACCCCATCACACTATCACCCTCTAATTCATCGGTGGTAAGCCAATTGGGTTCAATACCAAGCCAGGATGATCTCCCTTAATTTGATCCAGATTCCACTGATTTTTGAACAGTAGCACAGGACGTTCCCAGCGGTCTTTCACCACAACAGTGTTGAAAATGCGCCCCACTTTATCGAGAGCCTCCCAGCCGCCATCGACCCAACGCGCCACCGAATAGGGCAATGGATCTAGCCGGGTGTCAACCCCATATTCTTGCATCAGACGAAACTGCACCACTTCAAACTGAAGCTGCCCAACAGCAGCCAAAATCGGTTCACGCTTGCTGTTGTCCGTAGAATAGAGAATCTGAACCGCGCCTTCTTCCTGCAGCTCAGAGACCCCCTTGTGAAAGTTCTTATACTGCATCGGGTCAGTGCTGCGCAAAAAGGCGAACAGCTCAGGCGAGAAGGAGGGAATCGGCGGATAGACGATTTTTTCGCCCGTATAAATGGTGTCGCCGATGGTAAACGCACCTGGATTGTTTAAGCCAATTACATCGCCCGGATAGGCCGTCTCAACCGACTCGCGTTCTTGGGCAAACAGCTTCTGAGGTCGTGATAGACGCACGGTCTTACCTGTGCGGGCATGTTTCACGACCATGTCTTTCTCAAATTTGCCCGAACACACCCGCACAAATGCAATGCGATCGCGGTGTTTGGGGTCCATATTGGCCTGAAGCTTAAACACAAACCCCGAAAACTCTGGATGAGTCGGCGGGATCTTGCCAATGTTGCTGTCATGCGCTTCGGGCTTGATGGCATACTCTAAAAACGCTTTAAGAAATAGCTCGACACCAAAATTGTTCATGGCGCTGCCAAAAAACATCGGCGTCATTTGCCCCTGATGCACTGCCTCTATATCAAGCGCAGCACCTGCGGCTTCAATGATTTCGAGTTCTTCTTTGAACTGGTAGAACAAGTCTTGCTCAATTAGATCATCAATCTGGGGATCGCTAATCGGCAGTACGGTCTCTTGTGCTTTCTTTTTGCCGTGGGGGTTGCGCTCAAACAGATGAACGCATTGCGTCCGGCGATTATATACACCGCGAAACTGATCGCCTGTGCCAATCGGATAGTTGACAGCATAGGTGGTTAGACCCAGCTCTCGCTCAATTTCATCCATTAGTTCTAATGGCGTGAGACTGGGCCGATCGAGCTTATTGATGAAAGTGAATATGGGCAAGCCGCGCATGCGACAGACCTCGAACAGCTTGCGGGTCTGTGTCTCTAGACCTTTAGCCGCATCAATCAGCATGACTGCATTGTCGGCAGCGGCCAGAGTGCGATAGGTGTCTTCGCCAAAGTCTTGGTGTCCAGGGGTATCCAACAGATTCAATAGATGTCCCTGATACTCAAATTGCAGCACGGTCGAGGTAATCGAAATGCCTCGCTGCTGCTCCAGTGCCATCCAGTCAGAGGTGGCGCTGCGCTGGGCTCGTTTTGCTTTTACAGCCCCCGCTTCTTGAATGGCTCCGCCATAGAGCAATAGTTTCTCAGTCAGCGTCGTCTTACCCGCGTCAGGGTGGGAAATGATCGCAAAGTTGCGGCGATGTTCGACTTCCTGGGCGATCGCTCCCTCGATCTCTGAGGATGTAGCAATCATGATGGGGTCCTCAAATTAGTTCTATCAGCATACTTCCGACCCAACTGCCCTCAAAAAAATAAAGTCGAGTGATGTCAGAAGACTTATCTACGATCATACGTAACCATGATCCTATGCAAGCAATAATCCTATGCAAGCATATCCAAAATGATAGAACAACGGCTAAGGTGGGCACTGATGAAGAGCAGTCAGTGCTCCGACTAAATCCAGCATCGTAGAGATCGAGTAACCCACAGCCATTTAGTTAGAAGCCAACTTCTCCTAAGTAATAACACTTTCGGGGCTATTCAACAAGATTGGCAATCAGGCTTCATGGCATGATTTGCCCGTTAGTTTGGGAATGAGACCAGGAAGAGGGAGCTTTATTTCTAAGGCGATCGCCCAGCGTTGTGCTCATGAATTTATACCGTGAGAGAGATGACAAAAATGTTGAGCGCAGCGATAGTTAAATCGCTTGCCGGATTTGCTACATGTCTCTTAATTATCTGCTTCTACTTACTTGCATAAATGCCCCTTACATCAATGGGTACATTGCAGAATTGAGAGTGAATCGGCAACTTCCCGATTAATGCCGAACGCAGCTTCGAGATTGCCGCTGCTCGTCTGGTAATGGTACTGCTAGGTGTTAACGAATCCTCTTTATGTTACTTTCAAATTCCACATACGATCGGCTCTTGGCCTCGATTCTCAAGCTTGCTTCAACCTCAACGCTCAAGGCTCTAAATAAGCGAATTCTCTTTCCAATTCGACGCAGATATTTGACTCAAATTTTAGCGCCTCATCTTAGTAATAGCCGCTATGTTCTCGATGTGGGTGCTTCAGATGGTAAACTAGCTGCTGATTTACAATTGCATTTGGCAGTTCAACATATCAACACAAAAATTATTGGATGCGATGTTCATATTCAGCCCCAAACGCACATTCCAGTCATTCAATATGATGGATATCATTTGCCGTTTCCTGACAACTCGTTTGATCATGTGTTGATTGTTGATGTTTTGCATCACACTCATAATCCATTAGATGTGCTTCGAGAGGCAGCGCGAGTTTCTAGCCAATATCTAGTTATTAAAGATCATTATTGGAGTCATCCTAAAGATTTTATTAGTCTGAAGTTTGCAGACTATATTGGCAATCAGCCTTACGGAATTGATCTACCCTATGGTTTTTTGTCTGAACATGCTTGGAAATCGCTGTTTTTAGAATGTAAACTTACAGCTGTTGAGAAGCGAAGGTTTCGCTATAACCTGATCGATCCCTGCAAACATGTACTGTTTAGGGTGAAGGTTTAGATGGAGAGTTAAAGGTTATAAACGAATAAGGGAATTGTGCGGCAACAAACAGGACGATGGCATCGACGACAGAAATAAGTTTGGCAAGGTCTGGGAACAAACCAAAGTGACGACTCGGTTAGTTGTGAGTTACTTCAACTGGATATGGCAACACAGCCGACTCAAAAATACTGCTGCTCAACGAGCAGGATTAACGACACGAGCATGGATTTGGGATGACAGTGCTACCTACCCCACATTAATTTGATGCACTACCCCATAAACCATCTCCTCAAATCGATAATATTGTCGCGATCGCCTCCAAACCCTCTCAGAGTTAAAACCAAGACTTGAATCGCCCGTGACAGCATCAGGAAGTCGAGATCGGGTGAATGAGGCGTAAGGGCGATCGCCCTGTCATCAATTATTCATCTGGTGCTGAGTTAGTCTGGTTAAGCTGCTCTAGCAACTGCCGTAGCTCCTCCTGATATTGGCCATAGCTTGACCAATCACCCTGGCGCAAAGCATCTTGAGCATTTTCATAGGCATCCAAAGCCGATTGCACCAGAGATGGAGATACCGGAACCTGTGACGATGGCTGAGATGGAACTGCTGTTTCAGACGGGGTACTCACATCCCCAAATAGGGCTGTAAGAGCCTCTTCGAGGGTAGGTTCCATGACAGTGCGATCGCGATAGGCTGCAATCACACGTCGCAGTTCAGGCAGTTCGCCTTGTTCTGCTCGGAGATAGATCGGTTCGATGTAGAGCAGCGACTGCTCAATCGGAATCACCAGCAAGTTGCCACGAATCACCCGCGACCCTTCTTGACTCCACAATGTCAACTGCTGTGAAATAGTCGGATTTTGATTGACGCGAGCCTCAATCTGGCTAGGGCCGTAGACCAGCTCTTGCTTAGGAAATTCATAGAGCAGCAGGTTACCATAGTCATCGCCGTCTGACTGAGCGCTCATCCAGGCAATCATGTTGTCTTTATTGACTGGAGTAAACGGCAAAATAAGCATGAATTCTTCTTGCTCGGCTTCGGGTAGCCGCATGATCACATAATAGGGCTGCATTAAGACCTGTTGGTCTTCATATTGCTCAGTCGGAAACCGCCACAGGTCTTCCTGGTTATAAAATTCTGGCGGCGTATCCATGTGATAAGACAGATACATTTGCGCCTGAATTTTGAACAGGTCAACCGGATAACGAAAATGGGCTCTGACCTCCAGCGGAATCGCATCCGCAGGTTCAAACAGTGTTGGAAAGATTTGGCGATAGGTGGCCAACACTGGATCGGTTTCATCAACTACAAAGAATTGCAGGGTGCCATCATAGGCGTCAACAACAACTTTGACGGAGTTGCGAATGTAGTTGCCAGATAATTGCAGAATTTGAGATAGCCCCGGACTGCTTTGAAAGAGACTGGTGACACCATTGCTGCGAGCCAGGGGTTGAGAATAGGGATAGCGATCGCTCACAGTATAAGCATCAACAATCCACTGCATGCGCCCATTGATGATAGAGATATATGGATCGTCATCAAAGTGCAAAAAGGGGGCAACTTGCTGTATGCGCTCCTGGATCAGTCGGTGATAGTGAATGCGCGATTCAGGAGTGATATAGTTTGAAATCAAAATCTTGAAGCTACCCAAGTCATAGGTATACGCCAGTCGCCTGAAAAATGAATCTAGTTGCACTCCGCCTGCACCGTCATAGCGATTTGACGCATTTTCGTCACTGCGAGGGTAGTCAAACTCGTCTGCTGTCGTGCCAGTGAAGATATACTGATCCGTTTTTTCGCCGTAATAGATTCTCGGTTGAGTGATCTCTAAATCAACCGTTGAAACGGGAGGGATATCTTTGATGAGAAAGTCAGGCAGCCCGTCTGATGTCACGCGATTGACTGGGCTCATCGCCACCCCAAACCCATGGGTATATTCGAGACGTTGATTGACCCAGGTCTGTGCTTGCGAGGGCAGTTGGTCGTAGTTCAGCTCTCGCGATGACAGCATCACCTGTTGATAGTTGCCATTGAGGGTATATCGATCGACATCGACATCTAAAAATCGGTAATAGAGGCGGATTTCTTGCAGTTGGCGATAGGTGCTTAGCAGGGGGCGATAGTCCCATAGGCGAATATTGCGAATGGTAGACTGATTTTCAGCTAAATCATTGCGGTCGAGCTGGTTTTCTACTGGATATTCTTGCTGTTGAATAGCGTCAAGCTGATAAGCAGCACGGGTAAACTGCAAATTGTGTGCAATATATGATTCTTCTTTGTTGAGCTCGTTGGGCTCGACAATAAACTGCTGCTGAAACCACGGATAGACACCGCTGACCAGTAACAACAGCACAATGTAAATTACTAAACCAAACACCGGTAAGGCAATACTGCTGCGCCAGAGAGAGACGATAAACAGCAGCATCAATGCCAGTGTGGCAAAGCTCATAAACCAGTAGGATTGAAGCCGCGCATGTACATCGGTGTAGCCTGCGCCAAAGATGAGGCCATGAGGTGAATAGAGTAGGTCGTAGCGTTTGAGCCAAAAACTGGCAGTAACCAGAAGGGCGATCGCCACCCATACCAGGCTAAGATGGATTTTTGCCGAGCCAATCACCACGTTGCGCCAGCCTCGGCCTAGCGTCAGTTCTCCTTTCAGCCCATAGACTGTTATAGCGGCAATCAGCCCCCAGAAGCTCAGGGTCAGCAGTTGCCCCTGCAAAATTTCATAGAAGGGCAGCCGAAATAGATAAAACCCGACATCCTGTTGGTAAATCGGATCGGTAATTCCGAACTCAGTAGGATGCAAAAACTTGAGAATCGTCTCCCATGAGGCTGCTGTGGATGTAGCTGACAGGAGTGAAATCAGCAGAATTGCCACCGTTGCTGCATAGTTGGGTAAGGCTGCAACTGCATTTGAGTTACCCCAACGATGTTGATCTACCAAAAACTGAAACATCCGATGACGGGTTAGTCGCATGGCTAGCCAATAGTTGCCAGCCAGGAAAAGGCCGTATCCTATAAAGGTGATCAGCCAGATGCCAATTTTCCAGGAGATCTGAGTCCAAAATACATCAGCAAAGCCGACCGACTCGAACCACCACGACTCGGTCAGTAGATGGGTGAGGGCTTTAGAAAAACTTAATCCAACGACAGCGATTAGGACGATGATACCGAGAATTCGCTGTGAATATTTCATGGGGTTTAGGTTTAAGTGATGATCCTACTGATCGGTCAATGCATCGGCCAATGCATCGGGTTTTCCTACACTGATCCTACTCTTTTGTAGCAATGAGGGATTGCCTCACTGTCATTGTAGTGGGTATGGATCTAAGTCAAGGATTGTTGCGGCTTGACCATATCATGTATGGCGTAGAATAGCGGGTCATCCTGCCAAGTGAAATCACCCATCAGGGCGATCGCTCCCTGTATTAGAAGAGTTAGCACACAGAGCTAAGAGCGATCGCTCACATCCTCCAGCTTCAAGAAAAGGTGTTCTACCCGCAAGAGGGGCTGATTCGGATTATCATTGGCCGTATTTGCCTGCTTGATATCAGAAAATAGGCTGATACTAAAGATATAGCGACCGTTAGCCGGGTTGGGCTGCTTGGTGTGATACCAGTCCTGCATTTCTGTGACGATGTTGGCACGAAGCTGCTGAGTTATGGCTAACATGTTTTGATTACCAGCAGGCTGAACGGCAAATCGGGGCGTTAGTAATACGGGTAGCGATGCCAGCAAATCATCATCCGCACCGGGTGCGCCCAGAGCCAGGGCAAACGCATATTCGCAGGCAATACGGATATCAAAAGGACGGTTGATCTCGTCTGGCAGCAAGGCTTCAAAGAGCGCTTTCAGGTGATCTTCTATCCGTTGAGAGCGATCGCCACTCAGCGACCCGATATCCCACCGCTGGGTATTCACAATCAACGGCGTGAGATAGTTCTTAAACCGCACCTGGGGCGTCTGGAAAATAAACGCGGGATTCGTTGTCATGCCGTTGATCAGGTTCTTGTTGCGGGCTAGACGGATGGCACCCCAAGCATTTTGGTATGCCAGGATATCTAAACCCGGAACCGATAATTTACGGTCAGGAATGTCTGATTCGCCTAAGGTTTCTGTGCCAGTTGTAGAGACTGATGCAATAAACTCAAATGGATATGAGTCAGCAGAAACCAGTGAACGAGCTGGATTTTTCTCAACAAAACCTGGTAAGGCGATCGCCAGAACTTGCTGATCGGCTTCTGGAAGATTAGCAGTCGGCGTGATCGTGACCGTTTTGGTGAGTTTATCGTCGGATAAGACTTCATCAATGTCATAGTGAACTCTGCCACGGAGATTTTCGGCCTGTTCGACAGGTTGCCAGCGTTCCCAGGCATCAGCAACGTCTTCCGCTAGCTCTGCAAAGGCTTTCAGAGCATGAGCCACGGCGACCTCGTTCTCGTTTGTCAGTCCTGCCTCCAGGGGAATCAGATCCCTAGACAGAGTCGGATAAAGATGGTTGAACCGCACCAGAGTATCCAACAGTGGTGCGTCGATGATGGTGCCAACGCCTTCAGCATCAGTAATAATGGCCCCCACAGCATTGTCAAGTCGAACCGTGAACGCTTCATTTTCTTCAACAATTGCATCGTTGAAAATCAGCACCTCAATCGTCTGGGCTGTTTCACCGGGAGCAAAGGTCAGAGTGCCGCTGACAGCGGTATAGTCTTGTCCGGCGGTGGCGGTGCCATCATGAGTGGCATAGTCAACCGTCACGATATTGGATGCTGGTGGGAACAGGCTCACGGTAAAGTTCGCTGTCCCCGCATGTTCGCTGATCACGACATCATCAATCGTCAGCTGAGATTGTTGCTCTTGGGAGGAGGTGTTGTAATCAATCCGACACTCAATTGTGTCTTGAGCTACATCAGGATGTTCGTATAGAAAAACATAGTCCCAGTTGCGAAGGTTAGACAGAGATTTTTCTCTCACCTCCTGGACTATATCCTGATTCGATTCGTCTAAGACATTGCCTAACAAGGTCTCTAAGCTGCTTTCAAGTAAAGCCTTTGATGACCAGGTTTGATCGGACAGCGTCACCAGATGGATTTGAGTTTGAGCTTGAATGTCTGCGGATAGTCCTGCTCGCTCCAGGGAGTGCAGAATTTGCTCAATGACTGGTGCTCTCTCAATTCTAGAACGGTATTTTCTGGCCCGATCTGGATTGATTCCCGTCAGGGCAAACGTCACATTATTGGCAAAGGCGGATTGAGACGGCCATCTGATTTCCTGGGCATCTCGGAGCAAGGCATCGATGATTGATTGCTGGTCTGCTTCCACTGAGCCTTCTGACATCAAGAGCTGTCTCAGGAGCGATCGCCCCACACGATATGCCAAATTTTCCAGACTCGCCCCCCCCTGATGGGCAATTAGAGACGGTGGAATCGGATAGTCGCGCAGCGGAATCGGGATTTGGACATCACCAATATGATTCGGGGCGCTGAAGTCAGCGCGGGTCAGGATTAGCCATTTGTTTGGGTTGAGCAGCTCTGGGGTGAAAATCGTGGCTAGATCTGCTACGAATGTGGCCTTAGATGCCCAGGTACGCCCAAGCCAGGGAGCCAGCAGGGGGCGAATCGTTGGAGATAAGTTGTCTAAGACATCCTGCGTTATGCGGTAATCGTCATGACTAGAGCCATCATCTAACGGTAGAACAAAGCTGAGCCAGGATGATGATGAAACACCCACTGTCGCCCCCTCTTGCATATTGCATTCCAGTTCATGCACGCGATAGGTAAGCTCCAGTTCGATATCTTCATAGCGTTGGGGAGACTCAGTGTTGAAGAAGAAGGTGAGGTGGGCCAGTCCATCTTCTGTGTGATCCAGGGGAAGTTTGGCTGGAGATAACGCAAAATCGAGGGACTGGAAGTTGTCAAACGGCGTCCCATTTGTGGCATTTTTGGCTCCGATGATAGTGGGTTGGCCTGATAAGCAAGGAATCTGGGTGGAGCCTGTTTGAGGCCATTGATAGCCGGTGGCGATCGCCACCTCTACGTCATACTGCACGATGGTTTCGATATCGTAAGCATCGGCCAGATTAACCCGAAATTCTTGTTTCAAGGCGGCAGCCGCTACGCGCCGCCGCTGTTCTAACCGAGCCTGAGCCTCGGCGTCGGTAAGAGTTGGCTCCAGTACGGGCATGACGCTCTGGCTAATAGTGGCTGCCAGGGTATCTTTGGTGGCCAAAATTCGATTCAGATCTGTTCTCAGAAGAGCGCTGTTGGCGGCAGGGACTGCGATTTCGGGTTGGAGGATATCTTCGATCGCCCGCAAATAGGTACGCGCCAAACCATTGAGATCGACCGCATCCACGCGGATCGATTCAACATCTGCCGGGGCGCGGTCGAGGCCAGTCTCAGAACTATAGCGGTAAAGGGGCACCGTTGCTGACATCAGCGTGTTGGTGATCGGGGCAGCGGAGAAGAAGAAAGGGAACGCCTCGTGAATGTTGTAGTTGACCCCAGATTCGCCCAGATGAACTGCCCAAAGCGCGTCGCTGTTTTGGGAGCTGGTGTTGGGATTGGTGCCATCGTCATCGGATGCTGGGGCTGAGGTCGCGCTGCGACCCACGGCCAAGTGCAAATCAGGCAGCGCCTGTTGAAACGCTGCGGCAAACGGAACCAGAGAAGACTGGCGATCGCTCTCCCTTGAGCCATCTGTTGCGGCGGCAATAGCAACTGTTTTAGGTGAAAAGTAGGCAGAGATGGCCTCTGCCTCTGCCACCACAGCTTGGTTGCCAGAAGCATCCTGGTGCAGCAACTCCTGACGCCGTCGCATGGCAACCTGCACAGTCATTGCAAAAATCAAGTCTTGGGGATACCGCAGCCGGTTAGTGTTTGCTGCTTGGATCTCCATGTTGAGGGTGGTGTGGGTCGCGGATGGGGGGATAATCCAGTGCTGATTGGGAGCAACTAAATGGGGAACATCGGCGATCGCCCCTCCAATTTCCCCAACTGTAATAGGCCGTTGCGATCGTTTCTCCAGCAAATCAACCACAGTTTTCAACCGACTGCGCTCATACATGCGGTAAATCGTATCCAGGGAGGCGTGCAGCCTTGCTGCCAGGACTGCATCCGACTGGGTTTGAATCATTTCCAGGGTGGCGATCGCCCCCGGTACATCCATCGGTTCTGACGGTAAATGTACGGTGGAAGTTTGCAGATACGGCTTGAGGTTTGAGTCTAGTAACTCCCTCCTCAAGGTGCTTACAGCCGTTTCCAGGGCCGCGCGTAACGCCGGGCGATTGGCTCCGGCAAAGGTCAACTGTTCTTCAATCGCTCTCACCGCGCCAATACTTTTGATCATCTGGGTGGCGGTAGCGGCCAGTTGGGTTTGGAGAGGAGCCACCACCTCACTTTCCAGTCGAGATTTGAGGGTATAGAGGGTATCAGTACTGCCGGTCTGGAATGCGGTGGTCGGCAGAAACACCCTCAAACTCTCCAGATCATCTATGCTGATGGCCGTCAAGCGGGATAAAGCCGATGAGATCGGCAGGGTCTGATTGGCCGTTAATAGATTCATGCGGCTCTGGTTGGCGATCGCCACTGCCGCAGCAGAGATATCGGCTCCCATACTGGCTGCCAGGGCTGTGAGGGAGGTTGTTTGAGGGGTAGAGCGATGCAGCGCCAACTGATCGGGATGGGGAGCCTCATCGGTATTCAGAGTAAACCGATCGGGAATGTAGAGGCTTTTACCTGACTGCAAGCCCATTGTGGGGTTGTGGAGAGCGATATCTGCGGCAGTGAGGGTGTCGGTGAGAATCTGGTCACCCCGGCTATCAACTATGGTGATAATTGCGTCAAAGCTGGTACCCGGGGTAGGAGTGTACTCCAGTAATACATCAGCAAGAATAATGTCTTCAGTGCCAAACAGCTCCACCCGGTCGCTGATGGCAGCAGCGAGGACTGAGAGTTGGGCGGCGATCGCCTCTGCTGTCAAAATCCCGCTGATATTACCCACGGCTTCTACCGTTTCCACCACGGTACGGTGGCGGTTGGTTTGCCGATGCAACTGTTGGGTGAAGGCGGCAAGGGTGTGGCGGGGCAGAGCCTGATCGGCGATAGGATAGGTGAGTGCGCCGATTTCAGCCACGCTGCCTGCTTTCAAGATATCCGCCGCCGTTGGGCGATCATCCTGGGCCACAAACTGGGTAATAGCGAGGTGAAGCAGGCTGTCATTGGCCTGGATGGGAAGGGGCAGGGGGGCGATCGCCACGCCGGTGACCAGTAGATCCTGGCGGGCCGCATTGGCCAGAATAATCGTCTCCACCGTTTCGGTGGCGGTGATATTAGGGAAGGCAGCAGCGATCGCCCTCCAGGTCTTATCGGTTATGACCCGGATCGTCACATCAACTGAGGTCGGCGACACCTCGTCTGGCGTTGTTACCGTGACGCTCAAGAGGGTATTGGTGGGGAAAATCGTCAGTTCTCGAACCGCCTCAGCCACTTGCTTGAGTACATCATCGGCGGACTGATTGGCATACTCAGGTTGGGCAAGCAGGCGATCGCGCAGGTGGCTCAGGGTGTCGCCAGGTTGGGTGGTTTCATCCAGCGCAACAATGGTCATGCCTTCGATCACAGGAGCGGCTCCATTGGCGGCCACAATCACCTGGATGCGATCGGTCAAGCTCTGCTCGAAGTCAAGGGTCAGATCTGCATGGGCCAATTTCAAAACTCCGTAGGCAAGTTCTTCCACCGTGGGATTGAGGGCGACATAATCATGGGCATGAACAGACGCTAACCCCTGGATGAATACTCCATCCATCAGGACTTGGTTAGGATCTAATCCCTGGGCGAGGGTCTGCAAAACAGACTCAATCAACCGATCTTCCTGGATGGCCAGTTGGGCGATCGCCACTGACTCAAAGGTATCTCCCGGCTGCACAGTATAGTTGACAGAACCATTAGTTGAAATGGTTATTTCAACTGTTAATAAATCAGCAGTTTTGGCATATTGGGTAACAATTTCCTGAACCTTTTCCTGCACCTGATTTTGTCGATTGGCTGCAGGATCTTGCTCGACCAGTTGGGTGGCGATCGCCCGCAAACTATCATTTGGCCTCACCCGTACGCCCACCGGAATCTGAATCGATCTGCCTCCTGCTAAAACCCCTTCAGCCCGGTTGAGATTGGCCAGATCTGCCAGATTAACTCCATAGTGGGTTTGCACTGATTGGAGTGTTGCCGTGCTGCTAGATACTAGATGTTCATATTCTTGAAAAGATTCCAGCGTCACCAAATAGCGATAGATCCCATCTACAAAGTCGGTGAAGAAAGCCCGGTCACGCGTGCTTTCCAAATCTTGCTGCCAGTCAGGAAGAATCGAGGTCTTCACCTGAAAAGACAGGTTTGGATCATGCACCTGGTAGTAAATCTGTTGATAGGTGGCTCGATCGGTCTTGATATGATCCAGGGCTTCTGCCAGCGGATTCGTAGCTGTGGGCACATATTTAGCCTGATCAAACACCAGCTCCAGGTTTAAATCAGCAGTGTGGTTATTCAACGGATTGGGAGTAATCGTATAGCTTTCGCCCACCGATGGCCACTGATTAATCCCCACGATGGGGTCGAAATAGCCCAGTTTTTGATTGATACCCTGAACAAAATTGCCATCTCGTCCTAGACGATTGCCATAGATATCTTGCCAGCGAAACTCCAGTTGAAATACTTTGCCAATGCCACGATAGGGACTGAGGGCGTTTGTGAGCCGCTCTGGTAAAGGTGATGGCGTTGGTGCATCACCTTTGGCTAACGCATAGACCGGGAGCACCTTTTCATAGACCCACTCTGTTGCTTTATCATCTTCTTCAAATGGACCCATCGGCAACCGTTCTGAACCAGTTTCAAAGTCGGGGGCGATCGCCATGGGGACTTGATATCGCAAAAGCTGATACAGGTTTTGAATCTCATCCACCGCCGTGTCATTATCCTCAGCTTCGATAGCATCGCGGGTGAGGTGGAAGCCCAAATTCCCTGCTGGGATGTTCAACACTGGGGTGGTTTCACTACTTTCCGCAAACACGCCTCGTTCGACACTGATAGTGTCATCCACCAAGATACAGTTGTGATAGCGGCGAGACTGATGGGAAAGATGATAGGCCACTTTCTCCAAGGTGCTTTGAGTGGTGACGCGGATAGTCACATCAGGAGCACTACTAGGACCAATGCGCAGCACCGGATTGCGAACTGCATAGGTAGAAAACAGCTCAACTGCCTGAGCTGCTGTCGCGACACGATTGAGGGCAGCCTGCTCGCCCTGTGTGGGTATCGCTGCAAGCTGTCGTTGAATCAGCGTTTCAAAGGTATCACCCGCTTGAATGGTATACCCCATAACTTCCGTACCCACCTTGAGCAGATGGGGCGTCTGGCGATTATTCCTAACCAGAATTTGAATCTGATTATCCAGGGAACTCGACGAATCCGAGAACTGTAGCAATAAGGTCAGAGTGGCCGTGGTGTCATCGGCAAAGATGGCTTGCGGCAGTCCATTGAGCTGCTCAGTTTGACGATATGCGTAGTGCAGATAGTAGCCATCTCCGTTGGCGGTGCCCCCTTCCAACAACAGCCTGAGAAATGATTGACGTTCAGCAGGGGTAGCCAGTGTTGCACTCCAGGGGGCATTAGGCTGAATTGACAGGTTGGTTTTGAGCAAGCTGACAGTAGCATTGGCATGGGAGGTAAGCTGTTTATTTTCCCCCGATTCACTCAAATAAAACAGTGTAATCTGTGCAGGAATGATGCCATTCTGAAGGATAGTTTCCAGCAAAACTTTGTTGGCTTGATCGAGGCGCTCGATACCGTAGGTTGTTGGGAGTACCTCAAAACTACTGGAATTCATCACGCGCTTGACTGTGAGCTTGATTTTAGTCGCCCAGGTGTAGGTGCTGAGGTCAGTTTCGACCAGAGCCTGACCCGCACCTGCATCCCCAGGTCGAGCATCCTGGTTATACCGCAGCGTCACCACGCTGGCATGGGTCTTAAACTGGAGATAGTTGCATAGATCTTTAGGCAACTCTAGCAGTTTGGCAAGAGTGCCTATGGCATCTTGATAGATCACTTCTTGACGAATGGTATATCGCTGTGGGGTAGGGTTGTAGATCTCTAGCAGCCCCGGCGACTGGGTGGGCAATAGCCCTGTGGTTGCAGCCGCATCAAGCTGTTGAATCAGGGCGAATTGGTTGTGATCTGGGTCAATGAATGAGTAGTTGAGATGGGGCGTTAACGAAACACTCTCTCGTGTTTCATCAGGATGATCAATCAGGCGAATCCAGGTCAGACTCGGAGGTTTTGATAGCCGAATTTCGTTAGGCAAAATGGTCGCATTGGGTGTCGATGTGACTGTGACCCTAAACTGCTGACCTGTAGTAACGTAGGCGGCCTCATAGCCATTGATCCTCGGTGGAGTGCCCTCAGCAAAAGTGGGTAGACGCAATCCATGTAGCAAAAATCGGGAGGTCATCCCTGCCAGAGATTGGAACGATTCACCTCTGTTTAGGCGATTTAACAACTCACCCACTGTAATTGTGCCATTCTGTCTCACCCCCTCTTTTTTGTCCTCGATATGATCGATGCCCATCTGCACGACAGAGCGGATGATCAGGGCGAAATAGTCTACAAACAGCAGTTCAGCGATCGCCAATGGCTGACCTGAGTCCACCTGGGATGACGAGGCCACTACCAGGGTGTCTGCAGTTGAAGGGTCATGGGTGCGATGCAGAGCTTGGAAATAGGAACGGATCGCTTGAATTCGCTCTGGAGACTGTTTGACACCATCAAAATCAACAGTGCTCATCACCGTATTGCGGCCATTCTTTAGCTCCATCTGCAGTTGCGGAACCATAGGGAAAATGGTGCCACTGATTTCGTCTTGTTTGACCGGGCGATCGGTAATATCAAAGATAAAGTTAACCGATAAAAAGCGAATCAGGGGCTGCCAAAACTGACTGGCCGGGGTTTCTTCTAAAAACTGAACAAATACGGCATAGATCTCTTCTAAGAGTTCTTGACTGAGAACTTGATCGTCAATGCGGACTGACCGGGCATCAACCCCCAAGGAGGTGCGTTCACGATCTGACAAACAGGCATAAATCACCCAGGTCAGTAGAGCTTTGACCAGTTCATCAAAGTCGGTGTCATTGTCTACATGATCGGCTGCATCAGCAGGAATTGAGTTTTCAATAAACAGTAGACCGATGCCCTGTACACCGGTTTCAGATTTGGTAAAAGCTGTTTGGAAATAGATATCAAGACGCAGCTTGTTATCGTTCACGGTTTCTGGGCGCACCTGTCCCGGTAGCGCCAGCTTAATGCCGGTGGTGCCATCATCCCAACGGAGCGATCGCCCCAGATTTCCTCCCGCTGCGTCAAGGTTGGCCGTTCGAGAAAGAGTGCCTGTGGCGATCGCCCCTGGGCTGGTCCACCGATGGGTTGGGGTAAACCGGGTAGATTTCGCAACGGTAGAATGGCCTGTCCGCTGACCGTAAGCATGGGAAACAGCCCGACGATGTCCTGGGAAGGACACAGGCATGGCGCAGGGGCTAGCCGCAAACACAGGCACCTGAGCCGCCATTGCTCCTCCCGATTGTGCGGCCAATCGCCAGGGTGGGGTGCTGTCTGACCCCAGAATAAATTCCTGACGCACGGTCAACTCAAACGAAAATCTGAGTCGCACGAAGACAACCTTGATCGAGGCTTTGACCGATACAGTCGCCACTAAGGCGACGTGAATCGCCTTATGAACTTCCACCACAAACAGCACTGCCACCTTGGCGATCACTTCAACATCGACCTGAATTACCGTAAAATTCACTACGCCATAGATGCGACCAATGATGGCCACGCCGCCCTGGACGCGGTAATAGGTTGCTTTGCTGCGGCTGGTATCGGTGGGGTTGAAGGTGGCAAACACCCCTTGCAGGAGGCCGTGGATGGTGATGCTAATTTCGGCACTAAGGACACCTTTGCGAAAGGTTCTACCCAGGCCGACTCGCAAACCGATGCCAAACTCCAGCACCGGGTCAAAGGTGCCATCGAGAATTTGGGGTACACTGGTGGCGGTTTCAGCACTGAGTTTATTGAAGTAAAAGCCGCCTAAACCCAGGAAAATCAGTACTTCTACCGCAATTGATCGAGCAAAGTCACCGCCCCAGGGGAAGCCCACATCAATCTCAAAGTCGCCGTT
Source organism: uncultured bacterium (assembly GCA_964502605.1). Classification (GTDB taxonomy): domain Bacteria; phylum Cyanobacteriota; class Cyanobacteriia; order CAZCXK01; family CAZCXK01; genus CAZCXK01. The sequence goes on from CAZCXK010000005.1 coordinate 32,860, forward strand.
GGTGTAGATGGCCACAGCCACCGAGGGCAGAGTGACGCTCACGGCTCCAAACTCAAGCTGACGCATGGTGTCAGGCAGGGTCAGTTCAGCCCGATAGACCCCGATGGTGTCGCTAATGCGGCGATAGAGAATTTCAAATTCAAACCCGGCTAGGGCTTGCACCACTGGCCCAGACAGGCTGACCCGCACCCCATAGACAAACGGGTCGTTGAAAATAACGCTAATGTCAATGCCGCCCAAAATTGAGAACTGGGCTCCGATGAGCCAGCCGCTTTCCGCACTAAAGCGAATCGGTTGTCCAGTAAACGAAATCGGCTGGCTAGGGTCAGAACTGACTGCCGATGGGAGGGCGTCTTGCAAGGCGGTCAGCGGGTTTTGTCGCCGTTTAGCTGGGGGCAACGGCACCAGCGACTGGCGCATGACATCGGTAAACTGCTGAATGGTGCGGGCTTGCTGGATAATTTCGGGGGCAAAGGCCACCCGCTGCCCCAGAGCTAAGAACTGGAGTTCAAAGATGGGGACATTAGTTCCGGGCACTGCTGGTGGGTTTTCATTCACCGGGTCCCACTGTACCCGCTGCTGGGGCTGCCCGGGGATGCTGAGGTTGAGGGCGATCGCCACTTTCTTATTGGATGCAGTCCGAGCTTGATTGCGCTGGGTCTGGGTTTGTGCCGGGTCAGTACCAAATTGATAGGACAGCCCAATATTAGACACCTTTGCGATCAAAACATCTAGGGTTGCCTGGTAGGAAATCGTGACCGTTTTTTGCGTCAGGTCGATCTCAAGGCTGAACTTATTTAGCGCAATCTCCTGATTGGCAAACTGATCCCACGGCGGATCGAGTTCAAAGTCGGTAATGCTGGGGTCATAGAGGCTGACAATGTAGGCGATCAGGTCACCAATGGTGGGATTCTTGCCGCTCACCAGACCCACGTTAAACCGCAGTAGTTTACGGTTCTTTTGCGGATCATTCGGAGCTTTCGGATCGGGGACGCTGGTATAAACAGCAGTCAGCAACAGTGAACTGATCTGGAGCTGAAAAATCAGTTCTCCGGTGCGGGTCGCTAGGGCTTGAGACGAACGACCAGCAGCGGTTCCAGTGCTGTGGCTTGTTTTGGTGAAGGTGTAAATCACCGAGAGCTGTAGCGTGTCGAAAAAGGGAATGGACGCCCGCACAGTTCCTGAAATCCAGCCCTGGAGGGCCGAGTCTAGGACTCCCGGCTCAGTGCTCGACGTTTTGGCAATCTGCACCGCCGCTTCAATCTGGAGGGTTTCTGCTCCCGGCACCAGCTCAATGCCCGTGTCCCACAGCAGTTCTCCCCGGAAGGTATAGCGTGAGCGGGTGTGAGCTTGACTATTGGCGGTGTAGCGAACCTGGTTCAGCGTAAACGCCAGGGATACCACCAAACTCCGCAGTCCATAGCTATCGAGCTGATCCTGGGAGAAACCAAAAGCTTTAATGATTTCTGAAACGCTGATGTTGTTGGCGATCGCCGAGAAGTCCCACTGGCTGGTGATAGTGGGCTGCTGTGAGTTGAGAGGGGTAAGGGACGAAAACTGATGCACCACCCGAACAGCAAACTCGCCCCCAAATAGCTGAAACAGCCCTTCAAAGGCGATCTTACGCTGCTGAGAAAGACCTTCAGTCGGGAGCATTCGGCTGTAGACGTTGAGCTGATTTCCTTCTCGTTTGATCTCATATTGCGTACTCGCATCAATAATCCTCCAGGTGTTCCCTGCCTGTCGAATATCTACACGGGCGCTGTTGGTCAGGGAATAGCCTCCGGTTGCAAATTGCGTGCGGAGTTCGTTCGGCAAGGTGATTCCATTCAGGGCGTTGATGAAATTCTGATTAGCTACGCTAAAAAGAGGTTTGGTAGGGGGTTTGACCGACAGCACCGAAAGGGCCAGCCGATCAATGGAAAGCCTCGGCCCCGAATCAAGGGTGATAGACCAGGCATTTTCGATGGCGGCTTCGAAGGCAAACGATCCCTTATCCGGTCGCATCTCCACCGCCATTGCGGTGATGGCCAGGTTCTGAATCGAGCTTGGAGCCTCTAACTCTGGGATAAGTTCTTCCAGCAGCGCCACTACCCGGAGTCGCTGTCCGGCAATCATGCCGCCGCGATAAACCGTGATATTGCGATCCTGCTTTTTTTCCAGAATCAGGTTAACGGTTTCATCGGCAACGGTTAGCTCGGTAACGACACCAAAGTCGATGCGGGTTTTGCGGGGCACGGTTGACGTCATCTGCTTGCTGCGCTCAGTTGAGAATATCAGAGAGTTTGGATTTTAGGGCAAAGCACCCGGCCCATCAAATCACCTAGATGTGATGGGCTTGACGATATAAAGGATGGGGCGATCGCCCTACATTTGCTCCGTTATGACTCATTGCTGACTTTAAAATAAAGGCCTCTGAGTTGCAGATCGAGCCCTTCAATTAACCGACCTTGACCATCTTTCCATTCAGCCGAAACTGCAACGGTATAAGCGGTCGATTCCTTTGTGTTTTGAATCTCACTAGGATTAGAACCTGCTGGATTTGCCCCAGGAATTCTCAGATGAAATTCTTCGACATAGAGTCCGGCACTACTTACAATCCGTGCGGCTGTTCGGAGAGGCGCAATATCGGGCAGTTGTTGCTCATTTAAAGTACCATCATCATTGATATAGTCATCCAAATCGTCTACACCCAAAGTATTAAAAATACTCTTGAGAGAATCACCTGCTGTGCCCAAATAAACCCGCTCCCCAGGAGGTAGTTCTACTTCAATCCCTTTCGTTTTTAGTTCCTGGATCGCATTTTTGGGTTCTAGGGAAATGACTTTTCCGTTCAGTTCTAGCGAAACACCAAAGTAAACCTTGGTGGGTGATGGTGCGGGTGATGGGCTTGGGCTTAACATTAGGTTGACTCCTTTATTAAGAATGAAAAACTGAGATGGGCTTGGATGAAACCGTCACTGGAACTGGGTGCTGCTAATTTTGTAAATGATATGTTTCCGGCTATAGAAACATGATGTGCCCCTACTACGACGAATTGCTTTCCAATTCAGGCGGCACGTCTTTGTCATGGCGAACTACCACCTCTGTCGAATTGGGCACCTGAAACACAGTCACTTTTACCCCACGTAGAGATGGCAATTCAGGAGCAGGCTTAAATACATCAATCGCCAACTTCATCACAGGTTTAAGCTCAGTAGATTGGGCAAAGTTAAATGGAAACTGCTGGGTAATGTCGCCAGTGGCGATGTAGCGAGGTGCAGGAGTTGTCCCTTTTGTTACGTTAATTAGCGTTGTCCAAATGGCAAACAGAGGATGGGTTTCAGCAAAATCAATGGGTACTTCAATACCGAAGATTCTCCCCACTTCTCGCATAAAGTTTGGGATGGTCTTAATTTGCTCACTATTGGGGATCTGCTCCTCGGCCATTTTAAGTTCTCCAAATCCATCAACAACTATAGTTCACCTGATCTAACGTCTGGGAGTAGTCGGCGACGCTCGCCCTGATGACTGGCCTTCAGGCAAGGCGGGCTTTTCCTTGGCATAGGCGGCGTACCAGCCGATGGCATCGTTACTATCCGTGGCGTCAGGATTGCCAAAAATGACAATTTCGGTTTGCCCACTAGGTGGAAAGGAGAGAACGAAAAATTTGAGGGCAATTTTCTTGATTTTCAAGAGATAGGCTACACGGACAGGGTTGCTGCGATCGACAATCAATTCCACGCTCTTAAAAGACAGCTTGAGTACACTTTGGAGCGGGAACCCCAGCACGTCTCCACCAATACCCGGTAGCCGTAACCCCACAAACATTTTGGGTTCCTTTTGAGAGCTGTCACGATTGGGTTCCCAGACTACCAGAAGATTGACCACCAATTGGGCAGCCCCGGCCAAAGCTCCCAAACTTCCTAAATTCAGCTCATAGTTAAAGCCATATCCACTGGTGGGTAAAGAGCCTCCTCCTAATGGTGTTTTGACCGGAAGATAGCCCTTGGGTTTGCTAGCGGGCTGATCTGGATTAAGGTAGACAAAGTTAACCAGTTTGAGAGGAAACTTGGCGTAAAAACTTTGGGGACGGACGCTGCTTTTCTTTAGATCAAACGCGATTTGGCTGGGGTCAAAGGAAAATGTTGGAATGGCATCTTTTTCCAGCGGGCATGTCATTGTGATGGCCAGTTTGGAAAATAGTAAATACTGATTGTTCTGCTCTGGATTTTCCAAAGTTTCTACTAAATCTCTAGCCTTAATTGCTCGGACAGCCATCTGCACCACTTCATCAACAGTTGTGCCAGTGGGAAATAGTGCTTCAGGATTGAGGCTCTTAAAGGTGGCGATCGCCCCTTTAGCTGCTGGCGTCAGTTCAACTGAAAAAGGTTGTGAATCGGTTTGCGGGGGTCTAAATTCCTTTAGGGTTGCCAGAGCGGCTTGAGCTTCTGGATTATTGTCAATCAGATCTTTTCGATCCAACACCTCCAAGGCTTTGATCACCAGCTGAACCAGATTGTCCTTGACACTGCTATGGGTGAGCACCGTTCGATCCAGTGAGGTGTCCAGTCCAAAGGAAAGCAGATCAACCTGTTCCAAATTGCGGAAGTTGAGCCGACCCCAGAGGGTAAAACGCCCAGTGAGCGCAGTGGTATTCTCCTGGGGCGGGTCTGTTGAAAACTCCGCCTTCACAATATCGACCGTGTTCAACGCATAGCTATCGGGCAATGCAAAATAGTTTTCACCACTAAAGCTAAAGCCATAGGTCACAACGCCATCATGCTCTTCAGCGAAGCCTTTCAGAACTACAATATTGCGTTTTGAACGACTGTTGAGCAACAGCGTCGCTTCATCAAACAGCCGATCGAGCGTCAGATTAACCTCACTGGAAAAGGCCGTGAGTTGAGAATTTTGGAACTGGACTCGCAGACTAGAAACCTGAAACGCATAGCCCGATGAGCCCGTTTCGGGCACGGAGTTGTCTTGATAGTCGAGCAGGCCAAAGAGCGAGGATTGTTCGGCTGCAAGCTGTCCGTTTTTAGGTAAAACAGGGGTGCCGTTGCTGCCGACATACTGGGCATAAAAATTCTCGCCGTCTTTAATGCCACACTCTAGCGCTCGCAGCTCTTTCGGCAATCCCTGATCCGAGGGCAGTGCCACATTCAGGGCAATCAATCCCGCCCATGATGAACTCTCAGCGATCCGAGCCAGAGGAACTGCGTTGGCCCGGTCTTTTTCGGACGCGTTGGGATTATTCGCCGTGGCGATCGCCTCTTCAAACAGTCTCACCAGGCGATCGCGCACCGACTTAACCGTTTGAACCTCACCCACGAATTCACCGGGCTGTTCCCACAGGGCGGTATCTTTCAGCGCGTCAATCAAAGGCTTGTCCAGAAACTTAAAGATCAATACTGTATCCGTATCGTTTCTGTTTTGCCGCCAATTTTGGGGGTTGAGGTCAAACGTCCAGCCCTGAATCGTCAGTTGGTTGTTCGAGAAATAGTCTTTGAGAATCGTTGGAGGGGTGCTTTCATCCAGTTGTTGCAGAGATTTGGGGTTGCTAATCACCAAAAACATCTGGCTGGACTGAAAAGCCGAGCGGAGGGGCGATCGCCTCTCTAAACCCTGTAAGCTCAGAGCTTTACCATCGGTATCTCTGGCGAGGAGTAGCCTGTTAAGTGTTTCATAATCACCGGAATAGGTCGCCAGTAAGCCCCTGGGTGTTGTGCCCGTGATAGTCGTTTCTGATGGCTCTGGTGGCACCAGGGCCGCTTCAACGGGCCGAGCTTCAGCGCCGCCCGACATATTCAGGGCGCTGATTTCAGGGGCACCAGGCGTTTCCAGGGTTGGGGCGCTCTGTGTTGTAGACTGCAGAAGAGAAGTACTGTCGGTTTCAGCTAGAACTCTGATCCGTTCGCGACGTTGTGGATTGAGGAGCTGCTCCTCCAATTGCTGATAGTGGGTCAGCGTCCCGGTCACGCCGCCATAGGGAAATAGCGGTAAATATCCTCCGTCTGGAAGCCCCGTCACAGGAATTTCCAGAAATCTCAGCGGGTCATTGGTGGGGTCAGAATCGTTGTCCTGAAACGCAGAGGCTCGATAGAGTAAGGACTGACTCGGCTGAGAAAAGTAAATGGGAGAAACCCTTTTTCTCTCTAGAGGTTCAGCATCAGCACCAAGTTGGGGTTGGAGTTCTGAGTCTGATTCTTGCTCTAAATATTCGATATAAGCCCAGGCAGTTGTAGCCTGTGAATCTAGCGATTCCAAGCGCTGCTCGGCCTGATTCATTTCTACGATCTGGTCAGGGACAAAATCGGCAGCAAACGCACTCTGTCCCGGCTGCAAATGGAGAATGTTGTCGTGCTGGCTGGAGAGCTGAATGTACTCAATTCCTGCTAAACCACACAGGAAGTTATCTTTACTCTGTACCAAAGACTCGTTGCCGCTGGGAATCGGCGTTTGGGTATAATCAGGCACCGAAAGCGTGTATGTTCCTGTAGAAACGAGATACAGAGGCGCATCAAAACTGCTGGTGTTTTGCCCCGGACGTTCTGCAAAGACCAAGCGGCTCTCGTCATAGCTGTGGGGCGTGACGTGAATGGAATAACCCAGATTGGTGCGATAGCACGATGGTAAGGATAGTTCCGAGATGGTGGAATGTCCAGGTTCGACAAAGGTAAAATAGGTGCGATCGCCATTCAACGGCTGCAGCGGATCGAGGGCGGCATATAAGGTCAGATTTTGGCTATCGTCAGCCTGTTTGGAATAATGGGATGCTGCGTCGGCATCCTCGCCCAGAAACGGATATCGATGGCTGGCCACCAAAAATCCTTCTGCTTCTTTATTCTGTATGGCAAATCCCAAAAGCGGATCAATGAGGGAAAAGGGATTGTTAGCTTCAAGGGTTGCATTTGCTGATTTGAAGAACATCCGCAGTGCTATATCCATCTGCGTCAGTTCCTCAAAGGGCTCAGATCCAGGGGAACGGTTTTGCAAGGTCAGCGCAAAGGTGAAACACCCGGCCAGTGATCCGGTCAAGGGAAGGGCGATCGCCTCTCTAGCTTCATTTACCACCAAACCTTTGAGCCGACGGGCACCGTAGCCTGTTGAGACGTAAAACGGATCGCCTTTGCCAACGTCTGACTCAGCGCCAAAAACGTTATGGATCGCCGAATCCGCTGCGAAGATAAACCCATCGTTCGTATCGCTGAGGCGACAGGTGACACTGCGGGCGATCGCCAACCCATAGTTGCGAAAATCAAAATAGGTCTGGCGAGCCACGATGGAGGCACCAGCTGAGGGCGCAAGCGTCAACGCCTGAAACCTCCACCGAAACATCGGATCGGCAGGATTCTCAAGCCATAGAAACCGGGTATTTCGCAGGGATGGGGTGGCCTGGAATTCTCGCAGGCGATCGCTCAACGGTTGCGGCTCGATCGCCTGTTCCCCGTCTAAAACAGCCTTGAGAAACACATAGATCCCTGTTTCAATAGCCCAAGAGTTTTCCAGAGACAGAGTGGCAGCATGGGATCTCCCATCATCGACCCAGAAAGCAATGCTGTAGGGCACAGTCGGCATCATTGAGGCCGATAAAATATAGAGAGACGGTGCGGTGGTTAATTGCGTCAAAGGGGGCATTTTGTCACCAACTACAAAACAATGCGATCGCCCTTGACCAAAGGCAAATCGAGCACCGAAGTATCCGCATCCAATTTGATTGACCGATAGCTGGGTTCATTGAATGCACCTTCATGCACCAGACGACTGATGCGAGGCTTACCCGTCGAATGCCATAGAGACGACCCTAGTAACGCGGGTGATAGGCTAACAGAGTGTTCTATCAGCTGTCGCAATGTCGTACCCACCGCGATAAAGTGGGGCTGCCCTTGCATAAATACCGAAATTTCTGGAATCACGGTTGCCCGTCCTCGGAAATAAAAGGTGCTGGCAGAAGACGTCGTGCCATCCCTCAGAAATTCAGCAGTGGCACCATCCAATTTGGTCAAACTGTCAGCACAGATTAGCGTTGTAGCCTGCTCGGTTGCTAGAGAGCCCGCTATAGGAGCAGCTTCACTGGGATACACCAGCCGAAGATACGGCTTGGAATACCCGCTGCGGAATGTGTCCAAACTGCCACCAGCACCGTCTTTGGCAATGTTGGTGGTGACGTAAGGCTGAATCTGAGCCAGAAACGCATCGAAGTTAATCCGGGCGCTAGAGCCAATGCTGTCGTAACTGAGGTAGTAGTAAGATGTACCACTACCCCCAAAACCTGAGGTTGCAGTCGATAGAGCCGGATGTACAAATTGATAGGTTTGATAATCGACCCGCAGCCGCATGCCTGCATGTAGATTGACTGCTTTCTGGCCTGTGTCAAGACCGTAATAGTGATACAGTATCCGATTCAGGCGTAGCGGCATGCGTTCGGCTATGCGGATACTTACCAGGGTAAGCACACCCGGAATCAGACGGTTATTCTGTTCTAACTGTGTCAAAATCCCACGATAATCTTCTTCCAAGGAAACCAGATCATTTACAGACGATCCAGCCGGAGTCAGGGTCAGAGTACAACTTGCATCAGGATTCTGGGTTAATGCAAAGGCTCCGACCGTAACTGAATTTTCAGCAGCATTTGTTGAGAACAAGGAGGGCAACCGCATAACTTGCTTCTGTGTCCAAGCAGACGTGCGATCGCCCAAATACAGGACAGCAGAGTCTTCTACCTTGGTGAAGTAGTAATCTACCCCATGGTAAAACTGCTCTGCAAAGATGGCATCTGCTTGCAACGTTAATCGCTCTAATACCTCCTCCAATACTTGATTAGGAGTCAGTGGTGGGCGCGACAAAGTAAAGGTAGGCACTGCAAAGGGGTGAACCGTGCCTGTTGCATCTGTCCATTCAAAAGCTCCCGATATCCGCGCCAGAAACCCTAGCTTGCTCAGCTCCAACGTCAGGGTTGTTTGCATCACAGAGGCGATCGCCACCCGATCTATCAGTCGATGGGACGTGCCCGGTTCAAAGATGGGGCCTAGTGTAATTTGAAAGGGTAGGCTAAAGGCGCTGTCTCCCTGCATCAAGAACTGACTATCACGCTGCCAACCAAACAGTGCCAGGGGCTGATCCAGCCAGAGCCCCTTGAGAACTGCTTTACCATCTGCAATGCCCAAGGCCGGACTGAGCAGTTTAAAATCAACAGTCCAGTCAAAGGGTCGCCCATCGCGCAGGCGCGGCAGCAGGACTTCTGTCATGGCAGTTGTGGATTGTATCTGCCAGGGCACCGTCATGCCTGCTGGGTCAAGAGATTCAACGGTGATGCTGGAAAAGGTCAGGGTGCTGAGCCCCTCTAGTTGCAAATTGAGATTAGAACCAGCAGCAGTTCGCAGTACAAACCGCCCCTCCTGCCCGATAGACCGAGCACTCAGCGTAAAGGCGATCGCATTGCCCCACAGCAGGCTGTTGATCTGGCCTGAAACAAAAGCAAACTCTGCCTCGTCAGCCGGATCATCCGTTAAGGTTTGCTGCCAGACACCATCCACAGAAGTGAACTGAAACTGCGGCGTGACGGTGTGGTGTGTCTGGTCGCGAACGGTTAGTTGCAGGGTGTTGTTACCACCCTGCTCCAGGGTGAGAGTGGCAGGCAGAGGGGCATCAAGCGGGGTGGGCCCATTGTGCAGGCGCAGATAGCCCGCTGCTTCTAGGGTGGGATAGTAGTGCCGATAGACTTCTTCAGCTGATAGAGCGCGGTTGTAGAGGGCGACCCGATGCAGCTCACCTCGCCAAGAGCGGTCGTCGGAGGGAAACGAAGCGACATTGCCCATCACCAGCTTATAGTCTGGTTTATCCTCCCAGAGCGGGACTCTGAGGCTTCCTCCGATTCGATCAACTACATTGAGCGTTCCATTAATGTAAAAGCGAGCATTTGGGGTTGATCGATCATCCTTGCGATGGGTATAGACTACGTAGGTGATCTCTGGGGTGGTTGTTCCCAACTCAGAATAGAAGGCTGAATCTCCTTTTCTGTGCTCGGTTGTCTTGATCCGCGCTCGATATTGGGGGGCGTTAGCCGGTAGTTGGCTAGAATCACTGTCGTCGGGATTGCTCCCCCGTCCTCCTGATGGGAAATCAGTACTTCTGCGTCCCTGCCCCAACATAAAATGGCGATCGCCCGGATCTTTCGACAAGGCCACAATTCGCGCAGGCCCGCTTTGAGACGCCTGTGCTGGCTTAATCCAGGCGGCAATGGTGAGTTCTTCCGTTGCGGTGCAGGCGGCAATCAGCCTGGACGCAGAACTTAGTTGTCCTGATCGGGCACCACTGCCAGCCGGAGCGCCACTAGAAAGCAGTGCCCCTCCGTTGAGCGTCAGGTGTCCCGGTTTCCACTCTGCAGTAGCAGGCATGGTGGTTTCGACGGTTAGGTCAATGGGGGCATTGCTGGCAGCACTATCATAGACTCGGTTGCCTACACCTTCCTCAAAGGTATATTGGGTTTGCAACCCTGTCATGTCAGGCACCACAGGCCAAACGACCAATGAGGTGATATCCATCACGCCCCACCCCTGAATGGGAACCGTCACCGGGGCACTGGGGTCAGCCTGGGTAAACATCAGGTGGCGATCGCCATTCAAGGTTGCTATTAATTCAATGCTCTCACCCAGCACAACTGCCACAACCCCACCCGCCACCGAAATGTCGTCACGGCCTGCGGTTTGCGTGATTGTTAGATTCAGATCTTTGAAATAAGTTGTTTGGCGTGGGCTAGCCGCAAAGGGAGTTTCTCTGAGGCTGGCGGGTGTGGCGATCGCCAGCTCTAGTTGATTCTCAGCAACTGTCACGGTTAGCTCTGGCCCCACTGGGACGGTGCCCGCCGGGGTTGGCCCATAAAACGCATCATAAGGAGATGCAGGTAACGCCGACAGAATCACGCTACCTTGATACGCACCTGCCCCACTGGCGCTTTCAGCCAAAAGATTGAAAATCTCTGCAAGGGATTGAGCCTGATTGCGTTGGGCAGAGCCATCTAGCCGGGTAAACCTGAAGCCAGTGGAGTGAATTTCATACTTCAAGGCTAAGGCGATCGCCTGCCGATCTGCCGACCAATATGTCAAGCGGCCCCATCCAAGCATAAGCACCCCTTTCATTGACCAATCAATAAAGCAATTTGTGCAGCACAACAAATGTTTTATTTTCAGACCAAATTCATTTAACGCTGGAAATGGAGCTTCGGCGACGCAAGTTCACAATCTGTAATTCAGCGGGTGTGCTACATAACCTGAGGACACAGCATGTCCCGCCCCTAAGCAAGAAAGGGCAGGTTAATCTATCAGAGTCTTCAGGATATCAACTATCTGTCTACACCCTGGCAAGTAGCTGTTTTTGTAACGTGATAATACCCTGTGCTAAATGCTGGGCTTCTGCCTGTAAATAATCTAGAAAGGTACTGGCAACTATGGAGAGCTGCTTGCTCCCTAGATGTACCACATACCACTGGCGCTCAATCGGAAAACCTTCCACATCCAGGATGGTCAAGTCTCCTCCCTGCCCATCTGGGGTAAGCGTATGGCATGACAATACCGATAAGCCCAACCCTCCGGCGATCGCCTGTTTGATGGCTTCATTACTCCCCAGTTCTAGGCGCACTTTTACCTCAATATTATGCTGATCAAACAAACTTTGAACTGCTCGCCGGGTGCCAGATCCAGACTCACGCATAATAAACGGTTCTTCTGCTAATCGAGTCAGAGGAATTTTTTTCTCATGCGCCAAGGGGTGATCTTTAGGTGCCAGCACAATTAAAGGATTATCAAGAAACGGATACGACTTGACATCAATATTTTCTGGCATCTGGCTCATCACATATAGATCGTCTTGATTGCTCGCCAAACGCTCGATGGCTTGCTCATGATTGGTCACAATCAACGACACATCAATACCGGGATATTGCCGACAAAATGGCCCCAATAGTCGAGGAATAAAATACTTGGTCGTGGTGATGACTGCTAGTCGCAGCCGCCCCTGTTTCATGCCTTTGAGGTCGGCAACGCACATCTCAAGCTGATCGAGCCTTTCAAACACCTCTTGACAGGTTGTATAAAGCTCTCGGCCTGCATCTGTTAGATAAAGCTTCTTGCCGACCTGCTCAAATAGCGGCAACCCCAAAGCCTTGGTCAACTGCTTAACCTGCATTGACACAGTGGGTTGAGTTAGAAACAGCTCTTCTGCGGCCCGGGTAAAGCTACCCAATCGAGCCGTTGCTTCAAAAACCTTAAACTGGTGAAGGGTCGCGTGAATCAACAAAGCCTCTCTTGCAAATTAAGTTTGCGTGTCATCATTGAGCATTAATCTATAGACATAATTCTATCTTAGTGCTGCAAACAAGTGTGTATTATCTATAGTACCTGGTTTGGCATTGATATAGAATTCGTCTGCCCCCAGTATAAGGATGCTGGCCTGAGATATAGATCCAGGTTCAGCTCAGTACTGTCGCTGGTTTATTTTTTGACTGTTTGACGCGATCGCAGGTGAGGCTGATCTGTTTTTCAATAGATTTAAATCTATGGATTTAGTCAGATTTAGTGATTTTTATCTATATGTTTTGGCGTTATGATTCGGATGTGGCAACTCTATAAGTTCCCTTCCAGTTAAAGCGTTGTATATTGCGGAATTCGCATTCAGGAAGCACCTTAAATTCTCATCCTGACGCAATCGGCTAGCAATTTTTGGGATTGTTCTAGCGATAGCCCGCTCTGTACAACGCTTTTCTCTGTCAAACCCTGTCTTCGTTCAGAATGAAGGGTCTGTCTGTGAAATATCTATGAAACATCTGTAGATTTCAAGCTGGGATGGGTACAGCTGCCTTTCTTGTTTGGATTTTAGATCGGGTCAGGCAAGGGTGCTTCATGCGTTTTAAATTAGATTGAGTCCATCTTGTTCAATCTCTTCAATCACTTGCATCCCACGGGGATCGCCGAGCCGCAAAACGGCAGCTTTAGCATCTTCTCGAACGCCTAGTTCTTCATCTTCGGCAAATGACTCGACAAGAGAATCGATTGCTGTTGCATAGATGACATTGGATGGGAGTTCTTGGCAAAGCTGGCCAACAGCCCAGGCGCAATTACTCCGAACTGCGGCAACCGGGTCGTTGCGGAGTGCTTCGATCAAGGGTGGCATGGCGGCAACGATCGCCCCATAGTCAATACTAGCCATTTGAGCTAAAGCGCTAGCAGCCCATAATCGCACAGCAGGAATGTCGGTTTTAAGCGCGTCGGTCAGCGAGGGCAAAGCTCGGCGATCGCGACAGTTGCCCAATGCCCAGACAATGCCCTTGCGAACGTACCCATTCCAGTCCGCGCTAATTTGAGCAATCAAGGGCTCAACAGCATCTGAGCTGGGGTTGCGACCGAGCCCATAGGCTGCGCTCACGCGGATCAGCGGACAGGCATCCGATAGCAGCCTGATCAGATGAGGAACGGCGCGTGGGTCTTCTAGTTCACAAAAGGCACGAGCAGCCAACATGCGCTGTTGATTATTGGGAGCAGCCAGCAACTCCAGCATGGCATCAGGATCAGGCCTACTTGCCTCAACGTCATCATCGACAGACCCTAACCGATCAAGTGGGCTTTCAAAGTCGCCTTCATCGTCTAATAGGCTCAGGTCGTCGTCATCATACATACGATTCTGTTGCACATCTCTCCGCTGATTCAGAGCCGTGGTCTCCGAAAAACTCATTAAGCCAGTTGGGTATGGGCAGTTGGGTATGGGCAGTTGGTTGCAAGCCATTCAATTAGGCCAAAACAATTAGGCCAAAACAATTAGGCCAAAACAATTAGGCCAATTAGTGAACCTGCCCATTATAGGAATGCC
>CAZCXK010000005.1:46801-62510 GCA_964502605.1 uncultured bacterium
CAATTAGGCCAAAACAATTAGGCCAATTAGTGAACCTGCCCATTATAGGAATGCCTCATGATGCTCTCATCGATTTTGAGCTTTTGGCAAGTTGGGCAATCAGATTGACGCTGAAGCCTGGTTGACTGGAAGTTAGAGGGGAGGCTCATTTGACAGCTTGGATGCAGTGGAAAATGCTCACAGTTCTTAAAGAAAAAGCGGCCCGAAAGAGTAGTATGACTGAATTTAGAAGGATGTGCGCCTCGATCTGCGGCCAATGATGTTCGCGGCAGGACTGTTAGTTGCTACTCAGCCCCGCTGCCCAGGCAGGATTGATGCCCAGGCTAACTGATTGGGTTGAGTCAGGCGCTGGGCTGAGGCATTTGAGGGGGCGATCGCCCAACTTATCCCGCAATCAGAGAGAGGAACCTAATTTCAGGGCATGGCTAGCGACTAGAACGTATATAGTGGTTTATAAGAGCAAGCCGCCTCGCTTGACTCCCATTACCTCAGCTGTGGATTTCATGGGGTGATTATGGATCGGTCTAAGAGAGCACGCTCTAACCTTGATCCTATAGTGAGGATTTCGCCCAGATTGCATGGACACAGAGACGATTAATGAGCATATCGACTTCCGTGCTGGAAGAGTTACTGCGAACGTTGCCTCAACTGCGACCCCAGATCTACTTCAAATCATCGCTAACGGCTCTCTCCCACGCGATGGAAGATCAGGTTTTAGCTGGCTCTGATCACCCACTGGTGATTGCGAGTTTTCAGCGAGAGCGGTTTTATCGCCAGGAAGCCCACCGATATCTGCGGATTGCAGAATTGACGCCGCAGGTTTATGTGCTAGCAGCTCCAGAAACGCAGTTTTCTAATGGCTCAGATCATTACGAAACCATTGCGTTTGCACCAGAAGACCAGCTGAGTCACGAATGGCATTTGGTCGTCATTGGGGCTCAATATTCCACTTGTCTGATTTGCCGTGAGCGTCAAATCTCTGGCTCTGCTGGCGAGTCTGACACCCTTCCTGCCATGGATCAAACCCGCAGGTTTGAAGGCGTGTGGACGTTTGATCGCCAGGTTAGCAGTCTGGCTGCTCAGATTTTGCTTGATCGAATTCTGGTATATCGGCCTGAGTTGGCCTCAAAAGTCGCATCCGCTAAAGCTAAAATTTTGCAAGATTTGCCCTCTCAAACCGGGTTGCATGAGGTTGATCCTGACCCGTTTGCTCAACGACTGGTGACCTATCTCCAAGCCGGACAATATAAGCTGCTCAAAGCCTATCGGTCGATGGCGGCTCAAGAGCGACGAGAGCGATTGGTCAACGTGATTACCTCTGCCATTCGGCGATCGCTCAACCCCGAAGAAATCTTTAAGGTGGCGGTGCAAAATCTGGGGCCAGCCATGCAGGTGTGCCGCTGTTTTATCTATCGCTGCACCGATGAGAACGAATCAGTCACCCTTGAGCACGAATATCTCTCAAATCCGGCGATCGCATCACTGACAGGGCAGGCGTGGAAGCTGAATACCAATCCGCTGTTTCAGGCTGTGGTGCAGCAGCAGGAGGCGATCGCCATTTCAGATCTCACAGCCAATGAACTATTTGATTTGACTGCGGTGCAACCCCTCATCCGGCAGGGGCAGATTCGGTCGTGGCTGATGGCTCCGATTCTCTATCAGGGGCGGCTGATGGGCATCGTTGAGCTGCATGGGTGCCACGATCATCCCAAACTCTGGACACAGGATGATCTGTCAATGGTAGATGCGATCGCAACTCAGTTGGCGATCGCCCTCATTCAAGCCGAAGCCTATGCCAATCTCGAAGATCTCAACCAGCAACTCGAAGCCCTTGAGCGCACGCGCAGTAACCTGATTGCCATTACGGGGCATGAGCTGCGCACCCCCCTATCGACCATTCAAGTGTGTCTGGAGAGTCTGGCAACTGAGCCTGATATGCCCTTGGAGCTGCGTCAAGTGATGCTGAGCACCGCCCTGGAAGATGCCGCGCGTCTCCGCAGCCTCGTCCAAGATTTCTTAACGCTGTCTCAACTGGAAAGCGGTCGTGTCGAATGGCACCTCGAGTCGCTGTCGCTGCAAGAATGCATCGATTTAGCGCTGAGCAGCATCCGGGCACATCGTCGCAATACGCAACTGCCGCACATCGAAACCCAAGTGCCTCAGCAGTTGCCCCTTGTCAGAACTGATGGAGAATGGCTGGTAGAAGTGCTCTCCAAGCTGTTGGATAACGCCTGCAAATTTACGGAGCCTGAGGGTCAAGTTACGGTGGAAGCTCAACGGGGCGATCGCGGCATGTTAGAAGTCATCGTCAAAGATACTGGGCGCGGCATTGAGCCCAATCGCCTAGAGGCAGTGTTTGATCGCTTTTACCAAGAAGAAGGAGCCTTACGGCGAACTACAGGCGGCACCGGTCTAGGACTGGCCATCTGTCGCCAGGTCATCGTGGGGCTAGGTGGACGAATCTGGGCAGAATCAGCCGGACGAGGCCAAGGCAGTCAGTTTTACTTTACAGTGCCGACAGTGAACGAAACAGCAACCAGCAGTAAGCGCGAGAAAGCACGCAAGTCACCTGCACCCAGGCGATCGCGCTCGTCGAGTCGGAGAGCCACTGTTTAGGTATGGATCAAGATAGGTGCAGGTCGAAGTAGGGGTAAGTCGAGGCTGGGGCGATCTGGAGCAATCTGGGGCGATCTGGGGCAGTGGGGCGTCTCTTGGCTGTCAAGATGCCAGGAATTATCCGCTTCCTATTACAATACGTAAAGAAACTGAGAGGTAGAGACATAAATGCGGGTTGCGATCGTAGGAGCGGGGCTAGCCGGGTTATCCACTGCTGTTGAATTGGCAGAGGCTGGCCATGAAACCGAAATCTTTGAGTCTCGACCCTTTGTGGGTGGCAAAGTCGGTAGCTGGGTCGATGCTGACAACAATCACATCGAAATGGGGCTACATGTGTTCTTTGGCTGCTACTACAACTTGTTTGCCCTGATGCAAAAGGTGGGCGCACTCGATCACCTGCGCCTTAAAGATCATGTGCATATGTTTATCAATCGGGGTGGGCAAACCGGGGCACTCGATTTTCGCTTTTTAACCGGGGCTCCGTTCAATGGACTCAAAGCCTTTTTCACCACGTCGCAGCTATCGCTGCAAGATAAGGCTCAAAATGCGATCGCCCTGGGCACTAGCCCCATTGTGCGGGGCTTGGTTGATTTTGAAGGTGCGATGAAAACCATCCGCGATCTTGATCGGGTTAGCTTTGCTGACTGGTTCCGCCAGCATGGCGGTTCCAATGGTAGTCTCAAGCGCATGTGGAACCCCATCGCCTATGCGCTCGGCTTTATCGATACCGAAACAATTTCGGCTCGGTGCATGTTGACGATTTTTCAGCTCTTTGCCGCCCGCACAGAAGCATCAGTGCTGCGGATGCTGGAAGGTTCGCCACATACCTATTTGCATCAGCCTATCTTAGATTACCTGGCAACCCGCCATGGAGCAGTACATACGCGCCGTCAAATTCGCCAAATCTTGTTTGAGCACTCGGACGACCAAACCCAGGTGACAGGTCTCGTGGTGGCCAAGGGTGACACCGAAGAGACGATCACCGCCGATGCCTATGTGTGTGCATGCGATGTCCCAGGGACGCAGCGCTTACTCCCCGCTGCCTGGCGGCAGTGGAGCCAGTTTGACAATATCTATAAGCTGGATACGGTGCCAGTAGCGACGGTGCAACTGCGATTTGATGGCTGGGTGACAGAAATGCACGATGACGCTCAGCGCCGCCAGCTCAAGCAGGCTACAGGTCTGGATAATCTGCTCTATACCCCTGATGCTGATTTTTCCTGCTTTGCTGACCTGGCACTGACGAGTCCAGGGGATTACTACCGGGAGGGGCAGGGGTCGCTGCTGCAAGTGGTGCTGACGCCGGGTGACCCGTTTATCAAACAGCCGAACGAGGCGATCGCCCAACATGTGCTCAAGCAAGTGCATGACTTATTTCCGTCGTCGCGCGACTTGACAATGACCTGGTACAGTGTTGTAAAACTGGCACAGTCGCTGTACCGTGAAGCCCCTGGGATGGACCTCTACCGACCTGAGCAAGCGACGCCGATCCCCAACTTTTTCCTTGCTGGAAGCTATACCCAGCAAGACTATATCGATAGTATGGAAGGAGCGACTCTGTCGGGCAAGCAAGCCGCTCAGGCCATCCTGGCAACTGCCTGATAATCCTATGGTTTTTATATCCCCATTCGTCCTATGGCTGACTGGCTCGAACATAGTGTCCAAGTAGATGTAGAAGCGTCCATTGATTTCGTCTGGGGTCTGTGGTCAGACTTAGAACAGATGCCCCACTGGATGAAGTGGATCGATTCTGTACGAATTTTGGATGATGATCCCGAATTGTCTCGGTGGAAACTGGCAACAGGCGGCCTAGAATTTACCTGGTTGTCAAAGATTCTGAAGGTCGTGCCCAACCAGATTATTCAGTGGGAATCGGTGAGCGGCTTGCCCAATCGCGGCGCAATTCGATTTTATGGCCAGGGCGATCGCAGCGTGGTCAAACTAACGGTTGCCTATGCTATTCCTGGGCTGCTTGGCCGGCTGATGGATAATCTATTTTTGGGGCGCGTCGTCGAATCGACCATTCAAGCTGATCTCGATCGCTTCCGAGACTATGCGCTACGAGCACAGGCCACTCAGCGCGTCGCAAACTCGGATAATGTGTCTCGTTAGTCATGCGCTCCCCGCAATTTAGCCCCCCTTGGTTTCTGCGCGATGGGTTGGCGATGACGCTGTTCACAGCATGGGCTGCGCCGAGCTTGTGGGACGCATCGCTGAAGGATCCACAGCCTCCTTACCAGTCCACATGCTTTGAGGGTTATGGTGAGGTGCCGTTGTTTGGCTGGCTGGCGCTTCCTTCAGGTCGAGTTAGATATGCAGCCAAAGGCACCATCATTGGCACCTATGGCATTACGGGCACTCTAGACAACCAATGGTTTCTGCAAATTTTGGGCCGCAAAGCATTCGCCCAAGGCTATGCTGTGGTGCTATTTGACTGGCGCGGCCATGGCAAAACTGCTGAACTTTCGCCAACGCTAACGGCAGACGGCCTCTATGAAGGCAAAGACTTTATCCAAATTGCGGCGCAGGCAAAGGCGGCGGGCTGTCCTCCGCCATTTTGGTTTGTGGGGTTTTCGCTGGGAGGCCAGCTTGCCCTCTGGGGCATTCGGGAGGCTCAAGCCTTAGATGGGTCTTCATCAATGGGCATTACTGCCGATGAGATTGGCGGCGGCGCGGTTATTTGCCCCAGTCTTGACTCCAATCGCTCACTGTCATACCTGGAACGATCGCCCTTGGGACGCTATTTAGAACAAGCGATCGCCCAGTCACTCAAGCAGCTAGCTCAACAAATTGCCAGCTTCCATCCCGGCTGTCTTGACCCAAAGGCGATCGCCCGAGTCAAGACAATTCGAGGCTTTGATCAAGAATTGGTCATTCCTCGGCTCGGGTTTACCACCGTACAAGACTATTACAGCGCCTCCAGCCCTTTGCCATTTTTGCCAAGCCTGGAAAAGCCAACGCTGCTGCTTTATGCGGCTGATGATCCGATGTTTGACCCCACCATTGTGGATGATTTAAAGTCTCTGATCGGCCAAAACCCAACCCTCGATATCAGGCTAACCCAGCACGGCGGTCATGTCGGCTATTATGCTAGCCGCCGCGCCCAGCAAGCAGCCCATGATCCAGACCCGTGGTGGGCCTGGAATCGAGTTTTAGACTGGTTGGGCGCTCAAGCCCTTAATTCGTGAGCGGGTCTGGCTAGATCGCTAAGATTATTGCTGATATTCACTTAATAGAGTGGGTAAATGATCATAGCCATCTACGCCGATGACGCGGATGATTGGCGATCGCTCCTCACTGAGTAATTGCTCAAAGGCTTCGGAGCCCAGCTGTCCGCGCAGCACCACCAGCAGCCCCGCAGGCTGACGCCACATGCCCGAACCAATTTGGTGCAGCAGGTACATCCCCAGGCTAGCCGTATAAACAATCTGAGGATGGTTGCTCAGCTGATTATGCGCTTCGGCGAGGTGGGTGAGGTTGAGCCCTTGCAGCGACACATCTCCCGAAAACTGGGCCGCCTGGATACCCCCTTCAAGATAGGTGATCGCCGTTTCGGGATGGTTGAGGGCGAGCTCGGCCATACCCAAGCTGCTGAGGCAGAGAGCCTGACTCTGGCGATCGCCCAGTCGCTCAGCCAGTTTTAGCCCCCCTTGGAGCCGATCAATCGCCATCTCATAGACATCGGGATCAAGGCGCTCAAGTTCCTGGTGTTGCACAACTTCGCTATAGCCCAAATTGGCCAGCGCATTGGCTTCTCCAGTGCGATCGCCCGCCTGACGACTGAGAATCAGCGCCTCCTGGCTACAGCGAATGGCGTCAGTATAGTCAGCCTCTGCAATGGCCACACGGCTAAGGTGATTGAGATTAGCAATTTCACAGGGGCGATCGTCGGCCTCGCGGGCGATTTCGAGCGCCTCTTCATGAAAGATTGCCGATTTCTCTAGCTGCCCCAGAGCCCGCATTGACGCGCCCAGCAACGTCAAAATGCGGGCCTTTTCTTGCGTACCAGCGGCACGGTGCAGGGGTTCATCGAGATAGCTGAGCGTATCGCGCAGATAGCCCCCCGAAAATGAAGCAAAAATGCCCCCATAGAGCGGAAAGTAGGGCTGTTGAGCAAACAGCCGCAAGATTTGTAGCGTAATTTGAAAACAGCCGTTGGTAAAGCGATCGCGCCGAAACGGGCTGACGGTGAGTCGATTAAAGCCGGTAGCTAGCTGCGACCAGATGACAGCAAATGCCAGATAGGTTGAGATGGAAAGCTTAGCACCCATTTTAGAATCGTAGATTAGCTTGTCAAACCAGTTGACTAGCCCTTGCTGCACATAGCGGAGCACCAGAGAAAGTTCGACCCATTCTGTCAGGTCAAGCGCGTCTTGCTGCGAGGCCCACTCGACAACTGATTGCTCTAGCGAGAGCGTCTGAAATAGGTTTTGCAGCGGGGGGCGTTGCGATTCTTTAGCCCACACGGCCCACGGCCCACGCTGACCAGGGACACCCTCAAAGCCAATCTGACTGCGGTTTTGATCATAAATCCAGCTAACGAGATGGTTTTCGAGCCGCTGCCAGGATTCAATGCCCTGCACAATGCCCTGAGCAATTTGCTGGAGTTCTTCATTGGGGTCATCTGGTGTCGCGGCCCGAGTCTGGAGCACTTTAGCGATCGCCCCCAATTGGCTCAGACTGACAGCCTGTTCGCGGTTGGGGTCAGAGAGTTTGATCAATACCTCCAGGCGATCGCCTGCTGCCGCGTCAGATAGCTGCTGAATGGCGACATGCAGACTATCATCGGCTTGCTTGTCGTGTAGCCAGCGTTCCCATTCTCCCTGAATGGTGCGTAAGGCACGTAAGCTACGTTCGGCTTTAGCCTGCTTGAATTCATCAGTTTGCGTCTCGGCTTGCTGTTGGGCACCTGTCAGGCGATCGCTCAAACAATGCTCAAAAATTTCGCCAGTGCCTGACTCAATCTCATCGGTCAAACGGCGATAGACCTGCTCTTTGGAGCGCACCTTTCCCTTTAAGGTCATCTGAACGATGTCATCAATCAAGCCAATGTAGCGATCGCGCAGCGATGGGGAGTCTGACATGGAGCAACAGGTCTCTCAGTGACAATAAACAGCCGACCTTAGCCGGATTCGGTTCAACGAAATTTTAAGTTAGCTTTTTTGCACTTTCTTCCAGAGTAGACGGTTTTCTTAACAGCTATCCGATACAATCTCAAAAAGCTTGTCTATCGTTTCTTGACAATCAGGTCAAGTGTTAGAGAGCTCTATTGCATTGATTTCTAAGACGACCCATGAGTTCTCTGCCTAATTCGGAGATTGATCAAGCGATTGAAGATCCTGACGTCAACCTCTATATTCCCAGACCGATGCACTCTGGCCACCCATCCTCAGAGGCCACCCATCCACTGAGTCAGCGGTTTGCTCAACTCTCAGCCAGCAGCAAAATATTGGTCATCATTGGCGTTGGCATTGTGGCGTTGGCGATCGTTGGCGCGATCTTGCAGATTATTGTGTGGTCAATCCAGCTTGCAATGGTAGGAATCTTGCTGTTTTTAGCCTATCGATTGTTTCTGCATTCACAGCCTTCACCCTAAATGACACTGCAGCCCGATTCTCCCTTTGCCTGGTGCTAGCTAGCAACTGGCAAGATGGTGCAGCAACTTCGATAGCCTCATATGCAATTTTACGACCAACTTGATGACGCAAAATGGGACGCACAAACCTTTTGTCAGTCAATTGTCTAGCTGCCAGGGGATATCTGTGCTGCATTTAGGGTTGAGGTTGAGAATTGAGGTTGAGATTAGCACCCATGCAAAAACAGCCATTGGCTTGACGCCAAAGGGCTGCACAAAAACTGGGCGCTTAATCATTAACTAATTAATTTGAGTAATTAATTTGAGTAATTAATTTGAGGGTTAGCCGCATCGTTTTCTGTCTTACCTGCAAACGCCATCCCCATGACCACTAACCCTGGCCAAAACAAATAGGCCGTAACCTCTAGATTGGCAACAAAGGCATAACACAACATAATCATAGTCATGCTAAACCCAAATTGAGCAACCGGATTTTTCTGTGCCTTAATGAGCAAATCAACCATGCTAAGCACCATGGGGATAGCAAAGGCAGTTAAGCCGACGATGCCTTTTACAAACAAGAGAGAAAAGATCGTGTGGTGACTTCCAATTTGCATCGACCTGACAAGATGAGGGCCTCGTTCTGTGACACCATGACCCCAAATGGGGGCTTCGTCCCACCAGCGGCGTAGGGCGATCGCTTGCAGGTCATCTCGAACCTGGGTTGAGCTGGCCCGCGCTCCTCGTAAATTCGTCCAGTAGGCATTTGCTGTATTGATTAGCATTGGCGCAACCATACTGGCAACGGTTGAGCCTACACCCGCCATAATCAGAAATGTAGGGCGAGATAAGTAACGAACTGCATAGGTGGCGATCGCCACTCCCAGCAAACATACGAGAGCAGCCCGCGACTTCGACAAATAACACATGGCAAAGCTACCTAAGATGCCTGCCCATCGCCACTTAGGATCTTTCTCATGCAAAGCCATAAAGAAGTATACATTCCCCATCATGCCAGCCGCTGGAGACCAGGGTGCAAAGTAGGTGAGTCGAAATCCACCTTCATCTCCCAAAAAGATGCGAAATTGGAAAAAGATCGGATCTGCCAAAACCTGAAACGGTGACGTGTACACTAAGCTAGGCAATCCAGCGAAATAGCCCCCATACAAAAATGGAGTTGCAATCAGGGAATGGAAACCAACCACGCACGCCGCTCGATAAAGCAATTGTGGCCGAATATTAAGGCATCCAATCAGTGGATACATCGCCAAAAGAGCCCAGCCTTTGCCCCACCCGATTGATGACTTAATCATTGTCTTGGTGCCCAAATCAAAATTGAGATGGCCGATCACCAGAGCCAACAGCTCAATCAGCATTCCTCCAATCCAGACCCAGATAATCCAAGGAATTTCGATGCGCTCGTCTGTGGGGGTATCGTCATCTTGAAACCACCACTGCTTGACTAAGTACCCCGTCAGCACGACAGCCAGCACGGGGCCTAGCACATACAATCCCCCTACCAAATAGAGCGGATAAGTCAGCAGTAACGAATACCAGATCAGGGATTCAGGAAGATTTCGAGGTTTCATAAGAATGGGTGATGTCCTGCAACTAAAGCCGCTAACCGATGACCTGCAACAGGAGAGCAAATCTACCCCTATGCGACCATCGGCTGTCGAATGTCATCCTCTACGGACGTTCAACCTTATTGAGTTGCTGAGGTTCTTTGTTGAGTTGCTGAGGCTCTTTGTTGAGGTGAATTAGATCCACATCTTTCTCATCCAAACGGTTGAGCAGCATTCGATGGCGAATCCAGAGTAGGATAATGCCCGCAGTCACAAAGATTGACCCTAAAGCGGTGCCTAGCAAAACAATGGGGGCATTGGGAAACGATGTCTGCCGGGGCAATGTAGGCTCCGTCAGCAACTGAATCAGAGGATAGGAACCAAACCCATCTGTGCGGCCCAAATCTAAACGGGTCAATGTTGACGAAAAGATGGCTTCTGCAATGGTTAAGTCACGCCTGAGAGCTTCTAAGTTTGAGCCATATTCACCCAATTGCCGGAGACGAGCTTCCATCTCACTAATCTGCTGGCCTAACTCATTAGCTTGTGCAGCTAACCCCTGTTGATTGACCTGGGTTAAAACCGTGTCTTCAAACAAATTCGCTCGCGTCGAGGCTTCTTGCCCACTCAAGTTTAGCTGCGCTAGTGTGCCTGAGCTAACCGATTCGCCGAGAATCTGTTGCCCCCGCGCCATCATCGCAGCTTCCGAACTATCCCGCTCGCTGCGGGCAGACACTACGGCTGGATGATTAGGACCCAGCTGACCACTGAGTGCTTCAAAATTTGCATATGCCTGACTATAGGCCACAAGATTTTCCTGAAAAACGCGATCTTCCCGCAGCGTAAATGCAGCAGTCGCTTGCGTCGGAGACACATTCAGGTTCGCTGACAGCTGCCCCAGCCTCGCCCCTGCTTGCTGCTGCTGCGCCAGAATAGCGGCTCGATCTCGACGCAGTGCCTCAATATTGCCTGAGAGCTGCTGAATCTGCTCCAGATCGGCTAAACCCGTTTGAGACTTAAACTCGGAGAGTCGGCGTTGAGCTTGCTGCAGTCTCTGCTGAGAGTCTTCAAGGATAGCGCGTGACCCCATGTCTTGCTGGTTAGCCTCTTCGTCTCGCAGAATCTCTAATCGCTGCTGCAAGGAATTATGAAGCGCCAGGGCTTTTTGCTGCGCGTCCTCTGGTGTTTCTCCATCCATCGAAAATGTCATCAAGGTTGTATTTTCAACAATCTCGATTTGGGGTCGGCCAAATTCTGAGAGTGGAACTCCCAATTGGGATGCAGCGGCTTCCAAAACAGGCCGACTAGTGATGAGGAACTTGTAGTTTTCGCGGGGGTCGCGGTTAATGTTGTTGAATGGAGTGGCAACAGTTGTATCAGCCGATCCAATTTGGGGCAAGTTGACGTTGCTGTTGACGCCTCCGCCAGGGAGCGTGATTGCCCAATCACTGGTATAGCTTGGTTTCGCGGCTTGGATAAATACGAGTGAAGCGGTCCATAGGGCAACATTGGCCACAATTCCAGCAATTAGATATCGCTGCCAAATGCTTCGAGATGCTCGTGAGTGTGACGATTCAGAGTAGATCATAATTTACACTAAGCTGACAACTGGACATGCTCAGTTATTAAAGAAAATCAAGTCTAAGAGACGAATTGGGGCGAAAATACTACCAATAAAGTCAAAAATGGCTGAAATGTTAGTAACTCGTGAGTCATAGCAGACGATCGCATCTCGCGGCATGAGATAAGGATTATCTTCGTTATTTGTGGAATCCTCAATCATGTCCTCAATTTTACGCTCGAGAACGAAGGTCTGCCCAGTTGGGCGGTCAGTTCTGACCAGAGCAATGCGCCGATTGGCATTGACAGAACGGGTGCCGCCTCCGCACAGTGCCCCAATCGCGGCTTGAGAAAATCGAGTGCCATATTCGAGTTGCGCGACTTCTCCACCGGTCGCCCCCCCTCCCCGAGGAACGGTTTGGTTGGACAAAAAGACCGGGATCGTTGCTGGTGTGATTTGAGACGGCAACACGAGGTCGTTTTGAAACAGTCCTGTATCTGGAACAATAATGCGATCGCCCGAAATTAGGGGTTCATCATTAACGGCTTCGCCTGTAAAAATACCGGAGAGATCGACGACCTTAGCTTCATTGCCTCGGATAATTTGCACATTGCGAACATCTGCAGTTGGCATAATGCCGCCTGCCAGCCGTAGTGTCTCAGTCAGATAGCGACTCGGGGCGTAGTTCCCCGACACCGTAATTGGAGCGTTGTTGCCTAAGGCTCCGATGGGTTCAGCCTCAGGGCGCACACCCGAGAAGACCCGTCCTGGAACAAATGTTTCTCCAGAAACCGTAACTTGAATGGGAGCCCACTGGAGGATATCAGCGCTTAACTGTAGCGATTCGGCGCGAAAAAAGCCGCCTTGAATAAAGGCATCGGCGAGTTCTCGTTCGACTTGCTCTAATTCTTTACCGGCAACCGGCATCGGCTGGAGATAGGGAATTTGAAGATTGCCGTCTAGATTGACTTCGTAAATACCGCTGAAGCGATAGACCTCAGGCAATTCTTGATCACCCGGAACTGAAACACGGATGCGATCGCCCGGAGAGAGGGGTAGTGCCCAACCGGGTAGAGCGATAGATGCCGCTAATAGGCTGGCGGCGGCAGTTAGCAAAAATTTAAGTTGGGAAACCATGATTCATCGGATACAAATTGAACGGGTTGTAGCCTTAGTGAATAGTAGTCTGTTCTTACGAACCCTTAGGTAAAGGCTCTTCAAAAAAGACCGTATATTTTCTGAACTTTAGATAAAGAGAAATAATCTCCATCATAGAAATTTACATAGGTAGTGTATTCAGGTGCAACTAGATGCGGACATCACGTCAACGGGTCTCTACCATCATGAAATCAAGACTTGAAAGGAGGTGCCTGCGCCAAGAAATCGCGCATGCACTGGTTGACTTGCCTCGGTTGTTCCTGCTGCACCCAGTGACTACACTGACGAATATAGTGAATGGTTAACTCCTTTACGAGTTCCTCAGTATTTTTAGTTAATTCGATACCTAGGGCAGCATCATTTTCACCCCAGATCAGCAACGTTGGCACCTGGAGTTTAGGTTCGCGTGTTAGCCCGGTGGCAGATTGAAACGATTGAAAAATATTGCGGTAATAGTTGAGTATAGCCGTGAGTGCTCCTGGCTTGGCGACAGCAGCTTTGTAGGCGGCAATATCAGCTGGGCTAAATGCGGTTTTATCGATCGCCATCTCAGTAAAGGCCCGACCGATTGCCGCATAGTGGTTCCACTGCAAGACCCATTCGGGGAGCACAGGCAGTTGAAAGAAAAAGATGTACCAGCTTCTCAGGATCTGTTGGGGCGATCGCAAGCCTTGAGCAAATTTGGCTGGGTGGGGGAGATTCATCACAATCAGTCGGTCAAGCAGCTGCGGGACGGCGTAGGCTACATTCCAGGCGATCGCCCCACCCCAGTCATGCCCTACCAAAACACAGCGGTGATATCCCAACCCGCGAATCACCCCTGTAATATCGTTCACGAGTTCTGACATGCGATAGGCGGCAATCCCCTTGGGCTTGTCGCTGTCGTTATAGCCACGTAGATCCAGCGCGACCACCCTGTAATCGACTGCAAATTCTGGAATCTGGTGTCGCCAGGAGTACCAAAATTCGGGGAAGCCGTGCAGCATCAGCATCAGCGGGCCGTCTCCCTGTGTGACATAATGCAGCCTGATGTCGTTAGTTTGGATATATCCGTCTGTCCAAGAATCTGAGTTCATCTCAATTCGTTTGAGTAGGTCTGACTGCAGATTGAGTCAGAGACACGGCAAATGTGATTTTATTCTAGTGTTTGTCTCATTTCGGTAATGAGTCTAAAGACAGACTTTAAAATGTAAATCTCGACGATAGGATAATTGGGTGACTATGACTGTGCTGAGGCGATCGCCATGACGAATCAGATACCCCCCGACCCCCAACGTTCTCGTAGAGGTGCGCTTAGCTTTGATGAATGGGTTGCCGTCTTGGTGGCGTTCCCGGTCATTGGCATTATCCTTTGGTGGGGCCTGAGTCGCATTGGCACAGTATTTGATTTAGCTGTCTCTAGAACCCCGCAGACCTCGGCTGATTCATCTGATTCATCTGACTCGACTGATATTGGTCTATTTGCATTTTTGAGAAGCGATGCTGAGGCAGAATCTGATGATGAGACGGATGGACGAGAGCCAGACCTACAAGCGTCTCCGTCGTCTCGCCTGCGTTTGTTTGATAGAACGGAAGCCGACTCTGCAGTGGCTCGCCCATTTGCACGCACCCCTGGAACATCGGTAGCTCCAGCACCCGTGCCGCTGCCTGACTCCACGTTGTCAGAGCCAAGCCCCTCCCCTGCGACTCCGCTGACTCCATCGCCCTCTACACCCTCTCCTGAATCAACGTCGAGCCCGATAGCACCAACGCCGCCGGTTGTCAGCTTTCCAGATGTGCCTCAGACTTATTGGGCCAGTGCATTTATTGCTGGGCTGGCGCAGCAGGGGCGGTTGAGAGGTCTTCCTGATGGCAGTTTTGCCCCTGATCAGCAGGTGACGCGCGGCCAGTTTGCTGCTCAACTTGAGCAGGCGTTTGATCGGCAAGGCGGGTTAGTCAATCAGGCGTTTTCAGATGTCACTGCCGACTATTGGGCCTATGACGCGATCGCCCAAGCCACTCAGATGGGCTTTATGAATGGGTACCCAGATGGGGCGTTTCGCCCAGAGCAGCCAATTACGCGGCTTGAGGTGTTGCTATCGTTAGCAACTGGCTTAGGCTTGACACCCCCTGCCACTCAGGCGTCATTGAGTGCGTTTGGCGATCGCGCCCAGATTCCGGAGTGGGCAACTCCCAAGATTGCGGCTGCCACAGAAGCCGGTCTAGTGGTCAACTACCCCAATGTGCAGATGCTCAACCCAGCGCAGCCGACAACTCGCGCCGAAGCTGTAGCCATGATCTATCAGGCATTAGTTTCTGCTGGGGAGGCTGAATCGGTGCCATCAGATTATGTTGTGAGCCCCTAGTCGATTTGTCCTTGATACTTTCTGATGCCTTCTTGAACATTTTCTGATACCTACTGATTGAGAGGTGGCGACGTCGAGAAATCGGCTGCACCCTCATAGTTTGAGAGACTTGCTAATTCTTCGAGTGAGCGCACACCCGGATATAGCTCCCCGTTGACTTCCCAGGTTGGGTAGCCTTCAATGCCTGCATCACTACACTGCTGGGGTTGGGCATTTTCCCCTTCTGGGTCGCACTCAATATAATTGACCGCGTCAACCGCATCGCCAAACATTTCTTTCTGATCGGCACAGTGAGGACACCAAAACGCACCATACATTTTGGCTCCGGTGGCAGTGAGATGGTCGGCGAGTCCACGTTCGGGAGAAATGGTAGCTACCTCGGACGCAGTCCCGGTCTCTGATGAGCCTGAACTCTGAGGAGCTAAAGAACAGCCAACGGCGATCGCCGCAACGGCAATAATCAAGCAGAGTTTAATTCCAGCTGAAACCCGATTTTGGTGCATGAGGAAGCGCCTCTGATATGGTGAGTCGTAAACCCAAAACATGAATCGCACGCCGAGATATCTTGAGAATTCAGGAGAATTCAGGCTACAGATTACCTGATGCAAGGCGACTTGACCTCCATTGTGCCGTGCTGACCGAGGCAATGACCAGATTCAAGCTCACAAAAGTTGTTGTTGCAGTTGCAAAAGCAAGCTTGAATATTCGAAACCTGGTTCAAGAATTCGCAGTAAATAGGTCTTGCAGGCAGAAAAGTAGGGTTTTAAAATTACGAACCCAGGTTTCGCAGTTATAAAAACAGGTTTTTAAAAATTACAGAAACAAGTTTTGCAATAACAAACGCAGGTTTTGCAGTAACAAACGCAGGTTTTGCAGTAACAAACGCAGG
>CAZCXK010000005.1:62610-83853 GCA_964502605.1 uncultured bacterium
TAACAAACGCAGGTTTTGCAGTAACAAACGCAGGTTTTGCAGTAACAAACGCAGGTTTTGCAGATAGAAACCCTGGAAGATTGCAAAAATTGATACAGCAAAGATTCAGAAAACAGCAGGTATGCTGACCTCGATCGGCCAATGCTACAATCCGTCTAACTTCTCTATTTGCTGGTTTGCGGGCTTGATGCCTGCCGCAATTACCCATGAGTGACACCATTCTTGACGTTCGCAATCTCCATGTTAAGTTCCAGACGGATGACCGCGTCATCAAAGCAGTGGACGATATTTCATTTGAGGTGAGACGAGGTCAAACAGTTGGCATTGTTGGTGAATCCGGATCTGGTAAATCTGTGACATCGCTGGCGGTCATGGGTTTGGTGCCGACTCCCCCTGGAGAAATCACAGCAGGTGAGATTTGGTTTAGCGATCAGGCTCGTGGGCTCGAGCGCGACAATCTGCTAGCACTCTCGTCGGAGCAAATGCAACGATATCGGGGTAGCCACATTTCGATGATTTTTCAGGAGCCCCTGAGTTCGCTTAATCCAGTTTATACCTGTGGTTTTCAGCTGATTGAGGCGATCCGATTTCATCAAGATATTTCGCAGGCTGAGGCTCGACGACAAGCGGTCAACCTGCTGCAAGAAGTGAAGCTATTGCCCAGTGACGATGAACTGCGCCAAACCTGTCTGGCTGCTTGGCAACGGCGCAAATCGGGTGTGTTGGTCGGTGGCAATGGTGCATCTAAACCGGAGAAGTCGCTGTCTGAGTCTGAGTTGCAGCGGCAAATTAACCGCCATAAGCTGGCAATTCTAGATCGATATCCGCATGAGCTATCGGGGGGGCAGATTCAGCGGGTGATGATTGCGATGGCGATTTCCTGCAACCCGTCACTGCTGATTGCTGATGAGCCGACTACAGCGCTGGATGTGACGGTGCAGGCAACCATTCTCGATCTGTTGCGAGAATTGCGCGATCGCCGAGGCATGTCGATGATGTTTATCACTCATGATTTGGGCATCATCGCCGAGATTGCTGACTATGTGGCCGTGATGTATCAAGGCAAGATTGTTGAATATGGCTCAGTGTGGCAAATTTTTTCCAATCCTCAACATCCTTATACGAAAGGGCTGCTGACCTGCCGCCCCCGCCCTGATCGCCGGATGCAGTATTTGCCAACGATCACTGATTTTATGGACATAACTACTGACGCATCGGGCGCATGTGTGATTCAAGAACGCCAGATGGATGACGCTCTAGAGCATAAGCTGCAAGCTGAGGTCTCTGAGGCAGAGTCGAATCAGCGGTTGGTAGATTTGCAGGCCAATGCTCCATTGATTTCGCTGCGAGACTTACAAGTTGGGTTTCCGGTGCGAGGCGTGTTTGGGCAAACTCAGCGCTACGTCATGGCGGTGAATGGAGTTTCGTTTGACGTTTATCCAGGTGAGACGTTGGGGTTAGTTGGTGAGTCGGGCTGCGGCAAAACCACGCTGGCGAGAGCTTTGCTGAGGCTGATTAAGCCGATGGGCGGGCAAATTATCTTTGAGAATCAAGATATTACCTCTTTAGAAGGCAGGCATCTGCGTCGACTGCGGCGGGAGATGCAGATTATCTTTCAAGACCCATTTAGTTCGCTTGATCCACGCATTTCGATTGGTGAAGCGGTGATGGAGCCGCTCAAAATTCATGGGGTGGGGGTGAGTCGTCGCCAACGGCGCGAACGGGTGGGCTATCTGCTCGATCGCGTTGGGCTCCTGCCATCTTGTCAAGATCGCTATCCCCATGAGTTTTCGGGAGGGCAGCGCCAGCGCATTTGCATAGCGAGAGCATTGGCGCTCAACCCCAAGTTTATTGTCTGTGATGAGTCTGTCTCCGCGCTTGATGTTTCGGTGCAGGCGCAGGTTCTTAACCTATTGAAAGAGCTGCAAGGCGAATTTGGTCTGACCTATATCTTTATTTCTCATGATTTGAGCGTGGTGAAGTTTATGAGCGATCGCATCGTAGTGATGAATCGAGGCAAGGTCGAAGAAGTTGGGGTGGCCGAGCAGATTTATCAAGCGCCTCAACATGCCTATACCCAACAGCTGATTGCGGCAATTCCAGCGGGGGATTTAGACCAAATTCGGACGCGCCAAGCCCAGCGAGGCGTTGTCGTCAACTAGGGCTGCTCATGCTGTGATATTGGCTGGGGGCGAGATTGGGGGCGATGATTGGGGGCGATGATTGGGCCTTCATCAAGATGAAATTTCGATGATCCTGGAGTTCGATTGATAGACTAATAACAGAGACCAAAGGGCGATCGCTCCGTATGGGCGTCTGCATCATGGGTCATGGCTCATGAATGATGGAGGTGGCGCTGATCGGATGGCTCTGGGCTTGTTAGATTTAAACGAACCGGGACGATATGACTCAATTGATTTGTTATTAAATGATTATTGTGGAGTGTGCAGGAATAGCCGTCCCTTCATCAACATTTGCAGCATTTTGGACATCCTTACCCATGGATAGTTTATTTTCAACTCAAGGCATCATGGTGATGCTGCTAGTCGCCTATGCCGGGGCGATGTGGATGTTTCTCACGAGTGCGCCCAAGGTGCATACTGTGATGGTGTCTGATCTAGAACTAGCGCGACAGTTTTATGAAGGGCTGCTCGACTTGGCCGTTGCCGATGTGCCATTGCACTATTACTACAACTACGAGCAGACGCTAGGTGCAGGTATGTCTGACCCACTCTATGCCTCGACTGCTAGCTTTGGCACTCCAGCCGCTCAGAACTATGGTGCGCCAGATGGGCTCTGGTATCAGCTCAAGAAAAATACGCAGCTTCATGTGATTTCCGGCGCGAGCCTCGGCAATAAAGATCGGCAGCGCCATGTCTGTTTTGATCATGACTGCCTGGAGCAGGTGCTGCTGCGCGTGCAAACACGAGGGCTTAAATATAAAATTCGTCGAGATCAGCCGCTCAATTTCCTGGTCAAAGACTACAACGACCAGGTGATTGAGATTGCCGAAGTGGCTAACTGATCTTTGACGAAATCGCATCCATGTTGAGAGCCGTGAGAGCTGAGGTTCTGCCGATCAGAGAAGCCTGGAGTTGCGGCTGAGTGGGGTATAAACAAATCGACGGTGTCAATGGTGCGCAGGTCGTCTAAATGGTTTAATTTGTAGAATCCAGTTTGTTTCTCGTGACTTAAATCATGGTTTCTGCGACTCATGACTCGACCGCCTTCCAGGTTCGTGCGATTCAGACTCCTGCTGATCAAGAGCTGTTTCTAGACATTCCTAAGCGAGTCTATGCGAATGATCCCTACTGGGTTGAGCCGTTGCGGAGCGGCATCGCCAAGTATTTCGCACCAGATAACACCTTCTTAGGCTATGGCTCACTGCAGCAATTTATTGCTGTTCAACAGACCGATAACAATCGGGTAATCGGGGTAGGGCGCATTGTCGCGGCGATTAACCAGCGTTTGATTGATCGAGAGGGTGAGCCCGTCGGATTGTTTGGCTTTTTTGAATGTGTCGATCAAGAGGCGATCGCCCAAGCGCTGTTTCAAGCTGCCGAAGATTGGCTGCGGGCGCGGGGAATGACCAAGGTGCGCGGCCCAATCAACCTCTCAACCCATAATGGCTGTCTGATGCTCGTCGATGGGTTTGATGCGTCACCCTATCTGCTCATGCCCTACAATCCGCCATATTATCCTCAGTTTATGGAGCGAGCGGGCTGGCAAAAGGCAAAAGATGCCTATTCCTATGACTGCACAGGCGAACCCCTACCTCCAGAATTTAAGCGCGGTTACCAGATTGCCCAAAAATCTGGCGTTAAATTCCGCAGATTAAATGTCAAAGGAGACGCCTTCCAGCGAGACTGTGATGGGCTTTATCAGCTTTTTACAATGGCGTTTTCGAACAATTACAGCTCGACCCCGCGCACCCGTGACGAGTTCATGGAAGAAGCCCAAGAGCTGCAAAGCCTGGTTGACCCTGACATTTTCTGGATTGCCGAATGCAAGGGCGAAATGATTGGCTTCTTTATGGCCTTGCCGGACTATAACATGGCGCTAAAGCATGTCAACGGCAAGCTGAATTGGTGGGGAATTTTGAAGTTTCTTTGGTTTCGTCGGCAGGTTAATCGGGTGCGGGTCATTGTCATTTGTTCTCTGCCCGACTATATTCGCAAGCTCGTACCCCTAGCCCTGGTTTATCTGGGCATGGAAGGAGGAACGTCTGTCAAGAAGCGCCCCTACCAACGAGCCGAGTTGGGATACATCTATGAAGACAATTATCCCTCTCGAAAAGTGACCGAAGCCGCAGGAGGCAAGATTTATAAAACCTATCGCATCTACGAGAAAGCACTATGAAAGCATTGGTAACTGGAGCAAATGGTTTTACCGGCTCTCATCTAGTGAAGGCACTCGTTGAACGGGGAGATCAAGTGGTTGCCTTTGTCCGCAAGACCAGTGATATGTCTAGACTGTCGGGGTTAGATCTGCATTATGCCTATGGCGACATTACTAATCGGGCAGCTCTAGAACAGGCGATGGAAGGCGTCGATTGGGTCTTTCATACTGCTGCCTATGTCGAATTGGGTCTGGTGGATGAGGCTCTGATGGATCGGGTCAACGTAGAGGGCACTCGCCTCGTGCTGGACGTGGCGAGTGCTAAGGGCGTGGCGAAGATGGTGTATTGCAGCACCATTGGCATTTTTGGCGATACTCAAGGCCGCGTCATTGATGAAACCTTTCAGCGGACCCAGCAAGATTTTTCGTCGGCCTATGATCGCACAAAGTTTGAAGCACAACAGCTGGTTGATCAGGCTGCCGATGAGGGGGTTCAGGTGGTTAGTGTGATGCCATCTGGCATTTTTGGGGCTGATGATCCCCATTTTGGCCCGGTGCTCAGCGCCTTTGTGCGGGGCAAGCTCAAGGTCTGGGCGGGGGGCGATCGCATCACAGGCATTGTGCATGTGGATGACTTGGTCAATGGTATGTTGCGAGCTGCTGAGCAGGGCCAGCCTAAAGATTATTTCATTCTTTCAGCAGGCGATATGACGACCCGTGAAATGTTTGAATTTATCAGTCGGGAAACGGGCGTTCCTGTTCCGAAGGAGGTGCCCGAACCGATTGTGCGTCTGGCAGGCAATCTGCTTGACCCTCTAGGTCGCCTCGTAAAATGGCAGCCTCCGTTGAGTCGGGAGCGGGTTCACTATATCTACGATCGCTGTGTGCGAGTGGATGCGACCAAAGCGCGTCAAGTTCTTGATTGGCAGCCGCGATCGCCCCAGCAGACGCTCAGAGATGCACTTGGCCTAGGGAATTAGACGGTTACAAAATCTCGTCGATGCAGATTGCTGGCAGTGATATCAACTACGAGGGCAAGATCTGTCTGAGAGCCAAACTGGATGAGCGTGTGACTACCGTGCTGCCGCAGGCTGAGGTCACCAAATGTTAGCCCGTCGGATAGCCCCAAGCGATCGCGCCCCAGCTCAAAATCCATGATGGTGTCGCGCCCCGGTAGTCGCTCTAGCACGAAGATGTCTCTACCACCCCCTCCGATCAAGACATCGTTGTGTGCCCCACCGCGAAGCAGGTCATTGCCATTGCCCCCGCGCAAATGATCCCGCCCCTGATCACCTGTCAGCCAATCGGCTCCACTCCCACCGATTAGTCTGTCATTGTCGGAACCGCCCATGAGATGGTCTGCGCCAGCTCCGCCGTTGAGATGATCGCGACCGTGGCCTCCCAGCAGGCGATCGCGGCCTCCCAGCCCAGTGAGCCGATCATGGCCGCCTTCTCCGGCAATGACATCGTCCCCTTGACTACCGAGCAGCTCATCATTCCCTGGGGTGCTGTCAGCACTCTGAGTACCGTAGAGTTTTAGTCGCCATGCGTTCCAAATACCTGTCGTCTGATCAGCCTGATCGATCACATGCAGTGTCCAGGTGCCAGCACCCAATTCGTCCCAGTGCCGAGCAGATGTAAACCGCCAGTTGTCATAGGAAGGGTTCATCCCTGAGTTAAACGAGTGCTCCTCAGCCAAAACCGATTGTGTGCCATCGGGCGAGGTAAGAATAATCTCTAAGTTGTCGCTCTCTGCGTGATCGGCATCGAAGACTACTTCGACCCATTCCAGGCGAATATTGCGGTCAATTGTGACCGTAGCAACGACACCATCTGGATTGCCATCGGGAATTTCAGTTTGCAGGTATAGACGAGGCGAGGCGACTACAATTTCGGGCGCGATGGTTGTCCAATTTAGGGCGACATCGACAGCAGCAGTGGCATCAACAACGCCAAAGCCATACTTGTGATTAATGTCATGTCCGGCAGCGTTGATCGTCCAATCACTATCAGAAGCGTCATTGGTTCGCGCGGTGGCCACTAGAATATGTTGCACATCGCGCCAGGTCAGCCGCGAATTGGCTTCGAGCATCAGTGCGATCGCACCGGAGACGATTGGGGTAGCTGCCGACGTGCCACCAAAGTCGTTGGTATAGTCTAAATCGGCATAATTCGAACCATAGCCTCCTTCGCCCAACTGGTTATAGCCCTCAGAGTTGACTAAATCAGTCGTGGTGATGCCGATCAGGTTGTTGCTGCCATAGGCCGCAACCAGCAGAGAGGCTCCGGGCTCGCTGTAGTAGGTTTGCCTACCAAATGGGTCAACGGCAGCAACGGCAATGGTAAAGCGAGAGTTGGCATAGCCATCGTAATTGACATTGTCGCCGCTGAGTCTCCCATTGCCGCCTGCCCAAACAAAGATGCTGCCTAAACCGCCGCGCCCTTGCTTAACGCCCTTGCGAAGTGCAGTGAGAAATTCTGGCGCGGGTCTAGATAAGCTGACGCCATCGGCTGGCCCCCAACTGTTGTTATAGATGTGGATGTCTTGGTTGCGATGGGCGATCGCGTTAGCTTGTTGGCGGTCAGTTGCAGGCCGGGACGTAATCAATCGAATTGCGGCTAGAGAGGCGTTAGGAGCAACTCCCGTAGTGCCGATGCCGTTGCCACCCCGCCCACCGGCTAGCCCAGCCACCGCTGTGCCGTGATATTCAGACTCCTCAGGAACGGGGCTGGGGTCGGCATCTTGATCAATGATGTCGATGCTCAAGTCTCGGCGATAGTTGGGTTGGAGGTCAGGATGAGTCGAGTCAAGACCATCATCGACAATGCCGATCACGATCCCCCGTCCAGTGATGCCCCGAAGCCAAACGGGGATAACGCGAATATCTTCGCCGCTTCGTCCGGCTCGCTGACCTGTAGTGGTGGTCTGTCCCAAATTTTGCAGATGCCACTGATCTGCAAAGAGGGGATCATTTGGAATAAAACGCATAAAGTTTTCTTTGCACAGGGGCACCATCCCTCAACGGGATGTCTAAAAGCCTCACGCGGTAGTGTTGAGCGATCGCCCTGTCACATCTTACGTCAGCGCATCTTACGTCATTGTATTGAACGGTGACTGGGCTGGATCGATATGGGGATCTGTATGGAGAGCGGTATGGGGATCTGTATACTCTGTATCCAACTCTAATCTAGCTTGAGAATCAGGAGATCAGGCAAATGGGGGGCTGCCCAAGACTAGTCAACCAATTGTCTAAACCAGTCATCATTCCAGAGCCGATCGAAGGAAGCTTCGGTGCGTGCTTCTTCTCGATAGCGA
This sequence comes from uncultured bacterium, assembly GCA_964502605.1. Lineage (GTDB taxonomy): Bacteria > Cyanobacteriota > Cyanobacteriia > CAZCXK01 > CAZCXK01 > CAZCXK01. The sequence goes on from CAZCXK010000005.1 coordinate 70,265, forward strand.
GGGTTGAGGTCGATGGCCTGCTGGAGACTTTCTAAACCTGGATCAATTTCATTGCGACGAACTTGGGCGATCGCCTTATTGTAATAGGCTGGAGCGAAGTCAGGTTGGAGATCTAGAGCCTTTTCAAAGCTGAGAATCGCTTCTCGGTAATCTCGCATCTGCATCAGACAGTTGCCACGATTGACCCAGGCTTTTGGTGCGGCAGGAGTTAGCTGAATCACCTGATCAAAGGAGGCGATCGCCTCTTCATAGCGTTTGAGTTCTTCGAGGGCCAGCCCCCGGTTAAACCAGGCCACCGCATCTTCGTCTTGCACCTTAACGGCTTGGTCAAAGGATTCATAGGCCTCTTCATGGCGCTGTAAGACCCCCAGTGCTACGCCGCGATTAACCCAGGCTTCATGGTAGTCAGGCTTGATCTCAACGGCTTTGTCAAATGAGGCGATCGCCTCGTCTCGGCGCTTAAGCCGATTGAGCGCAATGCCGCGATTGAGCCAGGCCTTGTAGTCATCGGGCTGAAGCTGCACCGTCTCATCAAAGGCAGCAATAGCCGCCTCAAACTGTCGCAACTCCTTGAGCAACAGCCCCCGGTGATACCATGGGGCTGGGTCATCGGGGCTAATGTCAATGGCTTTATCAAAGGCGGCGATCGCCTCATCAAAGCGGCGCAATTCTTCCAGGGCAAGACCGCGCTGATTCCAGAGGCTAAAGGTGTTGGGCTTAACCTCAATAGCCTGATCATAAAGGGCGATCGCCTCTTCAAAGCGCCCAGCCGCAAACAAAGCATTTGCCTCACTCACATAATCATCAATCGTCAAGAATAACTCTGGGTGGTTAGACCTGAGCACATCAAGCTGCTCATTAAGCCGGTTAAACTTCTGCTGAGCTTCGGTCACGAATGAATCGGCAATAAACTCAGGCGTGATGTCAGCCAGTTTTTTAAGAATTCCTTCCTTCTGAGCCTGCGCATCAGTTTCTAATGCCGACAGCCGATTAGATAACTCTCGCTCCAGGGTCTTAAAGGTTTCTAGTGCCGAGGCTTGCTGGCCTTCTGCCCCTGAGGCCAACTCGGTTAGTTTAGCGGCAAACTTTGTCTCCAAAATTTCAACATTCTGGCGCACTTTTTCCTTCTGGTCTTTGACGATCGCCTTGATATCAGCCAGCTGCTTTGCCAGTTCAGCGTCTGCCTTTTCTAGATTGTCAAACATCAGCGTCTGCCGATTTTCAGCCGTTTTTTGCAATTCAGAGAGCTGGGCTGTAATTTCTGCCTGCAGCTGTTCAATTGTTTTGCGAATTTCATCTTTGCGCCCTCTGGCGTCCAATTGGAGGGCAGATTTTTGCGTTTCAAACTCCTCTTCTAACCGCCCCAGATTTTCTCGCACCGCCTCTTTCTGAACCTGTGCACTACTTTGCAGCTCTGAAAGTCGGGATTCAAACTCCTCTTCAAGCCGTTCCAAGCGAGTGCGAATGGTGCTGCGTTGAGACTCCGTATCGGAGCGAAACTCGGCAATCTGGGCGGCAAAGTCACCTTGAAGGGTTTGCAGCGTTTGCTGCACGTCTGCTCGCTGAGATTCCACATTTTGCCGCAGAGCTGCAATTTGCTCAATCAGCTCCGACTCAAGTTGCTTCAGTCGTTCTAACGCCGCTTCTTTCTGTTCGCGTGCGCCCGAACGCAGCTCCACTAGCTGAGACGAAAACTCTGACTCTAGCCGCTTTAGGTTTTCCAAGATTTGCTCGCGCTGCTCATAGGCTCCGGCTCGCAAGCCCTCAAGCTGCTGGCCAAACTCGTCTTGCAAGCTGCTCAGAGTTTGCACGGTTGCATCTCGGTGCTGGCGCACATGGGTTTGAGCTTCGGCTCGGAGTTCGTCTAGCTGGGGAGTGAGGGTGGCTTCTAGGCGGCCCAATTGCTCAAATATAGAATCTTTGCGCTCGATTGCACTCAATTGCAGCTGTGTCAGCTCAGCGGCAAATTCAGATTCGGATCTGCGGAGCTTCTGCACTGCAGATTCCTTTTGCCCCAGCACATCAGCTTGGAGTTGAGCCATGCGTTCGGCAAACTCTGTTTCCAAGCTGCTCAGGTTTTGCTGCGCTGACTCTAAGGTTGACTGGAGCGCGGTCAGGGTGTCTTGCTTGACCTGAGCCAGTTCGCCTGAGAGCTTTTCTAGAGTTTCCTTACGGGCGTTGACGTCTTTCTGAAACCCGTCAGCATCTTCACTGGCTTCGTCGGCAAATTCTTCAAAATCGCGCACGATGGTGCCAACGGTTTGACGGGCGCTGTCAATCTGCCCTTTCAAATCGCCTAATTCTTTCAGGTGTGCCTGCACGATCTCAGTCACTTCTCGAATCACCGATCGCCGCAAGAGATATAGTCCGGCGATCGCTGCTGCCAACAGCAACGCCAGCACCCCCAACATCACGTTAAACAGTGTTGTTGTACGGTTGATTGCGCGGTTTGCTGATTCTTGCGCCAGAATTTGCTGCTCCAGGTCTTGGCGCAACTGGTCTAAGTCCTCGGCAGATGCCTCTTCGATCGTGCTAGCCTGAGCCAGCAGCCATGAGGTATCAGAATGCACCGGACTAGCATAGGCTGCGCTAGCCGCCAGCAGGAAAAACGTGAGGAAAATGCTACTCCAAGACACGAGTGCAAAGATACTGAGGGTCTGACGCTTCATTGGCACTACTCTTTACTTAGCTGAAGGATCATCGATAGACATGATCAATAACGGGCTTACTATCATGACATCACGTTTCCAGTGCCCATCTTCTCAAAGTTAACCAAAATCCAAGTCAGTATATAACGCCTATTGACATGATTCTAAGTCAATGGAGCATTGTAGCGGTTGAGCGGTTGGCGTCGTTGGTTCTGATGGTGAGTCTCTATCTGCTGCTGCACAGCGTTTTGCGCGTCTTCGTTCCGACAGACGATATTCTATGGGGTAGGCGCGACGTCTTTCTTGAGTAAAAATTCGAAGGCGCGCCGCATATAATCGTCAATCGGCTCAGTTTTAGGTTTGAAAATAACCAGTTTGAACATAAGTCCTGTCATTAAATCAAACACTAGATCCAGATCAATGTCATCTGCGAGTTCGCCGCGTTCTTTGGCGCGCTCAAAAATGACTGCGGCTGCTTTGCGACGAGGCAGCAACTGTTTATTCCAGTAGATATCGGCAAACTGAGGGTTACTAGAGGCGAGGCTCAGAATCATCGCAAGTGTTTGCCGCCCTAGAGGCGAAAAATGGTTGTTGGCAGCTTGTTGGAGGATGTCGTCAAGGTCAGTCCAAAAGCTTCCGGTGTCTGGAATCACGGGAGCAGGGCGATTGCTATTGAGCGCTTCTGCAAGCACCTCCTCTTTAGAATTGTAGCGTCGATAAATGGTCGTCTTGCCGACCCCCGCACGAGTAGCGATCGCCTCAATACTGAGCCCTTGATATCCCAACTCTGCCAGCAAATCAAGCGTGGCTTGCAAAATTGCCTGATCGACTTCGACACTCCGGGGCCGTCCGGGTGAACTTTTCACAGCTTAACTAACCATCCCTCGTTCCAATCATGCTCAACTCATGCTCAACAGAGCGAGCACCAAGTCTGCATGTTATTGTTTGGACATCTTACCAAACGTCGCCAAAAGGCACCGGATACTATTAAGATTTGACGCTTGAGATCAGATTCAGATGCGTAGCTTAAGGCCTGACATCACTTTCACCCCGAATCAGCCTAAACATATCTTTGACAATTTTGTTTCGAGTTTCAATTGGGTCAGATTGAACTATCCCTCGACGCTCTATCTTCGCGCTGAGCTGTTTTAGATACTGCGCTAAGTTTTTGTATTGTTCTGCCAGATGGCCGTTATATCTTTCTTGCCCTAGTATGCTTTTTCCTGAAGGACAACGATTTTGGTTGAGATGAGTGATTAGGGCTTCGAGGTGCTCATCCATTGCATTCATTGCGGTGTGATGACGAGAGTTGCTGTCAGTGTCGACAGGCTCAGAAGGGTTAACCACAAGCAGAATCAGCTGACACACGGTTGCAAAAATCCGCCCTAAGTCTGCAAACTGCGTCAGGCGATGCAGGTGCAGCCCCTGAACAAGGGTATCGCCCTTCCCAGAAAACACCCGATCAAAGTGCGTGCTGTCATCGTCATGACTGGAATGTTGGCGTGACCCGCCATCTTCAGCCACCGTCCAACTGTAGGTAAACAGTCGAATGGCTCGTTCGATACGTTTGACCAACTCATTGGGGTCACCTTGCTCTTCGCACAAATCCAGCATGCCTTCTGCAAATAGCAAAATGCACGCATGCGTGCCAAATAGATAGATGCCTCGATCCACTCGTTTCAGAATGGATAAATCTAATCGCAAAACATGCTTATCGTGATCATAAACTTGCTGGTTTTCTAGATTCTTTGAGTCAATTTGAACTTCTTGAATCAACGGAACAACCTGAATATCAATATTTCCATAGCGATCGTAAGTCGGACGGGCGATCGCCTCATTGGGATAATAAGCCTGTTTAACCGATCCTCCCCGATCTTGAATGTCTTGATAGCATCGTTTACCTGTTGACGAATAGCATAACAAGGCATGATTGAGCAGTCGCCTCGCCCAGTCAATACAATTTTCTCGGCTAAATTCTCGCTCAGGTAACCCATCATGTTCACCCAAATAGGCGACGATCAAATAACACCAGCTTTGATAGGCAGACCAATGAGAATAATGAGCTGAGTCACCGTCTCGGGCTGCATAGATTCTCGCTTTCTCAAGTAGTTGAACAGGCTTAAGAAGAGCCGTCCAAGGCTCACCCACGTTCTCAGCATATTGAGGCGTAAAAATATAAAGCTTGGCCCGATGAGCATACACTCTAGAGAGTAAATCAAAGAAAGGATGAAAGTTTCTCTGCGGCAATTCGTCGATTATATAGGCAAAATCTAGACGATGTTTCAAATGTTCTTCTGCCTGCTGCAGGCGGCGATCTGCTTGCCTGACCGCCTTATACCGATCAGGATGAAGCGTTTGAGAGTCATCCAAATCAGTTAAGTAGTTATACCGAAACCAGCAGAGATTATGCTTGGCCAGCATCAGATCGCTGAGGATTTCTCTTTTGCCTTTGAATGTCTCAAGGTGGCTATCAATCAAATCCAGGTGTTTCTTGGCAACTCGATATAATCCTTCTCGCAGATATGCCTGAGTGATAGTTAAATGAGCCTCGTATGCTGCTAGGCTCCAGGGCTGACTGGGATGCTTTTCACTAAAGTTAAAGACATCATCCTTGGTTCGATATTCGTCTAAAATACCTTTTTCCAAAGCTCCTTCCATTGCTTTTTGAGAGAAAGGATAAAAACTCAATAATCTTTTCCCGAACCTAAGTCCATTTAACTGATCAATTCTGCGGCACAGCTCTTCTAAATATCGTTGTGGATGAATGCCTGCTTTCTTGATTGCCCTTAATCGCGCGTAAAGCGCAGACTTGGCAGAAACCTCTAACAGATCATAGCCATAATATTCACCATGAGCCGTTTCATGATTGACCACAATTTCGTCAAACGCTCGTTGACAATGAATCGCTTCCTCAATATCTTGACGCTTACAGAGTTCTACTAATGTGTAAGACCACACAGGGCTGTGGCTGCTTTCACCCACTAGCTCGTAGTTATTAAAGAGTTCTCTAGCAATAGGTGCATAATCTCTTAGACTAGGAATATCCCAAAATAAAACACGATTAATTGCAGATATTGTTTGAGAAATTGGACTTCCCACACCAGAAACTTCTTCAAAAAACTCGATACGCCGTTCGCCCAAGTGATTTGTAATTTCAGTGTTTTTTAAGTTGGGTTTAAACCCATCAGGTAATCTGACATAAAAATAGACTTTGGTTTGATAAGCAAATTGTTTTTCTAACTCATGCAGAGTATCTATGCGTTCACCCGCTGCCAGGAGGTCAGGATTCAGAAGACCTGACTGAAGATCGTCACGTTTGACGCGTAGAGGAAGAGGCTGCTTTTTCTCAATTTCAAAATTTTCGAGGTGAATGGGAAATTCTTCTGACAAGATTTCATGTTCTAATACGCAACATGTCAAACGATAAATGAAAGATTCAGAGAGATAATTGCTTTTAGCTTTCTCATATCCGACTTGTGATTCTTGACTGACAAACGATGCATCTTGCATGAATCCAGCCTGAAATTCAATGCGGTTTAACTCTCGCTTGACAATTCTGAGAACTTCATCTGATTTGGCCTTCTTTCGAGCCTCGTCTAATCCTTGAAAATGCTCATAGAGTAACTTATCAATCCCTTTTCTAATCAGTGCTTCTCGATATTCTTCAAGAGATCTTGGAGAAGTGCTAATTAATTCTTCCTGGGCATTGAACTGAGGCTTTGTTGTCAGTTGCTGCGTCAAGAAACTTTGAAATAGATACATGATCTCTTCATTTTTAATTCCTCGAATAGGATCGATTGTATCTTCCAGTAGTTGCTGTAGTAAAACCTCTCCAGGATGTTTGCAAATGCCAATCTCTTCTCGTTCATGGGTAGACAGTTGGGAAAACATTCGCAGTGCTCTCAACTTTTCAGCGCGCGTCAAAATTCGAGGAACCAGATTAATGTTGGTTTCTGACCGTCGCTGGGCCCAAGATTTCTCTAGTGATGACAAAATTCCCACTAGTTTCCCCATTGTTAAGCCAGGAACAGTTGTTTCACGTTCGTTGGGATAGCGATCGGGAAAGACCGATCGTAAAACTCGACGCACAAAAATCCGATTGCCTTCTAAGCCCCATTGCTTAGCAATGCTGCTTTCATTGATTTTTTCGTGTTCATGAATGACTGCGTCACCCAAATCCGTCAGGGTCAACAAATAGATGTAGACGGCTTTGTCACGCTCTTGATCCCAATCAAGCCGTCCTCGATTGGAATTATCTTTACCGTCAGAACTGTCGGAGGTAGTCAATGATGCTGACCGGCTTACATTTGATGAATTTTTTTTCCGTCGTGGCATAAGTCAATTACATCCAATGCACTGTTAGCAATGCCGTTCGGTGCGGTGCTCGATTTCACAATATAGCAATTTGTACAATTTGTACAATTTTTCTGACTACTAATTAGCAGATTCCATGTTATTTTACTAGCAAAGATTGTTCCCGTTCTTTGATCTTGTCCGAGTTGTTTTAATCAGGCTGTTTGCTTCACACAATCATTATGTCGGAGTCAATTATGGCGGATACCCTCTTCGACTTTCCCTATCTTGCATATCGCCAACCCAATCTATTCCGGACTGAGTTGGTATATGTCGATCCGTCTCTGTCAGCGGAGACATGCTTGCCTCAGGTTAACGAGAGTTCTAATTCTGAACGACTTGACCTTAATCTGCATCGGATTTCTCTACCACCAGCTTTTACACAGATCGTTCTTGCTGAACTCCAGATTTGCATTACGTCTGGATTTAGCAACAATTTAATGGTTCAAACAGAGTGGGACAGGCATAACAAGATCAAAGTTTGCCTCCGAGCTTGCCCTGATTATGTACATTACATTACAGAAAAACAGATTTTTTTGCTCAGAAAATGGTTTGAAGATGTACAGGGTGATTTTTGATTGAACATAAGGGGCGATCGCCCCTCGTCTAACCGTTTAGTTCAAGCTAAGCTCATGCCCTCGCTTGATGTATGGGATTTACACAAGCAGGCCGAAGCCAGGACGCGTTCCACTTCAGCCTGCTTTTTTTAGTTTTGAAGGAGCCCTCATAATGATTCGCAATCTACTCATTGCCTTAGCGACCATTCTGATTTTGATGCTATGTCCGCGATCGCCTCTCAGGTTGAGGTTAGTGATTCGCTGCCGAACCTGCTATCGACATGACTATATCGATGTTTATCCAGAGCCGAAGCCTACCTATGCCGCCATGATAGCAATGGCGATCGCCCGTTAACTCTGAGCTGAGTGTAGCCAGATTAAACGCAGCAACTATTCACAATTGTGCCCGTTCGTAAATGCTGATGTTAAGGATGTGGTGTGTTTCCCGTAGGCGCGATAACCAGATGCGATCACTAGGAGCAACAAAAATGACACTCAATGTCAAGCATATGCTTCCGTCTCCAGACCCACTTAATAAACTTAAAATTGCCCTAGCCGTTTCAGTGTCGAGCGCAGTCACGATTTCAATGTTTTCGGGGGCGATCGCCCGCTATGTGACGGCCCAAACCGACTATGTGAAACTCCGGGACGCGGCTCAGTGGCAGATTTTCTATGCGGCTGAAACTGCAAGCAATCACCATGACTATTCAGTCTGCATTCAAACGACAGAGAGAGTTGAACGGTTCTCGACGGCATTTCAGCCTGCTCAAGCGTTGCGAACGCACTGTCAAGAAGCTGAAGCCGATCAGTGGATTGAGCAAGCTCAGGACTTTGCTGCTATGGGGCACTATCGAGATGCCCTCATGATCATCGACCAAGTATCAACTACAGCGCCTCTAAAACTAAACGACGTTGAACCTCTGATTCAACACTGGTCTGAGGCAATGCTTGATATTGCCCAAGCCTATTATGAAACACCCCCCTATTCTCTGAATGACGCGATCGCTGTCGCTGACGAAATTCCACCCTCTAGTAGAGTTTATGCTCAGGCTCAGCAAATGATTCAGGACTGGCGCTATGAATGGTCTGCAAATGCATCTCGCTTGAAAATGGCTCAATCGGCTATAGCTCAAGGGGAATGGCAATCGGCTCGTCACGAGCTTGATCGTGTCACTCAACATCCGTTTTGGCAATCACAACGACAAGAATTGCAAAGAGAACTAGACGATCGAGAACAAGAGCAGGAATACACCACCCTTTGGCAGACTGCTCAAGACCATCTGGCACGGAAAGAACCACTAAACGCGATGACTCTTGCAGAACAATTGCCCAATAGTCAGCCGTGGGCAGAAAGAAAGCAGCAACTCATCGCTCAATCTGATGCGATGCAGCGACGCATCGATGTCTGCCAACGGCTGTCATTCGGAATGTTGGACTGCTACTCGTAACGATCTGGTAGAGACCGCAAAACTAAATTTAGAGGGCGATCGCCTCGCATCAATCAAACCTAGCACCGAGAAATCTATCTAGCGAAACGCCTTTGGCGTCAGCCCGGTATATTGGCGCAACCATTTACCCAAATGGCTATGGCTACTAAAGCCACACAATAATGCAATGTCCATTACTGGCAATTTTGTGGTTTTGAGGAGGTGTTTGGCGCGTTCTACTCGCTGCTGCAAAACATATTGGTAAGGAGATACTCCCGTCGATTGCTTGAACAGCCGACTAAAATGAAACTGACTGAGCTCGAGTAGTTGAGCCAAATCTGAGAGTTGAATGCTATCTGCTAAGCGATCGCCAATATAATCTGTGACTTGTAGTAGTTGATAAGGACTCAGCCCTCCCTGATATAAATCGATACAGGGTGACGCAGCAGAATAATTTCTCAGCAAATGGACGGCTAACACAGTCGTCAACGACTCAACATAAAGTAGCCCTGCTAATCCATCATTTCGCAGTTCATTGAGGAACATCAGGCCAATTTGCTCGATCTGTGAGTTTCTCACCTGGAATTCAGGCAATAGTTCGATGGGGTTTGAGCTAATTCCTAGTTCGGTTTGAGCCACTCGATTTAGAAACTCGGAGGCAATCCGAATCCGCAAATAGCAGTCGTTCTGCTGCCATTGGCTAACTAACAAGGATTGAGCCGGGGCAATGGCTAGATCACCTTTGGTGACGAAACTTGTATGATGGCGATCGCCCATTGTTTGGGATAGCTGAGAGGGCCGCTGATTGAGAGATAAACAAAGCGTGTGGTCAGTTGCATTTTGATAGATCTCTTCGCCGGGTGGCTGATGAAACTCCTCAACCACAATATGCCTCCAACCATACCCTCGACTAGAGACGATCGGCGGTTGCAGCCTTCGTTGGGGCGATCGCCCTAGCGGTGTTATGGGTGTTATAGCGGATTGCATCAAAGAACCATTCCTACACGCTTCGCTAACCGGATTTTAGCGCAACCGCGCTGCCGCATGGCAAAACTCGCAGCAAGATCCTGATAGTTGAGCAATGTTTGAGTAGTCTGCCGAGGTCAAGGTTTTTTAGATTGTAAGCTGTGAATCAGTTTTACAGTAAAAAACACGGCAATGGGTAATAAAGCAGTTGCTCAATCCAGTATTGGTATCGAAGTTCGGGCATTCTTACAGCTGGCAATCCCGTTAGCCAGTGCTCAAGTTGCCCAAGCCGCAGTGGGCTTTGTTGATACGATCATGATGGGGCATTTGGGCACAGAAAGTTTGGCCGCAGGCGGACTAGCATCCACAACGTTTCAGCTGCTGTTGAATACGATCAGTGGCTTTGTAATGGCTGTGAGTCCGCTGGTAGCTGAGGCCTATGGGGCCGGTCGAAGGTCACAAATCGAGCAAATTGCCCGCCAAGGACTGTGGCTCTCGCTATTGCTTGGCATCCCTATGATGGTATTGACCAGACATCTAGATACGGTGTTGCTTATGCTGGGGCAGCCTGCATCGCTCACGACCTTAGCCTTTCCCTATTTCAACTTCATTTTATGGGGTATTGTGCCAGCATTGGGCTTTGCTATGCTGAGGGGCTATGTTTCGGCACTCTCTCAAGCCCATATTGTGACTGTCATTGTCATCATTGGCACCCTATTCAACATCACAGGAAATTATGTTTTAGGATTCGGTAAGCTGGGCTTTCCCCGGATGGAGTTAGCTGGTCTGGGCTTAGCTAGCGGACTCAGTTTTTGGCTAATGTTCCTGATTTTTTTGGTCTACATCTTCAAACATCCGCAATTGCAGCACTATCGCTTCTTACAACAGTTGCATCAGTTTAAGCCCCTGATCTTGCGGCGCTTGGCGGCAATTGGAGTGGCGATCGCAGTCACCATTGCCTTAGAGTATGGCCTGTTTGCTGTGGTCACATTTCTGATGGGTATATTGGGAACTGAACTGTTGGCAGCCCATCAAACGGTTTATCAAACGATGTACATCATTTTTATGGTGCCGTTAGGAATGTCGTATGCGGTCACTGCGCGTGTGGGTCAGTGGTTTGGGCAGCAGGATCTGCGCAGCGCTCGCCGAACCGGGTATGTGGGCATCACCGTAACAGCCGGATTAATGATTGCAATGGCGATCGCCCTAGTGATCTATCGTCGGCAAGTCATTGGTATCTATCTCGATATCGATGATCCAGCCAACGCTAACGTCTTAGCCCTAGCAATTCCGATGCTATTTATTTCAGCTCTAGCGCAGCTACTAGATGGGGTGCAGCGGGTGGCCATGGGAGCTTTGTACGGCCTGCAAGATACCCGTGTTCCCATGCTTCTTAGTGGACTGGCATTTTGGGGAGTGGGGCTGACTGGCGGATATCTATTGGGATTCCCATTAGGGCTGGCCGGGATTGGATTATGGATTGGGCAATCTATTGGAGTAGCCGTGGCAGCGCTGATCTTTGTCTGGCGGTTTCATCGGTTAACGACACCCAAACCTTGTCGGTAGGGCTGAGTCCGAGGCCGCCCGCTCCACGAATCGTTGCAATGGCAGGAGCAAGAAAATGATTAAAGGCAAGTTTGGAGAGGCAAAGATTGATATCTCCTTTACCAGCTTTGATGGCAAGATCCTGACAAACACACCCAAAACTGATCATCACTACAAGTCTGACAATTTCTACATGTCGGCCAAAAAAAAGGAGCGCTTAACGCGCTCCTCGGTCAGGTTATCAGCAGAGTTTGCACTCTTAGGAGAAATCTCAGTTAGACACCCTCACACCAGTTCGTTAATTAGCCTCTGTTGAGTTGCCCGATGCAGTTGGGGCAGCTTCCTCTGAGCCAACGCAGTTCACCATTCTCAGCGTAGCTGCGGCTGCATAATTGCGCTGAGTCGCGTTATTGGGATAAAAGTTGCGACCTGTTTCATTGAGGGGTGACGCCACACCGCAATATGACGACATCTGATCAATGACGGATGCAGCCCAATGGGTTTGAGTATCTGCAAACTGGAACGCGTCTTGCTTGGGCCATAGGGTCGAATCCAGCCCTTGCAGTGACTTGGTATATTCTGATGCTCTGCGCAGTACTGCCATTAGTTCAGCACGGGTGACCGGCTGTGTCGGACGAAATGTACCATCTTGGTAGCCACTGACGATATTGTTGGCGCGAGCAAACTGAATCTTAGCTGCACTCCAGCGAGATGCACTGACGTCACTGTAAGGATTAGTTGCTGTTTGGGTTGGAATTTGCATCTCAACCTCTGGCATTTTGTCGATGGCCTCAAGCACCATGGAAACCAATTGTTCGCGGGTGAGAGACACTTGAGGACGGAAGGTATTGTCTTCAAAGAACCCGGCAATAAAGCCCATTTCAACGGCTTCTTCAATTTCTTTGCGATAGATATCTCCGGTGATGTCACCAAACGCAGGTGGTTTGTTAGTTTGCTCATCAGTTCCAGTGTCAATTCCTGCCAATGCACTGTTGTAGGCAAGATAGACATGGCCTAATGTGCGATCTTGGTAGGTGCGTTTGGCAAACTGCCAACCGGAGTTGAGTTGAATTTTGGCAAAGTTGTTGGTGACGCCATTGGCGCGACCAATTTCAATAGGTTCTACGGTGCGATCGCCAGAGCTACCAATCAAGACCAGATCTCCATCCTGGCGGACAATTCTCAAGCTATATCGCAATCCTAAATCTTGACCATCAACCCGGATCGAGTAGCCATTGCTATCGGTGCTGCGCCCACAGATGCCGCTGAAATCAAAACCAGTCAATAGCGGATCAACCTGCACGGGGCTAGTGCCAAATTCTCGCCAGCAGGGCCGAGTATCTGAGATTTGCTCCAGAATCAGTAGTTGGTGGGCATTGTTGCCATAGGGAGAAGCCACAGCAACAAACTTACTTTGATCAACCTCTTTTTGACCGAAACTAACAGCGATCGCTGGACTAATAGCCGTCAGACTTCCAACTAAGGTAGTTGCAACAGTGGCGATCGCGGCGATTTGACGACGAAAGGAAAATTTCATAGCTCTACTCTCTGTACCGAACCCAATAGGTGACACGCATGGATAGATGCATAACTCAGCCCCCCCTGATTTAGCTTTGTTAGAGCCTGGGTTGAGACACCCCTATCTGCTTATGAATTCATTCTTTCCGAGAGGCATTGATCTTGGCAGAACAGAGGTTCTAGTTCTCAGATCGTCCCACCGGATCAATGGCCTCAAGTTCATCAAAACTTGCTCAACGCCCGCCAAATCAAGCATGTTAGATTCTTTAAAACGATCCGGATTACACGTTCTCTAGGGCAATTCTTGAAGTGTCTGAATCCCCTGAGCATCGCAGATCTATCATCCAGCACCGCAAAACCTGAATCAGTGAGTCATTGTCAGTCCTGCACTATCAAGTGCGTTACTATCAATGCTTCTATGCAGAAAAGGTTCTTAACCCAATGGACTAAGAACCCGAGGTATCGCAAACATTAAATCAAACAAGGCTATTTGTCAGGCAAAACTGAGTCTGACAGATTACAGCAATTCTCATTATGGAAATTTAGCTGGTATTCGGCGGGACATCTAGCTCTAG
>CAZCXK010000006.1:0-14600 GCA_964502605.1 uncultured bacterium
TAATTTGGGTTTCCATTTGATCACGCTGGAAAGCATTTGCCAAATGCCTGAAGCAGTTTGAGTGAGCCTTTAATCCGAATTTTGCGCCGCAGTATTGCCCAAATCAAATTCTGCTCTTTTGCCAGGAACCCTAACCAGGTTTGGCTATCTGCTGCGATCGCCAAATCTGCCTTGCCGATATGCCCTCTCTCAACTTGAACTGTGCGATCGCGAATGGTTACAGTGGCTTGATGTGCCTCTGCCCCAAAGAAAGTGAAATGATAGATCGCATTCAATCCTTTGGATTGATCGCGTTGAAACAGCAGCGGCAAGCCAAACAGAAATCCAGGAATCGACTGAGGGCGAATGCCGCTACTGACCTGCCGGATTGTTTTATGGGGAAAACGGCGGGCAACGTAGGCTTCTGCATCCGATCCAGGTACCACATAGATTGGTTCGAGTTTGTCTTGCAAGGGCTTGACGATTTCTCGAACAAATCCTTTGCGATCGCTCAAAAAAGGTGCAATGACATCCTCTCCGGCTGGGCAAGCGGCAAGGCAATAAGCGGCTTTGTAGTTCGCTTTGAAGGATAGGCTTTGCCACATGGAGGCTGACTCTGAAGCTGTCACTTTTTGGCGGTAGTCACGGGCGCTTTTGCTATCGGCGATCGTCTCTGTCCAATCGGTGAAACCACTCATCAGTTCGCGGTAGTTGTGAGTGTAACAAGCGGAGAAGTTGAAGTGACCATCGGGGGAGATTGCTCCGACTGGGCACGCTGCCACACACAGCTTGCAATCAATGCAGGGATTGTAGTCAATCGGCTGGTCGTAGTCTGTTACTTTTGCATCGATCAAGATTGTGCCCAGCGAAATGAAATTACCAAACTTGGGATGAATTACATTTCGATGTAATCCCATATGACCTAACCCTGCCGCCACCGCGACGGGTTTGTGAGACACGACCCAGACTTTTCCCGGAAAGTGATCCATTTCCATCGGAAACCCTGCCGATGGATACAACCCTCTTACTCCAATCTGGGTCAATGTTTTCACGATCGTACGGGCAACTTCATTCACTTCCTCATAGTTGGCGTGAAATTCCACATTAGCGACCGATCGCGCCGGAGTTCTGACGTTTTCCCGATTCATCCGGCAGACAATGCTAATCAGCGTTTGGGTCGGGGCAAAGGCTGCCAGAATATCGCCTCGCTGATCGGCAACTGCCTCTCGATCTAACTCCACAAAGCCGACATCATCGGCTCCAGCTTCTAGGCAGAGCGATCGCAGCGATTCGGCATTGAGCTTAACACGTGCCTGGGCGACAGGCTGTTCGCGCCACCATCGCACGGTTGGATGATCGTCAAATTTTGCCATGAGATGTTCTCCGATGATGTCGTTAGGGGATGGCAATTAGCCAACAAATGCTCCTGCACAAACAGTCACCACTTGCCCCGTCATGCCACTGGATGCATCAGAAGCCAGGAATGCTGCGGTGGAAGCCGTTTCAGCTACAGAAATTGGGCGACCCAGCGGCGGCAGTGACATCGGCGGCATTTCGTCAAAAATCTGGATTTGCCCTGCCATCGTTTCTTGAATGGTGCGGGTTTCTGGCATTGCCGATCCTCGGACACAGTTGACGCGCACCCCCGCTCGACCAAACTCTCCCGCTAGCGATCGCGTCATTGCCTCAATTGCCCCACAGGTGGCGCTGATGCCTGCCATATTGGCTGCGGTCATGCCGCTGAGCGTGGCAGAGAGGGTGACGATCGATCCACTACCTTGCTGCATCATCTGCGCTCCAACGGTACGGGAGGTAAGAAACGTAGAACCCAAAATAATCTGCAACGGCTTCAGAAATTGACTGAGTTCAACCGTCGTTGCGGGTTCAGGATAGCCCAAGTCTGCGGGTCGTCCGCCAATGCCATTAAAAACCGCATCGATTGAGCTTGCTGTAGCGGCAATTCGATGGACGTAATCGGTCACGGCAGCAGAATCAGTGGCATCCACTACGTCCGCCTTAGCGATACCACCCTCATCAGTAATCTGCCTGACCAATGCTTCCAGAGCCTCAGCATTACGCCCCGATAACCAAACCTGAGCACCTTCACGGGCAAACTTACGGGCAACTTCGCTGGCGATCGCGCCCGTTGCCGCAAACACCAAAGCGTTCTTAGAAGACAAAAGCATCGAGAAACTCCTAACTGACAACTTAAATCTAAACATCGTTTAGAATCTGAACACTACTAAGATGCGATAAAATCTAAACATTGTCAAGATCTAATTTTGAGTTCTACCTGTGCCGCCCAAAACTCCGAAAAAATCAGATGCTTATCATCACGGCAACCTTCGCCCTGCTCTGCTAGAGGCGGCACGGGCAGTCATGGAAGAATCGGGGATTGAATCGCTCACGTTGCGGGAAGTGGCTCGACGGGCTGGGGTTAGCCCTGGTGCGCCGTATCATCACTTCAAAGACAAAGCTGACTTGATCCGCGAACTGGTTTTGGATGGGTTTCAAAGTCTCGATCGCGCTTCCCATACAGCACTACAGGGCAAGACTACCCCACAAGAAAAATTGCAGGCGGTAGGCGTGACCTATGTTATGTATGCGGTGCAACACCCAGATGAGTTTCGACTGATGTTTCGCCCTGAGATGGGTTCTCCACTAGAAGATGAAAACCCAACCTGTACGCCAGTTTTCCGAGTGTTGCTAGGGGTCATTGATGAGTTTCATCTGGTGGAAGGCGATCGCGATACAGCAGCGATTTCAGTTTGGAGTTTGGTACATGGACTCGCTTCACTATTAGTGGATGGTCCATTACACTCGATGACAGATGATCTTAAGACAGTTCATGCACTTGCTGTTCAGGTTACAGATGCAATCAACCTGTCTAACTTCAAATTGAATGATGAGATGCCTCAATCATCATGAAATCCTTGATGAGATCTGGCGACAGCCGTATAACGATTCAAATGCAGCGGACAGTTGAAAGTTACTTAGTGCTAAGTTCAAGGGTATCTACTGCCGCTGATTTGAGCCGTTGGACTGCTTCACCTTATCTGTTGAGATCATTTTCTAAGCCTCTTTGCCGAAGTTCAGTTGTTATAGGATTAATGGACAAGTCGAGTATCTTTGAAATTGATGATTGATTACTACACTGCAAATGATCCTCACGCACTACCATCACAGTGATGATAAGCCGTTTCAAACCTTGTCCTTTCTTGCTGAGGATGAAGCCCTGAACGTTATATCCAATCTAAGTAATCGAACGGGTGCAGTGTATGACAGATTTAGTAACCCTCAAAAGTATCTACGACGAAGGCAAGAAACAGAAGGTTGGCTCAGACAAGAATTTATTCGTAAGGGTGGTCAGCCTATCACTGCCTATCCTCATTACTTTGTAGTTGAACGAGCCATCTGGATCGAGGAAGGGTTCAACGGGCAAAGTAGCGCAATCCGGGCTCCACTATCGGCTTTTAGCCCTGAACAAGTCAGTTTCACTTACCCAGACAGCATGATCAGTTATTGGTTAAGAAACTCAGGCGGATGAGGAGTTCTATCATCCTGAGTATCATGGTCAGGTATTTGTATTGAGTGAAATTTGCAGAGTCATTGAAGAGTTTGGCGTTCCTGGTGAAGAGTGGCGAACATACGGAACGCGAAAATATGATCTTTTCATTGAGACTCAAGTATGGAACAGTTTCCGTTAA
Organism: uncultured bacterium; assembly: GCA_964502605.1. Lineage (GTDB taxonomy): Bacteria > Cyanobacteriota > Cyanobacteriia > CAZCXK01 > CAZCXK01 > CAZCXK01. The sequence goes on from CAZCXK010000006.1 coordinate 3,687, forward strand.
AGTTACAGCGGTTATCAGATGAATAAACCACAGTGACCGAACCCACCCAAGACATCATCCTCAGAAATGCACTCGTTGATACTTCGCGTTAACGCTTGATCCAGTGCTTCACGAGTTCGAGCCTTGGCTGAACGTAAAAGTTGCTTGAGTTTCGACCAACATCATTCAATCGGGGAAAGGTCAGGGGAATAAGGAGGTAAAAACAGACCCTTTGCTCCCACTGCTTCAATTGCCGATGGAGGCGATCGCACCCATTCTCGCGCAATTTCTGGCAGACTTGCGCCCCGCGCTGACTGGCATCGGTTTTACCTCACTCGCCTCCTCAGAAACATTGGTTGAGATTGAGGCAACCGCAGCCCTTAAGTAATCATCCTGGCTGGCTGACAAAACTCGTGAGAAGCTGATTCTCTCCTACCTTAGGCTTCGACTGCGCTCTACCTAAGGTATCTGCAACGACGCGGATTGAGCGCAGCCGCAATCCACACTCCGAAGATCTCTCAGGCAACCAGGAGTTGCACTAATGTTTTCGTGGGACATAGCCTGATTGTGGGTAAACCGTAGCGACGCTACCCAGTTCACGATGGGTTAACCAGGCTTTGATGTCAGGGGTAATCTCACCTGAAATGTTGACCCCATCTGGGATGTGCTGCTGACGGTAATGGTGCCCCCATGCGCTTCGATAATCTGATGGGCGATCGCCAATCCGAGACCTGAGCCACCGGTATGGGGCGATCGCTCTGAGTCAACTCGATAAAACCGATCAAAGATATGGGGTAAATCTGCTGCTGCAATGCCGACGCCGTTATCTTCAACCTCGATCAGTGCCATGCGCGACGGGGTTGTAAGCCGAATCTGAATGCGCCCCCCACTAAGGGTATATTTGACGGCATTGATAAAGAGATTGGTCATCGCCTGAGTCAGCAATGCCTCATTGGCCTGCACCCAAACAGGCTGTGGAGGCACATCGAGAATGACATGAACAGAGTGTGCGTCTGCGATAGTGTGATGGTCGTCAACCCAATGCTGTGCCCACGCTGAGAGATTGAGTCGAATCAAGGATTGAGGGGCGATCGCACCCGAATGACGCGCCAACACTAGCAGTTGCTCAATGAGGCCATTCATCGACTTGGTGATTTCGACAATCGTTTGCAAGCGATAATGCTGCTCGGCATCCGGCGAAGCCAATAGGCCGACCTGAGCATTGCTCAAAATGGCTGCTAGCGGAGCCTTGAGTTCGTGGGAGGCGTCGCTAGTAAAGCGTTCAAGCTGAGCATGCGCCTGCTGAATCGGACGGGTTGCCAGACGGCCAAAAAACCAGCTAGCCAGCCCAATAAACCCCACCCCTGCTGGCAATGTTATGGATAAGAATAGGCGAAATGCGGCTAAGTTAGCCTGCACTGAGACTAGCGGTTTGGCAATCTGGAGATAGCCGAGCAGATGAGTGCCGCGATAGATGGGCAAGGTCAGCTGACGCACTGGCGTAGATGCCACTTGATGGCGGCTAGGCTGGGCCTCTGCCCAACTGTCATCCTGGTGCTCAACCTCTTCTAGCATCAGAGTTCTAAATCCGACAGGGTGTGAGAGCTGCCGGGTCAGCGGTGAGCCTAAAAACTGCGCCAGAGTGCCGGTGTCGTCATACCAACGGGCATAGACTAAGCCGCTATCAATGGTTAGTGACCGATTGCCCAAGAGCGGAACCTGGTCTAAGCTCAACTGCCAATCCCCGTCGCTAAAGCGATAGCGAATGCTGGCGACCATGACGGTGGCGCTGCGGTAAAGCAGGCGATCGAGACGCCCCAGTTCGTCATTTACTTCGATGTGGTAGGCAATGCCAGCAAAGGTCACCAAGATGCTGCCCATGCATAGGGTCAACCAATGAGCCAAATCCCGGCGACTGCGTCTAAACATGCTAATAATAATGTTGGAGAAATCCCTTAGATTTCAGATTGAGGATTGAGCCGATAGCCCATGCCATAAATTGTTTCGACCCATGCTGCTGCGCCTAGTGTTTGCAGCCGCTGCCGCAGTCGCCGCACCAGCTTGGGAGCTGCATTACTCTCGGGTTCGACATCCCACGCCCATAGCGCATTTTCGATCTGATCGTGGGTAAGCACTTGACGCGGATGGCGCAAGAAATACTCCAACAGCTGATATTCTCGCTTTGTCAACTGGACGGTGGCCCTGCCGCGCTCAGCAATTAAATTGCTTAAATCGAGCCTCAGGTCTTCAACTGCAAGGGTGTTGCCTCGCCAGAGGGGCGATCGCCTGGACAAGGCTCGCACCCGTGCCAGCAGCTCAATCACATCTGTGGGCTTGACCAAGTAATCATCGGCCCCTGCATCCAGCCCTGAAACCTTGTCTTGGAGAGCACCTTTTGCCGTTAAAATTAGCACAGGAGACATGCCCCCCATGTCGCGGTATTGTCGGCAGAGGTCTAACCCGCCAATGTGAGGCACCATCCAATCGAGAATGAGTAGGTCATATGGTCTCTCGGCCAATAGCCCTTGAGCTGCCAAGCCATCTTCAGCGGCATCGACGATGTGATGTTCTCGGGCAAGTGCTGTCTTGATAGGTTCAAGCTGTCTCAGGTCATCCTCAACCAACAGAATCTTCATCAGCGAGATGGGGTATCTAACCGTGATGAGCAACGTTATAGGTATAGAAATTTTAAGTAGTTAAGGTTAACTGATGTTTAAGTGGCGACGAGCACTGCCAGTAGACCTGATGAATCGGCTGGAGATATTAGAAAACTTGCGGCATGATGGGTGGCTTTGGATATCACTGCTGCTATTGGGGCCAGTCTTTTGGTGGGTAGGTAGTGGTTTGACTCAATATAGCCTCAGCCAATCCACCCGACCAGTTCAGTCGCTGCAGGTGGTGCCTGAGCTAACTCCACCCAATCGGTTTACCCTCTCAACGGTTCGCGCCTATGTTGATCTACAGGCCAAACGGACTCGCGTTGAGGTGAAAACGCTAAACTCGCCCCCTCAAGATTCCACGTTTGAGCTGCCGCTGATCGAGTTTGACGAAATTGAGGCGGCGATCGCCACTAAGCTTGACGTGCCGAGCCCCACGGCTAGACGCCTCGTACGCTATCAAATTATTCGGTAATCCTATGAATCTTGAGAAAATTGGTGTCGCGTGCCACCTGCACTGGGCTATCACCCAAGATCAAGATGCGATCGCCTGTCTGAGCCATGCCCATGGGGGTGAGGGTGTGCTCAATGTGACGCACCAAGTCTTCGACAGGAACACAATCGCCACTGAGAGGCGGCGAATGCAGCATCGTTTGCTAACGGGAATGAATCGCGCTCATCATGGCGAGATTCTGAAAGCCATGGCGCAGCTCGTTGACACACATCAGATTCGTCCATTGTTCGACTCTCACGTTTTTCCCTTCACAGAGGTAGCAGCAGCTTATGCTCATGCGGCTTCTGGCCAGACAATTGGCAAAGTTATTTTAGAACAGTCACGTCTGTCGGTTTAGGGGCAGGGTAGAGCCAGACGTCAATGTGGTTAGGCATTTTGCTTCTCATCCACTCCTATTATGTTTGCCATAAGACATGTCCGAGGGGCTTGCAAGCTTTACGGTTAAGATGTAAGGCTTTATTAAGATGTAAGATCCTTGTGTTTGTATTGACCCATTAGCACACGCTGGTTGTGCCTCCGGATGTGATCACTCCTGAGGATACAGCTCCTAAAACTGTTTAATTCTAGGAACATAAGCCCATGACTGCGACAACGACCCGCTTCCCCATTGACCTCGGTGCCTATCAGACTATTGCCCTTGATCCATCGAATCCAACGCTCACGGCTGATCAGCGAGATGCTCTGCGGGCAAATATTCAGCTCGTTCGAGATGCAATTGTTTTCTTCACGGCGACGGGCGCGGCTCGAGGCGTGGGAGGCCATACTGGCGGGCCTTATGATACAGCACCCGAGGTGGTGATTCTTGATGCATTTTTCCGAGGGGCTCCTGACAAGTTTGTGCCGGTGTTTTTTGATGAAGCGGGGCACCGGGTCGCAACCCAATATCTGATGGCAGCTCTCTATGGCGATCTTCCTGCTGAGCAGCTGATGCACTATCGTGAAGCCCATGCTAAGCTGCCAGGCCACCCAGAATTGGGGTTAACTCCGGGTGTGAAGTTTAGCTCAGGTCGCTTGGGACATATGTGGCCGTATGTAAACGGGGTAGCGATGGCCAACCCTGACAAGGTGGTCTTTTGCCTGGGGTCAGATGGCTCGCAACAAGAAGGAAACGATGCCGAAGCAGCACGTTTGGCAGTCGCTCAAAACCTCAACGTCAAGCTAATTATTGACGATAACGATGTCACCATCGCTGGACATCCCTCTAGCTATCTGCCCGGTTATAGCGTTAGCAAAACCCTGGAAGGGCATGGCCTCCAGATTTCTGAGGGAGATGGCGAAGATATTGACACGTTATATCGCCGGATGTGCGAAGCGGTGACGACCGATGGCCCCATCGCATTGATCAACAAGCGGCCAATGTGCGTTGGCATTGAGGGGTTAGAAGGCTCAGAGCATGGCCATGATGTGATTTCGGTCAAGTTGGCGATCGCCTACCTCGAGTCGCGTGGTCATAGTGAAGCCGTGAAGTTTCTCAATAGCATCGAGAAACCTAAGCAAACCTATACATACTTAGGAGTGAGCGACAAAGTCGGGTCGAACCGCAATGTCTTTGGTGACGCGGTGGTGTCTGTGCTAGGCAAGATGACTCCAGACGAACGCAAGGCCAATGTTGTTTGCATCGATAGTGACTTAGAAGGCTCGTGTGGCCTCAAGACCATTCGAGAAGCCTACCCCGATATTTTTATCAAGTCGGGCATCATGGAGCGCGGCAATTTCTCTGCTGCGGCTGGGTTTGGTATGGCTACTGGAAAACAAGGCATTTTCGGCACCTTTAGCGCCTTCCTGGAAATGTGCATTTCTGAAATCACCATGGCGCGGCTCAACTACTCAAATGTGCTCTGTCATTTTTCTCACTCAGGAATTGACGACATGGCAGACAACACCTGCCATTTTGGCCTCAATAACATGTTTGCTGACAATGGTTTGGATGACGGCTATGAAACTCGTCTCTATTTCCCAGCCGATGCCAATCAGATGACAGCCTGCGTCGAAGCCGTATTCCATCAGCCTGGGCTGCGGTTCATCTTCTCGACGCGCTCAAAGGTGCCTTACATCTTGGATGCCAACGGCCAAGAACTATTTGGTGGAGACTACATGTTTACACCGGGTAAAGATGAAGTCGTGCGCGAGGGCACAGCAGGCTACATCGTGAGCTTTGGAGATGCTCTATATCGCTCACTCGATGCGGTAGAGCGACTCAAGCAAGACGGCATTGATGTTGGTCTGATTAACAAGTCAACACTGAATGTGGTCGATGACGCCATGCTAGCGAAGGTGGGTGCAGCTCCATTCGTCTTGGTCGTTGAAGCCTTTAACCGAAGAACCGGACTGGGGAGTCGCTTTGGGTCTTGGCTACTAGAGCGCGGGTTGACCCCCAAGTTTGGTTATCTGGGCACCTATCATGAGGGCTGCGGAGGACTGTGGGAGCAGTTTCCACACCAAGGCATTGATCCAGATGGCATCATGGCAAAGGTCAAGGAACTGGTAGCCTAGTCTTTCGCTATCAGGACAAACGATTGGCATCCATATCGTCTCAGGTGTGACTGCATGACATTGCAGGGATGGGAGCCTGTGCAAACCAAGTATCTTGGGGGCTATGCCCCCATTCTTTTGCCCTGCTGTGTATAGCCCTACGCATTTGGGTTAGGACGTTTCTGAATCAGGCTGCCGCATGTTAGCTTTTCCCGTAAATAGACATTTTGCTCAACATTTTAGCTATTCCTTTCCGTGAGTGCCTTTTCCATCTCTCTTTCCTGCAATCATTGGAAGTCCAGCGAGTCCCGCTGTATAACGCTGGCTAGCAAGCAAGTTTATCACCAGTTATTAATCGGGGGCGATTCTCTTGAAGAGAAGCTGCGCAAACGCCAGGGGGTGACGTAATTTTCCATCCATGACATCCTAATAAAATTGGCACCCGCATAATCCGGGGTAAACCGACTGGCAACTGGATATGAAAACTACACGCACCAAGCTCCGGGAAGCAGTGAGTCTGTTTCGTTCGCCGTTATCGCTTCGTATCGTGTTTGGCATCTTTGTTAGCCTCGTCGTCATTGAGGGGATATTGCTAGTTCCATCGATTGATAAGCGTAGGCAAGAGGTGTTAGAGCAGCTTGCAGAGGTCTCAGCAGGCAAGGTAGATTGGATTCTCAACACCTACCCCAATGCTGATGGTGATGAACTTTTAGCCCAACTGCAACTGCTCTATGGCAACTCCATGCTGCCCGTCATTCGTGGAGGAGCTGTCTATCGCACCAATGGAGAACAGGTCGGCAATTTTGGAGAATCTCCGGCAATGCCCTTTGCTCAGGCTCGGCGAGTCAGTCGAGCCTATCAGCAGGCTCCCGCAGGCGATCGCTACGATGTCTCCTGGATTGCGTCTCAGCTCACTGGCGATGAATATGTGCTGATATTGCGGCACGATGCCAGTGGCACCCGTGCTGCGGTTGCTATGCACATCCTGCGGGTGTCCCTGTTGGTGCTCGTGATTTCAGCATTTATCACGTTGGTGATGATGATTCATCTCAGCCGCAGTCTGATTAGCCCAATTTTGACCTTGCGCCAAGATTTGTCGAAAGCAGGAGAGGCGATCGCTGCCGATCAGCCCTGCCAAGAATTTGCCTCACACACGATTCAGCGCCATGATGAGCTAGGCGATGTGATTGCAGCCTTTCAGCAGATGTATTATCAGATTTGTCAGGCCATCGATGAACGTAAGCAAGCCGAAACTGACCTGCGCCATCAAAACGAGCACATGCAGCTCTATCTGATGCAGGTTGATCGGGTGACAACGGCGGTTAGTGATATCGAGAATGGCACCTTCACTGCGGAGAGCCTCGATGAGGTCGCAGACCGCCCCGATGAGCTGGGGCAGCTAGCTCGGATGTTTCAGAGCATGGCAGAGCATATCAGGCAGCGAGAAGACGCCTTAAAACAACAGCTGATTGAGCTATCTGTCGAAATCGACCCGCAAAAGCGGCAACAGCAAGTCGCTCAAATTACAACGAGCGATTATTTCCAGGAATTGCAGGCCGAACTCGACACCCTGCGAGCCGATGAGTTTTGGAGCTGATGAGTTTTGGAGCTGATGAGTTTTGGAGCTGAGCGAGCTGGCATCAATCAGCCTACAAGCAGATTTTCTTCAGGATAGTTAATCACGCTAGGTTTAGGATCACCCCAAACTGCAGACATCAGCAGCAGTACCCCGACGCGCCCGATATACATAGTGGCAATCAGGGCTAGCTTAGCCCAGATCGAGAGCGTGGCTGTAATTCCTGTGGAGAGGCCAACGGTGGCAAAGGCAGAAACCACCTCAAACATGATGCGAATGAAATCAATGTCTGGGTCGGTAATAGAAATCAAGGTTGTGATGCCAATGACCGTCATCCCAGAACCAAACACAACCCCAACTGCTTTAATCACTAGCGCATAGGGGATTTGGCGCTGATAACACAGCACCTCTTCTTTGCCCTGCAAAACGGCTTTAGTGCAGCTAAATAAAATGCGAAAGGTGGTGGTCTTGATGCCACCTGCCGTGCTGCCCGGACTGCCGCCCACATACATGAGCGCGATCGTAATCAAGAGACTGACCGATGCCAGTTGGCCATAGTCGATCGAGTTGAAGCCCGCCGTGCGTGGCATCACTGAGTGAAACCAGGCAATCATCAACTTTTCGCCAAAGTTAAACTCACCAAACACTTCGGGCGTGCGATATTCGGCTGATAAAAAGGCGATCGTGCCTAACACGAGCAGGATGACTGTAGTGCTGGTGACAATCTTGAAGTTGAGGGTGAAATCGATGCGTTTGGGTTTGTTGAAGAGGCGATCGCTCAACCAGAGATAGACTTCCATGATCACCTGGTAGCCAATCCCGCCCAAAATAATCAACGCTGGAATAATCAGATTCATCGACAGCGACGTCGAATAGCGGGTCAAACTATCGGCAAACAGCCCAAATCCAGCGTTATTAAAGGCGCTAACGCTATGAAAAATAGACAGCCATAAGCTGTAAGCGGGGCTAAAGTCGGCAGCAAAAATTGGCATCAATATGACAACCCCGGTCAGTTCAAAAATGACGGTCATGGCAATGATCGATCGCACCAGCTGAACCGAACTCGATAATCCTGGAATATTTAACGACTGCTGAATGGCAATTTTTTCTCGTAGCCCAAACCGACGCCCCAGCAAGATCAACAAAAAGGTTGTGGCGGTCATATAGCCCAACCCTCCCACCTGAATCAGCAGCAAAATGACCAATTGCCCAAAAAAGGAATAGTAGGTGCCGGTGTCAACCACAACCAGACCCGTGACGCAGACTGCCGATGTAGACGTAAACAACGCCGTGACAAACCCACTCCAATGGCCAGCACTGCTTGAAATCGGTAGCATTAGCACGAAGGTGCCGACCGTAATCACCGTGATAAAACCCAAACAGATTGTCCGCGAAACCGTCATAGCTGGTTCAGATTCAAGATGGATGAGAGAATTTGGAAGATTTATCAATCCTTCCCTACGAGATTACAGCGAAGTCATGACCTCAACTCTGAGAAAGCAGATTCAAGATTTCTATGATGCCTCATCGAGGCTATGGGAGCAGGTATGGGGAGAACACATGCATCATGGCTATTACGGCGCTGACGGGCGGCAGCCCAAAGAACGGCGGCAGGCTCAGATTGATCTGATCGAAGAATTACTCACCTGGGCAGATGTGCACCATGCGGATCAGATCTTAGATGTTGGCTGCGGCATTGGCGGCAGTTCGCTCTATCTAGCCGAGAAGTTGCAGGCGCAGGCGACCACCGGCATCACGCTGAGCCCAGTGCAGGCCAAACGAGCCGCCGAACGCGCTCAGCAAGCACATATCGATGCCACATTTCAGGTTGCAGATGCGTTAGACATGCCGTTTCCAGATGGCTCATTTGATCTGGTTTGGTCGCTCGAAAGTGGCGAACACATGCCCGATAAGGCTCGGTTTTTGCAGGAATGTTTTCGCGTGTTGAAACCGGGGGGCACATTTATACTGGCGACCTGGTGCCATCGCCCGACTGACGCACCCAATGCGCCCCTCACCGCCGATGAGCAGGCCCACCTCAATGAAATCTATCGGGTCTATTGCTTGCCTTATGTGATTTCATTGCCAGACTATGAGGCGATCGCCCAGTCTTTACCATTTGAGGCAATTCGCACTGCCGACTGGTCAATGGCTGTTGCCCCGTTTTGGGATATCGTCATCAGCTCGGCTTTTACCCCAGCCGCCGCAATCGGGCTGCTGCGCTCAGGCTGGAAGACCATTCAGGCGGCTTTGTCACTCCGACTCATGAGCCGAGGCTATCAGCGGGGGCTGATTCGGTTTGGGCTGCTGTGCGCCACGCGATCAGAGTCATGATCTAAGCTACCCTTGCCCTAGATGCGCCATCCCGTTGGCACCCCTGTCCGCTGCTATTGGAATACCTGCAGAGAATTTATTCCGTAAAACGCAAGAATGTAGACAGGTAAACAATCAAAAAATCATGAATTTTGCGGCAATCCAGCGGGCCATTGCACCCCCGATCAAGATACTTTCTGTCGTGCTGATGGCCAGCTTTATCGGCCTAGAGCTATATCACATGGGTGCGATCGCCACTCAGCACATCCTGATCAGCAGACTCAAACTGCCACTAATGCTTGGGCATATCGTTATTGCGTCCCATGCTATAGAAGGGGCGATCGCAGCTTTATATGCTTCGTCACGAGGTCAGTCACCCTGGCGATGTGGGGTTTATACTTTCTGGGTTGGAACCATTGGCCTAGTTGAGCTGTTTACACGGCATCCCCTCAGCCAAAAAGTAGGGCACGACAAAGCCATGCCCTAAAGATGACAGCAAAGAATCCCTATGGCGGCACAAAACCGGGTCAGCACTACTAACCTCAAAAATAACCCGCTCAAGCTAGATCTAAAGGTTGATAAATCTATCTATTGGGATCATTTGGGATCATTTTTCCCAAGCACCTGCTCCTTCAAGGATTCAAAATCTTCAGCGAGTTCTTTCCGATTTGAATCGCGCAAGATGTATCGGTAAACAAACCAGGTGGAATAACCGATGCCAATTAGCTCAAATGAGGGAGCCAGCAACGGCACTTCATTAATCGCTCCCAAAATTGCTAGCGCTAACTTGGCGAGCAACACCACACCCAAAACAATGCCAATCGTAACGAGAGGGCGGCGATATTCTCCAAAGAACTCGCCTGCGTAATCTGGTAAATCAGCTAAGAAAGCAGAAACCTGCTCCCCAATTTTTTGCCACTGCTCGTTAGTCTCACTCGACGAGAGCTTCGATAGCGATCCTGAATCGTCGTGGTTGATGTCAACATCGACCTTCTCAGGCTCAGTGGCGGCGTTGGGAAAACCGGCATCTTGTTTCACTTCGGGATCCATAGTGACACCTTGGAAACAACCTAAACAACGGTAGTAAGAGAACGAGCCAATCTAGCAAAACAATGCATAGCTGGCAAGGCAGTGATCTTAAAGCCTCTTGAACATAGTAGAGCTTAGGGTGAAACTTTGGAAATCACAATTCGAGAATCGTGCCGCGATGCGATCAATATGCCCTGCTGCAAGATAGTGGCGTGGGGTTGATCACCCCGTTGAGGGCGATCGCCTGAGCCTATGACCATAGTTGCGAAACATAAACTTTCGCAACTCTTCTGCGCCTAAAACGATGGGTGGGCACGCTAGCAATATCAGCCACTGCCAATGGGCTAATGGGGCTGTCGAAAACACGCTACTTA
>CAZCXK010000006.1:14700-41880 GCA_964502605.1 uncultured bacterium
TAAGAATGCGTTGTGAGTAATCAGCAGCACCAATACCCATTCCAGGGCAATACCGCCCCAGATCAGTGGATTTGAGAACAATCCTAGTCGCAGACTGGCCGCACGCTCAGAGCGGCAGGCAAAAACATTCCCCGTTTGACAGGCCACAACAGAGGCCAGTGTCATTGCTTTAGCAGCAACAACAAGCAGAGCCGCTTCTGTGGGGTCGCCTATCTCTTGCCAGCGGCTCGGGGTTGTCAGATGAATCAGGCGGGCATTGGAGCATAAGGCTGCCCCGATTAGCAGCAAATCAATGTTCCAGGACGCTTGAAACCCCTTGGGAATCTGCACCGCACCGGAGGTAGGATCATATCCGGCTCCAGTGACTTCAATTAGTGGGGGGGGAATGGGTGAATGAGTATGAAGTGTTTCATGATGTAATGGCAAGCGCGCGATTGGAGGATTTGACACTTGAGTTATGGAGTCAATGCTAGTATCTTCAGGCTGCCAGGGAATCCAGAGACCCTGCGCCGTCATTTCGTTTTTGGTCAGCGTTCCAGTTTTGTCGGTACAAATTACCGTGATGGCGCTCAAGGTTTCGACAGCTGATAGACGGCGCACCAAGGCATGATGATGCACCATGCGCTGTACTCCGATCGCCAATGACAGCGTAACTGTGGGGAGTAACCCTTCTGGTATGAGTGCCACAATGATGCCAATTGCAAAAATGAAACTCTCGCGCACATCCATGCCTACCAGCAGAGACGTCAGCAAAAATACCAAAACTCCCATGCTGAGAGCGATCGCCGTCAGCATCCGGACAATATGAGCCACCTGCACTTCCAAGGTACTGGGTTCGCGTTTAACAATCGTCGGACAATCCACTCGCACTAACCCCCAGTAATTGATAAACCTCTTCCGCCGACACACTCCAAATCGGTTGATGAGACAATTCCATACCGTCTTACCTGCAAGAAATACGAGAGGAGGACGAAGCTGAAAGGTACTATTGAAAGGCGAGATATCTATTACCATCCACCAAACGATCTGAGCCACTAATGGGGATGCCTTTCATCCATGCGGTTGCGCTCCAGATCATGCCTCGGCTCCAGCAAATAACTTGCTCCGCTTGAAAGGGCAACCAATCATTGAATTTGATTTCGCCATGCATCCGTAATCGAATCGCAGCAGCTAGTGGTGTGCCGGGAGCGATCGCATGTTCAAGATAGCGTTTTGCAGCCTGTGGGAGATCGGAGAGGCGATCAGTAGAAAAGATCCGCGTCTGTGGTATTGCTGATTCCCACAGCTCATGTAGTGAGGTAACTTGGGGCATAATTGCCTTCGGTGCGAGCCTGACTCAACTTCAGTTTGACACAATGTGCTCCAGAATTTTAGAGCACATTGCGTGGTTTAGCCTTCGGCTACTGTTTCCGGGAATAGTTCACCGTCATAAACTGATGCCACTGCCCATCATCGCCTAAGGCATGGGATGTCATCACGCGATGATTATCGTCCTTAAACTCAATTACATCTTTGTACTTTGCCATTTTTCCATCACCTGACATGGAAGGGCCTTCATTGTTTAACGTCAGTACGTTTTTGGCCATATCCATTTCGCCATCGTATATCCAGAGGTAGGTCATCATCGACCCAACCCATGTGCCTATGTACCGCTGCTTTTGCACATCATAACCGAGGGTCAACATAGTTGTTGCAACACCGCAACCGGGCATCTCGCCCTGTCCCTCGGCTACAACCCAGAGTTCACCAAGCGATCGCACACGTTCAGTCCCCGTAGACTTCTCTGGGGGCTGATCCGGCCCCATGATCGCCTCAGTTTCATACGTCCACTCGCCAACCAGTTTTTGCAGCCACTGGTGTTCTTTTTGAGCTTCAGACTGCATGATGGGTTCCGGTTGTGTTGTATTTGTTTCCATTGTTGAATCTCCTTTATTTGCAATAAACACAGCTCATTATCAAAACATTTGTCATTGGGTTCACTGGATTGAGATTGCGGGATAGTTGTAGCTCTCTTTTACGACCATCCCATCCTTCCAATACCCAATTGAAAGCTGATTACTTTTGTTGTCCATGATCTGATCGCCTACTTTAATCGTGAAATCGTTGTACCAATTTGAGACAACCACAAAGTCATAGGTCTTGTCTGCTGAAACAGCAATGTCTTGCCCGACTAATCTTGACTCTCTAAACTCGACCAGCATCTCTTTAAAAAAGACTTCTCGTCCTTGACGACAGGCATCTTTGCCTGAAGTAATCGTCCCATCTCCCTCAAGCATTACAATCTCTTCGGAATAATATTTTTCTAATGCAACTGAGGTTTGAAAGGTAACCACTAGGTGATTGATATCGACTAGCTTGGCCTGCAATTCTTCAAGGGTCATAGAAATCTAAGGGGGGTAAGTTGTCAATTACTCCACTCACTGTGTTCACCTGATTGGAAGCGTGAATCAGATTCCTTCATCCTCTGGGAAAGATTGAGGGTAAAAGATTCAGTCTGTTTCAGCCAATCAGGCTTGTTCGCAGTTAATCATCCAGGGAATGCCAAACTGATCAACTAGCATGCCAAAACGGTAAGCCCAAAAGGTCTGCTGGAGAGGCATTTTCACGGTGCCATTTTCTGCCAACATGTTAAAGATATGCTCTGCTTTTGATGGATCATTCAGGTTAATTGAAACTGAAAAGCCCTGAGGTTTTTCATCGTATCCGGGTGGGTTGTCAGAACCCATCAATTCCTGGTCACCGATCATCAGGCCGACATGCATAATTTTACTGCGCCATTCTGGGGGCATCTGCTCCGTCATTGATGCATCTGGCGAGTCTGCATAGGTCATCATATCTGTGATGTTGCCACCCAAACATTGTTCGTAAAACTTGAATGCTGCCTCACACTGGCCATTAAACATCAAGTAAGAATTCAATTTCATAGTGTGTTCCTCTGGTTAAGTGATTATCGAACAATGCATGAGTGATCATTGAGCAGTGCGATCGCTTGAAATGAGAGAGCTATCTAAGCCTATAGCTATAGTTTAATTGTACTATATACCGTCAGATTTACTGATTGGCATAACTTATCTGAAGACGTAAATTTCTCCCAAACTTGTTAATGATAGATGTCGTTTATTTCGATACTTCACGAGAGCTTTAGCTACAACAGCTGAAGAGTTTCCAGGCAGCGACGGGTCAGCTCAAGTCTAGCGAGTGCATCATTTTGATTCCGAATATTGATATTGGTTGCGAAGAAGTAAACGTTTTCGTTTTGTTCCACGTAGCCGACATACCAACCGATTTGAGGCTGATCTGTTTCACCTAACCCGGCCCAACCTGTTTTAGCACGAATGATGTAATCAGGAGTTTCTTCCACGATCATGATGTCTTTCACCATGCTCAGTACTTCTGGTGAAAAGGGTAGACTATCGCTATACAGGCGTTGTAGAAACTGAACTTGCTCTTGGGGGGTAATCCGTAGATCGCCAGTTAGCCAAAATGTATCAATATCATCGGCAGCACCGATGATCTGGTTACCATAGTCAACGTCAGCAAGCCACTGCTGCATTCGTTCGTGACCAATCCGACGCGCCAACACCTGATAGAACCAAACGGCTGACAAATTGAAAGCCGTCCGCATATTTAAATCGCGATTCCAGGCAGGGAACATTCGTTCTACACCATCCCAGGTCAAAATTGCCAAGTCGTCGGCGATCGCCCCAGTTTCCAGCGCAATCAGCGAATTGAGAATTTTGAAAGTAGATGCGGGTAAAAATGGCGTCATGTTGCGATCACGATTATGCTGATAACTCAGGTTCTGATTTAAATCAGAAATCAAGATGGAACCTTCTACGCCCAAATCCTGGAAATGCTGAGCAAAATTGGTTTGTACTGCTTCGACTTGTTGAACAGTGTATGAAGTATCCATCTCACGAATGGGTTCTGCCCAAGCAGGCTGAATCGGCATAATCACGAAACTACCCGCCGCCAAACAGCCCAACCATCGAGTAGTATAGTTCATAAAACGGATCTCCTAAAAAGTGCTTGCGGTTGCTAAAAAGTGCTTGCGGTTAATAGTTTACAGGACACCTTGTACAACATAGTCAGCAAGGCGATCGAAACATTCAGACCAGCCCAACTGGTGTGAGTCACGCGACTCAACCGACTCGAAGATAGATTGATGGAAAGTCATTTTTGTTTTGCTGTCCTGCTCTACAAACGTAACTTTCACCAGCGTTTCATGCTTGGGCTTGCCATCCTCGTCTTCCCAGGCAAAGGTAAAAACAAGCCGCTCTGGTTCAATGATTTCTTGATAAACCCCTTGCATCCAGTGGTCTGTTCCTTCGGGCGATCGAATGCAGGCTCGATACGTGCCGCCTAGTTGCACATCCATTTGGCAGAATGTAGTTGTAAAGTCTTTCGGGCCTAACCAGCGTGAGAAGTGTTCTGGCTGAGTCCAGGCTTTGAACACCAGGATACGCGGTGCTTGAAGGAGGCGTGTAATGGTGAGTTCACGTTCTAATATCATCTGACTGCCCTAACTGTGGAGTATGGTAGGATGACGCGATCGCATTCATAGAAACAAATAGCACCAACCAGAATCCAGTATCGATGTCTAGTACAATGCAGAAGCAGGCGATCGCCAACAATCCCCACCCTGCAAAAACGGGTAAAGGACGATTCAACTGATGCTCAATCCAGTGAAACAAAAGGCCGCAGAGGATCAAGAGAAATCCCGGCACAAGGAACCAATAATAACCCCAAATGCGAAGTGATTCCGATTTGACCGCATCGACTACACCCATGTCAGTGATTTCCTGCCAGATACCGCTAAAACCAATCACCCCTGGTATAAACAACCCTGGCAGGGCATGAAGTAGTCCGATTGCAATCAGGGCAAGTCCGCTAACTTTTGACATTCTGTTTCCCTCCTTTGCTATTGGGTATGTCAAGCCTTCCAACTAATGGTTTTTCGTAGATAAAGTAGCTGACACAGTGGATATATGAAGGGTATTTATTTCTCGCAGATTTAGTCGCGTTTCGGCTTGTAATTTAGCACAACAATCCCGCAGTCAAATGATGTCGCTTCAACTAATTTCAGATCTTGTTTACTATCAAGCTCTTTGAAAATGGGCATTCCGTTACCAATTGCAGTTGGATTAACGAATAAATGAAACTCGTCAATCAGTCCTTGTTTGATTAGAGCTGATACAAAGGTCGCCCCGCCATACACGATCATGTCTTTACCGTCTTGCTTTTTGAGTTGAGTGATTTCGTCAACAAGGTCGCCTTTTGCTAAAACGGTATTGTCCCATTCTGAGGTGTCGAGCGTTTGGGTAAAAACTACTTTGTGTGTGTCCGCAAATTTCTTGCCTGCTGTAAATTCCGGTTCATCAGGATTTGCAGCCACACCAGCCCAGTAAGGAATGAACCCTTCAGCAAGTTTTCGGCCAAGAATAATGCAGTCAACAGGGTCAGTTATCTCCTGAACATATTGTTTTAGTTCGTCGTCCCAATTCCACACCATGAAGTCCATTTCGCCATTGGAACCTGCAATGTATCCGTCAACGGTCATTTGGACTTGAAGTTTTAATGTTCTCATTGTCGTGTTTCCTTGGCGCTCATCAATTTTGCTTATAGGCACGCTCCAACGTATCAATATCAAGCTTGTCCATTTTGAGGATTGCCTGCATGACTCGCTGTGATTTCTCCAGCTCATTGCTTGGCATCATCTCCCCCAGACGGGCAGGCACAATCTGCCATGACACTCCATATTTATCTTTGAGCCAGCCACACTGTTGCTTTTCTCCACCATTAGAAAGTTCATCCCACAGATAGTCGATTTCTTCCTGTGTATCGCAGTTCACTACGAAAGAAACTGCGGGCGAAAAGGTGAAATCAGATCCACCATTGAGGGCAATGAAACTCTGTCCATTGAGCTGGAAGACCACAGTCATGACTGTTCCCCTGGGTTTAGGCGCTCCTTCTCCGTAGTAAGTTGTGTTGACAATCTTTGAGTTCTGGAAAATAGACGTGTATAAATTAGCAGCCTCTACGGCGTTGGTATCGAACCACAAGCATGGAGTGATGTTTTGCATATCGGTCTCCCATTTGTTTGATGTTGTTACTCATTTGCTTTTAGAAACATCAGCTTGAAATAGTGATCAAGTACTCATCCAGGCAATCAAAGCTAGAATTCCATCCGGCGACGACCCCCATCTCTTCATGTTTGTGGCGATCGCCAGCAGTTGTATGAGTAATTTGAAGGGTCAGTTTCGTCTTACCATTTAGCTCTTCAAATACAGCAGTCATGACAATTCCCTGGGGCAGATCGGCATTGATCACCTGCTCAAAGCCTTCGTCAAATTCATCACTGGTAACAATTCGTGCGGGGGGCACAATTTCGTGAAAGACCCCTCTAGCCGGATATTCTGTCCCGTCGGGGCCAACCATGACATAGCGCCACTCACCGCCTGGATGCAGATCGATCTTAGTTACACGGGTAGTGAAGCCTTTCGGCCCCCACCATTGCGCCACATGGTGTGGATCAGTCCACGCGGCAAACACCAGCTCACGTGGTGCATCAAAGACGCGAGTAATGATAATCTCGCGTTCGGATAGAGATTCACTAGAATCAGGTTGGTTAATCATCTTGTTTTTCCTGGTTTTGTAGCTCATGCAGGTACTCGTCCAACCGATCGAGACCCTCCTGCCAAAATTGGCGGTATTCCCCAATCCAATCCGCTGCATTTCTAAGGGGTTTGGTCTCCAGCCGACAGGGTCGCCATTGAGCTTCACGACTCCGCGTGATCAGCTGGGCTCGCTCTAGCACTTTGAGATGCTTAGAGATCGCAGGAAGGCTCATCTCAAAGGGTTTAGCTAGTTCAGTAACCGATGCTTCACCTTGGGCAAGGTGAGCCAGGATTGCACGTCGCGTTGGATCAGCAAGAGCGGCAAACGTGACACTCAGTTGATCAGTGGGCATGTTGCACTATTTGCATTTAACTATGTAGTTAATTAACCAATAGACTAAATGTACTATTCAAAAATGTCAAGCGTCTGTTAAGTAAAATTTCCAGGCTAGTACATTAAATGTGAATATGCTTCCGATCGCCGCCTCGTTGGGGCATTCAGCCTGAATTAGCCAGCGCCAGCAAAGGGGCGATCGCCTCATCCACTCTGAACAGGGCTACTGAAAGACGTATCAGAGTCTTTGAACGCCTCAACTGCCCTAATGAGCACTTGAATCTTTTTCTTGAATACCATAGGAAATTTTTGTCATGGCACAATCTGACACTAGCCGTCGCCTCCAAGCTCGAACCATTCTCCAAGACGTTGACTCCATGTATGGGCTGCGGACGATTCCTGACTTTACCATCGGTCGGGCTGAGGCAACACCCGCAGTGCTCCAGAGTGCATATGCAACCATGCAGGAAAAACAGCAAAAAGAAACTGAAATGGTTGCCCACCAGAAGGCTCTTAGCAATGCGGCTCGACTAGCAGAAGGGGAATTTCACAATTGCGTTTTGGCGATGAAAGAATCTGTCAGAGAGCATTTTGGCTCTGATAGTAATGAGGCTCAAGCCGTAGGTTACAAGCAAAAGTCTGAGCATAAGCGCCTTCGTCGTCGCTCGGCGGTATAGTGCAGCAACCAGCTCTAGCAAGAACGAAAAAGGATGGTAGTGAAAGAAAGATAGGTTGATCACACCATCCTTTGTTAAGGCTGATGTCACGCTAGCGCAGCCAGAAACCTCATCCCAATCGGTGTAAACCCTGGACGGTCGCATTGCCCATAGACAGATGCAATCGGAAGTGAGCCGAGCCTGCTACTGCAAACTGAGAAACCGATCGAGCGCTTCTATCACCGATGGTGGCCAGCGGCGAATGTTGGTGACCCAGTCGATATCTTTGTAGCGACGATCGAGGCCGACCACCGCATACCAGTTGCTTTCAGCTTCTCCTGACTGCCCCGTTGCCCACAGCACTGCCGTCAGTGCCGCTCTCATATCAGCAAAGCGGGGATATTTGCGCACGATGTTTCTCATAGTGCGAATGGCTTCGTCAGTTTGCCCAACCTGATAGAGTGCCAGCGCGTAGTTGGCACGCGCAAAGGCATAGTCAGGCACCATATCGGCAGCAGTTTGATAGTCAATCAACGCCTCGTCCCATTGACCTAGCCCTGCTTTGGCATTGCCGCGATTGTTATATGCTGCCGGATCGTGAGGATCAAGCTCTAGCACATGGTTATAGTCAGCGATCGCTTCGTTCCATTGGCCTAAGCCCTCAAGGGCAGTGCCACGATTGAGATAGGGATCGGGGGCTGCGGGAGCTAGCTCAATGGCTCGGTCATAGTCAGCGATCGCCGCTTCGAGCTTATTTTGGCTGACTCGCGCATTGCCCCGGTTGCTCCACACTGCCGGATTATCTGGAAAGCGTTGGATCAGCTCTGTCCAATACTGTTCTGCGGTGGCAAAATCTCCTGCATTGGTGGTCTCAAACACCTGATCGTGCAATTCTTCGACAGATAAGGCTTTGAGATCAGCTGCATCTGGAAACGAGCCTTGGCCAGTGGCGGGCGCACTAATTCCCAGCCACAGCAGCAGCACCAGACAAGCAGGCCAAAACCAGTTCAGCATAATGGTAAGGGGCGATCGAAACAGTTTGACATCATCATATCGGGATCATATTGATAGTTTAAGCCAGAAGCGAAAGTTGGTTCTCTGGCGGTTTCTCCGGGGGCTGGTAGCCCAAATGTCTCCATGCAGCAGGAGTTGCAACGCGGCCACGAGGAGTGCGATGAAGATAGCCAATTTGCATCAAATACGGCTCATAGACCTCTTCAATCGTCTGAGAATCTTCTCCAGTAGCTGCTGCGAGGGTATCGATCCCAACTGGCCCACCGCCAAAGTTTTCAATCATGACGGTTAACATGCGGCGATCCGTCCAATCTAAGCCCACCGGATCGACATTAAATAGTTGGAGTGCTTCAGCTGCAACGGGTTGCGTCACATCACCCGACGCTTTCACTTCCACATAGTCACGAACTCGCTTGAGCAAGCGGTTGGCGATGCGGGGGGTGCCGCGCGACCGACGGGCAATTTCAGCCGCTCCATCAGGCATAACTGGCGTTTTGAGAATGGCAGCCGTGCGCAAGACGATTTCGGTCAGTTCGTCCAGTTCATAAAACCGAAGCCGCTGCACCAGACCAAAGCGATCGCGCAGAGGAGACGTCAATGCCCCGACGCGCGTTGTTGCCCCCACCATCGTAAAGCGCTGGAGCGGAATGCTGCGAGTGCGGGCACTCTGCCCTTTACCAATAGTGATATCTAGCCGATGGTCTTCCATGGCAGGATAGAGGATTTCTTCAGTCACACGCGGCAACCGATGAATTTCATCGATAAACAGCAAATCGCCAGGTTGCAGGTTAACCAGCAACCCAACAATATCGCGGGGACGCTCTAGGGCAGGTGCAGTCGTAATTTTGCAGGCTACGCCCATTTCTGCGGCTAGCACCAGAGCCATTGTCGTCTTGCCCAACCCCGGAGGCCCATACAGTAGTAGATGATCGAGGGGCTCCTTGCGAGCTTGAGCGGCTTTGATCGCAATATCGAGCACTTCTTTCAGCGCCTTTTGCCCAATGTAGTCAGCCAGCCGTTGCGGGCGCAGATTTTCTTCGGGTTTGCCCTGTTCGGCAGGCTGGGCATCAGCTTGCAGCAGCAAGTCATCCTCACTCTGAGGGGGGCGAGGGCGGCGCTGTCGTCTGGGTTCGGGAGAAGGTTGCTTAGAAGAAATGATCGCCATGTGGACATTGTAGTACCGATGTTTTAAATCAGGAATGCTATCATCAAATCCGAATGAATTAATGAATTATGGATCGTCACATGATGGAATCGTCTCCCTCTAGCGTTCCAGATGACTTTAGTGTCCCTGCAGAGGTTTCATTTGAGCAAGCGATCGCCCATACGCAAACGCTTTTAGAGCAGATGGCCTCGGGTGCATGGTCAGATCAGCAGATTTCTGAGGCGATCGCAGCATTAGTGCAAACTCCAAACGGCGCACGCGGCTTTTTTGTCACCTATCTCACTGATGATCGCCCTCTGGCTGATCATCCTTCTCTGGGCGTGATCCAAGCGCTGCAATCGGCTCCCGATACAGTGGCTGAGCTATTGGTCAAGAATCTGGCGATGTCGTCAGCTATGGCGATCGCCCATCGTCGCAATCACCATGAACCAATGGCGCAAGGGTCAGATCGAGTGCGATCGCGCACGGTTTTGCTGATCAAAGCTCTGCAACTGCCGCAGGTGGCCGAGCTGGCGCAGCAGCTGCATGAAAGTGCCACTACAGGCACTGGAGCCTATCAAACATTTCTAACGCGCTGGGGCTATGACGCTGAGCAGCGATCGCGCATCGCCGAGGTGTTGACCGGCGTCATCAACCCTTAAGCCTTCAAACTCAACTAGTGCTGCGTCACAACTAAAAATCAGGGTTGGTAGTCAGTGCTTTAGCGCTGAAGCGCTAACTACGAGCCAAAGCGTTACCCTAAAATTAAGCGGTGACTCTGCACTAGTCAGAAATTCTACTATTGATAGGGTAAGTGACTACTTGTTCGAAGTGCGAAACCGGCGCATGTTAGCCACCATGACGGGGATGACAGCCATAAGCAAAATGACGGCGATCGCACTGCCTCGCCCATAATGACGATAGGTAAACATCTCTTTGATCATGCGACTGGCAATCACTTCGGTGTTTTGGTTGCCGCCAGTCATCACATAGACAATGTCAAAGATTTTGAGTGCGAGAATTACAAGTGTGGTCGCGACCACCATCAGGGTTGAGCGAATCATCGGCATCGTAATGCGGCAGAAGATCTGCACCTCGTTGGCTCCGTCCATGCGGGCGGCTTCAATTAGTTCTGCAGGAATACCTTTCACTGCTGCCGATAACACCACCAGGCAAAACCCCGTCTCCAGCCAAATCATGATGGCAATCAGCGCCAAATTGTTGATCGAGGTTTCGACCAGCCAGCCCACAGGCTCACCCCCTAGCGCGGTCACGATCGCATTTAAGAGGCCAATCTGAGCCGAGCCTTCGGGACGGTAGGCATACACAAACTTCCAGATGACGCTGGCTCCCACAAATGAAATCGCCATCGGCATGAAAATGAGCGATTTGGCGATCGCCTCATACCGCACACGATCAGTCAATACTGCGAGCATCAACCCCAGGCTGACGCTGATTCCAGTGACTAACACCAACCACAGCAAACTATTCCGAAACGCCACCAACATCAACGGATCGGTGAAAGCAAAGACGTAGTTGTTTAGCCCAACAAACTGCTGCGATGATCCATCTAATAGACTTAAATAAACAGTGTAGATAACGGGCATCACCAAATAAGCTGCAACTATGCTCAATGCCGGGGCGACAAACATCCACGGCACGAGTTGCTGCCAAATTGTCTGATTTTGCGGGTTGCCCACGTCAGGTCCTCTACCTGTTATTGCTACCTGAATCAAATCATGACTGATTCGCTACTCAGGTGCCAACTGATCAAGCTTCTGTTGGGTAAATACCCGTAATTCTTGAGCTTCAACGTATACTGTCGTCCCAGTGCTAACCCTGTTGAGGTCGTTCATGATGGCTTGCAACTGGCTCAAGGTTTGACCGGGTGTTGACCGATCGGCACTTGCCTGCAACCGCTCAATCCTCATTTGTGCCCGTTGCAGTGCATCAACAGAATCAGCTTCAGCACTGGCTCTGACTTTGATTTCTCCCAAGTTTGCCTGATATTGAGCCAGCAATTTCTGGGCTTCGGCATACCCCGTTGGGTTATCCGTCGGGACGCTTTCAAGGCGTTGGATGGCCTCATCCCAAAGCATTTCAATTTGCCGCCACTCTGACACTGGATGGGGTGGGTTTTGAGCAATTTTAGCAGCCTGCCAGCCAAATTCTCTGGCGGCTGCAATCAGTGCAAAGGTCTGATCTTGACCTGCTGCCAGCCCGACAGCCTCTTGAAACTCTGCCTGATACATCGCGAGTTTTTGCTGCGCGGTTTTTCCGGCAAAGGTTTGACTAGAAATCTGAATCAACGTGGCGATCGCCCCTTGCCAGGTTGATACTGCTGTCTGCCGATCAACAAGCGTTGTTGCCTCCTGATACTGCTGCCGCGCTGATATGATGGCCTGCTCAGCCTGCACGAGCGCCGCATGAGCATTTTTCTCTTGAAACACCTTAGACTGCAGTTCTCCGATTTTGGCTCGAGCATTGTTAAACCGCATGAGGCTAAATTGTCGGTAATACCACCAATATCGGTATTCAGAATAATCATTCAGAAAGCCTGTTGGAATTTGATCAAGGCTGTTTTGGGCCTGCCGAACTTTCTCTTCGCCCAGTTCAATATCAGCAAAGCTGGTGGCCTGGTCAATCAGCTGAATGGCTTGCTCAACTCGAGAAATTGCCTCTCGATAATGGTGATCGATACCAATGTAGCTGGGCAGTAAAAGGAAGGGCGCATTGCGGGCAATTGGACGACGAATAGCAGGATAGGGCAAGTTGATCACCCACAATGCTCCAACGGGAATTCCTACCAGCAGAGTCAGTCCTATCAGTCGGTTCACCGGGGTGCGCCAGCTAGTAGTTGAATCGGAACGAATTGAGGTTGTTTGACTACGTTTGGCTTTAGCTTCTGCTTCGAGTTCTTGTTCAAGTTGCGATAACGATTTACGGGGAGGCGTGGTGGGCGGTGAAAAGGGAGTGATAACGTGCCCCGCAGATGGAGGCGGCTGGCTAGCAGCCGATCGTGAGACGGTTGGATAGAAACGTTTCAGGAATGAAAATCTGAAAAACGGCATGTCAGAAAATCGTGGAGGAATGGTTCACATCTTAGCTAACGGCTACAGATTCAGGATCCCCAATTGCTGAAAAAATTACTCATCCGTGAGTAAATCAAAGGTATGAACCCCGGGGCAAGCCCCAGATGTTATTCCGCCCCAAGGGGCGGGGAATGTACCCAAAGAGATTCGAGTTTGGGAGCGAGATAGCTACCATACAGGCGTGCTCAAATTGCCTCAGGCTCTGCCATGGCATCCATTATTCCCAGTTTCTAACCTGATTGACTGATTCTCGCTGCTAGCAGCCTCAATATGGTGCTGCCATCCAAGATGAAAGATATTGCTAAACGATACTTTATGCGCGATCAATGCTGCATCAACCCTGTTTTATGCCCCTTTCTTTGATACACAAACTACCACAGCTGTGGGACTGCTGTGTACCTCTAGGTATCGGGATCATCCCACTTTCGACAAAATAGTCAACTTGCGAGTTGACCATTGAGGTAGGCACAACGCAGAGTCAACATCGCATTGACGGAGTCCGCATTCCAGCGAGCACCGGAATTTGCAGATGTCGTCCAATCTGTTTGACAGCCGACTCTACCGCTCCTGAGTCAATGGAACAGAGTTGCTCGCTCTGGTAGGCTCCATAATTGACGATGCGAGCTTGGTGAGTGCTCAGATAGGCTGCAAAATTGCGGGCTTGCTTGCGCCGACAGTCGGCGAAGAGAGCTTTAGCAGACTCCACCTCACCTTGCCACAACAGCGTTTCTGCGGCGGCTAAGCGCTTGAGCGACCCGCCGACTTTGTAGAGATTTTCTTTGATTCAGCATTGTGAAATGACTCATTGGCAATCAAGCGTAGACTGGCCTTCTCCAGTTCGCTACTGAGGCGGCTATACGCCTTCATCCCCATGCGTTCCGCTTGGCTTTGGCGAATCTTAAGGGTGCCCACTAAGCTCTTCAGTCGGCGGCGACGGCCTCGGGCCGGATACACTTGCTGGTTGACAAAAAAAGGGCGACCCGTGGACTCACCTCCGCCAGCATCTGCTTCATCCAATTCGCTGACTGCTACGCGGGTCTCAGGGATATAGGCATCAGGGAGCCGTTCTCCGACTTGCTTCACCCAGCTAATGACGGTGGTATGATGAGCCTTTTTTACCCGTTCAATGCCTCGAAAGCCCATTCCATTGACGTACAGTTCCAAGCACTCTCGTTTCACCTCATCACTCACTGTAACCTAGAGTCGTCTCATAACGGTCAATGAACTGACGACCGCAATCGACACAGATGTGATTTTGTTTACCCCTTTTTATCCCGTTCTTACGGATATGGGTTGACTTGCATTCAGGACATTCCATCAAATTTAGCCTCGATTCACACCTCAATTATGCAACGCTTTAATTACTGCGCTGCCATTGCCGAATCAGTTCTGAGGTTGATTGGCGATCGGGCGCTGATGTCGTTTTGACAGCTAATTCGGCCTCAATTCCAGGAATGGCATTCTGCCAGGGGCTATTGGTCACAGACTTGACATCGGTTGTGTCATCCATTGGGCGAAACCCAAACTGAACGAATAGAGCCTGCTGATCGGGCTGGGTTAAAAAATTGAGCCACTGCCGAGCGGCTTCAGCCTCACCCGCACTGACATTGCGCCGCACAATTGCAGCTGTCGAAACCGTTTCAATGGTGGGGTCGAGATAGTAAATCTGATACGGTTGCCCGTGAGTCGTTTCTGATTGTTGCCACCGATAGAGGGCAACGCTTTCATACACGGTCGCGACATCGGCATCATTCGGGCCACGGGTGATGAATTCTTGCAGCAAGATGTCGGTTGAGCGCGGTGGCAAATAGACCGATCGCTTGACTAAGCCTACCAGCGACTGGATCTCATCAGTGCTTAAATCTGCTGCTGTCGTGCTGGGTGAGCTGAGTTGAGCCTGAGCCCAGAGGCTGAGGGTGAGTTGGCCACTGTTGGAGCGAATGGGATCGGTCATCACAAAGTCAAAGCTGCCCCAGGCATCGGAACCCCCAATCGCGCCCCAGTTCCCTGACTCTAAAGCCTTACGGAGGCGGCTCCAATCAAAGCGGCCATCAGGAAAGAGGATCTGCCCTCGCTCGGGCCACGCAATACCGACAAGCACCGTTTTGGCGATGGGTTGAGGGGCATCATAGAAAGGGAGGCTAGTTTGCTGCGATCGCCATCTGTCATTCAGATCTTGCAGCAGTTCACCATTTGCAGGGATCAGCACCGTCGGGTCAACTTCGTGGCGATCGTCAATGTAGCGGGTGATCAGGTCTTGAGACCCCTGAAACTCTAGCTCTAGCTGGATATGAGGATAGGCTTGTTCAAAGCGCGACTCTAGCAACTCTAGGGGCTCTTGGAGTTCGGTGCCGCTGATCACCACGATCGTCTGCTGCCTACCGACAATCGGGGCGTAGGTTGCTGCGAAGGCGAGAGCAATGATGCCGAGTGAGGTAACCAATGAGCGCGTGTGAGCCATAAGCGTGCAGTCTTCCTGTTAGCCAGAGACGTTTGACACTAGAAAATCGACATTCTGATGAAACTGATTAAACTCATCGCTGAGCGATCGCACCTCAGTGGTCTCAGCCGCATTCGTCAGATCTGCGGTGCGAAGCTTGTTCTGCAACCGCTGCAGCACCCCTGCCGCATCTAAAATCAGCGTCGATAAGCTCAGCACCTGGGCTTGGCGCGCATCTTGCCCATCTCGCGCCAGTTGAATGTTGCGGCGCAGTGTCTCGGCCAGCCGTTCTAATTGGTCGCGAGCAATGCCCGAACTGGCGACCCGCTTCTTCTCAATGCTGGTCAACTGCTGCTGCAACTCATCGATAGAGAGCAGCGAATCAGCACCCTGTAGATGGCGAGAGAGGCGCTCGATCTGGGCTGGCAACTCTTGGGCGCGATCGCAGGCATATTGCACCACACCCAGCAACTCCAGCTCATGCACTTCCGTTAACATGCGAATGGCTTCTGAGCGCAGGATCTCGGCCTGACTCGAAACCAACTCTGCCTGATTGCGAACGGCCTGCAACTCTTGGTTTAACACCGGATTGTCAAGCCCCACGCGCTTGGGGTCTTGGCTATTGCGCATGGCCGCTCCCACTGTGGCGATCGCCCCTGCCGTAGGAATCATCACCCCACTCGGCAGTCGTAAAATCCGCACGCCGACAAAAAGGGCGATCGCGCCGAGCAACACGGGCACTGGGTAGTAGAGAGGGTTGGCAAGACGCATGCTGGCTCTAATAGCTCTAAATGGCTCTAAATGATTCTTAAATAACTCTTAAAATAATGCGCGATCACAGTCTGAGAGTTTTAGCGGATAGGTGAGGTGATGCTTTCATCATAGTAGTGTGCGTAGATGGCTCTCAACCGCTGACAATGGCAAAGATATTGCTATATGTATGCTATGTGTACTGGCTGAGAAGGGCATATCAGCCATCAGCCATCAGAACTCAAGCTGCAGGTCGGCCATCAGCCGGGCGATCGTTTCGGGGTCGCCCTTAGAATAATAGCCACCATTTAACTCAGCAATTTGAGTCAGCGCGTCGGGGTTAAATTCGCCATCTCGACCATAGCCAATCGTAAAGACGGCAATTCGCTGGTCGCTGTCAAACCCACTGCTCTGCAACTCACTTGCCAACTGCTCTAGAGTGACGCCTTCACCCGAATCAACGCCATCCGTTAAGATCAGCACTGCATTGATGGCGTCGGCTCGCAAATTGTCTTGCAGCCAGTTGCGGGCATAGAGGGTCGCATCATAGAGACGAGTGCCGCCATCAGCCTGGAGGCCAGCAATAAACGCAATGCCGCGACTTTGCCCCTCAGGGGTGCCCTCCACCAGCACAGGGTCACGGATGTCATCGTCAAAGTCGATGAGCGCAATCTGATCGCGAGGGCTCAAATTATTGATATAGCTCTGCAGCGTGTTTTGCACAGCAGGCAGCTTATTGCCCTCCATCGAGCCAGATGAATCGATCACCACTGCCACCAGCGAGGGTTTCTTGGCAGCGTTTTCCCACGTTGTGATCATCGCTTCGACAATCTCTGGCTGGGGCGGGCGATACGAATCATAGTTGGCTTGAGGGGTAACCCCAAACTCTGCCGAGAAGTTGGCACCAAGAGGCACCCCCGGCAAACCAGGCCGCAGCCCCAGCCGAGTAGCAATCTCTTGGGCAGGAGTTGACTGGAGATAGGTAATAATCTGCTCAGCAGCTTCTCGTTCAGCTGCGCTCACCCATGGGGCAGTGGGCAAAATTGCGCGCATGTTGGAGGTAAATGTTGCTGACGGATACACGGCCTCATAGAGAGGCTGGCCCGGCTGACGAGCCTTGTTGGCGGCAATTACAGATGATTCATACACTGAGCCAACTGACGCCCAAAAGGGGCCATTGGCAACCATTGCCCGAGCGAGCGAATCGGTCGAAACGCCATAGCGGGTGATTTTCCGCTGAATGTCTTGCACTTGGGGCGCATAGATAGCAACGTCGTTGAGAGTCAGCTCTTCTGGCCGCTTGCCCGACACTGCTGCAAACTGTGCCACCAAGGTTTGTAGGCCAGAATTTGAGCGCGTGGGGGCGGTATGCACATAGTGAATTGCCAGGGGCGGGCTGCTCGCGTCAAGCTGGTTATGGGTGTCGGCAGTCGTGAAGGCTTGAAAGATATTTTCGGTGACTCGCAACCCTGGTGCAAGGTCGGCCTGCGTCATCAACACCATGGGGCTGTTGGCCAGTAGCGGTGCATCGGTGATTGGCGGAATGTAGGTTTGCCCCGGAAAAATCTGCTCCATGCGATAGGCCATCTGACTGTGATAAATCTCGCCATCCACCGAGAGTAGCGTTGGAAACTCTGGAGCCTCAGCGCTGAGAGTGCCTGATTGCAACTGTTGAGCCAGGGTTAAGACGGTAGTGACCACATCACCACTGCCCAGCGATTGACATGAGGCGTAGAAAGCATCACCCGATGCTAGTTGGGGCTGTTGCTGGTTAAATGGGGCGATCGCCTGCTGACAAAACTCTCCTAACGCACTGCCAACCAGCAGCTTGACTTCAAACCCTTGGCCTTGACCGCCTTGGTCAGAGGAAACATTTGCCCCATCACATGCACTTAGCGCCAACAACCCCACACCAATGGCACTTCGCTTGACCCAGCGCTGAATCTGGCAACTCATCTCAGGTTCCTCAATAGTCACTCAGTCTGACATGTTTATATCGCTCACATCTGGAGAGCACAGCTCTAAATCTAAAGACTAGACTCTAAATCTAAAACGGTAGCAGCAGATACGGTCGATGCTTTATGTCCTATTGTGGGCGGGAATTAGACAAAATGTCGATAGATCTGAAGATCTGAGCGGCAGCTCGTCTGATTCGAATCACTGAGCCTCTAAAAATTGAGGGGCTGCCCCGTAGTCGCGACAACCCCACAGTATTTCACCTCATGTCGGGTACAGTTTTCGTACTCAATGCAGCGTTATGGGGTGTCGTTCAGCCCCATCATGCGCTTGGTCAAAATTCGCATCACCTCATTAGGATTCACCGTCGGCAAGGGTTTTGACCAGTCTTTCGGTCGGGCATAGCCCTGTTGAAACATCTGCATAACGTGATGGTTGACAACGGTGAGAGACCCAACTGCAATGATGCGAAGGGGATGGCGTTCATCTTCTGGGCACGATGAACTGTTCGCCCCAGCGGGCGGATTGGGTGGATAAACCATATGTTTGCTCCTAGTTGTTGTTTGCAAGGAGCGCTCAAACAAACACGCCACCCCGATTCTTGACATGGCAAAGTGGGATGGCGATGGGAGTAAAATACCTAAAGCCACTGATTCTGCTGCTATCAGAGTTAGGGGTCAGCTCTCTAGTCGTGTTGCTACCACTTCTAGGGAGCGTCGCGCTGTTTGAACGCTTAAGAGCAGAGAATAATAGATTCTTGAATGAAATACAACCGTACTTTGACTCATTTGTGTTTCGAAAGCAGTTTACCTTCAGCGCCCATCACCTCAAAAAAAACAACCCCCTCAGCAGACCAGTAGGATGGGCAAAGCGCAGCGTGCCCATCACCCCAAAAAGCCAACCCTCACAACTAGTAGGATGGGCAAAGCGCAGCGTGCCCATCATCCAAAAAACCAACCCTCACAGCTAGTAGTGCCCATCACCCCAAAAACCAACCCTCAATAAAGCGCGATCGCGCCTTAAGAATCCATTTTGGGTATTCCTAATTTATGGAATACCGACGCTACTACCAACCCGGATCATCCTACTTCTTTACCGTCGTCACCGACCATCGAAAGCCACTCTTGATTGATCACATCGATCGCCTCAGAGCTGCATTTCGACACGGCATGGAACGATATCCATTTGTCATCGAAGGAATTGTCATTCTTCCAGATCATCTCCATACCCTTTGGCGACTCCCTGAACATGACGCTGACTTCTCAACTCGATGGAGCGTCATCAAACGGAAATTTTCAACCGGAATTCCCATCGCATCGCAGGTGAATGCTTCAAAATATGCAAAGCGTGAGCGAGGGATTTGGCAACGCCGCTTTTGGGAGCATTGCATTCGGGATAAAGATGATTGGCACCGACATCTGGATTATATTCACTACAATCCGGTGAAGCATGGATACTGTTTGGCACCTGCTGAGTGGCCCTATAGCTCGTTTCATCGGGCCGTTCGACAGGGGATGTATCAGATGGATTGGGGTAGGGATGGATTGGGGTGATGGGCACGCTGCGCTTTGCCCATCCTACCCAGACTACGGTTATGGCTCGACTCGCTCGTGAATTGAAACCTGGATATTGCTACCACATCACAACTCGCTGCAACAATCGAGAATTTCGCCTGACTCGGTTTGAGTGTCGTGAACTGTTTTTAATGGCAATTCAAAACTGTCGGGAGAAATTTGGCTTCAAAATCTATGCCCTTTGCATCATGAGTAATCATGTGCACTATTTGCTGGAGCCGAAAGCACCAGAAGATTTGCCTAAAATCATGCATTGGCTAAATTGGTATACGGCCATGTGCTTCAACCGCCTGCTCAACCAAACGGGGCACTTTTGGGAGAAGCGCTATCACAGCACGGGCTTTCCAAATACTGACAAGCGTCGAGTATTGAATACGCTGCGCTATATTCACGGCAATCCTAAAGCGGCAAATATGCAGCAGGGGTGGTTTTATGATTTCAGCAATTATGGCACCTATGATCGCCTGACGCATGATGGCATCACCCAATGGCATCCAGCGTTTTTAGCACTTGGGAAGACGCTGGAAATCTGTGCAGCGGCCTATCGCAAGTTTTGTAAGAGATACAAGCCACAATCCAAGCCAGAGCGTAAGAGCCACTGGGGTAGCAAGCTGCTAGCGGGATTGAAAATTAAGAAGAAATCGCAGAAGACCAGCCCCGGCCAGATGAACCTTTGGGAGCAGTGGGACGCGCAGATGGATGAAGCTCATGCAATCACGGAAACATTTTTAAGAGCGAATAGCTACAACTTTAAGAGCGAATAGCTACAACCCGGAGTACGCAATTGCTCAGATACCGAAGTGCGATCGGTGCCAGGTATCGGATCTCTGTGATGCTGATTCTTCGTAGATTTTTAGCTCTGAAACAAAACTTTTGAAAAATCTGAAAGCTCTACAGCTTACACTTTACAAGTCTGGATTCGAGAAAAGAGTACCTTAATAACCTAAACTCACCTATATATTCCCCCCCTAGCCTAAACAATAAAAAAGGGAGGTGGCCTTTAG
Organism: uncultured bacterium; assembly: GCA_964502605.1. Lineage (GTDB taxonomy): Bacteria > Cyanobacteriota > Cyanobacteriia > CAZCXK01 > CAZCXK01 > CAZCXK01. Next base: position 35,282 of record CAZCXK010000006.1, read on the forward strand.
GTGCTGAAGTGTCAAAAGTTACATCACGATAGTTGATGTACTGGCTATCTTTTCGCCAGCCGATTATGTTGCTCATTTTTTCAAAAGCTTCGATCGCCGCCTCTTCATCTTTGCTAAAGTCGAGTTTACCACCAACCTCGACCCAGATCTCTTTCTGCACACTAAAGCCAAATTGACCACCACTGTGTGTCTTCCAGAGTCCATCGATCGCCTTCAGATCTTCGCAAGGAAAGTTGATCAGGTCTTCTTTGTCAAACCATTGCCCTTCTTCTTTGCCCACGGTGGTAATCATCAGCCGATAGGTTTCTTCATCCGCGTCTCGCCACTGACCATTTTTGAGATAGGTTTCTAGAGCTTGATAGCGCGAGGTAGTTACAGCTTGCTGTAGGGCATTGAGTTCGCTTAAGAGATCTGGGTCAATTTGTCGGGTCGTCTCTTGCAAACAGGCATAGGCCAAGTCTGTGGCTCCCTGACTCATAGCCTCTCGAATGATTGTTGTCGGTCTTTTAGTTTGCGAAGCATAAAGTAAAATGGTCGGTTTCCACCAATCATCATCAACGTGCTCATACAAAACGGTTTCCTGGTTCTGCTGGGCAATTTGGGTGGCTGCTAAATACTCCTGAAAACTGAGATGGGCAAATTCATATTCGTCTTCCTGCTGAATCATCAATTCGCTGATTTGCACCACCTGATCTAAAAAGTCTGTGGCGCTGATGTCTTCTCTCTGTTGTCTGAGAAAATTGGTCAATGCTACTAATAAGACTCGCTGTTGAATGCGTTCCCAGCGCTTTTGCATCATGCCCAGTGCTACTCGTTGCAAAATGGTTTGGGCGTTACACTGGGTCAACACGGTGTCGAGATTGCGGGTGCGGGGGCGATCGCGCAACTGCAACTGGCAAATATCTTGATATAGGTCAACGCGGCGTTTGGGTAAGTCTGCCCCTGGAAACCGCCGATGAAACGAGACAATCATATTGAGCAGCAGCGGATTTTTGGCTAAGGCTCTCAGCTCATCTCGTGTTTCAATTTGGGTTAACAAATCATTTGCGGCCTGCTGAGCATCTCGGCGCACCTCTGGTGTTTCATCTCCGCCTGCGGCATAGCGTTCTTGGCAGAAATACCACTGCTCAACAAAGTGCTGGCGCTGGTTTGCATTAAAGTCTTTGACCCACAGTGGCGTTGCCAGCTCTAAGCGCTCGGCGGCATCTTGTTCGCGGTAGGCTTTGGGGCGAGATGTGACAATAAACACCGATTTCTCATAGCGCCGAATTTGCTGGTTGATCCATCGCGTCACGGCTGGGCGCTGGGTTTTGGCAACTTCATCAAACCCGTCTATCATGACGATCGCTTGCCCGCGCCTGAGGATGTCGTTTGCCCAACTCGTTGGCACCTGCAGCTCATCGGCTCCTGGCAGACTGGGAATGTGCTGCGTCGCAATCAGCTCAGGCAAATCTGGAGGAGTGTCTTGGCTGAGAAGCTCTCGATATTTTCGCAAAACCAGCAACACTGGAATCAGCTTAGGAACAGCCCGAGGCTGCTGCTTGGTGCCGTAGAGATAGGCAATATGCTTAAGCAGCGTGGTCTTGCCAGAGCCACCCCATGCCAAAATCACTAGTTGCCGAAAGGTCGATTCTCGTTGGGCTTTAGCTAAAACGCTCCAGATATTCAACCGTCCTTCTGTCAGGTCGTTAGCCGTCAATGATCTGAATCCAGCCACATTGGTGCTGGCATCTAACCCCAACGGCACAAACACTTCTTTGAGCAGCGGCGTAAAGATACCGTCATATTGAGCGATGCCGTCAGGACGAACTCGCTGACAATCAGATGCTTGACAGAGAAGATATTTGTCTTCAAAGCGGCTAGCAGTGGCGATCGCCCGATCAGTCACTTTATCAAGCGCTTTGTCCAGTTCTTTGCCTGCTTTTCCTAGCCGGGTTTGATTGCCCTTGTGAATCGGTTCAAGCAGCGTGGCCCCATAGGAGAGCACCACGCCAATGATAGAAGAGGCGATCGCCTTAGGAATATCGCTCTGATAGACTAAAAACCAAACGGCTCCTGCCCCTCCAGCCGTCACGCCTCCAGGCTTAATCACCTTGAGAAGCACGTCAGTCAGCTGATCAGCAATGGATGGCTTGGCGTTGGGTGCTGGCGGTGGCGTCATGGCGAGTGTTGGGGGGGGTAAGACAGCCGAATGCCATTATTCTGCCTCAGAATTCTAACAATGAGTAGGAGACGGGGCGATCGCCCTTCACCATTAACCAAGCTTTTGCATCAAGATCCGAAAGCTGGTTTGCTGCAACTGACGCTCTGTTTGTTAGTTTAGGAATTGGGGTTATTCATCATCTGGCAACTGCTCTATCTGCTGTGAAATAAGAGCTTGAAAGTCTTCCCCACAGTGAACATTGAGATGAATAGCAGCGGCTAAGAGTTCTGATAGGATTTCGGTTTGCTGACGTTCGCTCAAATGGGGCAACTGAAGCTGATGTATTAAGGCAACAACGGTTTGGCACTCTGCACCTAACTCTTCAATTAAGGTATCCAGGGTGGAATTTGTGACAGGAAGAGGGCGATCGCCAATTTGCATGATTATTTTCCCAATCGTTTTTGTGCTTGCTGAATGCCTCTTTCAAAAGCACTAATCTCTGTTTGCCAATGTTTGATCAAGCCTTCATCAGGAAAGGGGTTTTCATACTCTAGTCTAATCTTCTCACGATGCTCAGCGATGCGCCTAGTCAGCAAACGAATGGTCTTTTATGGTTTTGCTTACCCATACGTGCAATCGCTAGATCTGCCCCCAAACTAGGGCGTGTCATCAATTGCAGCTGAAACCCTTATGGTCAGAGCCTTGCCACGCCCGACCCAAAAAAAGGCTAGGGGCTGTAACCGTTGATTCTTGGTCATTAGAGGCTAATTGATGACAGCCCCTAGATTATCTTCCTGTATGGTCTAACCGTTGGCATCAGAGATTCATTGCCCTGCGGTCAAAACCATTGCCGCCGTGAGAGCTATGTTAGGAACCTGAGGTGAAACAATGGGGCGATCGCCCTCAAACACTTGTTCTTCATACAAGCCATCTACCCATTCCAGGATTGTGACCTTTTGAGCGATTGGGTCTACGATCCAATATTCGGGAATGCGGCGTCCAGCATATTCAGTGCGCTTGTGGCGATAGTCTCGGCTTTCTTGCTGGGGGCTGACCACTTCCACGACGAGTGCTGGTGGTGGCATATCGTAGGTGATCACACATTTGGCTGCCCCGTCTAGTGCCGTTGCTGCTGCTTCTGATAACACGACTAAGTCAGGTTGCCGTGCCGTTGCCCGTGCCCCGCTAACTGCGATTTGTGCCCCAATGCTTAAGCGGTGGTAGGGGATTCCAACCTGTAAAAAATACGCAAACAAAAAGGAAGCAATTTGATTATTCAAAGTACTCTCTGGTGGCATGGCAATCAGTTCTCCATTCACCAGTTCGTAACGGGTGTCGGTACCGTCGTCATAGTTTAGATAGTCCTCAAGGGTCATCGCTTTTGCGGCAACAGACATGGCGTTTAGCCTCGACTAAGTTTAAGCGCGGCTTGCGTTTGGGTATCCCTATGATATCGTTCAGGTTTTGCCCCTGGTTGACTGACAAAAAATTCTGCATTGAGCAAGGATACCTCGCCCCTACGGTGGTTTACCTGATGTAGGGGTCAGTTCTCCTGACCCAATGCAGGATATGAGTTGTAAATAGTTTTGTCCGTCAATCAAGGTCTTGCCCTACGGAAGGGCGATCGCCCTTTTGCAAAACCTATAGGAAGGCAATCACCCTTCCAATTTAACAGACGAGTGATTGCTTTCAAATCCGAACTGGTGCTGAACTACAATCTCTAGTGTTTAAGCCTTAACTTTTGCCCAAATCCTAAAGTGTCTTTCCTCATTAGATGAGATTCTTTCACCCTCATACGAATCTGTTTGTAATATTTCTACGACTTTTGAAGGAAGTACAACACACAGTTCTGGTGATTTCTCAAGACTATATTCTTCATAGCGGCTATTCCCCGTCAGAGGAGGCTTTATTGCTCTCAATTTAACGCTTTCTGTCACAGTCACCCTATCTCCCTTCTGGGGAAGTTTTACTGGTGTTATTGTAACTGGCAGACTTCCACCTTTTGCTGGAGATAAAGGATCTCCAAAAGATGGTAGCCCATATGACTTCTGAACTGCACCAATCCAAATCCAGCCGGAAGAATATGGCGTGCCTTCGTTGTTTTGACAGATGAAACTCGCTGACGGCTCATTGCCTGGGGAGGTGAGAGTCTTGCCAGGTAGTACACCACCATTTGCTGTCCAGCACATCGGCACAATAGCAGCTAAAAGTAATAAAAAAATAAAAGTCAATACTTTTTCATTAATTTCGTTTGGAAAAACTACAATTAGTAGTACTACAAGGAATGTACATGTGAGAACTACTACAACGACCATAAATAAGAACCTGAGAAGGAATGGTTCTGTCAAGGGTTGTGCCAAAAAAACTAAGGGTGAAAGGAACAGAAATATTATTATCAAGCCTAGTGCGGCTAAGCCTAATGGCGTTTTAACCTTAGAAACAATATCACCAATGCTACGTGGAAGCGGATTGTTTGGAAAACCAGGAAGGCACATTTTAGAACTCCCTAAACATTCGAATGTATCGAAGTAAGTGATCAGAATTGAATCAGATTAGGTGCGGCGCTCTCAGGGAACTCAGCAAAGTCCTTGCCAACATGAGAATCTCGTGTGATAACTATAGATTCCATCTCGCTAGGCAAATGTAATAGCTAGTGATAGTTATCTCCCTGATTTCTCACTAGCTTCTCAGAGGAAGAATTATTCGTCGATACGGAAAAACTCAGTAACAATTCTGATTACCTTATAAATAAAGTTCAGAAAAATTCAGTGTCTACTTCAATCTGCGTAACTATTTCTATGTCTTGAAGGGCGATCGCCCTTCAGTTTGTAAAGGTTAATGGGTGTATCTAACTGCTTCTAATCAGACGCGTCTATGTTCTCTGTCAAGACCCTCATCACTTGGGCTAGATCAGCGTGCTATAGCAATCGATGTCGTTGATATGGACGAGGCAGGAACTGATGATATTGTCCTAACTTCCCCTTCGATTGCTATAAATCTTAGGGGGGAGGTGGGCAACTGATCTGAGTGCTGCTTCAGCCTCATAGGAGATCGGCACTCGCGCTCTAAAGAACGAGTGAAGACTGACATACTAGCGCTATCCTTAAAATCGACAGGTACGTTTTGAGGTATGACTGCTTGTGTGTGTGCTACAGGGGTTTCTGAATCTCAACAAACCATCTGGGTTCACTTCCCACGACTGTGTGGCGAAAGTGCGGCGACTGTTGCAAACCAGGCGGGTTGGGCATGGTGGCACACTTGATCCTGCTGCAACTGGGGTGTTGCCGATCGCCATTGGTCGTGCCACCCGGCTACTCCAATTTTTACCCGACGACAAAGCCTACCATGCGACTATTCGCTTTGGCCTGCGGACAACAACTGATGATCTGGAGGGGGAGATTCTCCACCAAGCAGCAGTTGCAGAGCTGAGTTTAGATCGTATCAAACCTATGCTGCTTCAGTTCCAGGGCACTATTCAGCAAATTCCACCTAAATATAGCGCTGTGCAAGTGGGCGGGCAACGGCTCTACGATTTAGCTCGTGCAGGGGTAAAGGTCGAAATCCCTATTCGCATGGTTACGGTGCATCAAATTAGCGTGCTGGGCTGGCGGTCGGGAGACTATCCCGAATTAGACCTGGCGATCGCCTGTGGTAGTGGCACTTATATTCGCTCTATTGCCCGTGATTTGGGAGAGATGCTGGGGTGTGGAGGCACCTTATCAAACTTGATTCGGACTCGCAGCAGCGGGTTTAGCCTGGAAACCAGCCTGACGTTTGATGACCTCAGTGACCCGATCAAGGTCAGCCGATTTCAGCCAATCCCACCGGAACAGGGGGTATCTCATTTGGCGATCGCCACCCTCTCTCCTGAATTAGCCCAGCGCTGGTGTCAGGGGCAAAAGCTAGAGCTTAGTGCAGGCTTTTGCGCGTTAGATACCCCGGTGCGAGTGCAGACTGAGGCGGGTCAGTTTCTGGGCATTGCCGAGGCGATCGCCCTTGAGACCTCTGATCAGGTGAGACTTGTGCCTAAAGTTGTCTTCAACTAGTGTATAGCCTGTAGGTTTAAGTCATTCATGGGGTCAAGGCTACGGGCATGTTGCTAGATTCGGGTATCCAGCCTCGATCAGCGCAGCATCTCGAATTGGAGGGGTTTTTTGGGATACTCCCCAAGCGGGGCTGCATGAACATAACAGCCATTGAGCGGTAGCGCAGGCAGCATTGTTTGGAGCTATGGAGTTGTGTGTACACGATAGCCCATTAGGGACGAAGAGGAGTCGAAAGACCCATCAAATCTCTCAAAGTCCCTGTTGATTATTGTTCTTGGATACAGAGATCGGGCGATCGCCAAGATTTTGAAATGACCTAATTAGTGCTCAGAGATGCTTAATTACTGTTCTGAGAGGTAATGTTGGTGCTCTGAGAGGTAATGTTGGTGCTCTGAGAGGTAATGTTGGTG
>CAZCXK010000006.1:41980-43454 GCA_964502605.1 uncultured bacterium
TGCTCTGATTGTCAACTTGGCAGACTTCAGATTCCTGGCGTCTGATTTGTGAACCATCTGACCTCCTGAGAAGGCTCCCTGTCGCTGTGCTCTTAAATGTCTCGGCACAGGGATGTCAAAGGCTTTGCCCCATTGCTTTTCGGGGAAAACTCAGGGGAGTTCGACTCCTGCGATGCGGGGAAGCGGGAGATGTCTCCCGAAGGAGGCTGCGGTAGGCTTTACCATAGGGCTGTTTCCCATCTAGATTCATCGTTCATATTGCTACAACCAAACTATGACCAACCTGAGCGTAAATCTCAACAAAGTTGCCCTGCTGCGAAATGCTCGCACCATTGGCATTCCCAGCGTGCTTGACGCCGCCAAAGTCTGTGTTGACGCTGGAGCCCACGGCATTACTGTGCATCCCCGGCCCGATGAGCGCCACATTCGCTATGCCGATGTTTATGACCTGGCAGATTGGCTCAAGGGGCAACCCTCGATTGAGTTCAACATTGAAGGGAATCCTTTTTTGGGGCGGTTTATGGAGATCGTGGGTGAGGTCAAGCCTGATCAATGTACCCTTGTTCCAGATCATCCGGAAGCATTTACCTCTGACCACGGTTGGGATTTAACTCAAGAGGGCGATCGCCTCGTGCCAATCATTCAAACTTTAAACAATGCCGGAGTTCGCGTCAGCCTATTTATGAACCCCGATCCTGATCAGATGCAGCGGGCAAAAGCGGTAGGGGGCGATCGCGTCGAGCTTTATACTGAGCCCTATGCTACAGCTTTTCGCAACAGCAACACAGAGGCGGTTTTACCCAAATTTGCGGCGGCGGCTCAGGCGGCTCAGGCGGTGGGGCTCGGCGTCAATGCCGGACATGATTTAAATCTAGACAACCTGGGGCTATTTTGCACCATCCCTGGCATTCTAGAAGTTTCGATTGGACATGCCCTGACGGCAGATGCTCTTTATATGGGGCTTTCAGCGGCTGTAAACGCCTATTTGAATGTTTTAAACTCGGCTCGATCGGTTGAAACTTGACCCTATGACGATTTGTTTGCGTCCAACCCAATCTGCTGACCTTGACTTTGTGATAGTCGCAGAAGCAGATCCTGAAAATGCTCCGTATATCAATCACTGGACGTTGGCTCATCACCAAGCTGCCATTATGGATGAGGCGATCGCCCATTTCATCATTGAGCGCAGCGCCGACCAGGCTCCTGTGGGCTACACCCTATTAGAAGGGTTGCAAGACCCTGATCGGAGTGTGCTGCTGCGCCGATTGGTGATTACCGCCAAGGGGCAAGGCTATGGCAGAACTGCATTGCGATCGCTCAAAGCACTGGTGTTTGACGAGTGGCAGATGCATCGATTTTGGCTCGATGTCAAAGACTTCAACCAGCGCGCTATCCATCTCTATCAAACAGAAGGATTTGTGGTTGAAGGCACCCTGCGCGAATGTATCAAAAGGGGCGATCGCTATGAGTCTCT
>CAZCXK010000006.1:43554-50295 GCA_964502605.1 uncultured bacterium
TGGTTGAAGGCACCCTGCGCGAATGTATCAAAAGGGGCGATCGCTATGAGTCTCTAATTTTGCTGTCGATGCTAGACCGAGAATATTTTTTCACTCCATCTTAAGAGCCCTAGCTCTATTTAGTTTGCTTCTACTGAGTTCTAGAAGTTTCTCTAGGAGGTTGAGCTGGTTGACTGTCAAAACTTTCTTGCCATCACCCCAAAACCCCCTTCCAGAGGGGAAGAAGGGCGATCCTGATCCGCTTCCCTCGCCCATTTTGGGAGAGGGCTAGGGGTGAGGGCTGTTCGGAAATGATGTCAAATATTTGTTAATCAATCAGGAGGTTGAGACATTGACATCAAGTAGCTCACTACGATTTGAGCCGGTTGATAGACCAGTCTTCAGTCTGTTGACGATGTTTAACGATCGCCTGCACCTGCTGCCAAATATCAGGAATATGACGATAAAGGCCGAGCGCTTCAACTGCATGACTGGCATCGAGTTGGCGATGTTCGGCAACTATAGAGAGTAAAAATTGAATCGCATCATCGGTTTTTAGAGTGGCGATCGCCAATAACCCTGTTCGTCTCAAGTCAGGATCTGCCGTATGACTCCACCAGTATGTCAGCATTCTCAATGCCTCTGGATGATGAGACTCGCCTAGCGTCAGCGCAACCAGTTCTTGAGTATGAGGATTAGGATCATGTAAGAATTGATTGGCCAACTGCCCCGAATGCGTTTCATCAAGGGTCAATAGGGCAGACATATATTCTGCAATAACTTGGGGCTCATCCCCAACGAGGGCTCGCAGTCGCAACAGCGGGATGCCCTGTGCACTGCCATGATAGGCGATCGCCCGTGCAGCAGCAATCCGCGCCGGACTTTCTGGATCAGCCAATAAATCAGCCAACTCGGTCAGCACGCTGGGGTAGTTCATTCTCACCAGCCCCATCGCACAACTACCCCGTAGATGAGCTGCTGTATCGACCTTGCCGCCCCATACTGGCTCTAGTTGCACATGCCGGATGCCTTGCAAAAATGGAGATTCATTGCTGTAGTTCATGCGATATAGCGCATCAATGATGGCATGTTTGCCATGGCAGTTGGGGTCAGCCTGTGCCGGATGAACCATCAAGCGCTCGAAGGCATCTACCAATGCTGGCATCAGATCACGACATTCTCGCTCGCCAATTAGTTTGGCTGCCTGAGCCACTGCAATCACGTACTTACTCTGCAGAATGTCGCCCAAGGAGGCGATCGCCTCATCAAGGCTAGACTGTGCCCGAATCACATCGATTTGAGCCTGAAGGATTTCAAGCTTGCGTGACTTTGCCATCGATCATTTAAGCAGCCTACCTTGCCCGTCAACTGCTCTATCTTAAGCCCTTTGAAGACCTGATCCAACATCAGATCAGAAGCTTAACTGCAACCCAGAAACTCAGATTTCTGAACCAACATGCACATCAAACTGAATCGAAGACGGAATGTGATTCGACAACCGAACACTAGCTTCCTGCGTCCAGGCACTCTGTAATGGCAGCACCGGATCAGACATCTGCAAATCAAGCGGATAGGGCGGGTCAGGAATGGGCACACTTGAGCGGGCGTCATACACCTTGATTAACCGCACAATCCACGGGAGAAACTCTATAATCTCTTCTGGAAGAAGGGTCAACTCAAAATGCCACCTGGTATTGAGGCCTCGACATCCTCGCGTCCGGGTTGACTGAGCCAACACGCCTGCTCCTCTGTTGACCGAAACCCGCAAAATAAATGGGCGTTCAGGAATTAGCGCATCTGGAGCAGTGTAAGCATAAATACAAATGTAATTTAACTGCTGACTGCTATCAACCCATGACGCCATTGAGGGATTACATGCATACGAACTGCTGTTCGTAATATGAACAGGAACTGACATCGAGCTTGCAAAGAGCGTATAAAACTCTTGTCTCAGCTGAGAAATGATGCGAATAGCTTCTGGCGTCATAACGGTTAAACCTCTGAAAACGGACGATGCTCTCCCTTTAACGCCGTGACGTGAGTCGAATACGAATCAGAACAAGACAGGGCTGAAAGCAGGGCAACTGATTCAAAACGACTTCAGGAAAGTGTTGCTCCGCGCAGGCAAGTATGGCTCAAATTAACATCGCTTAGCGTTGCGTTAGTTAGGTTTGCTTGGGTCAAGTTAGTTTCAGTCATATTTGCCCCAGTCAGAATCGCATCAGTCAGATTGGCATGGCTTAAATTAGTCCGCATCAAATTAGCCTTGGTCAAATTAGCACCACTCAAATTGGCACCACTGAGGTTTAGATTTCTCAAATTTGCAGCAATTAGATTTAAATTTCTGAAATCTCTCTGACCCGCTTTATAGCGACTAACAAACTCGTTCACATTCATAAATAGACCGTTGTATCTTGAATAGTGGCCAAATGATGGGCAACTGGACAAACCGATTATCGACTTCCAATCAAACAGACCCCAAGCAAACCAATCCGTTAGACAACCATTCCTAGCGCGATCGCCTTCTACGGCTCTTAAATTTTGCCATTTCTTTGCGCTTACGTTTTTCGCCCGGTGTCTCAAAGTAGCGATTCTTTTTCATATCAGGAAAAATTCCGGCTCGCGAAACTTTCCGCTTAAACCGTCGTAGTGCTGATTCGATACCTTCGTTTTCACCCAGGATAACTTGGGCCATTCGATTTCCTCATAAATAGTTCTGCCTGAAGTTGCGTTAAGGAAGATTGCTAAGCATCAATCTGCAATGCTTAAACGCTGAGCCAAATAAGCTGGGATGATATGCCTCTAAGAGACTTAATACCGACCGGAATATCCACGAGTGCTACTGCCCCAGTTATCTTGTGAGGAGTCTCTCTTCTCACGAGGTCTTGCCTTATTAACCTTCAGCTCGCGTCCCATCCATTCAGTTCCATCAAGAGCTTCGATGGCGGCGGCTTCTTCTGTCTCAGTTTCCATTTCTACAAATGCAAACCCGCGTAGACGGCCTGTTTCCCGGTCTGTGGGCAGCTGAACACGCTTCACGGTTCCATGCTGTGCAAAGACCTCAGTAATGTCTTCTTGAGTGGCCTTAAACGACAGATTGCCGACGTAAATTGACATAGCATTCTCCAAATCAGAAAAACGCAGAGACTAAGTTCGGAGAAACGCTTGATAAAACGAATTACACAGCCGAAAATAATTCCTCTCCCTAACACTAGCACAGCAAACCTAGAAACAGCGATTCCTGAATGCAACCAGCACAAGGCAGAGCTGACTTAGGGCGACGCGCCGAAACTAGGAAATCAAAGCTTAGGGATGCCTCTACTCTATCAGAGAAAACAGCACTAGAGGATGCAATCAAAGAGAGCGATCGCCCTGGATTTTTTTGTAGCGAACCGTTCTTAAAGTAGATAGCGTTCTAGTTTGAGAGCGGATATGCTCGTGATGGATTGCAACATTCACCCAATTATGAGGCTCTCCAGTTCCCTCAAGATCTATATCTGGCGTTGCCGATTTGAAGAAGGGTTTGGGAGCGCAGGGCAATGCAGGCTCAGCCAGAGGAGAGTTCACTCTCAATTTTAATAATCTCCACAAATTTGGCAATGCTCATGATCTAGCCAACTCGTGACCTGTTAGGGGGCAAATGCGTGACAACGTGTGTAGCAGCAGTGTGGCAGCAAACCCATCTTTTAGGAATGATGCAAAGTCTAAGACAAATCCAAAGTATTTTTTCGGGGCCAATTCAAGACCCTGTTCAGGTGTTTCTGATCATTGTGGCCATTATGCTCGTTGCACCGCTGGTGTTTGAGCGACTGCGAATGCCGGGAATTATCGGCTTGATTTTGGCAGGGGTCGTTGTGGGGCCACATGGGCTCAATATTTTGGCTCGTGACGAGACAATCGAGCTACTTGGCACCGTTGGGCTTCTGTTTCTAATGTTTCTAGGTGGGTTGGAAACCAGCCTCGATGATCTAAAGGGAAACGCTGGCAAGGCCATCACCTTTGGGTTGGCTACGTTTTTGTTTCCGATGGCTATTGGCACAGGGGCAATGCTGTTGCTCAATTACAATGTATTGGCTGCGGTGCTGGTGGCCTCCTGTTTTGCCTCTCATACCCTGGTGGCATTGCCCATTCTCTCTCGGTTAGGGATTATGCGATCGCTTGCTGTGACTACGACCTTGGGGGCCACACTGATTACCAACATTCTGGCGTTGCTGGTGTTGGCTGTTGTCGTCAAAGCCAATGATGGCGATCTGACTCTAGGATTTTGGCTGTTTCTAATTCCAGCACTGACGATTTACACCATTGCAACGCTGGTGGGGGTTCCTTATTTAGGACGGTGGTTTTTCAAGCAATTTGGCCATGATGAAGGCGCAGAATTTATCTTTGTACTGGCGACGCTATTTGTGATTTCAGTTATTGCGGGTCTGATTGAAATCGAGCCCATCGTCGGGGCATTCTTGGCAGGCATTGCCCTGACGCCGCTGATCCCTCAGCTCAGCCCTTTGATGAATCGTCTCCAGTTTATTGGTAACACGTTGTTCATTCCGATTTTCCTGATCTCGGTAGGAATGTTGGTTGATCCTCTGGTGCTGATCCGTCAACCCCAGTCAATTTTGGTGGCGGGCGTCATGATTGGGGCAGAGTTGAGCAGCAAGTATTTGGCCGCGTGGGGTTCAGGAAAGGTCTTTCATTTCCCCCAGTCAAATGTGATGGTTATGTTTGGGCTGTCGCTGGCTCAAGCGGCATCAACGCTGGCGGCAATTACGGTGGCGTTTAACATTGAGCTAGTGGATGAGTTGACCGTCAATGGCACGATCGCCATGATTTTGGTGAGCTGCATCATATCACCGTGGATTGTAAGCCACTGGGGGCAGCAGGTCGCACCTGTCTCACAACCGTCACAGAATGGCAACAAGTCAAACGAATGGGGCGATCGCATTTTGGTGCCTGTAGCCAATCCTCAAACCGAAAACTATTTACTGCAGCTCAGCGTGTTTCTAGTGAAGCGGGTCAAGGGCACGTTGTTGCCGATTCATGTCATTGCAGATGCAGGCGAACCCATCACTCCAGAGGCGATCGCCCAGCAGCACCGACTGCTAGAGGCGGCTGAGCAAACGGCTCATGCTGCCGTGGTATCTGTTGAGACAATTGGGCGCGTGGATGAGTCTATTGATAAGGGGATTATTCGCTCAGCAGTGGAGCGCAAAGCTAGCCTAATTGTGTGTGGCTGGAAGGGATATTCGACCTATCGAGAAAATTTCTTTGGGGGCGTGATTGACAACATCGTGCGATCAGCAACGGTGCCTGTTCTGATTACCCGCTTCCCTGAACCTCTCCGCAACACCGAACGAATCGTGCTAGCAGCTGCCGAGATGGAAACCACACCAAGTGAGTTTAATCGGTCGATCGTGCTGGCGCAGGTGCTTTCTGAAGAGTTGAAAGCAACGCTACAGATTTTGCGGATTGCAACTGGCAGTGGGAAAGGACGGTTTCAGGCTCCAGACGCGGCTCCAGACCGGCAAGATATTACAATTCGCCAACTTCGAGGCAATTTTATCAATGAAGTATCTAAACAACTAGAGTCCAGAGATTTGATTGTGCTGACTGCTAGCACCCATCGGATTGGTGAACCTGTGCTAGGTCGAGCCCCAGAGGCGATCGCCCGCCGTTTTCCCAACAGCTCGATGATCATTATCCATTTTCCGCGACTGCCGTAGTTGCAGTGTCATCGTCATACTTGAAAAAGCAGGCATAAACTGCACCTGCCGTGGTTCCATACGGCTATGAAAACGCGTTGGATCGCACCTTGACATGGAGGCGATCGCCTCCTAGTTAAACCCCGAATCCCCCTCCGAATCAGGTTGCAATATCCACTGATACCATCATGACCTTAGACCAAAGACTGAGACGCCCATCTAGACGCCTATTTCATGGCTCCGTTATTAGATCGTTATTGGAGCAGAAGCCAGGTTTGAAGACTCTCAGAGCATGATTGCATTAGAGTGTGAATAGGGGAAGGTAAGAGGCTGAATTCGTTCAAGAAAAAAGCCGTTGCTGCACTTCCCACAGGCACTGAAAGATTATCAATACCCAATTTAGAAAAGGCTTCTAACCCGGTAGCGACAATGGCGATCGCCACAGGAACACACCAGGTTTGCCAGATATTGCCTTGGACATTCAATAAAATTGCACTGCTGACTCCATAACTGGCGATCGCCATTGTTAGCGACCCCTCCCAACTTTTTTTCATGCCCCACAGCACATAGGGATGACGGCCTAGCTGCTGGCCAATCAGTGCTGCCAGACCATCGCCCCAGGTCATCACCATGACTCCAATGGCTGCATAGTGCGGCTGTGTCGGCCAAAACCACGCAATTAATACCCCAATGCTGACTGCATAAAAAAAAGTGCCCAGGCTTTTGCGCCCAACACTTTCAAAACCTGGTACCAAGGTCACCCGATAGGACAGCAGCGTTAACCCACTAAACAGAATCGATGCAGCAATGCCCACCCAAGTTGGGATTCCGAGCCACCAGGCAATCAAGATGACATTGCCAACGCCAATATGAACAACCTTGCGCAGTGTTTCAGGCCCATCAAAGCCGAGGCGATCGAGCAATTCGGCCAGAAGAATTATCCCCCCTAGCCAAACTGCAACGATGCCAATCTGCCAGACAATCTGTGTTGAGATACTAGAGGCGATCGCCGTTGAGATACTAGAGGCGATCGCCGTTGAGATACTAGAGGCGATCGCCACATCAG
>CAZCXK010000006.1:50395-77951 GCA_964502605.1 uncultured bacterium
GTTGAGATACTAGAGGCGATCGCCGTTGAGATACTAGAGGCGATCGCCACATCAGACATCTAATACACCCATGTGTTCTCCAAGGCAATCTTACTGAACTTGCTAACAGCAACCGCTTTTCACTGTAGCGGATTTTGCCATGGGAGCGAACATGTCTCTACCCTTGCTGGAGTAGGCTACACCTCGGCTGCTTGAGAGACTAGTTGGGCTCGATGTCATGCGTCAGAACCTAAGTCTGCCCATGGGCAAGACGTTCGGCTTGGTAGAGTGGTTTTCCACGTTCATCAAAGAAGTCAAACTGAATGCGTGAGGCGAGGTCTGAGCTACCCGATGTTACCGTCACTGTTAAAAACCCGCCCGATTTCTTGAGCTGCAGATAGGGCTGAGTGATGGTGCCATCCGGATCGGTAGATTCTGGGTCACCAGATGCAGTTCCTGGACGGGCATTGGCGTCATTAAGGGCTCCGCAGGACAGTTCCTCAAACCCATTGGGATGAATCGAATGATATTGCCAGTGGCGATCGCCGCAGACAAAAAACAAATTCTGCTGCTGAAACCCTTGCTGGATAAGCCACTTAAAGAAAAACTCAGCTTCCTGCTTAAATCCTAAAACATTGGTGTGGTTATCGCGCTTGTAGGTATCGGTTTGATCGCCCAGTACCCCACCCCCAAACAGCGATGCAAACAGCCCACCCTGCACTTCGACCCGATTATCATCTGGCCCAATCATCGGGGTGGGCGAAATGATCACCTTAAATACGGCGTCACTGGCTTGCAAGGTTTGTTGCAGCCATGCTTTCTGAAGGGTGCCCCAGATCGTTTTAGTGGGACCAGGGATCTGCTCATTTGAGTCTCGATAATCGCGCCCTTCAAGGAACCAGATTTGCAGTAAATCGTTAATCCGATGGGTACGATAGGTCACAGCATCCGCTTCATCCGGATCAACTACCGGAACCTGCTCACGAAACACTGACCAACCCAGCTTGTGAGACGGTTCTACTGCAATATGGGGGTCAGCATCGTTAAAGCGGTAGTCGTGATCGTCTTTTTGCCAATAGGCAGGCATCGCCTGAAACAAGGCAGCGAAGCGCTGAGATCGAAGCTGACGATGCCACTTAGCCCGCATGGCTTTCAACGTTTTGGCTCGGGTTCCAGCAGGGCTATCGTAGTAGACACTGTCTCCAGTAAACACGATGAACTGAGGCTGCTGAGCCCGAATGCTGTCGAGTGTGGGAAATCCAGCCTTTTTATCAAAATCAAATGGCCATGCATCAAACGCAAATTCATTCATGCAGGACACGACCGCAAACCGAACCTCTTGCGATGTGCCACGCTCAGCCAGAGTCTGAAATGAGGCGATCGCCCCAGCCTTAGCTGATTTCTCCTCAGATCCTGAAAGCAAAACCACGTAATAGCGTGTATTAGGCCGCAACCCGACTACATGCGCTCTGACAATAAAATCGCGATCGGGCAATGCCGTTTGCCATGCGGTGCGCACGGCACGGCTCATATCAGGCTGCGTCGAGATTGCAAACGCCGCTACTTTTTTTTCACCCGGAATATCTCCCCAGCGCACCTTGCCATCTTGGGTCAGGCGGGCCTGCACTAGGGCTGAGGTTTGAGTCACCTCCCCCACCATTTCTCCCTGCCAATGCTGCGTAGGAGACGGAACATAGACATACGGCAAATCAGAAACAGTGCTGCGATCAACCATGACGACGCCCTCGTCTGAACATCGGCACCCCAATCGTATGTCATCTAGCAGAGAAAAAGACGTTGTCGTAATATTTTTCAGGCTTTAAGCAGATGATTTGATCGGGCTAAGCCAGACCTAGCCCAGATCAAGCCTTGGAGCTTGCTAATCGGCAGGCATCCAGTTCTAGACTTACATCTAGCCTACTTAACCGTTATGGCTAGTGTAGCTTCTGTTTTTTGGCGATCGAGCTTGAGCACCAACACCCCTAACGGTGGCAAGCAGAGATCGAGAGAATACGAGTGATTATGGAACGGCCACTCATCAGTCCATTTGCCGCCCAAGTTGCCCATGTTAGATCCCCCAAAATCGCGGGCATCGCTGTTTAGCAATTCAGTATAGAACCCCATTTCTGGTACACCAATCCGATAATGGGCGTGGGGTTGAGGGGTGAAATTGCAAACAGTAACAATAAATTCATTAGAGTCTTTGGCTCGTCGAATAAATGCAACAACGCTATGTCGATTGTCGTTGCAGTCAATCCAGCTGAAGCCATCGTAACTAAAGTCATGAGTATAGAGAGCCGGTTCGCTGCGATACAGCTGATTAAGTTTGCTAACAAAGTACTTAAGCTGGGCGTGGCGATCGTATTGCAGCAGGTGCCAGTCGAGATCGCTCCAGACATTCCACTCATTCCATTGGCCAAACTCCATACTCATGAATAGAGTCTTTTTGCCGGGGTGCGTAAACATATAGGTATAAAGACTGCGGAGACCGGCAAACTTCTGCCAGTCATCGCCATGCATCTTGCCAATCATGGCACTTTTGCCATGCACGATCTCATCGTGCGACAGCGCCAGCATGAAATTCTCACTAAAGGCATACATGATGCTAAAGGTGAGGTTGTTTTGGTGAAACTGTCGGAACCAGGGATCCATGTTGAAGTAATCCAGCATGTCATGCATCCAGCCCATGTTCCATTTGAGGTTAAAACCTAGCCCGCCGACATAGGTCGGCCATGATACCATCGGCCACGATGTAGACTCCTCGGCAATTGTCAGCGCACCTGGGAAGTAGCTAAACACAAGATGATTCATCTGCCGTAAGAAATCAGCAGCTTCAATATTTTCTCGCCCGCCATACTGATTGGTGACCCACTCACCGGGTTCTCGACAATAGTCGAGGTAGAGCATTGAGGCGACAGCATCTACTCGAACGCCGTCAATATGATATTTGTCAAACCAGAAGAGGGCATTGGCAACTAAGAAGTTACGCACCTCATTCCGAGCATAGTTAAAAACGAGTGTGCCCCATTCTTTGTGCTCTCCTTTGCGCGGGTCAGCATGCTCATAGAGGTGCGTGCCATCAAAGAATGCCAGCCCGTGACCATCTTTCGGGAAATGCCCCGGAACCCAATCGACAATGACGCCGATGCCATTAAGGTGGCACTGATCGACGAAATACATGAAGTCTTGAGGCGTGCCATA
This sequence comes from uncultured bacterium, assembly GCA_964502605.1. Taxonomy (GTDB): domain Bacteria; phylum Cyanobacteriota; class Cyanobacteriia; order CAZCXK01; family CAZCXK01; genus CAZCXK01. The sequence goes on from CAZCXK010000006.1 coordinate 53,576, forward strand.
GCGGCTGGTGCAGGCATAATACCCGGTAACCTGATACCCCCATGAGCCGTCAAAGGGATGTTCTGCCACTGGCAGCAACTCGATATAGTTAAACCCTAATTCTTTAACGTAGGGAATCAGCTTTTCTGCCAGTTCTCGATAGGTTAAAAACCGCGCCCCTATATTCAATTCTGAAGGATGTACGACAGGTGCAGGTTTCCCATCAGCTTGTAGCGCAGGCTCTGCCGATGCAGCATGGAGCCATGATCCCAAGTGCACCTCATACACCGAAACGGGTTGGGTGAGCGGGTCGCTATTGCGGCGATTTTCCATCCATGTGGTATCTGACCAGGCGTAGGAATCAAGATCGGTCACAATCGAGGCGGTCTTAGGTCGAATTTCTTGTTGAAACCCATACGGATCAGACTTTTCGTAGATATGCCCGTCGTAGTTCTTAATCTCAAATTTGTAGCGATCGCCCTCTTTCACATCCGGTACAAACAAATCCCACACGCCGTTGCTGAGCTTACGCATTTGATGCTTGCGGCCATCCCAATCATTAAAGTCGCCCAATACTGATGCGTTGCGGGCATTGGGAGCCCAGACCGCAAAGTAAACACCGCTAATGCCATCGACTTGTGTTGTATGGGCACCTAATTTTTCATAAATCCGATGATGGGTTCCTTCCGCAAACAAATGCGCATCAAATTCTGTAAATAGGGGCGATCGAAAAGCATAGGGGTCATAAATGACGCTCTCATGCTCCCCTGATTTGACCCTGAATTGGTAATTTGCCAGTGTATCAGTGCTAAGGGTACATTCAAAAAAGTGAGGGTGATGGACAGCCTCCATCGGGTATTCTTTGCGTTCTTCTGGGTTAATCACCCAGACCTCACTTGCATTAGGCAGATATGCTCGAACCACCCAAACCGCTTTGCCATTCTGCTCAATTTGGTGGGGGCCTAACACCTCAAATGGATCGTGATGTTGATTCCAAACAATCCGATCAATTTGCTCTGGGGCAATGGTCATCGACATAAAGCTACCCGCCTGATACGTGGTCTACTAAATGAACTTAGAAATGAAAAATTTCTGAACAGCTACTCTTCAGAGAATGTATTAAACGTGCCAGATTTGACCGACCCACGGCTCAGCATTTGACTCGACATCCTCTGAGAATCCCAACTCGGAATTTCAAAAAATGGTTTGCTAACTGCTAGAGGACGAAGCGCGTGTGACACAAAGAATGTCGCAGGCAGAATGCCCCGCGTGTGATCAGACTGCAGATTTTACCTTTAAAGCATCTCCTCAGACATCTAAACCCTCTTCAGAGCAAAACTCGCGCAGAAATTATAAAGAAATATGATGATCTGTAATAGACCGTAGCAAATTGCTGTCCAACTCTCAATCTTTCTGGTGTTCGATTTGCCAAAAGATTCGGTAGGGAGTGTGCACAATCAGGGATCAGCATCGTTTTATCCAGCATCGAGGGGAAGGAGCCGATTGAACTCCATGCAAATGCTACGATGAGCCGTGCCGTTTACTCAATGTAGCGGACGGAGGATGGCCATCGGATTTTTGACTGAGCAGGCTAGTGCTGCGTCACAACTAAAAATTAGGTTTGGTAGTCAGTGCTTTAGCGCTGAAGCGCTAACTACGAGCCAAAGCGTTACCCTAAAATTAAGCGGTGACTCTGCACTAGTGTGAGTGAGTTAGGTATCTATATCAATCTTGTCTAGCTTTTTAGCATGGAAATCTTGACCATTTTGTTGTCCAGTCTCATCGGGTTATTTTCTTCGGTAGGGGTCGTTAGTGACACTGTGGCTGAGCGGGCAATTCGCGATCGCTTTGAATCTGTTGACCAGCTTGAAGTGCGCATTGACAATGCACCGAGCTATCAGCTGCTGCGAGGTCGGGTCAATCAAGTGCGGATTGCCGGACAGGGATTTGTGCTGGTTGAAGATTTTCGAGTTGATACAATCCAGGTTGAGACCGATGCAATTGATGTCAACCTCGATCGCCTACGAGACGGAGAGTTGGTGCTCAATCGCCCTCTGAATCTTGGAGTACAGCTTGTCTTCAGTGGAGATGATCTCAATCAAGTGTTGCGATCGCCATCTGTTGTTGATATCTTGCAATCTTTTGACTTGTCTCTATCTGGTGATATCAACGACCTCCAAGAAAACAGCACTATCGTAGGGACTCAAATTGATTTATTAGAGAATAACCGCATTCGCATTCAAGCAGATTTTCAAGATTCGCAATCAGCAGACCGGCTAACCTTCATCGCTGAAACAGGGCTCACCCCCCAAGGAGGAAGCCAAATTCAGCTGGTTGATCCTGTTTTTATTGCGAACGATGACGTGTTTACCTCTGAACTTGAGCCTTTCATTCAGGCGATCAGTCAAGGGCTGGATCTCCGTAATCTCGACCGATCAGGCATAACGGCTCGTATCATAAAATTAGAAGTAGACCCAGTTCAAGACAAAATCACTCTTGCAGCGTTGATTCACCTCGACCCGTCTGCTGAATTCTTTAGGAACTAGCGTCAGTAGCACGCCTAAGTCGAGGGCTAGGTCGAGAATTGGAGGTTTTTGTAGGCATTATTCCAGTTTTGGGCTTAGACGCAGCTGATTTAGAACTCGTCCGGAAACTGATATCAAATGACTGTAGTCATTTAGTTGAGGAAGTGGACAAAACGATAGCTTTTCCGTCTGGTTAAATGTCTACACTTAGCAGCCCAATGGTTTAGAGAGGAATGTATCTATGCAAGACCAACAGCACACTCGTCGCAACATCCCCGTTAGCGTCATTGCGGGGATTTCAGCCGTGGTTTTGGCAGCCGGAGGTGGAACAGCTTGGTGGACTTGGAACACAATTCAGACCAATTCGCCCAGTGAAACCAGCATTACAACATCTCCCGTACCAAGCCAAGTCGAACCATCCCCCTCTGAACCTGTCGCGCCTGCTAATGAAACAACTCCTCAGATGTATTGGCTCGATGTGAGTGGAAACCAGTTTGAGCTTATTCCCTCCAATGTTGAGCTTGAGCAAGCATCGAATCCAGACCAAGCGCTGACCACTGCATTTGAAGCACTGCTGCAAGGGCCAGATAGCAATGCAACATTTTCTGAAATTCCTGCGGGCACTGAGCTGCTGGCTCTCTCAGTAGAGCCAGACGGCGTCCATGTTGATTTGTCCGACGCGTTTACAGTTGGCGGCGGGACGGCCTCAATGACAGGCCGACTGGCTCAAGTGGTTTACACAGCAACCAGCCTCGATCCTGATACGACTGTATGGCTGTCAGTTGACGGCCAACCGTTGGATGTCTTGGGTGGAGAAGGTCTGATTATTGACCAGCCTATGACTCGTGATGGATTTGACGAAAACTTTTCGCTTTAAGCCCATGAATGATTTAGGTCAACCTTATGAGCAGAAAGCATCATACGCTCATTGCAACCGATTGAGGTGATGGGTAAATGATGCTTTTTCAGGTCTCCTCCAACAAATCTTGAACGCCTTGCTCCCCATTTCGCAACAGAACGCCTTGCTCCCCATTTCGCAACAGGTTGAGAATGTGCAGGCGCATCGGCTCACTAGAGAAATCTATTTGGCACAATTAGGGGTGCGACCGGATCATGACAGCGATCGCGTGATCATAAACTCTGGCCTACGCTAAAATATGGCGTCAGGGAAAATTAAGTGGGGAATTGCCCGATATAAAATTAATTGATATGAAATTTTAAAGAACAAATATACTAATAGAAATACCCTTCCCTGTCACCCATCGAAATCATGGTTCAATATACGCTTGCTCAATGCCCAGAAGTTACGCTGACAATTCCGGGTAAAGATTCTAAAAAAGCCCGCGACAAAGCAATGGATCAGATCATTGAATTGATGGATGCGGGTCAACTCCCGGTCGATTTATCAGAGGGGTTCAGCCCTCAGCAGCTCATTGAAGTAAAGGCTCAAGAAACCGTGATTGCAGATGATGAAGAATCCGTAGTTCAGGCTGTTCAGGTGTTAAATAACCTAGCTACTCTCAAGATCAAGGCTCAGGAATTGCGCGACGAAGCGCTTGAAATTCGTGAGCTAGTTGACCTCTTGTTTACTGATGAGCTGATTAGTGAAGAGCAGGTAACGCAGCTTAAAGATGGCTTTAAGGTGCTAAAAAACTTTGCTCAGGCAAATATTCGCTATCGATTAGGACGGGCCGAAGCGGAGAATGCCCGCCAAGTGTTAGACGAAGCTCTCAAGACGGCTGATTCCTAAGGATGCTGCCATCTGATTTGCTAATGCAGCGATCGTCAGGCGATTCAATGATTCCCAAGCAGCTATCGTTGAATGCCCAGAATATGGCGATCGCCACTGAACTCATAGATACATTTAAGGCACATCGGGGCAAACCCCAATGGGAACTCACTCAAGAACTGCAAGAGCTTGAGGGTGAAGACATCGATTACCGGATAAAACGAGGGCTCGCTCATCTCCTCAGCAACAGCTTTTCTACGTTTGAGGTTGTTAGCCCACTTGATCCGCAAGATCTGCGTCAGCGCGCGTTTGAGTTGTCGGCTCAGCACGCACAAACTCCTGCTTATGTTGCAAAAACCCTCACCACGCTCGCAAACGCTCTAAGTCAAGAGCTGGGTCGAGAGATCTGGCCTGACCAGATTCGCGCAGGGTTATATGCAGATCTAGCCGAAAACCGCATCTTGACTCAATTTGAGGCTCCAACCCCAGACACCTTACTGCACCGCTATAATCTATCTCAAGTACAGGGGATTTTTTATAAAGCCAGCCAAATTACCATCAATGCCCATCGCAATAATCCGGGAGAATATAAGCTGCTGTTTCGCTATCTCAAACTATTTAGGCTGATGGCTTACATTGAAGGAGATGCCGATCATGGCTTTACAATCACTATTGATGGCCCCACCAGCCTATTTAAGCCCAGCACTCGCTATGGCATCGATATTGCCAAGCTATTACCGGCTTTGTTGCATGTGACCAAGTGGAGTCTCAATGCAGAACTGCAAATCCGAGAGAGCTATTCAGATACGGTAAAACCTCGATTTTTTTCCCTCGATTCTAAGTGTGGTTTGGTGAGCCATTATCCGCCTGGAAAACCCTATGACAGCTTGCTTGAATCGTCATTTGTGCAGCGTTGGCAGGCACTCAACCCTGCCTGGCAGCTAGAACGAGAGGTGGATTTGATCCCGATTCCAGGTAGTGTAATGATCCCCGACTTTCGCTTGGTGCATCCGGATGGACGCATCTATCTGCTAGAAATTGTGGGATATTGGCGACCTGACTATCTGCGAAAGAAATTTTCTCAGGTGCGTCAATCTGAGCGCAACGATTTAATTCTGGCTGTCTCAGAGCGTTTGAACTTAGAGAAGGCGGGAGTTAATATTCAGAATGTCCCGGCACGGATAATTTGGTTTAAGCAAAAACTATCACCCAAAGCCGTTTTATCCGTTTTAGAGGATCCTCTTGCTTAGGTCTTAGATTAAATTAAACCGTATCCAACCCTGGAACTAGAAGTCTGCTGATGATCAAACTCAAGATCTCAAGCTGGACTGAGGATAGCGTAAACTAAGGTTCAGTATTAATGAACGTCTAACTTCTCGTCTCAAGGTAGGAATATCAATGACTCGCGCCATTATGGAAACCGACAAAGGAACGATTCACCTCGATTTTTTCGACGCTGACGCGCCAAATACGGTCAAAAATTTTGTGAGCCTAGCCAACGATGGCTTCTATAACGGTTTGGTCTTTCATCGAGTCATTCCCAATTTTATGATTCAGGGTGGGTGCCCCAATGGAGATGGGCGCGGCGGGCCGGGCTATACGATTAAATGTGAAATTAACGCCAACAAACATGTCGCGGGTACCCTCTCAATGGCTCATGCTGGGCGTGATACAGGGGGTAGCCAATTCTTTATTTGTCATTCACCTCAGCCGCATTTAGATGGTATGCATACGACATTTGGGCAAACCCAAGATATGGACGTGGTCAACGCAATTCGCAAAGGTGACAAAATCCTTTCAGTAACGATTGAGGAAGACTAGGGGTTGATTAATGGCGGACTGGCATGAGGTTGAAGGGAGCATCACTGCGCCCAAGGGCTATCGGGCAGCGGGTATTGCCGCTGGGCTAAAGCCTTCCGGAGCAAAAGATTTAGCACTAATCGTGTCAGATGTAGATGCGATCGCTGCTGGCGTATTTACAACGAGTTACGTCCGAGCTGCCTGTGTCGATTATTGTCGTCAGCGGCTGGATAGCAAAGCCACAGCACGAGCCATTTTGTGCAACGCTGGACAAGCTAACGCCGCCACAGGCACTCAAGGTTGGGATGATGCCCAAGAAAGTGCTCAACTATTATCTGAGGCAGCAGGCATTCCGACAGAATCAGTGCTAGTCGCCTCGACTGGGGTGATCGGCCAGCGTATTCGCATGGATGCGTTGCGAGCTGCCATTCCGACTTTAGTGGCGTCTGCCTCTACAACTGCTGCCGATGATGCGGCTCAAGCTATTGTGACCACAGATTTAGTCACCAAATCGATTGCGCTAGAAACCACCTTCCACGATCGCCCAGTGCGCATTGGTGGCATCGCCAAAGGCTCTGGCATGATTCATCCAAATATGGCAACCATGCTGGCGTTTGTAACCTGTGATGCCGCAATATCACCTCATCTTTGGCAGCAAATGTTGAGCCGCGCTGCCGACCAGAGCTTCAACCAAATTACGGTAGATGGTGATACGAGCACAAACGATACGCTGCTTGCACTGGCGAATGGCGAATCCCGGACACCTGCGATTACGGAGGCTGGGCCAGATGCCGACAAGCTAGAAACAATGCTAACTGAGGTCTGTCGTCATCTAGCCAAGGCGATCGCCCGTGATGGGGAAGGGGCGACATGTTTGATTGAGGTGCGAGTCTCAGGTGCGGTTGATGATGTTGCGGCCCGTCAAATTGCCCGCACGGTAGCTGGATCATCATTGGTTAAGTCGGCTATCTTTGGCCGCGATCCCAACTGGGGGCGTATTGCTGCCGCTGCCGGACGGGCAGGCACCCTCTTTGACCAGAATCATTTACAGGTCAAGCTAGGTAGCTTTCGGCTAATGGACTATGGTCAACCTCTACCCTTTGATCGGATGGCGGCTAGCGCCTATCTCAAGCAAGCTGCCGCCGGAGACTATTTAAAAACTGACACCGTTCTCATTTCTGTCAGTGTTGGCAGTGGTCATGGCTCTGGCATTGCCTGGGGCTGCGATTTGAGCTACGACTATGTGCGAATCAATGCAGAATACACGACATGATTGTCCATTACTCATATCTTGCATTTTTTCTAGTCAAACCAGCTTTTGAAACGGTGTAAGCTGAAATACTATGCATTTAAGAATTTGTGAGATCAGCCTAGCCTAATGGCGGGTGTGGTTGCTATCAAGGGAGACACTGCACGTTTCACGTTGCTTGCGTTTGCACAACGTTTGGGCAGAGACTGCCCTTGAGTTGATTTAGGCAGATTGATTTAGACCGCGCAGGATTTAACTGCAACCGATACAGCCCAGCACTAGACATTACTGCTGTTGGCAAAGTATTCTCCGACCTTAAAGCTTGGTGTGTCTTCCATCTGTTTCAGGGTCGAACGTGTAATCAACTTACCCCCCTCAACGAGAACTTGTCCTGTAATTGGGTGAAGCATGTCTTGCTCTGCTCGCCGCCCAATCAGCGCTTCAATGTCTTGGAGAGAGTTAACATACATACCGGGCGGCAGCTCTACAACAATACCTTCTCCCACGACCCTTGATTGACAGGCCAGACGAGAGTTGGGCTTACACGAGGTAATGACTTCTAGAGTGCGCTGCTCACGACGACTGAGTGGCGACAGGGATCCCATGCCATTAGTCACGTAGACATGACAAGTTGCACACATCCCACGTCCTCCGCATTCTCTAAGGACATCCAGGTCTTTGTTGATCAAGACCGATAGCAAATTGCCATTGGTTTCGACCGATGACTGTTGGCCGATAGGTTCCAAACGGATTGTTTTTACCATGATATGAAGGCTCCTAAGACATGATTAAGTTTGACGGGGCAGTAGTAAGGCTCTCTGACGCTCAGTTAGAGCCATTGTGTGCACTAGTTTTGGGAAATCGCGAATGACTTTAGAACACTGCTCGATAAAGGCCCCAACCCAACTCTGTAGCCATTGGTGCTGTTCTGGGCTGATCGCTTGAGGCAGGTTAGACGGCAGTCGATTGACAAACGTTATACCAGCAATGCGATCAATCTGGAAGTGGTCGAGCCAGTCGATGTTAGGACGACTTGCTTGCCAATAATTAGCGACCATTGTGGGCCCGAGATACTGAGTGGTCAGAGTACTGAAATGATTAAGAGCTGCTAGCAACTCTTGAAGATCGAGTTCAGTATTGGCCGGAGATGGGTTTGATTTGCCACTGAGGGCACCCGTAGAGGAAGATTCAAGAGGGATGAGCTTGTCAAAATGTTCAGAGTTGAGGGCGATCGCGTCAGACTGAGATTTCCAGTCGCTATGTTTAGCAAGAGTGATGTTACCCGCAAGCAGACGGAAGGTTGCGATCGCATTGGTAATATCGTTTTGAAGCTCTCGCTTTAACTGCCTAACCACGCGAACATAGTCGGCAGAGATTAAGTCGCTATTGATTAAAACGAGGAGAATAATGCCATGGTCTAACTTGTAAATGTAAACCTGATGGTTACTAAACTGAAATTCAAACACATCGAAGTCGGCTGGAGTCGTTTCGACAATTTGTTGAATTCCCTGAGCTAGCACTTCCTTTTGCTGGAAATTTAAAGTTTGATCAACACCACAAAAGTATGGGCGCGATCGCCCATCAACTAGGGCAACTCCCACAATTCCTGGTAAATTCAGAAAGTCTTGAACGGCTTCCCGCTTCATACGACACTCTACGCAATTAACCACTTACTCCTTCACAGCCAATGGCGGTATGCATGCCAACAGACAGAGTCAACCGTTGGGCAGACTGTGTCACTACATTTCGAGATATCTCATATAGTACAGTCGTCATCTATGATTCTCCGTAATCAAGTCATTCCACGGTTCACTGGGCTGTTGGCAGTTTGCCTTCAGACACTTCTCTATTGCAGGTTTAGCAACCATGTCTGATCTTCCTTTTACTCTTGATCAGTTACGAATTCTTAAGGCGATCGCGGCAGAGGGGAGCTTTAAACGAGCCGCCGACAGCCTATATGTTTCGCAACCTGCCGTGAGTTTGCAGGTGCAAAACTTAGAACGCCAGCTTGATGTGCCACTATTCGATCGTGGGGGGAGACGAGCCCAGTTAACTGAGGCAGGTCATCTTCTGCTCAGCTATGGCGATCGGATTCTGTCTCTATGCCAGGAAACCTGTCGAGCCATTGAAGATTTGCAAAATCTCCAAGGTGGCACATTAATTGTTGGAGCGAGTCAAACGACGGGTACATATCTCTTGCCTCGAATGATTGGGCGGTTTCGGCAGCAATACTCAGATGTTGCTGTGCAATTGCATGTTCATTCCACGCGTCGCACAGCCTGGAGCGTTGCCAATGGTCAAATTGATTTGGCAATTATTGGAGGAGAAGTTCCACCTGAGTTGCAAGATTCTCTAGAGATTATTCCCTATGCAGAAGACGAACTCGCACTCCTCTTGCCCGTATTTCATCCGCTAGCGCGTACAAGCACTGTTCAAAGGGAAGATCTCTACAAACTCCAGTTCATTGCGCTTGACTCTCAATCCACAATTCGCAAGGTGATTGATCAGGTCTTGACTCGTAGTAGCATCGAAACTCGACGCCTTAAGATTGAAATGGAGCTAAACTCGATTGAGGCGATTAAAAATGCTGTACAGGCTGGCCTGGGAGCTGCGTTCGTCTCAACCTCCGCAATCGAAAAAGAACTGCAAATGGGAGTTCTTCATCGCACCCGAATTGAAGGTGTTGTTGTCAATCGAACCTTATCAGTGATCGTGAATCCCAATCGTTATCGTTCTAAGGCCGCAGAAGCATTCATGCGAGAAATTTTGCCTCTGTTTGCAACTCATAATCCCAACTTGCCACGAGACCTTGATGAGGCTGCCCCTGCCCCTGCCTCAGTAGAGCCAATTTCACTTAAAGCAACAACGTCTAACCCTGGTGGATCTTAGTTGAAACTTGCATGGATACCTATTGCACCCGTCCAGGCTGCCCTAGACCTGCCAATACATTTCCAGATCTAGACGATAAGGCTACGCTGAAGACTGTGCAGCAAAAGTTTTGCACGACTTGCGGCATGCCGCAAATTTTGATTGGTCGATACATTCCCATTAAACTACTGGGGCAAGGCGGGTTTGGAGCTGCATTCCTAGCAGTCGATCGCTACACCCCAACCAATCGGCGTTGCGTGGTCAAGCAGTTTCAGCCTACCGGAAATCTAACGGCTGACCAACTCCAAGTCGCTCAAGAGTTATTTGAACGGGAAGCCCTCGCCCTTGAACAGTTGGGCATTCAGCATCCGCAGATTCCAAATCTGCTTGCATTCTTTGAGCTTAGTATTCCGAGTAGAGTGCCACATAAAAGTGATCAGTTCTTCTATCTGGTTCAAGAATTCATTGATGGTCATAATATGGAGGAAGAGCTAGCCCAGAAGGGGATATTTTCCCAATCTGAAGTGCTAGAGGTTTTAATTGAGTGCTTGAAGATTCTTAAATTTGTTCATGACAATGGTTCAATTCATCGAGATATCAAGCCCTCGAACATTATGCGAGATCGCAACAATCGCATCTACTTGCTTGATTTTGGTGCTGTTAAAGATGTCACTACGGGTAAGGCTGGAGGGCAAGCAGCTAATTCATCAACTGGAATTTACTCCATGGGATTTGCCCCACCCGAGCAGATGTCAGGCGGAATGGTCTACCCCGCCACTGATCTTTATGCTCTGGCCGTAACTTGCATCACTCTGTTAACAGGTGAGCAGCCGACAGACCTATATGATGCTTATACTAATGCGTGGGATTGGAGGCGTCACACCCAGATCAACGATCGCTTAGCCGATGTGCTGGATCAGATGTTAAGGTCTATTCCTAGTCAACGGTTGCAGTCTGCTGACGAGGTGATCGCGGCATTGCGGAGCCTGCGCGATCCTCAACCTACGTCGCCGTCACCAGTGCCCGCTGCTCTCAAAACACCTGCGTCGCCAGCACCAGCTGCTGCCGTGTCAGCCTCTGTCGCGCCAGCGATGTCCAGTTCTCAGCCCGTAGCGGCATCCAGTCCTCAACCGAAGAGCAGGTCATCTCCGGTGGTGAGGTCGCCTGTTTCAACTGTTAAAGTGTTGAGCAGTGCCGCATTTACAGGATTTGAAGCCGGATTATCGGCGATCGCCTGTTTTAGTTTTCTAGGAATAAACCCAGTAGGTATCGCCGTTTGGGGAGGCATCATGGCTGGCTTAGTTCTTCTGCAGGCAAGTCATCTCATCGAAGGCATTGATTTGCCAATCTTGGCTGCCATTAGTCTTGCTGCTGCCATTCTCTACGAAGTTTTCAAAAGCTTTGCGATTTTGCAGGGGCTTGGCAATCCCGCCATTACAACAATTCTGTTCATATCAATTTTTACCGGGCTGATTATTACCGCCGCCACAATTCTATTTCTGCTGATTTATCGCCTCCTGTCGAGACTGTTTTGACGGCAGATCAACCCTCCAGATGTTTATGCTTGAACCTTAACGATTGAGTCGGCTGGCAGACAGAGCAAATTGTCACCATAGGTTTGAATTAGCCCTTTTTGGCGCAGTTTGCCCATTAGCCGAGTTACAGTGACTCGGGTCGAGCCGATGGCGCTGCCAATTTGAGCATGGGTGAGCACCCAAGGCAAGCAGTAGCCTGGCTCACAAGGTTCACCATATTCTTCGATTAGAAGCGTTAAGAATCCCAATAATCGATCGATCGTGCGACGTTGCCCCAAAGTGCTCAGCCATAGAAGCTTTCGTTGATGTTGATAGCGAAAGGCATCAAGAACTTCGCGTCTGAAGTGAGGCCAGTTGTCTAAATCATGCCAGTACATCCAAATCACGGATGTTTGATCAACATGGGCAAAGCTCTGGAGCGTAAATGGCGATTGAGCAACAATCTCAAAGGGTTGTCCTGCCCCGACAAAGCCCAAAAACGCTTCTTCAGAACTGAGATGTGTCAATCGGGATGAATTACTGGCTGTAGCGCTCACTTGGGCTTCACCCACGAGCCGAACCGCCCCTCTTTGAACCAAATAGAGCAAACCAGGACGTGCTGGGACGCGCTCATCCTTGCTGAACGTGCGGCATCGATAATGTTCTTGAGACCAGTCAATAATCCGTTGCCAGGTTAAGAAAGGTCGAGCTGCCTCTGATTGGGGGGATGCTGAGTACATAGCGCGGGGGAGGGGGAGTGAAGAATCTGTCAGAACAGTTTGAACATCGTCAGAACTTGATCAGGTGCAAAAGAGATCGATAGAATCTCTAAGACCATCATGTTAGCGGACTGCTAGCGGAGTATCCTGAACAACCATTCAGAGGAGCCGCCCCCGAGTATGTTGGGGAAACTACGTAGCTGTGTTAATTTGAGCACACTTTAGACCGCAGGGGTGGACTGTATCCTTGAAAAGTTTACCTCACCATTCAATGACGTAGAAAATACTGGTGTTGAGTGGCCTCCGAATGTTGCGTCAGAACCAGTTTGCTCTGCACGCAGCGCATTTTTTAAGTAGAATTGCTGATCAACTTGGTTCTTGGTTTCAACAACTTGACAGATTTGCATTTTGGCTTTTATTCGATTTTTCTCAATTCAACAATTGTTGCGTCAACGATTTGGCGATGCCATTTTCTCAGAGTTTAGAGAAGTTGGTGGAGCCATCACCCGGACTCCAACTACTGAATTAGTAACCCAAGTCCCTCAAAAGTGCCTCAACTATCGTGGCATCCCTCTTAACAGGGTGAAAGACTCTGAATTCGTCTGGTATGTTTCCGCGATCGCCCTAAAACTCGCTAAATCTCTGAGTTCTACGTCTACAGAAGTGGCTCAGCGTTTAGTTCAGTCTCTATTACAACCGCGTTCGCCGACTGATCAAAGCTTGCTAGTGCGGCCTGCAGCCCCTGATATTTGGCACGATATTGTCCTGCAAATTGTCGAACCGGGCTGGATTCAGATTCGCCTTGGGGATCAAGGAGTAGCCAGATGGCTGAATTATTTAGTGACTTGGGATCAATCTGGGAGCGATCGCCCCCTGCTAATCAACAGACGTTCAGTTAATGAACAAGCCATAAATGGCTATTTTCCTGAAGATGATAGCGAATTTTTTCGAAAATCCCACCATATTTTTGAAATTCAACACATTTATGCCCGATGCTGCTCACTTTTGCGTCTTGCAGAAGAAAATAGCCTCATTGGTGTCAATCATCCCCTTGCTCAACGGGATCAGCAAGCTCTCCTCAGTTCGGGGATGATCAAAGACAGTGATGTTGACGATGTTAACGGTGCCATCAATTCAACACCTGTGATTTTGTGGCTTGACAACTCAACAAACTCGCTGTGCCTGCTTCACCCAGCCGAACGGCATCTAATCGCCTGTTTAGTTGATGTGGTCGATCTGCTTGATTTAGCCAGTGTTGAGTCAGACGCGTCACCAGTCAACGGCGGCGCTCTAGCGGTTGATCAGGCCATGGCCAATCAGGTGCTGCATCGAGTGCGAGATTTGACGCCAGCCTTTCATCAGTTTCATCAACAATGCCGAATCTTTGGGGATGAGTGTCGGTCTGATCCCGCCAGGGTCAATGCCCGACTAGGGCTCGTATGGGCCACGCAGACAACCCTGGCTCAGGCGCTTCATACCTTATGTATCAACACTCCCAAAGAACTTTAGGAAAAAAGTTTGAGAACGGGAGTGACAAAATCAGTTAGGGTGTGATATCCTCTATAGAGTGTGAGGAGCGAACCAGCGAGGGCATCGAGACGAAACACGGTCAGTCGTCGATGCCCTTTCTGATTTTAAAAGCGCGATTCAAAAAAGCGATTCAACCGCGATAAGCTTTAACCCAGGCCGAATTAGAGATTAGCTTTACCAATCAGTATGTAGGCCAAAGTTTTAGATCAGCTAAACCTGACAGCTACTGAGCTAGTTTTTGCTTCATCAAAGAATGAATTCTTCAATTGCAGCGGCTACGCCTTCGTGATCGACATCAGGTGCAACCCAGTCAGCTTTAGCTTTCACCTCTTCAGGCGCATTGCCCATTGCGATGCCAAGTCCGGCATAGTTTAGCATTTCAACATCATTGAAGTTATCGCCAATCGCCATGACCTGCTCACGTTGAAGGCTAAGCATCTCTTCGGCCAAGTAGCGCACCGCAGCGCCCTTATTAACCTCAGGATGAGCGGCTTCAAAGAAGGTCGCAACTGATTTTGTAAAGTAAAGCTCAGCAGGCGTATAGTGCTGCTGCAGCGACGACAGTAATGTATCGATCAAGTCGATGTTGTCACTGAGAGCCAGCACCTTAGTCGGGTTAGCAACTAGAGCTTGACGTAAGTCAATGACGACAATGGGATCAACCCCTGACCGTTCGGCGTACGCTTGGGTTTCCGAGGTGATCTCACGAACATAAAGTTGGTCGTTGATATAGAAGTGAATTGAGAGCAGAGAATTGAGTTCCATTTGCTCAAAATGATTCAGAAGCTGGAGGGCGATCGCCTTTGGTAAGGGGCAATGACGATGCACAATAGCGGTAGCTGGCTCTTTGATTAGCGCCCCTTGATAGGCTAATAGCGGCAATTTTGAGCCGACATCGTGATGAAATCTGAGGGCAGACTGGTACATGCGTCCGGTGGCGATCGCCACCTCAACTCCCTTAGCCTGTGCGACCCGAATGGTTTGCATCACGGCAGGCCGGATTTGGTTTGACACTCCAGCTAGAGTGCCATCAATATCGAGAACTAGTAAGCGAATATCGTGAGAATAGGTCATAGTGAATGGCTAGATTTTGTGGGACTATTTGCCGAGCTAGTAGATTAACACTCAAGTAATTGCGCCCCAATTGTGAGCGCAATTACGAGCGTAGCAGCCGACGTAAAACTATGTCTGTGCGCCACATAGCGCCACTCCTTAAAATATCTTTTGACCCTGCCTATGGTGTGACTCAGGACGCGGAACCTCTATCAAAACGTCCTAAATCAGGGCTGAGACACCACTCTACGGAGTGAATAGTTCCGTGATAGCCTTTGGGCTATGACTGAGGCACAAAATCGACGTAGGGGCAGCTATCAAGTTCTGATAGCCACACTGTGGCTCACCCTATCAGTTTTAGCAGTAAAGGTTTGGGCAGGTTGGGCGGCGCAGTCGCTCAGCTTGTTAGCGGAAGCATTGCATATGCTCATTGACAGTTTCAGCGCCATGCTGAGTTTGATGGCTGTCACCTCTCCCTATCGCAGTGCTCATCGTGAAATTTGGAAGCCAGGAAAGCGTGAGACAGCAGCCATTCTGACCTTGACAGCATTTTTGGGGTTTAGCGGCTTAACCTTGTTGATGTTGGCTATCCGTCAGCTTGAAGGTGTTAGTGAACGATTGAGCGTGCTATCTCCAGTCCAGGTCAACCTGCCATTAGTGCAGATGTTTGGGGTAATTGTCGCGGTCAATTTCTGTCTGACTATTTTCGTGCGATATGAAGCTGGCATTCTGGAAAGTCAAATGCTGCGGCTGAGCGCCAAGCAACTATTGCGCCGTGCCTGGTTGACGCTGTTGGTGTTTTTCGAACTGATTGGAATTTGGAGGGGGTATATTTGGCTCGATCCACTGGTGGCGATTGTGCTGGTTTTGCTGGTGATTCCCAGCTTTTGGTGGGTGCTGAGCTGGCAGTTGCCACTGTTTATTCGCCCAGTGGCGATCGCCCCTGAAGCTTTGACCGCTATTGCTCGACAGTTTGAGGGCGTGATGCATTGCTATCAGATTAGCTCGTGGGGGATGGTAGGACGGCAAGCCTTCGTCGAAATGCGGATCGTCCTTCATCCGGATGTGTGGGCGATCGCTCAGCTAATTACCCAGCAAATTGAGACAGCCGTGCGCGATCGCTATGGGCCAGTTTATGTGCGGCTGCACATTGATGAGGCTGAGGCCCAAGATCAACCAGGACTGCGCTCGTCTCAGACGAAGCCCGTTCTAAAAATTAAAGGCGAGACTGATTAGAACTGGAGGTTACAATCAGGTCATGTCTAAATCGTCGAATCATTCTCCGCCACTGTTTATTTTGGTCGATGGGCATTCTCTAGCCTTTCGCTCCTATTACGCGCATACTAAGGGGCAAGATGGGGGGCTGCGGACTTCGACCGGCATTCCGACGAGTGTGTCCTATGGCTTCCTCAAATCGCTGCTCGATATGATGGAATCCGAACAGCCCGACTATGCCGCTGTGGCGTTTGACCTCGATGTGCCGACCTTTCGCCACGATGCTGATACATCTTACAAAGATGGTCGAATTGAGACCCCAGAAGACTTTCTACCTGATCTGCAAAATTTGCAAGCGATCTTAACAGCCTTCAAATTACCTGTGATTACGGCAGCAGGCTATGAGGCAGATGATGTACTCGGTACGCTAGCGCGACGAGCTAGCACGGCGGGTTTTCAAGTCAAGATTTTGAGTGGCGATCGCGACCTGTTTCAGTTGGTAGATGCAGACAAGCGCGTCTCTGTGCTTTACCTCAGCAGTGCGTTTGGCCCGCGTGGCAACTCGGGCGCAATGGAGATTGGAGTTGCCCAAGTTCAAGAAAAAATGGGGGTTTTGCCAACCCAAGTTGTAGACTACAAAGCGCTATGCGGGGATGCATCGGACAACATTCCAGGCGTCAAAGGGATTGGAGCCAAGACCGCCGTCAAACTCTTGACTGACTATGGCTCGCTGGTAGGTATTTATGAGTCGATTGACCAAATTAAGGGAGCCGTCCACAAAAAATTGGAGACAGGCAAAGAGAGTGCAAAGCATTCTCAATTTATGGCGCAAATTCATCTTGATGTGGCGCTAGATGTGAGCCTTGAACAGTGTAAACTAGAAGGCTTTGACCCTGATGCAGTGACGCCTTGGTTGCAAAAACTAGAGCTGCGTCAGTTGATCAATCGCATTCCCAAGCTGCAGTATGTGTTGGGTGGCGAAGTTAGTGCCGATCAGTTGGCGACGCTCACCCGTCAATCGTCTAAGCGGGCGGCAGAATCGGCTCATAATAGATGGGCTCAAGATGGATCGGCCCATGATGGGTTGGACAGTAGTAGTAGAAATGATGAAGATCTCTGGTTTTTTAGCGCTGATGAAACAGAGTCAAGCCAGCGAGTGGTGACGGCTCAGATCTCGCCACATATCATTGATACTGACGAAAAACTAGCGTGGCTGGTTGAGATTTTGCACCAGCATTGTGATCCTGCGGCCCCCGTAGCTTGGGATACTGAAACCACCGCTCTCGAACCCCGTGATGCAAATCTTGTGGGCATTGGCTGCTGTTGGGGATCAAAGCCTGATGAGGTGGCCTATGTGCCGTTGGGGCATCAGCAGGGTCGCAATCTGGGACTGGCGATCGCCCTCAATGCACTGCGCCCGATTTTAGAAAGCTCAGCCTATCCGAAGGCGTTTCAAAACAGCAAGTTTGATCGCCTAATTTTGCGATCGCAAGGGATAGAGATGCAGGGTGTAGTGTTTGATCCGATGTTGGCCAGCTATGTGCTCAATCCTGAAGCCAGCCATAATCTGGGGGATTTGTCGTTGCGCTATCTCAACCTGGCCACTCAAAGCTATGGTGATCTGGTGCCCAAAGGCAAAACCATTGGCGATATTGAGATTGCTCAAGTCGCTGACTACTGCGGGACAGATGCCTACACAACTTTTCAGCTAGTGCCGAAACTGCAAGCCCAACTCGATGCTATTCCAGAGTTGAAGGCATTATTTCATAACGTCGAGATACCGCTAGAACCCGTGCTAGCGGATATGGAATATGACGGAATTCGAATCGACATTGACTATTTGCAGCAGTTTTCTCGACGACTGACCCAAGACCTGGCAGTCCTAGAAACGCAAGCACATGAAGCCGCCGGACAGGACTTCAATTTAGGATCACCCAAACAGCTGAGTGAGCTTTTATTTGACATCCTCAAGCTGGATCGGCGCAAGTCTCGTAAAACCAAGACGGGCTATTCAACTGATGCAGCCACGTTAGAAAAACTGCAGGGCGATCATCCGGTGATTGATGCCATCACTGAACATCGAACGCTCTCCAAACTCAAGTCAACCTATGTCGAGGCACTGCCGCTGCTGGTTCATTCTCAAACCCAGCGCATTCATACCGACTTTAACCAGGCTGTAACAGCGACCGGGCGACTTTCATCTTCCAATCCTAATTTGCAGAATATCCCCATTCGCACAGCCTTTAGTCGCCAAATCCGAGCAGCGTTTATTCCTCAATCAGATTGGCTGCTGGTTTCTGCAGATTATTCCCAAATCGAACTCCGTATTTTGGCGCATCTGAGTCAAGAACCCGTTCTAATTGAAACCTATCGCACCAATCAAGATGTCCATACTCTAACGGCACGGCTGCTGCTGGAAAAAGATGAAATTACATCGGATGAGCGTCGGCTCGGTAAGGTGATTAATTTTGGGGTTATCTATGGCATGGGGGCATCTCGGTTTGCCCGTGAAGCTGGGGTGAGCCGCGTTGAAGCGCAGCGATTTATCGATCGCTTTTATGAACGCTATTCTCATGTGTTTGAGTTCTTACAGCGCATGGAACGAGAAGCGATCGCCCATGGCTATGTTTCGACTATTAGAGGCCGCCGTCGCTATTTCAACTTTACGAGCGATCGCCTTAAGCGCCTGAAAGGAAGCAACCCAGACGACCTCCATCTTGACCAACTTCGTTCTCTGGGCCAATATGATGCGGGGCTATTACGCGCCGCCGCCAACGCCCCGATTCAAGGGTCAAGTGCTGACATTATTAAAATTGCCATGATCAATTTGCATACTATCTTAAAAGACTTTCAGGCTCGGCTGCTGCTGCAGGTTCATGATGAATTAGTCTTTGAAGTGCCACCTGACGAGTGGGATGACCTCAAGGCTAAAATCAAAACCACCATGGAATCAGCCGTCACGCTAGATGTTCCCTTGGTGGTTGAGATTAGCGCTGGCCAAAACTGGATGGAGGCCAAATAACATTTGATATGTGGATTAGCAGCGTTTTAAATTGATATAAACCCCATTGAAACCAGATCAAAGCTTTATACCACTCTTTTTCTTCTGCAGAGGCTCAGCCGAGTCTGCTCAGGCATATGTCAGATACCCCAAATGCCATCAACGCTATTGAGGCAGGTCAGCCTGATGATATCTTAGCGGCGTTGAACGAGATCGTATGGGCCGCAGATGCCTCTACCTTGGAGATTTCCTATATCAGCGCCTCTGTGTATCCAGTGCTCGGATATACGGTATCCGAGGCGTTGGAGTCGCCTTGGCAGTGGCTTGATTGGGTGCGTGAGAGCGATCGCGTCCGAGTCAAATCTCAGCTGAGTCGCATTTCCTTATCGGTTCCGATTGATCTAACCTACTCGGTGGTGTGTCCTGACAACAGGGTTTGTCAGATTTGCAATCGGGTGCGCTTGGTGACAGATGAGTCGCACGGCTCTGCCCGACTTGTGGGCATGATGCATCGGCTAACCGATCCTATGCCGCAATCATCTCTTGTGCAGCAGCCCTCAACCTTACCAGAGTCCCACACGATTCCTGATCCGCCATGGGATATCAATGGTCTCCTCCGACAAGTCATTGAAAATCTCAACGGTGTTTTCTGGCTTAATCGTGCTCCTGATGATCGCGTTATTTATATGAGCCCATCTTATGAAAAGCTTTGGGCGCAACCGGTTGACCATATTTATCGTGATCCTCATAGCTATTTAGAAGCCGTTCACCCAGACGATGTTGAATGGGTCAAAAATATTTTCAATCTGAATTCGTTTGCGGATGAAGTTGATGTTGAATATCGCCTCATTTTGCCAGATGGCAGTCTGCGGTGGGTGCGCGATCGCGGCTTTCCGATTGCAGATGATCAGGGCACTGTCTGTTCCTATGCGGGCATCATTGAAGATATCACCAGCCGCAAGCAGACAGAGCTAGCTCTAAAAGAGAGTGAAGAACGCTTTCGAATTATTTTTGAGCAAGCAGCGGTTGGCATTCATCGCACCGACGAATCTGGCACCCTCATCGACGTTAATGAGCGATTTTGTCAGATGCTGGGCTACACGCGCTCAGAGCTATTGGGGTGTTTGGAGCAAGCCCTCACTCATGCTGAGGATTGGCCGATTCAACTGGAACAGGCTCAAGTCATTGATCAGGGCAAAACAGTGTCTTTTTCGATGGAAAAACGCTATCTCCGCCGCGATGGCTCCACGATCTGGACAAATTTTACGATGACCCAGATCGTGACTCACTCGAGAACGCCCAAACTTAACGTTGCGATTGTGCAAGATCTCAGCGATCGCAAACGCACTGAAGACGCCCTGCGGCATTCACAGAGAATGCTGCGCTTGGTGATGGACGCGATGCCTCAATACATTTTCTGGAAAGACTGCAATTCCGTCTATCTCGGCTGCAATCAGGCTCAGGCTCAGGTATCTGGGCTCAGCACGCCGGAGGAGATCATCGGCAAAACAGATGATGATTTGCCAGACACCCGAGATCAGGTCGAATTTTATCGCAATTGGGATCGCCACGTCATTGCTACGAATACGCCCCAGTATGGCATTGTGTCGCATCAGCGGCAGACCAATGGGCAGTTGCGCTGGATTGCCACGACCAAAGTGCCGATGCACGATGACCAAGGCCGGGTGGTTGGCATTTTGGGCATCGTTGAAGATATCACCCATCGCCAACAGTTTGATGATACGCTGCGAGCTTCTGAAGAGAAATTTGCGAAGGCGTTTCGCTCTAGCCCAGATGCCATCGCCATTATTAAATTTGTCACCGGACAACTCCTAGAAATCAATGACAGTTTTCTTAACCTGCTAGAGTACGCTCGGCGCGATGTGGTGGGATGTACGGTTGTAGAGTTGCTGATCTTTGGGAATCTTGACGATCGCACCACAATTCGCAGATTACTGGAGGGTGGCGGCGTTGTGCAAGACTATGAGGTGGTCGTGCGGACGCAATCAGGCCGATTGAAAACGGTCTTACTCTCTGCCGAGCTGATCCAGCTTAATGATGAATCCTGTGTGCTGGCGATCGCCAAAGACATCACCGAACGCAAGTGCACCGAAAACCTATTGCGCTCAAAAGCACAACAAGAGCACGCTCTCAATGAAGTAATTCGAGCAATTCGAGATTCGTTAGAGTTAGATACGGTTTTCACAACGGCCACCGAAGAGATTGCCACCTTCTTAGACGCTGGTCGAGCCTCCATTAAGCAATATCTGCCGGGCGAGAAACTCTGGCGCACGGTCACAGCTTATTGCCCCAATCCACTCGCTGAGAATGCGATCGCCTTTGACATTCCGGATTGCGAAAATCCGATTACGGCTCGGTTAAAAACAGGGTCTATCATTCAGATTGATGATGTTCATCAGAGTTATGACCCGATTAGCCAAACCCTGGCTCAGCTTCTTCCGGGCTCATGGCTGATTGTGCCGCTGCAATCGAGTCCGCAGTCCTGCGGTGCGACTCTAGATCAGGCCCCTACCCAAACTGAATCTCACTCGTCAGTTTGGGGATGCCTTTGTCTGATCAGAAATCGAGTGCCCTTGGGTTGGAATGAGGCTGAAGTTGAGATGGTAGGCGCGATGGCCAATCAGCTGGCGATCGCCATCCAACAGTCAGAGCTCTATCGGCAGGTGCAGCACTTTAACGCCTGCCTCGAAAACCAGGTGCAAGAACGAACCGCTCAGCTACAGCTAGCACTGAATTTTGAAGCCGGACTCAAGCGCGTGACGGACAACGTGCGCGACAGCCTCGACGAGGCTCAAATCCTGCAAACGGTGGTGTACGAACTGGGTCAACTGCTCAATGCCCGCTGCATTTCTGCCGGAATTTATGATTTGGTGCAGCAGGTCGTTCACATTGATTATGAATATTCTCAACCTGACTGGAGTTCAACCCATGGGTGCGTCATTGCGATAGAGCCCGCTTTCGAAATTCATCAGGCACTCTTAGCAGGGCGATCGCTCCAATTTTGTTTGCCTCATCCTCGTTTTAATCGGCCTAGAGCGGCAATTTTATCCTGCCCGATCGCCGATGACCAAGAAGTTTTAGGGGATCTGTGGTTGTTTCGGCATCCTCATTTGATGTTTAATGTCAGCGAGATTCGCCTGGTTGAGCAACTGGCTAGCCAATGTGCGATCGCCATTCGGCAGGCGCGACTCTATCAGGCCGTTCAGCGGCAGGTCACCGAATTAGAAACCCTCAATCAGCTCAAGGATGATTTTCTCAGCACAGTGTCACATGAACTTCGCACCCCCATTGCCAATATCAAGATGGCGACTCAGATGCTAGATGTTGTGCTGTCTCAACAGGAGGCGCATGACCCTCGAGTTGCTCGATATCTCCAAATTTTGCAAGACCAGACCCGTCAAGAAATGGACTTGATCAACGACCTGCTCGATTTGCAGCGGTTAGAAGGTGGTGCCTCCCCATCAGATATTTGCACCATTCAAATGCATCAGTGGCTACCCCAAATTGCCGAATCATTTAGGGCGCGGGCTCAGGCTCATCGTCAACAGTTAACGCTGATGATTTCGCCAAACCTACCTGAGGTTCAGTCAGACTTGTCAGCCGTCAAGCGTATTTTGATGGAACTGCTCAACAATGCTTGCAAATATACGCCAGAGGGAGAAGAGATTCGACTGGCCGCTCGTATCAAAGCTGTAGAGCTGCCAACATCCATTGAAATTAGTATCAGCAATACTGGAGTCGAGATTCCTGAGCATGAGCTGCCTCTAATCTTTGATAAGTTCTATCGCATTCCTACAGCCGATCGCTGGAAACATGGAGGAACTGGATTAGGGCTTGCGTTGGTAAAGCAGCTAGCCGAATATCTAGGAGGACAGATCACAGTTACTAGTGAGCATGGCATTACCTGCTTCACAGTTGAATTTCCCCTTAATATCGTGTAAGTGGGTAGCCATAAATAGACGAAGCTAATGGTGGGGGGTGCGCCCCACTGGCTTTATTTATGACCATGTATTTAGCCGCGATCGCGTTTTGTTTTCCTTGCTCCGGTCTTAGCCCATGAACGAACTGGATATTTTCATCCTGGCGATTTATTTGATCACGGTTGCTTACATTCTTTATCAGGCAATCAACGCTTTAGAAAACCAGACCAAATTTTGGTTCGATAAGGATGAGCTCTCTCAGAACCTCGAAAAGCATGGACTAAAAGACCAAATTGAAGTCGATCTCAAGTTTGAGAAGCGATATCTGCTCAGTGATGATGCGGCCCAAGACAAGCAGCCCAAAGAATTGTCTCTCAACATCAAAAATAAGTCTGACGAACCTCTCTATGTTGACTGGGATCACAGCACACTGACTGATATGGGGGGGCGATCGCGGCGCGTGATTCGCATGACCCCATCCAAACGGCTAGAACTGTCTCAGAAACAAGTGCCCAGTGTTGTTGGGCCGGGTCAATCTCTGTCAGAGAAAATTACTGCAGAAGATTTGCTCGAATATGACAAAGAAACTCAACTGCTCTCAGCCCAAAAGCCATTGATTGATATTCCAGGGTTAGCCAAAAACAAAGATAAAAAGAAGCTATACAAAGAGTTTATGGAAGGGATAGCGGTCTTAGACTGCACCTTATGTTTAGTACTTGTAGTACCCAGTTTTAATGACATCACGCGGGGCGATCGCCGCTATTTGGTGCGCTGTAAAATTTTGACTCAAAGACTCCCCTGGAGCTATATCCTACCGTGGCAAGCCTAGCCAGCATCCAAACCACCACAATAGTAGTATCAGCCTTCGCACATGTCTCGTTGAGATTGAGACAGTTCGCGCTTACTCGTCAACTAGTTTGATCGCCTCTGTACTTATTGCTTAACTAATCTGGCGTCATCCCAGATGACTAGACGAACCGTTACACATTAGACTGGAATCAAGGAAGGAGGAGGCGACGGTGGTTGCAGGCTGATGCCTGAGGAAAGTCCGGGCTCCCTAAAGGCCAGACTTGCTGGGTAACGCCCAGTGCGGGTGACCGTGAGGAGAGTGCCACAGAAACATACCGCCTGTGAAAAAGTAGAAGGCAGGAGGCAGAAGGCAAAAGACAAATTAGTTTTCATCCTTCATTCTTCTTACTTCATTTTTTCGCCGGTAAGGGTGCAAAGGTGCGGTAAGAGCGCACCAGCAGTGT